>NZ_JAEKJA010000009.1 GCF_016411865.1 Acuticoccus mangrovi | reverse complement strand
GGATGACCTTCAGCACCTCGTTGACGAGCTCCGGATCGAGGGCCGAGGTGGGCTCGTCGAACAACAGGATCTTGGGCTCGAGAGCGAGCGCCCGGGCGATCGCCACGCGCTGCTGCTGACCGCCGGAGAGGCGGCTCGGATAGGCGTCGGCCTTGTCGCCGAGCCCGACCCGCGCGAGGAGCGCCCGCCCCCGCTCACGGGCGACGGCTCCCGCTTCCCGCTTCACCACGATGGGCCCTTCGGTGATGTTTTCGAGCGCCGTCTTGTGGGGCCAGAGATTGAAGTGCTGGAACACCATCGCCATCTGGCGCCGCTGCTCGCTCAGCTTGCGCTCGGGCAGCGGGCGGACCGTGCCCCCCGCCTCGGCGTAGCCCACGAGCTCGCCGTCGAGACGGATCTCACCGTCGGTCGGCACCTCCAGATGGTTGAGACAGCGCAGGAAGGTCGACTTGCCCGAGCCGGACGAGCCGATGAAGCCGATCACCTCGCCGCGCTCGACGGAGAGATCGACCCCATCGAGCACCGTCAGGTTCCCGAACACCTTGCGCAGCCCCTTGACGCTGAGAAGCGGTGCCATCGCTGTTCCTTCTGCAAGGGCGTCGGCCCGGCCGAAGCCGGGCCGGGTCGCGATCAGTCTTCGACCGGGACGTACTTGTCCCAGATGGTCGGGATGTCGCCGATGGCCGTGAAGTAGTCGACGGCGACGTCGAGCCAGGCCTTCAGGTCGTCGGCGTTCTGCCGCAGGCCGATATTGACGTTCTGGGCCCGCACCGGCTCGGGAATGACGAGCGTTCCGGCACCCTTCGCCTGCTTATACTGCGACAGCGTCGGAGCGTTGGACAGGATCACGTCGACACGGCCGCTCTCGAGCTCGAGGATCATGGCGTCGGTGGACTTCACCAGCGTCCAGGTGGCGTCCGGCGCGAGCTTCTGGCCGAGGCGGGTGGTGGAGGCGCCGTCGACGGCGGCGATCTTCACGTCCGGCGAGTTGAGGCCCGCCCAGGTGGTGAAGCCCGAGCTGTCGTCGCCGAGGGTCATGACGCTCAGCTTCGACTGGGCGATCGGCACCGAGAACGACAGGGCGAGGGCGCGCATCGGGGTGGCGTTGAGGCCGCCGACCACGTCGAACTGGTTCGCCTGGAGGCCGGCCGCCGCCGTGCCCCAGGTGGTGGTCACATACTCGACCTTGACGCCGATGCTGCCGAACAGCGTGTCGAAGATTTCCGGCATCATGCCCGTCCACTCGCCGGACTTCAGATCCTTGCGGTAGTAGGGATAGGCTTCGATGGCGCCGACACGCACGGTCTTGTTGGAGACGATGCGCGCGAGCTCGCCGTCCTGGGCCGCGGCGGGCTGTGCGGTGCCGACAGCCAGCGCCCCGGCGAGGGCGAGAGCCAGCATGCGGACCGATTTCGTCATGCTCATGGGGGTCCCTTGTCCTTGATTGCGCGGGCCTCGAAGCGGCCGGCAGGGAGACGATCCGTCGCCGTCGCGTGGCACCTGCCCCGCCCACGGCCTGCCCAACCTAGGCACATCCCCCTCGAATCAGAATTCGAAAGATCGCATAGGTTATGCGATCAATGTATAATGCACAGACACTCACCACTGTGCCGACATGAGCAACACCGGCGACACGATGCCGAAAAGCATCTTCTGGAGCGTGGGACGATGGATCTGATCTGGCTGGAAGACTTTCTGTGTCTCGGCACGACGCTCAGCTTTTCCCGGGCGGCTGCCATCAGAAACAGCACGCAGCCGACCTTTTCACGCCGCATCCGCGCGCTCGAGGACTGGGTGGGGGCGCCCCTCGTCGACCGCAGCACCGTGCCCGTGGCGCTCACCCCGGAGGGGCGCACGTTCCGCAAGGTTGCCGAAGAGATCGTTCAGTCCCTCCACCAGGAGCGGGACAATATCGCCGACGCCGGGCGCAGCAAGCGATCGTTCATTTCCTTTTCGATGCTCGCCAACATCGCCATGTCGTTCTTTCCCGACTGGCTCGACAGCATCGAGGCACGCACCGGACGACTGAAGACGCGGGTGGTGTGCGCCAACCAACACGAATGCGTGGAGCAGTTGCGGGAAGGGCGATGCGACATCTACATCGCCTATTTCCACGAGAGTGCGCTGATCCAACTGGATCCGGAGCGCTTCGACCACATTCGTCTGGCGCATGATAGGCTGATGCCCGTCTCCGCCCCCGACGCCGACGGCGCACCGCTCCACCACCTCGACAGTGAAGGCCCGGTGGCGCTCCTCGACCACCCGCAGCAGACCTTCACGGCGAAGCTCGTGGAGCACCGCCTCATGCTGAACAAGGGCGCTCCGACGTTCGAGTCCCGCCACGAAAACGCAATGACCGCAGGCCTCAAGGCCATGGCGATGCGGGGGCGAGGGCTGCTCTGGCTCCCCCGGCGCCTCGCGACGGAAGAGCTCGACGCGGGCACGCTGGTAGAGGCCGGCGGCCCGCAATGGTCGATCCCCATCGAGATCCGCGCCTATCGCCGCAACGTCGAGGAACGCCGCGACGTAGAGCGCTTCTGGAGCGCGATCCAGCCCCTCGCCGCCTGACCCCGCCGCGCGGGATCGCGACGAGGGGCCCGCTCAGACGGGTTCGCAGATTGCGAGGATCGCGCGCACGGCGATTTCAAGCCCTCTGCCGACTCGCTGCATAAGGCGACGCTGGCTTCGGGATGGAATTCGTCATTTCAGAAGCATGTGCATGGCGAGCGATTGAAGTCCGAACAGGAACGCGAGCGCGCCATATCCGATGAACGGAGCGCCTGTACCGACCGCCCCGATCGCCAACGGCCCGAGCACGTATCCCGCGCCCCAGAAGACGTAGTAGCTCCCTGAGATCACCCCTTTTAGGGGATCCGGCACGCTCTCGCTGAGATCGGCGATCGAGGCCACACAGAACATCCCGAGCCCAACGCTCGCGCCCCCCAGCGGCAGATAGGCCCAGTCGCCGGGAACGGCCGGGAATGAGGCGACGCCTGCCGCCGCCAGCGACATCCCCCAGACCAAAAAGCCATGCCTCCCGATGCGATCCGACAGCACACCGACGACGATCTGAGAAAGGCTGACCGCAGCATAGAACAGGACGAAGAACATGCCGACCGCCGCCGGGCCGAAGCCGTGCGAGACGACGAGGGATGCGGGAAGGACGCTGAGAAAGGCGCCATAGCCGGCGCCGTAGAGCAGGACGCCGAACAGCAACGTCGCGGCCGACCTCCGTTGCAGCACCGCAAGATATTGCCGGACGGTCGGTCTCGCATGGCGGACGGTGCCGGGAGCCTGGCGCAGAAAAAGCAGCACCAGGACCCCCGCGGCGAGGCAGAGCCCCGTGAAGCACAGAAACGGCAATCGGCCCTGACCTCCCGGAGAGATCAGAAGGCCCAACAGCGGTCCGAGCGTCAGACCGATGTGTATGGCGGCGTTGTAGATGCCGATCGCGCGGCCCCTGGCGGCCGGGTAGGCGAGCGACAGGACGGCCGGCCCTAGCGCCCAGATGGGCGCCTCGCCGACCCCCTGTATGGCTCGGCCGAGATAGATCCCGCCCGCCGTTTCGGCCGTGAAGAACACGATGCCCGAAACCGAGCACAGCAGGTAGCCGATCACCAGGAACCGTTTGGGTCCGAGCCGATCGGACAGGACGCCGATCGGCAATTGGGCCAACAGGTAGGTCAGCGCAAAAACGGAAGCGACGAGACCGACGCTTTCAAGCGTTCCCGTCATTGCGTGAACACGTTGGGGCAATAGCGCCACGGTCATCCCGACGCCGAGCATCAACAACGACGCGGATAGACTGAGGACGATCAGGGGAGAAGACTTCGACATGGAGTTCGGGCTCTCGACAGCCACGCGGCCAGGACGGCCACGGCCAGGTGGCCGGGCGCATGTCCAGCTGCGATATTGAAAAAGACTGGGGAGGTGAGAGGAGCGCACGGCGCTTCGCCCTGCCGCTCGGGCAGGGGTGGCCGTGATCGGCTCAAGCTCTCACGATGGCGAGTGCCCCGCGCGCATCAGCGCGTAGCGCGCCGCCCTACCTGGCGAGAGGTGGAGGTGAAACCGCGAAGACGAAAGACGTCGGAGACATTCGGGCCGGGCTTCTCGAGGGGTTGTCGATAGCGCCGACCATAAGGTTTCCGGCCCGAAAGGTAAACGACGAGACGACAGCGGTCGGGTTCGGCCCTGCCCGCGGGACGGACGCCCGCCGGTCCCGCGACGGTCCTCGCAGAGACGAACGACTTTCGATCCCCGTCACGAGCCTCGTGAGGGAGGCACCACGCCGCCGATCGCATCTGTCGAAACCAGCTCGCGACAGCAGCGCTCTCGAAACGGCCGCGCCCAGCAGGTTTCGAGAGACGTTCCATCCAGCTTTGCGGGCGATGTCCGCCATCCGAGCGATCTCGCCGCCGGGCGGGTCGCCGCATCGGATCATCCGCGACCGGGCGCAAGCCCAGCGGAGGGATGTTCGGGTGACGCGGCCCCTACCGAACCGCTCGATGCCGAACCGCTCGATGCGACCGTCGCCGGAACTGCCGACGACCCGCGTGGCTATTGGTCCCGCGACCCCCGATCGGAAAATCCGATGGTCATCGCCGCGCCATCAACCACTGATTTTTCGAGGAATTTTGGAGCGGGCGATGGGATTCGAACCCACGACCCCAACCTTGGCAAGGTTGTGCTCTACCCCTGAGCTACACCCGCGCTCCGTCGTTGGGCGCTTATGGACGATCCTTTCGTGCGGCGCAAGCCCCTTCTAGCGGTCGAAGCGGCGATCTTTGAGATCGAAGGAAAACCGCTCCGGCATCGTCGCGAACGTCGCCATTCCCGCCATCGCCGGCTTCGGCTCGGTGATGAGGAAGCTCGGGATCGAGGCCATGATCGCCTCGTGCGGCGCCTTGCTCTCGAACGCGGCACGGAAGCCGCTCGTGGCGAAGCGGTCCTTCACCCGCGGCGCGACGCCGCCGGCGATGTAGACGCCGCCGCGGGCGAGGAAGATCAGCGCCAGATCGCCGGCGAGACGACCCAGATAGGTGAGGAAGAGGTCGATCGCCTCCTCCGCCATCTGATCGCCGTTCGCCGCCGCGCCGGTGACGTCCGCCCCCTTCTCGCACCACGACGCGTCGATGCCGGCAAGCCGCGACAGGGCGTGATAGATGCGCATCAGTCCATCGCCCGACATCAGCGCCTCGCCCGAGATGCGGCCGTGAAAGCGCTCAAGGTGCGGCCAGATCTCGAAGTCGCGCGGGCTCTCGGGGCCGAAGCTCACGTGCCCCCCCTCCCCGGCGATCGGCGTGTAGCACTGGTCGGCATAGACGAGGGCGGCGACGCCGAGACCGGTGCCGGGGCCGATCACCACGCGCGGCTCCCGGCTCATCGCCTCGCCGCCGCCGATCTGCATCAGCTGCTCGCCCTCGAGCGCCGGCAGCGACAGGGCCAGCGCCTCGAAATCGTTGAACATGATGACGGTTTCGAGGTCGAGCGCCTCCGCGAGCCGGGTCGGCTCGATCACCCAATCGGCGTTGGTGAGCTTGACGCTCTCGCCCCCGACGGGCCCGGCGAGCGCGATGAGCAGCGACCGCGGCAACACCGAGGTGGTGTCGAGCACGATCTCGGTCGCCGCCGACACGAAGTCGGGAAAGGCATGGGTCGGCTTCGTCGGGAAGATGCGCAACGGGCTGTGCGCTTCGGTCAATACGCCGAGCCGAACGTTGGTGCCGCCGATGTCGGCGATCAGCACCGGGAAAGGAATCGGATGGATGTCGCCGCGGCGACGACGGGGCGGAAACGTCATGATAGCGTCACCATAGAGAACCGATAGCGTTGGTTGAAGAGAAATCACGCCACCATCTTGCGGTGCGTCGGGAATTCCGCACTGGCGCAGGCAAGTTAGATATGCGATGGGGCGCGCTTCTTTTGCGCGATGCCGTCCCGTTCGACGGCCCCTCTGGGAGACATGCGCCATGGGCGATTCGGTCAACCGCAAAACACACATCCGCCTGACGTCGCACCCGGGAAGCGGCAAGAAGATGCGCTTCCCGATCCACTGGGGCGCGCCAACACCGCAGGAGCGCGGCCCCATCGTCGGCACGGTGACGGAGGCGGCCGACCGCAACGCCATCGGCACCCACGGCGGCTCCTATTCGCTCTACCGCGCCCTCGCCGTGACGTCCGGCGCGCTCAACCCAATCCGCCGGCCCGACCTCACCAATACCGCGCCGACCCATCAGATCGGCCCCTTTCCGTCGTGGACGGACCCGAAGAAGATCGTCTCGCTCGACCCTTGGGGGCATATGGCGGCCGAGGCCTTCGCCGGCATCATCGGCGAAGGCGTCGACATCCGCCCGACCATCGCGATCACGCGCGCCCACCTCACGCTGCACGAGTTGAAGGACGCGCTGCGCCTCGGCCGGCTCAAGGCCGACGGCAAGGTCATGAAGGAGTCGGGCGACGTCGCCGTCACCAAGGCGGCGATCGAGCCGGTGTGGTATCTGCCCGGTCTCGCCGAGCGCTTCGGCGTGGAGGAGACACGCCTGCGCCGCGTCCTCTTCGAGCAGACCGGAGGCATGTTTCCCGAGCTCGTCACGCGTCCCGATCTTCTCGTCTTCCTCCCGCCCATCGGCTCCATCACCGTCTATATCTTCGGCGACCCGGAGGCGATCCAGGACCCGAAGCGCCGCCTCACCTGCCGCGTCCACGACGAGTGCAACGGCTCCGACGTGTTCGGCTCCGACATCTGCACCTGCCGCCCCTATCTGGTGCACGGCATCGAGGAGTGTATCCGCGAGGCCCAGGCGGGCGGCGCCGGCCTCATCGTCTACAACCGCAAGGAAGGGCGTGCCTTGGGCGAGGTGACGAAGTTCCTCGTCTACAACGCGCGCAAGCGGCAGGAGGGCGGCGACACCGCCTCCGAATATTTCGAGCGGACCGAGTGCGTCGCCGGGGTGCAGGACGCCCGCTTTCAGGAATTGATGCCCGATACGCTTCACTGGCTCGGCATCACTCGGATCGATCGCTTCGTCTCCATGAGCAACATGAAGCACGATTCGATCATCAATTCCGGTATCGAGATCGGCGAGCGCGTCACCATCCCCGACGACCTGATCCCGGCCGACGCGATGGTGGAGATCGAGGCCAAGAAGGCGGCCGGCTACTACTCCGACACCGACGTGACGAGCGACCTCAAGACCGTCAAGGGCCGCCTCCTCGATGAGTGAGACCGCCGACGAGGCGGCGCTCGAGGCGGCGCGCTATCTGCTGTCGGCGGCGGCGATCCGCGAGCGCTCCGCCGCCCTCTTCGCGCGGATCGAGGATGGGTCGTCGGAGCATTTCGCCTTCGCCCCCGAGGCGATGGGGCCCATCGCCGACATGGTCGCGGCGCTGACGCGGGAGCGCTTTGCCGACCTCGAGGTGCCGTTTCACTCCCGCTGGCGCCATTTCGAGGCGGGGGGCATCGACCGCTTCGCCAGCCTCGCCGCCGCCCGCGGCTGGGCGAGCCCCGCGGAGGCGGCGCGCGCGATGGGCGATCTCGCCATCGTGTCCGTGCTTCTCGACGCCGGGGCCGGGCCGCTCTGGCGCTATCACGAGGCGGCGACCGGCGAGACGATCGGCCGCTCCGAAGGTCTCGCCCTCGCCTCCTTCGCCATGTTCGCGGCCGGCTCCTTCTCCGCCGTTCCGGCCGATCCGCTGCGGGCCGACGCCGCGGCGCTCGACTCGATCGGCAGCGACGAGTTCGCCGACGGCTTCCAGATCGGCCCCGACAACCCCCTCGAGGGTGCCGACGGCCGCCGCGCCCTCCTCGCCAGCCTTGCCGACGCGGTCCGCCTCGCCCCCGATCTCTTCGCGGTGGAGGACGACCCGCGTCCCGGCGGCATCATCGACGCCCTCGCCGCCGAGGCCGTCGACGGCGCGTTACCCGCCCCCGCCATCCTGGAAGCGGTGCTCGACGGGCTGGGGCCGATGTGGCCCGGCCGCCTGACGCTCGCCGGGCAGCCCTTGGGCGATACCTGGCTCTACCCCGCGCTCGGCGACGGCAGCCCGGGCAGCGACCTCGTCCCCTTCCACAAGCTCTCCTCGTGGCTCTCCTATTCGCTCATCGAGCCGCTGTCGGTGCGCGGCGTCACGGTGACCGACATCGACGGGCTGACGGGGCTCGCCGAGTACCGCAACGGCGGCCTCTTCGTCGACGGCGGCGCCTTGAGGCTGCGCGATCCCGCCGCCGCGGCGAGCCCGCACGCGGTGGACGAGCCGCTCGTGGTGGAATGGCGGGCGGCGACCGTCACCCTCCTCGACCGCCTCGCCCCGATGATCCGCGAGCGCCTCGGCGTCGACGCCGCGACACTCCCTCTCGCCTCGATCCTCGAAGGCGGCACCTGGCTTGCAGGACGCCGCTTGGCGCAACAGAAGCGTAGCGACGCCAGCCCGCCCATCGGCATCATCAGCGACGGAACCGTATTCTGACCCGTCGCTCAAAGGACGCGACCATGTCTTCCCTCGATTTCCCCCAAGTCACCGTCATCGATCACCCGCTGGTGCAGCACAAGCTGACCATCATGCGCGACAAGTCGACCTCCACCGCGGGCTTCCGTCAGCTCCTGCGGGAGATCGCGATGCTTCTCTGCTACGAGGCGACGCGCGATCTGACGCTCGAGATGGTGGAGATCGAGACGCCGCTGATGCCGATGCGCGCGCCGATGCTGTCCGGCAAGAAGCTGGTGTTCGCCCCGATCCTGCGCGCCGGCGAGGGGCTGCTCGACGGCATGCTCGATCTCGTGCCCGCCGCCCGCGTCGCCCACGTGGGCCTCTATCGCGACCCGAAGACGCTGTCGGCGGTGGAGTATTATTTCAAGGCGCCCGACGACATGGGCGACCGCCGCGTGATCGTGCTCGACCCGATGCTCGCCACCGCCAACTCCGCCATCGCCGCCGTCGACCGGCTGAAGGAGGCCGGGTCGACGGACATGCGCTTCGTCTGCCTGCTCGCCGCGCCCGAGGGCATCGACAACTTCCACGGCCACCACCCCGAGGTGCCGATCGTCACCGCCGCCATCGACGAGGCGCTCAACGACCACGGCTACATCGTCCCGGGCCTCGGCGATGCCGGAGATCGGATGTTCGGGACGAAATAAAAGTACATAATTTGGAGTCAAACTCATAATTTTTGGATAGATTTCTTTTCAAAAATTGCGCAATGTCATGTTCGGACATGTCGTGCGCACCTACGCTGCCGCTCGTCGATCCACATCAGACGGGCGGTCAGCGATATGGAGCAAACCCACCGCGCCCTGTCCCGACAAACGGCTCTGACCGTTTGTGGTTGGGCCTTCGCATTTGTACTGATTTGTCTTCTGCCTCCTGCGAGCGTTCACGCTCAGGAGCGACGTGACCCGCAAGCGTTCGGCTTTTTGGGGCAGCCCTTCTCACCAGCGGTAACCCACTGGTATCGTGGGCACTTCTCATCCTTCCGGCAAAAGTTCATGAAGGCGGACGGACGGATCGTCGATCCGGAGAACGGCAACATCACCCACTCAGAGTCGCAAGCCTACGGGCTGCTCCTGTCCCTCTTCGCCGACGAGCCGGTGACGTTCGAGCAAATCTGGAACTTCACCAAGAACCACATGCTGCGCGCCGACAATCTCTTCGCCTGGCGCTACACTCCCGGCCACGGGATCACCGACAACAACAACGCCACCGACGCCGACCTCATCATCTCCTCGACGCTGGCGCTCGCCGGCCGCCGCTGGAACCGCGGCGACTATCTGGAACAGGCGATCCGGACGTCGGAGGCGATCGGCAAGAAGCTGATCCGCCACCACAGGGGTCAGCTCCTGCTGATGCCGGCCGAAAAGGGGTTCGGCACCCGCTCGCAGGCGGACGGCCCGGTGCTCAATCTCTCCTACTACGTTTTCTCCGCGCTCCACATCTCGGAGGCGCTCACGCCGCAATATGACTGGGACAGCGTCTCGCGATCGGGCTTCGATCTCATCAACCGTTCGCTGCGCAACGGCACCCTGACGGACTGGACCTCGGCGGAGGATCCGCGCCACCCGAAGACCGCACGCGACGTGGGACCGCGCGAATTCGGCTACAACGCCATCCGCGTGGGTCTCAATCTCCTCCTCCTCGACGGGCCGGAGCGGGACCAGGCGCTCGAGCTCTTCTATCGCAACAACAGCCCCTATCTCACGCGGCGCTCGCCGAACGGGCACAGCCTCGGGGCGTTGAAGGATCCGGGATATCAGGCGCTGGCGGAGACGATCCGCTGCGATCTCACCGGCCAGCCCGTCGATATGAACCTCTTCAACTATACGCCGACGACCTACTATGCCTCGGCGATTCACCTGATGATGTTTGCCGTCCTCTATCGACGTCATCCGGAGTGTTTGCCGGGCATGAGTTGAGACTGGACGAGCTCTCCCCTCGCCTTTCGCCCGACAATCCCTTTTGCCCCTTTGCCTGCTCCGTCAAACAGGATAGGCAGCCTTTCTGCCTTGCATGACCGGAGCGCGCCCATGTTTCCAAAGCCTCGCCCCCAGCTCACCCCGAACACCTACGAGTATGAATCGCAGCCGATGGTGAAGCCCACCGGCTTTCGCGAGTACGATGCCCGGTGGCTGTTCGGCAAAGAGCTGAACCTGATGGGTGTCCAGGCGCTCGGCATGGGCATCGGCACCCTTCTGGGCGAGATGGGCAAGCCGAAGGAAGTCGTCACCGGCCACGACTTCCGCTCCTATTCCTCCGCCATCAAGACCGCCCTCATTCAGGGCATGATGGCGGCCGGCTGCAAGGTGCACGACATCGGCCTCGCGGTGACGCCGATGGCCTACTTCGCCCAGTTCGCCCTCGACGTTCCGGCCGTGGCGATGGTGACGGCGAGCCACAACGAGAACGGCTGGACCGGCGTGAAGATGGGCGCCGACCGCCCGCGCACCTTCGGGCCCGACGAGATGGGCCGCCTCAAGGAGATCGTGCTCTCCGCCTCGTTCGACCTTGCCGGCGGCGGCTCCTACGTCTTCGTCGACGACTTTCCGCCGGTCTACATGGACGACCTCGTCAAGGGACGCGACATCAAGCGCAAGCTGAAGGTGGTCTGCGCCTGCGGCAACGGCACCGCCGGCGCCTTCGCCCCCAAGGTGCTGGAGCGCCTCGGCGTGGAGGTGATCCCGCTCGACACCGAGCTCGACCACACCTTCCCGCGCTATAACCCCAACCCCGAGGACATGGAGATGCTCCACGCCATCCGCGATGCGGTGCTGGAGCACAAGGCCGACGTCGGCTTCGGCTTCGACGGTGATGGCGACCGCTGCGGCGTGATCGACGAGACCGGTGGCGAGATCTTCGCCGACATCGTCGGCGTGATGCTCGCCCGCGACCTCTCCAAGATCACCAAGGACGCCCAGTTCGTGGTCGACGTGAAGTCCACCGGCCTCTTCATGACCGACCCGGTGCTCATCGCGAATGGCGCCAAGACCGACTACTTCAAGACCGGCCACTCCTACATCAAGCGCCGCGTCAACGAGCTCCAGGCGGTCGCCGGCTTCGAGAAGTCGGGCCACTTCTTCTTCAACGAGCCCATCGGGCGCGGCTACGACGACGGCCTCGTCTCCGCCATCGCCATCCTGGAGATGCTCGACCGCAACCCCGATCGCACCATGAGCGAGCTGCGCGGCGAGCTGCAGAAGACGTGGCAGACCCCGACGATGAGCCCGCACTGCGACGACGAGGTGAAGTACGACGTCATCGGCCGCGTGGTGAAGCGCTTCGAGGACATGGCGAGCGCCGGCGAAGCCGTCGCCGGCCAGCCCATCAAGGAGCTGATCACCGTGAACGGCGTACGCGTCGTCACCGAGGACGGGACGTGGGGCCTCGTGCGCGCCTCCTCCAACAAGCCCGAGCTGGTGGTGGTGGTCGAGAGCCCGACCTCCGAGGAGGCCATGCGGGCGATGTTCAAGGCCGTCGACGGTGTGCTCCGCGAGAACCCGGAAGTCGGCGCTTACAATCAGTCCATCTAAGCAACTCGGTCACCACCCATTAAGCTTATCGAGACAAACGATTTGTCGGACACGGGGGAGAGCACGACGTTAACCCGGCACAAAGGTGAGCCAGTGAGTTTCGCTCGTGATGAAACCGTCGGACGAGGGTCACGAGAACGACATGGGCAAAGGGGCCGACATGCCAACGCGCCGCCGTGGGGCCAAGCCGCCGCGCGCCGAGGCGCTATCCGAGCTGACGATGATCGCGGCCTTCCTCGTGGCCGCGGTGGTCGTCGCGGCGATGGTCGCGGGCGGCCCGGTCCTCGAGATGATCGCCGGCCTCGACATCGCCTGGGCGCGCTAGCGCCCGCTCTCCCCTTCCCGGCTCTCGCCGCCGGGCTCGCCGCGGCCGCCTCCCCCCGGCACGGCGTCTTCTTCCGGCTCGATGGGCCTGCCGCCTCGACGCGGCCCGCGCCCTCGCCGCAAAACGCCCCCTTCGAGACCACCCCCCTTCTTGAGAGCCGCGCCTCGTCGGCATCCGCGGTCCGTCCCGGGTGCCGCGTCGCGTTGCTCCTCGTCTTCCCCATCGCAAACAGTCTGGAGTCGAGGTCGTGATCGTTGGCCGACACGAGGTGGACCGCTCCGCGCCCGTCCACGCCGTTCCGAAGCACGAGGCCGCCCGTTTCATCGGGCGCCTCTCCTCCGAACACGCGACCTTCGCGCGGCTCAACGGCTTCGAGGGCGCGTCCGGCCAGCTCCTCGCCCTGCCCGACGCCGCCGGGCGGATCGCGATGGTCCTCCTCGGCGTCGGCGACGACGACGATCCCTTCGCCACCGCCGCCCTCACCCGCTTCCCCGACGGCGCCTTCGCGCTCGGCGAGGGGTGGAGCGAGCCCACCCTCGGCGCTCTAGGCTTTCTCCTCGGCCTCTACCGCTTCGACAACTACGCGCCCGGCAAGGCGAAGACGCTGCGTCTCGTCGCGCCCGACGGGGTGGACGTGGTCGACGTCAGACGGATCGCCGACGCCGTCTATCTGACGCGCGACCTCATCAACACGCCGGCCAACGATCTCGGACCCGCCGAGCTCGCCGACGCCGCCCAGGCGCTCGCCCGCAAGCACGGCGCCAAGGTCGACATCACCGACGGCGAGGCGCTGGAGAACGGCTTTCCGATGATCGCCGCCGTGGGCGCGGCCTCGGCCCGCCCGCCGCTCCTCATCGACATGACCTGGGGCAACGCCGACGCGCCCAAGCTGACCCTCGTCGGCAAGGGCGTGGTGTTCGACACCGGCGGCCTCAACATCAAGCCCGACCGCGCCATGCTGTTGATGAAGAAGGACATGGGCGGCGCGGCCCAGGCGCTGGGCCTCGCCCAGATGATCATGGATTGCGGCCTGCCGGTGCGCCTGCGCGTCCTCATCGGCGCGGCGGAGAACGCCATCGGCGGCGCCGCCTTCCGTCCCGGCGACGTGCTGCGCTCGCGCAAAGGCCTCTCGGTCGAGATCGGCAACACCGACGCCGAAGGCCGCCTCGTCCTCGCCGACGCTCTCGCCCTCGCCGATCAGGAGAGCCCCGAGCTTCTCATCGACTTCTCCACCCTCACCGGCGCCGCCCGCGTGGCGCTGGGGCCGGACCTTCCGGGCCTCTTCACTCGCGACGACGGCGTGGCCGAGGAAATCGCCCTCGCCGGCGAGGACGTCGCCGACCCGATGTGGCGCCTGCCGCTCTGGCCGCGCTACGAGAAATGGCTGAAGTCCTCGATCGCCGACATCAACCACATCTCGAGCCAGCCCTTCGCCGGCGCCACCACCGCCGCCCTCTTCCTCCACCGCTTCGTGGAGAACGCGGGCGCCTACGTCCATTTCGACCTTTTCGCCTGGAACGCGGAGGAGCGGCCCGGCCGGCCCAAGGGTGGGGAGGCGCAGACCATCCGCGCCCTCTATCAATGGCTCGGCCAGCGCTACGGACGATGACCCTCGACGCCCGCCGCCACGCCTTCCGCCCCGATCTCGCCGACGAGCGACTGCGCGGAGAGGTGGAGGCCAGCCGCTTCACCAGCCCAGCGCAGCGCCGTGTGGTGGCCGCCGTCGCCCCCTGCCGCCGCCGCCCCGGCGCCGACGCGCCCCTCGACACCGAGTTCTTCTTCGGCGAGGTGGTCGACGTGTTCGACGCCACCATGGGCTGGGCCTGGGTCCAGAGCACGGTGGACGGTTATGTCGGCTATGTTGCGACGGACACGCTCGGCGCGCTCGGCCGCCCCACCCATCGCGTCTCGGTGCCGCTTGCCCTCGTCTTCCCCGCCCCTTCCATCAAGGTCCCGCCGATCATGCGCCTGCCGATGGGCTCGCGCGTCGACGTCGCCGAGGAGGTGATGGCGGGCGCCGAGCACTTCCATCGCCTCTCCGACGGCAGCTATGTGCTCGATCAGCACATCACCCCCCTCGCCGCGGCAGGGGGCGACTACGTGGCGATCGCCGAGACCTTCATCGGCGCCCCCTATCTCTGGGGCGGCAAGACGTGGAACGGCATCGACTGCTCGGGCCTGGTACAGCTCGCCATCGAGGTCGCCGGCGGCCTCGCCCCGCGCGACAGCGACATGCAGGCGGCCGAGCTCGGCGAGGCGCTACCGATCTCGCCCGACGCCGACTTCACCCGTGGCGACCTCGTCTTCTGGCGCGGTCACGTCGGCATCATGCTCGACGAGGCGCGGCTCCTCCACGCCAACGGCTTCCACATGGTGACTGCGGTGGAGCCGCTCGTCACCACCATCGAGCGGCTCGCCGGCATCGGGCTCGAGCCCACCGCGCGGCGCCGGCTCGTCGCCTGATTCTCGCCGCTGGCGTTCCAACCTCGACCGCTTCTAAACTCGGCCGTCGCACCTTCTCGAAGAGGCCTTCCGTGTCGCTTGACGAAACCGCCATCGAACCGCCGCACATCGCGACCTATCAGGACGGCGAGGTCGCCACCGTGGTGCTCACCAACCCCACCCGACGCAACGCGATCTCCATGGGGATGTGGCGCGAGCTGGAAGCCTTCGCCCTCGAAGTGACCACCGATCCGGAGATCCGCGCCGTGGTGTTCCGCGGCGCCGGCGACGTGTTCTCGGCGGGCGCCGACATCACCGGCTTCGACGACGACCGCTCCGACCGCGACGGGGCGCGCGTCTACGACGATCAGCTGGAGCTCGCCTGCCGCGCCATCGAGGCGATCCGTCAGCCGACGGTCGCGCGGCTCGAAGGCCCGGTGGTGGGTGCCGGCGCCGCCCTCGCGATCAGCTGCGACCTGCGCGTCGCGGCCGACAACGCCTTCTTCATGGTCCCCGCCGCCCGCCTCGGCCTCGGCTACGACCCGCGCGGCATCGCCCGCCTCACCCGCGTGATGGGCGAGGCGACGGCGCGCTGGATCCTCCTCACCGCCGGGCGCCTGCCGGTCCAGCGGGCCTTCGTCACGGGCGCCGTTCACGAGGTGCTGCCGGCCGAGGATCTCGACCAGGCGGTCGACCGGCTGACGGAACGCCTCGCCGAGAACGCGCCCCTCACTCTCGCCGCCGCGAAGGTCGCGCTGCGGGCCGTCGCCGACGGCACCGAGCCCACGTTGATGGAGGAAGCCTGGCGCCTCGTCGACCTCGCCGACGCGAGCGACGACTACGTCGAAGGCCGCGCCGCCTTCATGGAGAAGCGCCCGCCACACTTCGAAGGGCGCTGAACCGTCCACAGAAGCGGGCGCGGCAGGGGAAAAGAACGGGCACGATTTACCTTTCGGCAACGCATCGGGTGCCGAATCGGCGATGTCTACATCGTCACGTCCCGCGCAAGGTCCGATGTCGCAAAGCCTCTCCACCGCTCCCGCCCCTGACCCCGTTCCGCTCCTCGGCGTCGCGCGCTCGGTGAGCGGCCGGCGCTGGCTGCGGCGGCTCGACGTGGCGGGCGAGCGCACCGCCACCGCCCTCGCCCAGCGCCACACCCTCTCCGACATCGCCGCCCGCGTGCTCGCCGGCCGCGGCGTCACGCTGGAGAACGCGGCCACCGAGCTCGCCCCCAAGATCCGCGACCTCCTGCCCGACCCTTCCCGCCTCACCGACGGCGACGCCGTCGCCACCCGTCTCGCCGATGCCGTGGAGCGGGGCGAGCGCATCGTCCTCTTCGCCGACTACGACGTCGACGGGGCGACGTCCGCCGCCCTCGTCAGCCGGACGCTCGCCGCCCTAGGCGCGGCGTGCCGCATCGTCATCCCCGACCGCATCACCGACGGCTACGGCCCCTCCGTCGCCGCGATGCACGAGATCGCCGACGCCGGCGCCGATCTCGTCGTGTGCCTCGACTGCGGCGCCGGCGCGATCGAGCCCGTCGCCGCCGCCAAGGAGCGCGGCCTCGATCTCCTGGTGATCGACCACCACCCGGTCGACGCGCTCGCGCCGGCGGACGCGATCGTGAACCCCAACCGGCCGGACGACCTCTCCGGGCTCGGCGATCTCGCCGCCGTCGGCGTCGCCTTCGTCGCGATGGTCGGGCTCGTGCGGGAGATGCGCCGCCGCGGGCGCTTCGCGGCCTCGCCCGAGCCCAACCTCCTCGCCCTCCTCGACTGCGTCGCCCTCGGCACCGTCGCCGACGTCGTGCCGCTCACCCCGCTCAACCGTGCCTTCGTCGCCACCGGGCTCACGGCGATGGCGCGGCGAACGAATCCGGGCCTCTCCGCGCTCGCGACCGTGTCGCGGCTCGGCGGGCCGATCGACGCCACCCACCTCGGCTACGTTCTCGGCCCGCGCATCAACGCCGGGGGTCGCATCGGCGATTCGAGGCTCGGCGCCCGCCTCCTCACCTCCGAGGACCCGGCGGAGACCGAGCGGATCGCCGAGCTTCTCGACCGCCTCAATCGGGAGCGGCGAGCGCTCGAGACCGACGCCCTCGCCGAAGCCGAGGCGATGGCCGATCCCGACGCCCCGCTCATCGTCGTGGCGGGCACCTGGCACAAGGGCGTGGTGGGGCTCGTGGCGGCGCGGCTCAAGGAGCGCTACCGGCGGCCCGCCATCGCCATCGCCCTGGAGGCGGACGCGGGCACGGGCTCGGCCCGCTCAATCCGCGGCGTCGACATCGGCGCGGCGATCCGCGAGGCGGCGGCCGACGGGCTCCTCATCAAGGGCGGCGGGCATGCGATGGCGGCCGGTCTCACCGTGGCGCCGGAGCGCATCGCGCGCCTCGTCGACCGGCTGACGGACCGCCTCGCCGGCGAGATCGCCGCCGCTCGCGCCGCCGACAGCCTGAAGATCGACGCCATCGCCTCGCCCGGCGCCATCGACGAGACGCTGGCGCGCGCCCTCTCCGCCCTCGGCCCCTGGGGTGCGGGGCGGCCGAAGCCCGTGCTGGCGCTCGAGGGCGTCACCGTCGACAGCGCCGTTCCCGTCGGAGCGGCCGGGGATAGCCTGCGCCTGCGCCTCGGGGCGCTCGGCGGGGCGAGCGTGGAGGCGATGGCCTTCCGCGCCAACGGCCCCATCGGCGAGCGCCTGCGCCGGCGCGGCACGGCGGTGCACGTCGCCGTCGAGGTCTCGCACGGCTCCTTCCGCGGCGTGCCCCGGGCGGAGGTCTGCGTGGTCGACGTCGCCGACGCCGCAGCCGCCATGAGCCGCGCCGCCTGAGGCCCCTTCGGCGTCAGCCGATCGCGGCGAGGACGGTCGCGAGCAGCCACTCGTCGCGCCCCTGCGCGCCGACGAACTGCAGCGAGATCCCCTCCATCGGCACCACCACTACCGGCAGCCGCGCCACGTTGAACTCCATGGTGAAGCGGATATTGGCGTTGGTGATGGGCATGTCCTCGTCGTGGAGCCGGACCGAGCGCTCGTGCCGGCCGGCGGGCATCATCGGCAGGGTCGGCCGCACCAGGATGTCGTCGGGCGCCATGAAGCGGGAGTAGGCCTCGCGGGCGCGCGCGATCGTCAGGCGGGCGGCGGCGAGCTCCCTCGCGCCCACCTCCATCGACAGCCCCCCGATCGCCTCGTAGGGAAAGAGGTCGGGGTGGCGGACATAGTCGTCCCGATGGACGAGCTGCGCCTCGGCGCACACGATCACCGCGTGGGCGACGGCCAGCGAGCCGCACGGGATCGGGTTGTGAGCGGCCTCTCCCGCCGGCAGGCGATCGACGGCGCGGGCGAAGGCGGCGCCGACCGCAGGCACGGCGAAGGCCGCCGCCTTCTCGTCGTAGCGCCACCGGGCGGGCGAGGGCTCGGCGTCCCGCCAGCCATCGGTGATCGCCGCCGCAGCGGCGGCAAGATGACCCGGATCGTCGCTCATCACGGCCAGCGAATCGAAGGTGGGCGACAGCGGCACCACGCCCTCGAGGTTGGTGCGCGAGCCGGGCTTGAAGGCGAAGAGATCGCAGTAGGCGGCCGGTATGCGGCCGCTGCCACCGGTGTCGGTGCCGAGCCCGACCTCGGCGAGGCCGCCGGCGACGGCCGCCGCGGCGCCACCGCTCGAGCCGCCCACCGCCCGCTCGGGATGGCGCGGGTTCGTGACCGTCGGCGTCATCGTGCCGAACCCCGCCGAGTCGGTGCAGGTGGTGCCGACGATAGCGAACCCCGCCCGACGCAGCGCCGCCACCGCGGGGGCGTCGGCCACGGCACGCGTGTCGCTGCGCGTCGCAAGACCCGCCGTCTGGAGGAGGCCTTCGACGGCGATCATGTCTTTGACCGCGACGCGCGGACCGGGCCCCGGATCGACGGCGAGGTCGACGAACGCCCCGTAGGGATCGAGCTTCATGGGTGGCACATTAGCAGAAAGGGCGCGGCCGATGCTCGGCCGCGCCCCCGTTGCGTCGCGATCGGGAGGAGTGTCCATCCGCCCGTCTCGGCATGATCAGTCGAGAATGAACTTCGAGAAGTCGGTGTGCTTCGCCTTGATGGTGCGCACCGTGCCGGTGGAGGAGCGCATCACGATGGTCTCGGTCGTGATGTGATCGGGGTAGAAGCGCACGCCTTGCAGCATGTTGCCGTCGGTCACGCCGGTGGCGGAGAAGTAGACGTCGCCCTTCGCCATCTCCTCGTGGGAGTAGACGCGGTCGAAATCGATGATGCCCATGCGCTCCGCGCGCGCCTTGTGCTCGTCGGTCTTGAGGATCAGCCGGCCCTGCATCTGGCCGCCGATGCAGCGCAGCGCCGCCGACGCCAGCACCCCTTCCGGCGCGCCGCCGGTGCCCATGTAGATGTCGACGCCCGTCTCGATCGGGTTGGTGGTGTGGATCACCCCGGCGATGTCGCCGTCACCAATGAGGCGCACCGCGGCACCGGTGGAACGCACGGCGGCGATGATATCGGCATGGCGGGGGCGGTCGAGGATGCAGGCGGAGATTTCGTGGACGTCGACGCCCTTCGCCTTGGCGAGACGGCGCACGGCCTCGTCGGCGGGCATGTCGAGGTCGACGATACCGTCGGGGTAGCCCGGGCCGACGGCGATCTTCTCCATGTAGACGTCGGGCGCGTTGAGCAGCGCGCCGCCCGAAGCGAGCGCCAGGGTCGCCAGCGAGTTCGGCATATCCTTGGCGCACAAGGTCGTGCCCTCGAGCGGATCGAGGGCGATGTCGACGCGCTGGCCGCCGGCACCGACGGCTTCGCCGATGTAGAGCATCGGCGCCTCGTCGCGCTCGCCCTCGCCGATCACCACGATGCCTTCGATGGCAAGGCGGTTCAGCTCGCGTCGCATCGCGTCGACCGCGGCCTGATCGGCGGCACGCTCGTCACCCCGGCCGCGCAAACGGGCGGCGGACACCGCGGCGCGCTCGGTCACGCGCATCACCTCAACGGTGAGGACGCGGTCGAGAGCGCCCTTGGGAGTACGATCTTCGGTCATGGGGTGGCTTACACTCCGGCTGGCAGGACGGCTCCTTTCTGACGCGCAAGCCGTTCGCGTGCAAGCAATAACACGCCATCCGCTCACCCAAGACGGTACGGCTGCCTTGCCGAAATGCTGACGTCTTTGGCACCATCCGCTGACACAAAATGATAATATTTGCTCAATTTCCGTTCTTTAGGCGTGCTCTATTGTCGGCGCAACGCACACAACTTGAGCATGGCTCTGATTTGCTTCAACCAGCGAAAAAATCCGGACCCGACCGGTGCGGAATCCTCAGTCCGCGGCCGGCTCGCCGCGCGCGCGGTGATTCGCGCGGCAGAGCCCGCGCACGGCGCGCAGGCGGGCCGGCGGCGACGCGGGACGCGGGACGCGGCCGCGCGTCCCGCGGGTGATCAGAGCGTCTGGGCGATCCGGATCACGTGAGGGGCGCGGACGATCACGCCGTCGTCGGCGATCGCCTTGAGGGCGCGCTTCAGCGCCGCCTCGTCGGTGGTGTAGGTGACGAGCACCACCGTCTGCTCCTGGAGCGGCGGCAGATGGTCCGGCCGATGCGGCGTCTTCTGAACGATCTGCTCCAGCGAGATGCCTTCGGAGGCCATCCGCTGGGCGAGCGCGGCGAAGGCGCCGGCGCGGTCGGCGATCGGCAGGCGCACGTAGAAGGCACCACGGTGGCCGCCCGCTTCGGGCTTCTTGAACGGCATCAGCGCCGAGGTGGGGCGGCCGAGCGGCGTCGGCGCGAGACCGCGGGCGAGGTCGGTGAGGTCGGACACCACGGCGCTCGCCGTCGCGTCGCCGCCGGCACCGGGACCGGACAGGACGAGCTCGCCGAAGGCCGGACCGCGGATGGACACCGCGTTGGTGACGCCGGACGTCTCGGCGAGGGCCGAGCCGAGCGGCACCATCGTCGGATGCACCCGCTGGTCCACGCCGTCCTCCGTCATCGTGGCGATGCCGAGGAGCTTGATGCGGAAGCCGAGCTCCCTCGCCGCCATCAGATCGGCCGGCTCGATGCCGCGGATGCCCTCCACCGACACGCCGTCGGCGCGCAGCTCGGTGGTGAAGGCGATCGAGGAGAGGATGGCGAGCTTGTGGGCGGTGTCGAAGCCGTCGACGTCGAAGGTCGGGTCGGCCTCGGCGTAGCCGAGCCGCTGGGCCTCGGCGAGGCACTCGTCGAAGGTCAGCCCCTCGTTCTCCATCCGCGTCAGGATGTAGTTGCAGGTGCCGTTGAGGATGCCGAGCACGCTCTTGATCGGCACGCCGGCGAGACCGTCCCGCACGGTGCGGATCACCGGGATGCCGCCGGCCACCGCCGCCTCATAGAGGAGCGGAGCGCCGGAGGCCTCGGCAAGCGTCACGAGGTGCATGCCGTGGGCGGCGAGGAGCGCCTTGTTGGCCGTCACCACGGCCTTGCCGGCGGCAAGCGCCGCCTCCACCGACTTGAGCGCCGACCCTTCGGCCCCGCCCATCAGCTCCACGAAGACGTCGATGTCGCTCGTCGCCAGCGCCACCGGATCGTCGAACCAGGTGGCGCCGGAGAGGTCGACGCCGCGATCGCGGTCGCGCGAGCGGGCCGAGACCGCCGCCACCTCGATGTTGCGTCCCGAGCCGCCATGGGTCGGCTCGGCGTGGAGCAGCTTGATGGTCGCGGCACCGACCGTGCCGAGACCTGCGATGCCAATCTTGAGAGAAGTCACTGAATCAGCGGACCGCCGCGTTGAGAGGGACGACATTGGAGGCGGCGTGGTTGTCGAGGAAGCGCTTCAGACCGCGGGCGGCCTGACGGATGCGCTGCTCGTTCTCCACCAGGGCGATGCGCACGTGGCCGTCGCCGTGCTCGCCGAAGCCGATGCCCGGCGCCACGGCGACGTGCGCCTCCTCCAGAAGGCGTTTGGAGAATTCGAGGCTGCCGAGATGCGCCATCGCCGGCGGGATCGGCGCCCAGGCGAACATCGAGGCCGCCGGCGAGGGAATGTCCCAGCCCGCCCGCGAGAAGGCGTCGACCAGCGCGTCGCGCCGCTTGCGGTAGGTCTCGCGGATCTCCACGATCGGCTCGTCACCACCGTTGAGGGCGGCGGCCGCCGCCACCTGGATCGGCGTGAAGGCGCCATAGTCGAGATAGGACTTCACCCGCGCGAGGGCGGCGATCAGGCGCTCGTTGCCGACGGCGAAGCCCATCCGCCAGCCCGGCATCGAGAACGTCTTCGACATGGAGGTGAACTCCACGGCGACGTCCTTCGCCCCCTCCACCTGCAGGATCGAGGGCGGCGGCGCGCAGTCGAAGTAGATCTCCGAATAGGCGAGGTCGGAGAGCACGAAGATCTCGTGCTTCTTCGCGAAGGCGATCACGTCGCGGTAGAAGTCGAGGTCGGCGATGTAGGCGCCGGGGTTCGACGGATAGCACAGCACCATCGCGATCGGCTGCGGCACCGAGTGGACCACCGCCCGCTCCAGCGCGCGGAAGAAGTCCGGCCCGGGCTCGGCCGGCAGCGAGCGGATCGAGCCGCCCGCCATCAGGAAGCCGAAGGCGTGGATCGGGTACGAGGGGTTCGGCGTCAGCACCACGTCGCCCGGCGCGGTGATCGCCTGGGCCATGTTGGCAAAGCCTTCCTTGGAGCCGAGCGTCGCCACCACCTCGGTGTCGGGGTTCAGCTTCACCCCGAAGCGACGGTCGTAGTAGGCGGCCTGGGCGCGGCGCAGACCCGGAATCCCCTTCGACGCCGAGTAGCGGTGGGTCCGCGGCTTCGCCACGGTCTCGACCAGCTTGTCGACGATGACCTGCGGCGTCGGCAGGTCGGGATTGCCCATGCCGAGGTCGATGATGTCGGCCCCCTCGGCACGCGCTGCGGCCTTGAGCCGGTTCACCTCTTCGAAGACGTAGGGTGGCAGGCGGCGGATCTTATGGAAATTCTGCATCGGGCAACACTCCGAACGGGACTTGCCAATACGGTTAGTCGTCCTGCTGTTCAAGCAGGCCGTCGTCGAAAGAAGGCCCGATGTCGGGCGGCTCCATGAAGTCCGGAGCCACCTTGCGCACCGGGTCGGTGGTGTCGAGGTCGGCTTCCTCGGCAAGGGATTCGGGCTTTTCCGAGCCCGTCGGGATCTCGACCTCGGACGGCGGCGGCGCCTCCTCCTGGGGCCGCGCCCCCGCCTCGATCTCGCGCTTGGCGTCGGCGACGTGCTGGCGGCCGCGCGCGGCGAGGGCCGCCGCGTTGCTCGGCCCGGCGAGACCCCGGGTGGCGGCGGCCAACTGGCGGCCGCGCGCCTCGAGATCCGCCTGATCCGCCTCGTTGCGCGCAGCGGGGCGCACCAGGCCGGGCGCCGTCGCCGGGTCGGCGAGGATGTTGGGGAAGCCGTCCGCCCGCACCGGGGCGACCTGCGAGGGAGAGACCGAGGCCATGCGCTCCGGCGTCGGAATGAGGGGCGCGCCGGGATCGGCGCTGCAGGCCACGAGCGCCAGGGTCGCGATGACCGACGTTGCAAGTGATGAGCGCAACAAACTAACGTCTCCCTCAATGTTCGCGGCGTGGCGGGATCGGCGCTCTAGAAACGCACGACAATCGCAACCAATGACTTAACCACTGGACATTCGGCCACCGATCCCTCACGTCCCACGAGTGCGCCACGAAGGAAACTGCTGGCCACACATCGGGACCCTAGGAGGACCAGGAACATGGACGAACGTGGCAGCGTCGACACACCACGCGACCCTGTTCTGAACTATATCATCGACAACCCGGAGGCGTTCGCCAAGAACCTCGCCAAGATGGTGGAGCACGCCAACGAGGCGCTGCAGGCCTACGCCAAGCCGGTGCAACAGGGCGAGATCAAGGCGGATTATTCGGACGAGATCACCGAGTGGATGCGCACCCTCTCGCGCGTCGGCCACTACTGGCTCGCCGACCCCAAGCGCACGTTCGAGGCGCAGGCCCGCCTCGCCAACGACTGGATGAGCCTCTACTCGTTCGCCATGCGGCGTCTCGCGGGTGAGGAGGCCTCCCCCGTGGCCGAACCGGAGCCCGGCGACAAGCGCTTCAGGGACACCGACTGGTCCACCGTCCAGTTCTTCGACTTTCTGAAGCAGGCCTATCTCATCACCACGCGCTGGGCCGAAGGGCTGGTGCAGGAGACCGACGACCTCGACGAGCACACGCGTCAGAAGGCCGCCTTCTACGTGCGCCAGCTCTCGGCCGCCCTCTCCCCCTCCAACTTCGTGTTCACCAACCCCGAGCTCTTGCGCGAGACCGCATCGCGCTCGGGCGAGAACCTCGCCAAGGGCATGAAGATGTTCGCCGAGGACGTCGCCCGCGGGCAGGGAGAATTGCGGCTGCGACAAACCGACCCGAACCAGTTTCGCGTCGGCGAGAACATGGCGCTCACGCCCGGCAAGGTGATCGCCGAGAACGAACTCTGCCAGATCATCCAGTACGACGCGGCGACGGAGACGGTGGCCAAGGAGCCGATCCTCATCGTCCCGCCGTGGATCAACAAGTTCTACATCCTCGACCTCAACCCGGAGAAGTCGATGGTGCGGTGGCTCACCGAGCAGGGCCACACCGTGTTCATGATCTCGTGGGTGAACCCCGACGAGACGCATGCCGACAAGGACTTCACCGAGTACATGCGCGAGGGCATCTTCTTCGGCATCGACACCGCCCTCAAGGCGGCCGACGCCGACACGCTCGACACGGTGGGCTATTGCGTCGGCGGGACGCTGCTCGCGGTCTCGCTCGCCTACATGCGCCGCATGGGCGACGCACGGGTGAACTCGGTCACCTTCCTCACCGCCCAGATCGACTTCCGCCACGCCGGCGACCTGAAGCTCTTCGTCGACAAGGAGCAGCTCGAGGCGCTGGAGCGCAAGATGCGCGCCAAGGGGTATCTCGACGGCGCGGCGATGGCCTCGGCGTTCAACATGCTGCGCGCCAACGACCTCATCTGGCCCTACGTCGTCAACAACTACATCAAGGGCAAGGATCCCTTCCCCTTCGACCTCCTCTACTGGAACTCCGACTCCACGCGGATGCCGGCGGCGAACCACGCCTACTATCTGCGCAATTTCTACCTGGAGAACAACTTCGCCAAGGGCGAGCTGATCTTCGACGGCGTGGCCGTCTCGCCGAAGGACATCACCATCCCGGTGTTCAACGTGGCGACGCGGGAGGACCACATCGCCCCCGCCCTCTCCGTGTTCGAGGGCAACGGGCTGCTCGGCGGCGAGGCGGAGTTCGTGCTGACCGGCTCCGGGCACATCGCCGGCATCGTCAACCCGCCGGCGCGCAAGAAGTACCAGGTGTGGACCGGCGGCGACGCCTCCGGCACGCTGAAGCACTGGATGGAGACGGCCAAGGAGACCCCCGGCTCGTGGTGGCCGATCTGGCACGAGTGGCTGGGTGCCCATCGCAGCGGCGAGCGCGTGCCGGGCCGCAAGCCCGGCGGCGCCGTGTTCAACGCCATCGAGGCCGCACCGGGCCGCTACGTCCGCCAGCGCTACTGACGCGGCCAGTCGGCGTTGTCGGCGCTCAGAGGCGGCGCGCGGCGCGCCAGAGAGCGAGCTGGAGCGCCAGCGCCCCCGGCGGGCGCGGCGCCAGCGGCCGGCGGGCGGCCCGCTCCAGCGATAGCCGCGCGGTGAGGGCCGGCAGGAATGCCGCCCGCACTTCGGCGGCGACACCGCCGAGATGGCGCCGCATCTCCTGCTCGGCCGCGAAACCGTGATCGATCAGTGCGCGCACCGCCGCCGTCTTCGCCGCGTCCGGGAGCGTCGCGCCCCCCTCGGGCAGCACCGCCGACAAGGGAGCGCCGGCCGCGTCCTCGAAGGCGTCGGCCGGGATCATCGAGCGGCCGCGGGTGAGTTCCGGCACCACTGCGAGCGCGGCCTCGGCGGCGACGAGGGCCACCCCGGCATAGCCCGCCGCCACCGCCGCGGTACGCGCCGCGGCAAGGCCCTCCGCCTCGCCGAGCGCCTCCACCCCGAGCGCCATCGCGGCGAGCTGGACGAGCGCCCCACGCGTCTCGCCGGCATAGCCGTCGAACGCGTCGCGGTCGGCAAAGGGGTCGGCGTAGAGGTCGTGGATATAGCCCTCGCTGACCCCGCACAGCGTGTCGATGGGCCAGCGATAACGCGCCGCCGCCTCGCGCAACGCCGTGACCAGCGGCACCGAGGCACCCTCGCCGAAGCCCTCGTTGCGGATCGCGTCGCGCCACCACTGGAGCCGGATCTCCGCCGCCATCGGCTCCACCCCCATGGCGACGACGCGGGCGAGCTCCAGCCGATAGGCGGCGAGCGCGATCAGCGCCCCGCGCGCTTCGGGCGGGGCGAAGAGCGCAGCGAGGTAGGCCGTCCGATCGCCTTGGCGGACGGTCTCGTCGAGGCTCATCAGTCGACGGCGATGAGGCCCGCCGCGACCCGCCTCTCCTCTGCGATCATCACGTTGAAGGTGCGCAGCGCGGCGCCGGTGGTCATGGTGTCGAAGCGCACACCCGCGCCGCGCAGCGCGGCGACGGCGTCGGGCCGCGGCGGAGCGGGCATCGCCCCCACGCCGAGGAGCAGCACATCGATCTCCTCACGCTCGGCGATCACCCGCGCGAGCGCCTCGGCGTCGACCTCGCCCGCATAGGCCGGAGCCCAGCCGTAGATTCCCGACGGCACGCACAGGATCGAGCCCACATGGCTCATCTCGGCGAAGCGGAAGCCGCCGTTGCCATAGGCATCGATCGGCGCCCGGCCTGGATAGTGGGCGTCGCGGATGACGAGGCCGCCGGCCATCAGGCGTTGGCCGGCTGCGGCTCGTCCGCCTCGTCGCCGTCGGCGTCCGAACCCTTGCCGGCGGTGCCGGACGTGCGCCCGGGCCGCATGTTGAGCGTGATCAGCATCGGCGCGGCGATGAAGATCGAGGAGAAGGTGCCGACGACCACGCCCCAGATCATGGCGATGGTGAAGGAGCGGATCACCTCGCCGCCGAACGCGGCCAGCGCGATGAGGGCGAGCACCGTGGTGCCCGACGTCATCAGGGTGCGCGACAGCATCTGGTTGATCGACAGGTCGATCAGCTCCGGCAGTGGCATGCGCTTGTAGCGGCGCAGATTCTCGCGCAACCGGTCGTACACCACCACCGTGTCGTTGAGCGAATAGCCGACGATCGTCAGCACCGCCGCGATGGAGGTGAGGTTGAAGTCGAGCTGGGTCACGGAGAAGAGGCCGAGCGTCAACAACACGTCGTTGGCGGTGGTGACGACGGCGCCCACGGCGAAGTGCCATTCGAAGCGCAGCCAGATGTAGGCCATGATCGCGAGGAGGGCGACCACCACGGCGATGATGCCCGCCTCGGCGAGCTCGCCCGACACGCGCGGCCCGACCACCTCGACGCGGCGGAACTCCGCCTCCTCGTCGTAGAGCTCGCGCAGCATGATCACGACGCGCTGCTGCGCCTCGTCGCCGCCCGGCTGCTCGGCCACGCGCACCATCACGTCGGTCGGCTGGCCGAACTCCACGATCTGCACGTCGCCGAAGTTGAGATCGCCGATCTCGGAGCGCAGCTCGGCGATGTCGACCGGCTTCTCGAAGCGCATCTCCACGACGGTGCCGCCGCGGAAGTCGATGCCGAAGTTCATGCCGACGGTGAAGAACAGCACGATGGAGGCGATCACGGCCACCAGCGCCCCCAGCATCACCGGCTTGCGCCAGCGCATGAAGGGAATCTTCGTGTCGGTGGGAAGGGACAAGAGCTTCATGGCGTCAGATCGGAATGGCGGAGGGACGGCGGCGGCGTACCCACAACGCCACCATCATCCGCGTGAACAGGAAGGCGGTGAACACCGTCGTAAGGATGCCGATCGCCAGCGTCACGGCGAAGCCGCGCACCGGGCCGGAGCCGAGCTGGAACAGGATCACGGCCGCGATGAGGGTGGTCACGTTGGCGTCGAGGATGGTGGCGAAGGCCCGGGAGAAGCCCGCGTCGATGGCGAGGATTGGCGAGCGGCCCGCCCTGCCCTCCTCGCGGATGCGCTCGTAGATGAGCACGTTGGCGTCCACCGCCATGCCCATCGTCAGCACGATGCCGGCGATACCCGGCAGCGTCAGCGTCGCCCCGAGAAGCGACAGAAGCCCCAGGATCAGCACCACGTTGGTGACGAGAGCCACGTTGGCGAAGAAGCCGAAGAGACCATAGACCGCGATCATCGATGCGGCGACGAGCACCGCCGCGACGATCGACGCCGTTTCGCCGGCGGCGACGGAGTCGGCGCCGAGGCCGGGCCCGACGGTGCGCTCTTCCACCAGCGTGAGCGCCGCGGGCAGCGCGCCGGCGCGCAGCAGGATCGCGAGGTCGTTGGCGCTCTGCACCGAGAAGCTGCCGGAGATCTGCCCCGAGCCGCCGGTGATGGGCTCGCGGATCACCGGCGCCGAGATCACCTCGTCGTCGAGCACGATGGCGAACGGACGATTGACGTTCTGCGAGGTGATCTCGCCGAAGCGCCGCGCACCCGACGTCGTCAGGCGGAACGTCACGATCGGCTCGTTGGTCTGCTGCTGGAAGCCCGGCTGGGCGTCGACGAGATCCTCGCCGGTGAGAAGCGGGCTCTCTTCCACCACATAGGCGCGGCCGGGATCGTAGGGATCGTCCTCCGAGCCCATCAGCACCATGGAGCCGGCCGGCGGACGGGTCTGCAGCGCCTGCTGCGGGTCGACGTTGGTGTCGACGAGGTGGAAGGTCAGCTGCGCCGTGGTGCCGACGAGGCCCTTGAGCTGCTCCGGGTTGCCGCCCGGCGCCTCGACGAGGATGCGGTTCTCTCCCTCGCGCTGGATCGAAGGCTCGGTGGTGCCGAGCTCGTCGATACGCCGCCGCACCACCTCGATCGACTGATCGACGATGGAGCGGATGCGCTGGGCGAGACCCTCCTCGGTGAAGGTGAAGCGCAACAGGCCGTCCGAGCCTTCGGTGAGGGCGAATTCCTCGACCGCGGGCGAGCCGAACAGCGACTGGCCGAGCGGGTTGGTGAGGCCGGACAGGCGGTCACGCGCCTCCTCGAGCTGGCTGGCGTCGCGAATGCGCACCTGCACGCCGCCGTCCACCACGCCGAGGCCGGTGTAGCCGATGCGGGGCTCGGAGCGCAGCGCGTTGCGCACCTCGCCCGTCATCGAGCGAAGGCGCTTCTCGATGTAGTCGTCACGGTCGACCTGGTAGAGAAGATACGCGCCGCCCTGCAGGTCGAGGCCGAGCACGATCCGCTGATGCGGCAGCCAGGACGGCCAGGTGTCGAGCCAGCTCTTCGGCACGAGGTTCGGCACGACCGCCAGAACGCCGAGGAGAATGACACCGATGATGCCGACGATCTGCCAGCGGGCGAAGTGAAGCATCAGTCGTTGGCTGCCGGCTCGGGCTTCGCCCGGACCTCGGAGATGGTGGAGCGCACGATGCGCACGGGCTGGTTCTCGCCGAATTTCACCTCGACCTCGGCGTCGTCCACCACTTTCGTGATCTTGCCGATCATGCCGCCGGCGGTGACGATCGTGTCGTTGCGCTTCAGCGCCGCGATCATCGCCTGGTGGGACTTCATCCGCTGCCGCTGCGGGCGGATGATGAGGAAGTACATGATGACGAAGATCAGCAGGAAGGGCGCGAGCTGGATGATGAAACTTGCGCCGCCACCTGCTCCGGGAGCCTGAGCGTAGGCCTCAGTCACGAACATGGGGCAACCTTTTTTTGTGCTGGCGCGTGTCGTCGGGTAGGCGGTTGCCCACCGCGCCGCGCGGGCCCTCCTTCTATATGATCGCTTCCGGCGATTGCAATGGAGCGGAACAGGCGGCAAGAAGGCGAGCGTGGCGGCCGGTGCCGGTATTCGGGACGCGCCCCACTGCCCCGCGACCCCGATGCCGCGGCCGCCCCGCGCCCCGTTCCTCGCGAAGGATACCCCACTCTCGGATGCCCTGCCCCGCTCGCGCCTATCTCGCCCTTGGCAGCAATCTCGGGGATCGAGATGCGCTCCTCGACGGCGCCATCGCCCGTCTCGACGCCCATCCGGACATTGCCGTCGTCGAGCGCTCCAGCCGCCACGAGACCCCGGCGCTCCTGCCCGAAGGCGCCCCGCCCGACTGGGACATTCCCTATCTCAATCAGGTGATCTCGATCGACACGACGTGCGCCCCCGCCGTGCTCCTGGCGGCGACGCAGCAGATCGAGGCCGATCTCGGGCGCCGCGCCGCGCCGCGCTGGGCGCCGCGCTATATCGACATCGACATTCTCGCCTATGGGGACCGGGTCATTCAGGCGCCCGGGATCGAGATTCCCCATGCCGGCGTCCCGAGCCGGCTCTTCGTTCTGGCGCCGTGGGCCGAGATCGCGCCGCACTGGCGCCACCCCATCGACGGCCGCACGGTTGCCGAGCTCCTTGCCGCGAGGTCCACATGACGAAACTCGTCGCCATTTTGAACGTCACCCCGGATTCCTTCTCCGAAACCGAGAATCGGGTGGACCATCGCACGGCCGTGAAGCATGCCCTCGCCATGATCGAGGAAGGCGCCGACGTGGTCGACATCGGCGCCGAATCGACGCGCCCCAACGCCACCTCCCTCGATCCGGAAGAGGAATGGGCCCGCCTCGGCCCGTGCCTGTCGCCGATCCTCGCGGCGGCGCGCGAGCGCGGCGTCGCGATCAGCGTCGACACGCGCAACGCGGCGACGGCGCGTCTGGCCCTCGCGGCGGGGGTCGACTGGATCAACGACGTCACCGGCTTCGCCGACCCGGAGATGCGCGCCGTCGTCGCCGACAGCGACGGGCGGCTCGTCCTGATGCACTCGCTCAAGGTGCCGGTGGACCCCACCGTGCTCCTGCCCGAGGGGGCCGACGTCCTCACCACGCTGATGGAGTTCTTCGCCGCCCGGCTCGACCTGATGGAGCGCGCCGGCATCGCACGCGACCGGGTGATCCTCGACCCCGGCCTCGGCTTCGGCAAGACGGCCGCCCAGTCGCTCTGGCTGGCGCTCCATCCGGACGCCTTCACCGCTCTCGCCCGACCGATCCTCATCGGCCACTCGCGCAAGTCGTTCCTGAAGCTCTTCACGAGCCGGCCGGCTGCCGAGCGCGGCGACGTGACGCTGGCGATCTCCGCCGCCCTCCTCAGCCGCCGCGTCGACTATATCCGCATCCACGAGGTTGCCCGCCATCGCGCGCTGATCGACACGATCCGCCGCGAAGCGCCGTCCTATTCGACCGACTGCCACAAGGCCCTTTCATGTCCGACCACGAGCTCGTCGCGCGCCTCGACGCATTGATCGCTATCCTGGAGCGCTGGGCCCCGCCCGTGCGCCCCGTGCCCGACTTCACCGTCACCGACGCCTTCATGTGGCAGGCGGAGACGGGCGTGCTCGCTCCCGTTCCCGTCGTGAGCCGCGTCGACCTCACCCTCCTGAAGGGCATCGACGCCAACCGCGACCGCCTGATCGACAACACGCAGCGTTTCGCCAAGGGACTTCCCGCCAACAACGCCCTCCTGTGGGGGGCGCGCGGTATGGGCAAGTCCTCCCTCGTGAAGGCCGTGCACGCTTCGATCCCGGGGCTGAAGCTCGTCGAGATCCACCGCGAGGACATCGCGAGCCTGCCCGCGCTGATGGGGCTGCTGCGCCCCGCCTCGCATCGCTTCCTGATCCTGTGCGACGACCTCTCGTTCGATGCGGGCGAGACCTCCTACAAGTCGCTGAAGGCGGTGCTCGACGGCGGCGTCGAAGGGCGGCCGGAGAACGTCCTCTTCTACGCGACATCGAACCGCCGCCACATTCTGTCGCGCGACATGGTGGAGAACGAGCGCGGCACGGCGATCAATCCGGGCGACGCGGTGGAGGAGAAGGTGTCGCTCTCGGACCGTTTCGGCCTGTGGCTCGGCTTCCATCGCTGCTCGCAGGACGAGTATCTGTCGATGGTGGAGGGATATGTGAACGCCTTCGCCATTCCGACCGAACCCGACGCGCTGCGCCGCGAGGCCCTCGAATGGTCGACGACGCGGGGATCACGCTCCGGCCGCGTCGCCTGGCAGTTCGTTCAGGAGCTGGCGGGGCGGACGGGAACGCATCTCACCGCCCGCTGAGCCGGCCGTGCCGCCGGCGCCTCAGGCGCCGGACAGGTGCGGCAGCGGATCGACCGGCTTGGAGTTCTTGCGCAGTTCGAAGTGGAGCTGCGGCTGGTCGACCGAGCCGGACTTGCCCACGCTCGCGATCATCTGACCGCGCTTCACCTGGTCGCCGCGCGACACCTTGAGCGACTCGTTGTGGGCGTAGGCCGACACCCATCCGTCCTTGTGCTGCACCAGGATGAGGTTGCCGTAACCTTCGAGCTCGTTGCCGGCATAGATCACGGTGCCGGCCTCGGCGGCGTGGACCGGGGTGCCGGCGGGCACGGCGAGGTTGATCCCCTCGTTGCGGGCGCCGTCGGACTGGCGGCCGAAGCCGGCGATGATGCGGCCGCGCACGGGCCAGCGGAACCCGTCCGCGCCGTCCGAGGCGGCCCCGTTGGCGCCGGCGGGCGGCGTCGTCGCCGCGACGTTGGGCGGCGCCGCCTTCTCGACCGCCTTCTTCTCGTCGAGCGGCGGGTTGGCGTCGGTCATCACGCCGCTCGGCGTCTGCTCGGGCGGCAGCGCGGCGACCTGAGTGTTGCCGGCGAGCTTGGCCGCGTCGGGAATGGCGAGGGTGGTGCCCACCTTCACGGTGCCGTCGGGCGGCAGATTGTTGAGCTTGGCCACCGCTTCCGTCGGCACGCGATACATCCGCGCGATGGAATAGAGCGTGTCGCCCGGCTGAACCACGTGGCGGCTCGCGGTGGACAGATTGGCGGCCTGCTGATTGAGCGTCGTCGGCGGGGTCCCGGGGCCGGCGGCCACCACCGTGGGCGCCGCCGGGGTGGCGCCCTTCTGCGTCGGATCTTCGCTCGTGGTAGGATCGGTGTAGCCCGCAGGGGTGTCGCGGTAGACGTAGGTCGGAATGACGAGGCGCTGGCCAGGGCGCACCTGATCGGCGCTCGTCAGGCTGTTGGCTTCGAGGATCACGCTGACCGGCACGCCGAAGCCCTGGCTCAGCGTCGCGGCGGTGTCGCTGGAGCTCACCTCGACGATGGGCGCCCCCTCCACGCTCCAGCCGCGATCGCGCAGGCTCGACGGCGTGCTGATCACGCCGCCGGCAGGGGTCTGCCCGGCGATCGGCTGGAGGTCGGTGGACTCGATCGCGCCGTTGGCCGGCTGAGCGGTGGAGCCGGCGAAAAGGGGTTGGCCACCGATCCGCATCCCGCCGGATGAGCACCCGGCCGCCAATCCCGTCAGCGACGCAACCACAACGATCCTAGGAAGTCGCCACCGTCCGCAGCCCGGCAGACCCTCGCGCATGACTCGCACCCCTCTGCGCCTTACATTCTCGCGCCCCATAAGGCGGGCGCAGTCGTTGACGAAACTTTAAGAGGCTTCGGCAGATTCGCCAGAAATACTTGGGATTCAGAGTGATTTTCAGACGGACAAAGAAGTGTTGCAACACAGTCACAACGAGCGGGCAACGCCGGCGACCATCGGGACGAAGCGCACATCGGCAATTTTTTCGCCCACGAGCCCATCCGCCGTCCGCCGACAGCGCAGCAACTCCTGCGTGTGACCGGCAGGCCCGATCGGCGCCACCAGAATGCCGTCGTCGGCGAGCTGCTCCACGAGATCGGACGGCACCGCGGCGGCCGCCGCCGTCAACAGGATGCGGTCGAACGGCGCCTCCTCCGGCCAGCCGAAGTGGCCGTCGCCGACCCGCAGGGACACGTTGTCGACGTGCAGCACCTTGAGCCGCTCGGCGGCGAGCTCGGAGAGCAGGCGATAGCGCTCCACCGAATAGACGTGGGCCGCCAAGAGGGCGAGGATCGCCGTCTGATAGCCCGACCCCGTGCCGATCTCGAGCACCCGCATGTGGGGCTGCAGCGCCAGCGCGTCGGTCATCATGGCGACGATGGTCGGCTGCGAGATGGTCTGGCCGCAGTCGATCGGCGCGGCCCGGTCCCGATAGGCGAGGCGCTTGTGGGGAGCGCCGAGAAAGAGCGAGCGCGGCACCCGTTCGAGTGCCGCCAGCGTCGCCCGTCCCGCGACGTTCTGGCGACGCAGATGCATCACCAGCTCGGCCCGGGCGATCGCCTCCTCGTCCTCCTCGCTCACCCCTTGTCGGGCTCGATGCGGTCGAACCCCGCGTAGGGCACCAGGACGTCGGGCACGCGAATGCCGCCATCCTCGTCCTGGTAGTTCTCCATGACCGCCACCAGCGCCCGGCCGACGGCGACGCCGGAGCCGTTGAGGGTGTGGACATATTGCGGCGGCGCGTCGGGGCCCGGACGATAGCGCGCCCCCATGCGGCGGGCCTGGAAGTCGCCGCAGAGCGAGACCGAGGAGATCTCGCGATAGGTCCCCTGCCCCGGCAGCCACACCTCGATGTCGTAGGTGCGGCGGGCGCCGAAGCCCATGTCGCCGGTGGACAGCACGATGACGCGATAGGCGAGCCCCAGCGCCTTCAGCACGGCCTCGGCACAGCCCGTCATGCGCTCCTGCTCGTCGAGCGAGGTCTCGGGCGTGGTGATCGACACCAGCTCGCATTTCGTGAACTGGTGCTGGCGCAGCATGCCGCGCGTGTCGCGGCCGGCCGACCCCGCCTCGGAGCGGAAGCAGGGGGTGAGCGCCGTGACGCGCATCGGCAGCGCCTCGGCCTCGAGGATGCTCTCGCGGACGAGGTTGGTGAGCGGCACCTCGGCGGTCGGGATCAGCCAGCGGTCGTCCGTGGTGCGGAACTGGTCCTCGGCGAATTTCGGCAGCTGGGCGGTGCCGAAGAGCGCCGCGTCGCGCACCAGAAGCGGCGGGCTCACCTCGGTGTAGCCGTGCTCGCCGGTGTGAAGGTCCACCATGAACTGGCCGAGGGCGCGCTCGAGACGGGCGAGCTTGCCGGTGAGGATGGTGAAGCGGGCCCCGGCGATCTGCCCGGCCTTCTCCACGTCCATCATGCCGAGCGCTTCGCCGAGCTCGTCGTGCCACCTCGGGCGGAAGCCGAACGCCGGCGGCTTGCCGACCCGGCGCAATTCGACGTTGGCCGCCTCGTCCTCGCCCTCCGGCACGTCGTCGAGCGGGATGTTGGGGAGCGAGGCGAGCGCCGCCTCGAGCGCGGCGGAGGCCTCGCGCTCGGCGTCCTCGTCCTTCTGGATGTCGGCCTTGAGGGTCGCCACCTCCTCGATCAGCCGGGCGGCCTCGGCCTCGTTCTTCGCCGCCTTGGCCCTGCCGATGGCCTTCGAGGACGCGTTGCGGCGGGTCTGCGCCTCCTGCAGGCGGGTCACGATGGCGCGGCGCGCGTCGTCGAGATCGATGAGGCGCTGGGCGGCGGGGTCGAAGCTCCGCTTGCGCATCGCCTCGTCGAAGGCTTCGGGCGCGTCGCGAACGGCGCGAATGTCAAACATGTTTCAAGCTCGGCTCTGTCGATCGTCGCTGCGTCTTTAGACCGATCGGCCGGCGCTGACGAGGCCGGACCCCCGCGCGGGGGCTCCGACGCGGGGCGTGGCGGAGGTTCAGTCCTCCGCCGCCTCCTCGCGCTCGCGCTTCTCGCGCTGGCGCTCGATGTAGCGCACCGACAGGATGGAGACCTCGTAGAGCAGAAGCGTGGGGATCGCGAGCCCGATCTGGCTGATCGGGTCCGGCGGGGTCAGCACCGCCGCCAGAATGAAGGCGATCACGATGGCATACTTGCGCTTCGAGCGGAGCTGCGCCGCCGTCACCAGGCCCGCCCGGCCGAGCAGCGTCAGGATGACCGGCGTCTGGAACACGATGCCGAACGCGAAGATCAGCACCATGATGAGGCCGAGATATTCCGACGTTCGGGCGAGGAGCTGGATCGAGGCCTGACCGCCGCCGCCCTGCTGCTCCATGGACAGGAAGAAACCCATGGCGAGCGGCATCACCAGGAAATAGACGAGGCAGGCGCCCATCAGGAAGAGGATCGGCGTGGCGACGAGGAAGGGCAGGAATGCCCCGCGCTCGTTGCGATAGAGCCCGGGCGCCACGAACATGTAGAGCTGGCTCGCCACCACCGGAAACGCGAGGAACAGCGCGCCGAACAGCGCCAGCTTGAGCTGGGTGAAGAAATATTCCTGCGGCGCCGTGTAGATGAACTCGATGTCCCGGACGCTCCCCGCCGCGCGCTCGTAGGGGACGATCAGGATGTTGAAGATGTCCGACGCGAAGTAGAAGCAGATCACGAAGGCGATCGCGATGGCGATCACCGACTTGATCAGCCGCGAGCGCAGCTCGATGAGGTGGTCGATGAGCGGCGCCTTCGACGCCTCGATGTCGTCGTGCGTCATCGCCGCTCCGCTCCGGCGGCGGCAGGCTCGACCGCCTCCGGGGATGACGCGTGTGAGGATGACGCCGGCGCCGGCGCGGCAGGCGCTTCGGCAGATGGCGCGGGCGCGACGGGAGCTTGCGCCGGTGCGGGCTCCGCGGCCGCCGCCGGCATCGGCGCGGCGTCAGGCTTCGGGGGAGCGGCGTCGCTCACCTTGGCGCCGAGCTCCTTCTTGGCGTCGTCGAGGCCCTTCTTGAGGTCCTTCGTCGGATCCATCGTCCGCACCGCGTTGAGATCCTTCTTCACCTCGTCGAGGTTCGCCTGACGCTCCGCCTCGCGCAGAGCGTCGTTGAAGGTGTTCTGGAACTCGCGCGCGGTCCGTCGGACCTGACCGAACGTCTTGCCGAAGGCGCGCAGCATGCCCGGCAGCTCCTTCGGACCCACGACGATGATGGCGATCACCGCGACGACGAGGATTTCCGTCCAGGCAACGTCAAACACTGGCCGCTGGCCTTATCTCAGGCGTTACGGCTGTTCTGGGCATCCTTCGTGTTCACCGTGGATGCTGGCTCATGATCGATGGTGCGCGCGGTGGTCGACGTGTCGTCGTCGTCCTCCGCCATGCCCTTCTTGAAGCTCTTGATGCCTTTGGCGACGTCACCCATCAGATCGGAGATCTTGCCGCGCCCGAAGAGGAGCACCAGGATCACACCGATGATGAGGATCTGCCAGACGCTGATACCCATGGTCACTTATCCTCTGTTTACCAAAGCGCCCCTACACTGCCCGCCGCCGGCGAGCCTCGGCGCTCGACGCATCGTCCGCCGTATCGGGTATCCCTAACACGGCTCCGGCCGCCACCTATAGCGCGTGAGAACGCCCGCGCCTATGGGTTTATTCACCGACCGGCAGGATGATCGCCTGACGCAGGTCCGGCACCACCCGCACCGTCTCCGCATGGGGCACGAGATAGGGATCGGCCCGCAACTTCAGAACCACCTCCCCGACCCGCGCCACGATTTCGACGTGGGTGCCGAAGAAGCGGCGCTGCTCCACCGTCGCCTCCACCCCCGCCCCGCGGTCCACCGGAAAGACGCGCAGCGCCTCCGGTCGGAAGGCGACGACGAGGCGCTCCCCCTCCCGCTCGGCCCCGACCGGCACGCGTCCGACGGGCGTCTCCACGATGCCGCCCTCGACGCGGCCGGTGAAGCTGTTGAGGCTCGAGAACACCCGCGCCGCCTCAAGGTCGACCGGCCAGCGCCAGATCTCCTCCGGCGTCGCCGTCTGCACGATCCGCCCCTCGCGCATCAGCGCGATGCGGTCGGCCATGGCAAGCGCCTCCTCCGGATCGTGGGTGACGATGACGGCGGTCGCCTGCCGCTCGCGCAGGATCCGCACCGTGTCCTCGCGCACGGTGTCGCGCAGCCCCCGATCGAGGCCGGAGAACGGCTCGTCGAAGAGCACCACGCGCGGCGCCGGCAACAGGGCGCGCGTCAGCGCCACGCGCTGCTGCTGACCGCCGGAGAGCTGATGCGGATAGGCCCGCTCGTAGCCCTCGAGGCCGACATGGGCGAGCGCCTCGCTCGCCTGACGCGGGCCGCGCGCCTTGACGGACAGGCCGTAGAGCACGTTGTCGGCCACCCGGAGATGCGGAAACAGGGCGAGGTCCTGAAACACGAAGCCGATCTTGCGCGCCTCGGCGGGCACGAAGGTATGCCGATCGGCGACGACGGTGCCGGCGATCCGCACCGTCCCCTCGTCCTGCCGCTCGATGCCGGCGGCAATGCGCAGCAGCGTCGTCTTGCCGCAGCCGGACGGGCCGAGCAGGCACACGATCTCGCGCGGCGCGACCGTCAGCGACACGTCCGACAGGATCCGCCGACCACCGATCGAGTAGCCGATTCCCTCCATGGCGAGCGGAGCGGGCTCGCCCTGGGGCGACTTTGGATCAGCGCGGCTCGCCGTCATCTGCATCGAGGGGGTCCTCGTCGGGGTCGAGGGCATCGTCGTCGCGCGGCAGCGGGATCGAAAAGCCCGCCGGCGGCGTGCCTTCCAGAAGCCCCGCCCCGCGCAGATCGTCGAGGCCCGGCAAGTCGGAGATGGTGGCGAGGGTGAACGCCTCCAAGAAGGCGCCGGTGGTGCCGAACGTCACGGGTCGCCCGGGCACGCGGCGTCGGCCGCGCAGCCGCACCCAGCCGGTCTCGAGCAGAATGTCGAGCGTGCCCTTGGCGACGGCGACGCCGCGCACCTCCTCGATCTCGGCCCGGGTCACCGGCTGATGGTAGGCGATGATCGCGAGCGTCTCCATGGCGGCGCGCGACAGGCGTCGCTCCGAGACGCGCTCGGCGGTCATCAGGTGGGCAAGGTCCGGCGCGGTGCGGAAGGCCCACCCGTCGGCCACCTCCACGAGATTGACACCCCGGTTGGCGTAGATGGTCTGGAGCTGGCGCAGGCGCTCGTCGAGGTTGGTCTCCTCCGGCAGCCGCTCCGTCAGCGCCGCCTCGCTCAGGGGCATCGCGGCGGCGAAGAGTACCGCCTCGAGCTCCCTCAGCCGCTCGCCCTGCCGCGGATCGCCGCCGAACAGAGTGACCGTCTCAGCCATCGGCCTCCCTCCTCTCAGCTTCCGTGGTGGCGCGCAGGAAGAGCGGCGCGAACGGGCCGTTCTGGCGCACCGAGATCTTGCCTTCGCGGGCCATCTCCAACGCCGCGCCGAAGGTGCTCGCGATGACGGCCCGGCGATCCTGCCCCGGTGGCATCGCCTGTACCAGCACGTCGAGCGGCAGCCAGTCGGCATGCCCGCCGACGATGCGCTCCATCACCCGCCGCGCGTCGACCAGCGAGAACACCGGCCGCTTCTCCATGGTGGTCTCGCGCACGATCTCGTCCTGACGGATCGCGCCGTAGGCGGTGAGGAGATCGTAGAGCGAGCCTTTGAAGGTGCGCTCCTGGCGCACCGTCGTGACCTCCGGCGCACCGCGGCCGAACACCTCGCGACCGAGCCGCGGACGGGCGAAGAGGCGGTCGGCCGCCTCCCGCATCGCCTCCAGGCGTCGCAGGCGGAAGGCGAGATCCTCGGCGAGCTCCTCCCCGTCGGCACCCTCGTCGTCCTCGGCGGGCGCGATGAGGCGGCTCTTGAGGAAGGCGAGCCAGGCCGCCATCACCAGAATGTCGGCGGCGAGCTCGATCCGCAGCGCCTTCGCCCGCTGCACGAAGTCGAGATATTGCTCGGCGAGCGGCAGGATCTTGATGGAGGTGAGGTCGATCTGATTGCGGCGGGCGAGGTCGAGAAGAAGGTCGAGCGGACCTTCGTAGCCCGCGAGGTCGACGACCAGCATGCCCTCGTCGTTGACGGGAAGCGCGGGCGCGCGGGGCGGATCCTCGAAGTCGTCGACGCTCACGCCGGCGTTCCGACGAGGTCGACGAACTCGGCCCGCTCGTCGGCAAGGTCCCCCGGCTCGCGGCCGAGCACCGCCTCGCAGGCGGCGAGGCGACGCGCCGCGGCCTCGCCCATCGGCGGCAGCGCCGCGGCGATCCGCTCCATCTCGCCGAGGTCGCCGTTGCAATGGAGGACGCAGTCGCAGCCGGCGGCGATGGCGGCGGCGGCGTTCTCGCCGATGTCGCCGGTCAGCGCGCCCATCGAGATGTCGTCGGTCATCAGCAGGCCGTCGAAGCCGATCTCGCCGCGGATCGTGTCGCCGACGACGGTGGGCGAGAGGGTCGCCGGGCGGCTCGCGTCGAGCGCGGTGTAGACGACGTGCGCGGTCATTGCCGCCGGCATCGCGGCGAGCGCGCGGAACGGGGCGAAGTCGGCGTCGAGCGCCGCGCGGGACGCATCCACCACGGGGAGCGACAGGTGGCTGTCGGCGAAGGCGCGACCATGACCCGGGATGTGCTTCACCACCGGCAAGGCGCCCACCGAGAGCACCCCTTCCGCGGCCGCGCCCGCGAGGATCGCGACGCGCTCCGGCTCCGCGCCGTAGGCACGATCGCCGATGACGTCGTGCGCGCCCGGCACCGGCACGTCGGCGACGGGAAGGCACGGCGCGTTGAAGCCGAAGGGCAGCAGATCGGCGGCGATGAGCCGCCCGGCGAGGAAGGCGGCCCGCCGTCCCGCCGCCGGGTCGCGGCGATGGAGCGCGCCGATGACGGCGGCCGCCGGGTAGCGCGGCGCGAGCGGCGGGCGCAGGCGCTGGACGCGTCCGCCCTCCTGGTCGACGAACACGAGGCTCGCACCCGACGCCGCCTTCGCCTCCGCGATCAGCGTCGCGATCGCCTCGGCAGTGCCGAGATTGCGACGGAAGAGGATCAGCCCGAACGGCCGGACCCGGGCAAGAAAGGCGCACTCCGCCTCGCCGAGGCCGGTGCCGGCCAGACCCACGATGAGAGGGGCGCGCATCGCCTCAGTTGCGCCCGATGAAGCAGTCCGCCCCGGCCGACTTCAGCCGCTGGCAGAGGCTCGCGGCCTCGCTGCGCGACTGCGCCGCGATGCGCACGCGGTAGAACTGGCCGCGGTCGCCCACGGTGGCGGGGACGATGAGCGGCTCCACGTTGCCGAGGATCGCCGGATAGCGCCGCTGCAGGTTGCGGAAGGAGCGCTCCGCGTCCGCCCGGCTGCGCTGCGAGGAGACCTGCACGGCCCACGGTGCGCTGGCCGCCGGGCTCGCCGGCGCCGCGTAGGCGGTGACCTCGGAGGGGCGCACCACGCTGGTCTCGGCCTGGGTCTGGCGCTGCGGCTGGGCCCGGGTCTCGGGCTGCGAGGTGCGCGCCGTCGACGGGGTGAGGTCCACCGGGCCGCTGGTCGAAGTCGGGGTCGAGGCGCTCGCGGTGTGGGTGGGGCGCGGCGGCGCCGGCCGCGGACGGGGCACCAGCACGTCGTCCGCCTCGCCGGCGGGGTCGTAGGCGGGCGCCGCCTCGGCATCGGCGTCGTTGTCGGTGGTCTGCGCCGGCGGCGTCTGATCGAGAGGGCTGACGGCGCCGCCGCTCGCCACCGCCGGCTCGCTCGGCACGTCCTGCGGCTCGGGCTCGCTCGGCGTCTCGGAGCGACGGGCGACGCTGTCGGCGGCGCGGTCGTTGACGGTGGAGGCCGGCACGATGGTGCCGTCGGGGCGCACCACCACGGTGCGCACCTGGCGCGAGACGAGCCCCTCGTCCTCGTCCGGCGGCGGCGTCGCGATGGTCGGCTCGAGCCGCACCCGCTCGGGCATCACCAGCCGGTCGGTCTCGCCGAGGGCGGCTCGCTCGGTGATGTCGGGACGGGCGTCGCTGCCGGTATCCTCCGGCCGCACCTTCACGTTGCGCGCGTCGGCGTGGATCACCGGCGGCGCGCCCGTCGGCGAGTCGGAGCTCGAAAGGCCGAGCAGCCCGACGAGCGCCGCGAGGACCACCACCACGCCGCCACCGATCAGCGACAGCATCAGCGGCGAGCGCAGCGACAGGCGACCACGACGCACCGGCCGCGCCGCCCGGCTCAGCGACGGCGGCAGCTCCTCATATTCGTCGTAGCCGGTCTCGTAGTCGTCGAGATCGTCGGGATCGACCACCTCGATCTGCTCGAGCTCGGAGAGATGTCCCTCGTCATCGTCGTAGGGATGGGCCTTCTTGAAGGCGTCGCGAGCGTCGGGGAAGAAGACGCTCGCGAGGGGGTCGTCGGCGTCGGGCGGGGCGACCGGGAACGGCTCGGCCGGCTCCTCCCGCCGCTCGAAGCGGAAGGTGGGGATGGGCTTCACGCGCTTGCCGCTCAACGGCGCGGTACCGACGGGGGGCGTCGGCGCCCGCTCCACCTTCTCCACCTTGTCGGCCTTCCGGACCGGAGCGGGCGGAGGAGGCGGCGGCGGCGCAGCGCGAACCGGCTCGGGCTCCTGCGCGACCGGTACCGGCGGCGGCAGCGGCGGGGGCTCTTCCTGCGGCGCGCGGCCGTTGGCGATGATCGCACCGATGGCGTTGTCGAGCTCCCACTCGAGCGCGTCGGCCGGCGTGGACGGGAGGGCCGCCTCCTCCGGATTCGCGGAGGCAGCGATCTCCGGCCGCTCGGCCGTATCCGCGACGGGACGCGCCGTCTCCCTCCTCACGGAGGCGTCGTCGGCGGCGCGGGCAACCGACCGCTCGGACGCCCCCTCGCGCGACGGCTGCTCGACGCGCTGCCGCCGCGGCGGCTCCTCGTCCCCTCGCTCCGGCCCGGACTGCGGCCGAGACTGCGATTGGGGCTGCGGTTGCGGCTTGGACTGGGGTTTCGCCTCCGGCGGCCGCGACAGCTCGTCGCTCAGCCGCTTGGCGAACGCATCGCGCCGGCCCGTCGCCGCTTGCTGGCTGAAGGCCGCGTCGGCCCGCTCCTCGGCCTGCGGCTCCGGTTCGGCGTCGCGGGGCTCGCGCTCGGCGCCCGGCGCCGTATCATCGTCGCGGGCGATCGGGGCACGGGACGGCCGACGGGGGCCCGAGGCCCAACCGACAGGCTCGGAATCGACGAACTGATCAAGTTCATCGAACACATCTGCGGCGCCCGCACTACGATGATCGCCCGCCCTCAGGGGCGCACGTCGATCGAACGATGTGGACCGCGTCGGACCATTCATGGTTCGCCCGCCACTCAACTCGCACACTCCCGTGGCCTGCCCCCCGGGCACGACTGTCCCGAAGAGCGTGCTGCGGCATGGTGCCGTTACCGCATCTCGCTCGGAGCGCTGACGCCTAACGCCGAGAGACCCGTGCGCAACACCGCCTGGACCGCTTCGACGAGCGCGAGGCGCGCCCGCGTCAAGTCTCGCGCCTCGGCATTAACGAACCGTAGCGCCGTGTCATCCTTGCCTCTGTTCCATTGCGTATGCAAGGCCGATGCAAGTTCATGAAGATAGAAGGCAACGCGGTGCGGCTCGGCCGAATCCGCTGCCGCCGCCAGCACTTGCGGCCATTGGGCGAGCAGGATGATCAGCGCCTTCTCCCCGGCATCCACAAGCTGCTCGGCCGCCGCCTCCGAGAGATCGTCGAGCACGTCGGCACCCAGCGCCTCGACCGCCTGCCGCTTCGCCGAAGCGCAGCGGGCGTGGGCGTATTGCACGTAGAATACCGGGTTGTCGCGGCTCTGCTCCGTCACCTTGGCGAAGTCGAAATCGAGCGGAGCGTCGGACTTGCGGTAGAGCATCATGAAGCGCACCGGATCGGCGCCGACCTCGTCGACGACGTCGCGCAGCGTCACGAAATCGCCGGCCCGCTTCGACATTTTCACCGGCTCGCCCGCCCGGTAGAGCTTAACAAGTTGGCAAAGTAGACAGTCGAGCTGCACTTTTTCGTGGCTGAGCGCCGCGACGGCCGCCGTCATCCGCTTCACGTAGCCGCCATGGTCGGCACCGAGCACGTCGATGAGCCGGTCGAAGCCGCGCTGAATCTTGTCGTCGTGGTAGGCGATGTCCGACGCGAAATAGGTGTATGAGCCGTCCGACTTCTTCAGCGCCCGGTCGATGTCGTCGCCATATTGGGTGGAGCGGAAGAGTGTCTGCTCGCGATCCTCCCAGTCGTCCGCCTGCCCCTTCGGCCGCGGCAGGACGCCCTGATAGATCAGCCCTTCCCCTTCGAGCCGCTGGATGGTGGCGGCGACGATGTCCGTCGGCACCTGGAGGCTCCGCTCGGAGAAGAACACCTCGTGCCGGATCTGCAAGACGTCGAGATCCTCCCGCACGGCCGCCATCATCGCCGCGATCGACACTTCGCGCACGATCGGCAGCCACGCCTCTTCCGCCATGTCGCGCAGCGCCTCGCCGTGCTCGCGGGCGAGCGCCTCGCCGACCGGCACCAGATAGTCGCCGGGATAGAGGCCGGACGGGATCTCGATGGTCTCGCCGAGCGCCTCGCGATAGCGCAGGAAGGCGGATCGGGCGAGCGCGTCGACCTGCGATCCGGCGTCGTTGATGTAATATTCCCGCGTGACGGCGTGCCCCCGCAGGGCGAGCACGTTCGCCAGCGCATCGCCCACGACGGCGCCGCGCGCATGGCCGACATGAAGCGGCCCGGTGGGATTGGCCGAGACGTATTCGACGTTCACCTTCTGCGGCGCGTCGGTCTCGGCAAGGCGCGTGAAGGCCGCCCCGTCGAGCGCCGCCTTCACCACCTTCGCCCCCGCTTCCGGCGCGATGGTGATGTTGACGAAGCCCGGCCCGGCGACGCTCGCCCCCGCGACCAGCGGATCCTCGACGAGGCGCGCGGCGATGATCTCGCCGAGCTCGCGCGGATTGCGCTTGGCGGGCTTCGCGAGCACCATCGCGGCGTTGGTCGCGAGGTCACCGTGGGTGGGATCACGCGGCGTCTCCACGGCGATGCGATCGAGACCGACCGACAGGCCCTCCCCCTGAGCGATGGTGGTGACGCGCTGTTTCAGTGTCTCGAAGAGGTGCATGGTCGCCTGTGCCGGTGGTTGTGCGGCGCCTCTTATCAAGAGACGTCGGCCAAAGCGAGGCGCCTCGGCACGCATGGCTGCCGGCCGCCCGAGCGGGCAGGCTCAGCCGAGGTCGGGGGTCCCGCCCACCAGACGGCGGTGCTCGCCGAGGGCGAACCGGTCCGTCATCCCGGCGATGTAGTCGCAGGTCCGGCGCAACCGCCGTGCCTCGCTGTCCGCCTCCACCCGCCAGTCGGCCGGCAGGAGGGCCGGATCGGAGGCGAACACCTCGAAGAGCTCGCGCACCACGCGCCCCGCCTTCTCGCGGGCGGCGAGCACGTCGCTGTCGCGGTAGAGCTCGCGGTAGAGGAGGCGCTTCAACGCCTTCTCCGCGAGGGCCATCTCCTCAGAAAAGGCGACGAGCCGGCCGCGATGGCGCGCCACGTCCCGCGCCGTCGCGACACCGGCGCGCGCCATGCGCCGGATCGTCTCGGCGATCACGTCCTCGATCATCCGCGTCAGCAGGCGACGGACGATCTCATGGGTGCGGCGCACCGGCACGAGGCCCGGCGCCTCGGCGTCCACCTCGTCGATGACGGTCGCGACGAGCGGCACCTCGCGCAGCACCTCGAAGGTCAGGATGCAGGCGCGCAGCCCGTCGTCGATGTCGTGGCAGTCGTAGGCGATGTCGTCGGAGATCGCGGCGATCTGCGCCTCGAGACTCGCCTCCGACGTGAGGTCGAGATCCTCGAGCTCGGCCTCGGCCATGAACGGGCCGTCCGGCGAGGGCGGCCCGTTGTGCTTCACGAGGCCCTCGAGCATCTCGTAGGTGAGGTTCAGGCCGTCGAAATGGGCGTAGCGCCGCTCGAGCCGCGTCACGATGCGGTAGGCCTGCACATTGTGGTCGAACCCGCCATAGCCGGCCATCAGATCGTCGAGGATCCGCTCGCCCTCGTGGCCGAAGGGGGTGTGGCCGAAATCGTGGGAGAGGGCGAGCGCTTCGGTGAGGTCCTCGTCGAGCGAGAGGACGCGGGCGATGGAGCCGGCGACCTGGGCGACCTCCAGGCTGTGGGTCAGGCGGGAGCGGTAGTGATCGCCCTCGGTGGTGATGAACACCTGCGTCTTGTGGGTCAGCCGCCGGAAGGCCGAGGAGTGGACGATTCGGTCCCGGTCGCGCTGGAAGGGCGTGCGTGTCGACGACGGCGGCTCGGCGATGCGGCGGCCGCGGCTCTTCCCGGGATCCGTGGCGAAGGGGGCGAGCAAGCGCGGCGAAGGACGCACATTCTGCAACGGCTCAGCTCCTGATTCTGGCGTCTGTCGCATGCAACCTATATCAAGGGGGGTAACAGTTTCCGAGGGTCGAGCGCTATGACCGACGCATCCTTTCAGGTAACCGACCGCGCGCTGACGCGGGTGGCCAAGATCTTGTCGAGCGAAGAGGCGCGCGCGCTGCGCGTGTCGGTGGAGGGGGGCGGCTGCTCCGGCTTCCAGTATCGCTACGACCTGGTGGACGGGCCGGAGGCCGACGATCTCGTGATCGAGGGCGAGGCGGCGACCGTGGTGGTCGACCCCGTGTCGCTCCCCTTCCTCGCCGGCGCCGAGCTCGACTTCGTGGACGATCTGATGGGCCAGTCCTTCCAGATCAAGAATCCCAACGCGCAGTCGAGCTGCGGGTGCGGCACGTCCTTCTCGCTGCTGTGAAGATCGCGACCTGGAACATCAACGGGGTCAAGGCCCGCATCGACGGGCTGACGCGGTGGCTCGGCGAGGCCGAGCCCGACGTCGTGTGCCTGCAGGAGATCAAGTCGGTCGACGAGGCGTTCCCCGCCGAGGCGATCGAGCGGCTCGGCTACAACGTGGCGACGCACGGGCAGAAGGGCTTCAACGGCGTCGCCCTCCTGTCCAAGCGGCCGCTCGAGGACATCACCTGCCGCCTGCCCGGCGACGACGACGATGCCCACTCCCGCTGGATCGAGGCGACGGTATCGACCGACACCGGCGCGGTGCGGGTGGCGAGCCTCTACCTGCCCAACGGCAATCCTGTCGACACCGACAAGTTCCCCTATAAGCTCGCCTGGATGGACCGGATGCTCGCCCACGCGCAGGAGCTCCTTGCGACCGACGAGCCGATCGTCCTCGCGGGCGACTACAACGTGATCCCCGAGCCGAAGGACGCCCGCTTTCCCGACCGCTGGGTCGACGATGCCCTGTTCCAGCCCGAGAGCCGCAGCCGGCACCGCGCCCTCGTCAATCTCGGCTACACCGACGCCCAGCGCGCCGTTAGCCGTGACGAGGGGATCTATACCTTCTGGGACTATCAGGCCGGCGCCTGGCAGAAGAACAACGGCATCCGCATCGACCACCTGATGCTCTCCCCCGCCGCCGCCGACCGCTTGTCGGGCGTCAACGTCGAAAAGCAGACGCGGGGCTGGGAGAAGCCGTCCGACCACGTCCCGGTGGTCGTGACCCTCGACGTCTGAGGTCGCCGTGGGCGCGCCGATCCGCCTGCGCCCACCTCCCCTTCGGCCCCTCGAGACCTGCGGCGCGCCCACTCGCGGCGGGCACGGCGGATGACGCCGCCCTTCGCGCTGCTGCGGCGCGCCCCCTCCCCGCCGCTCGCGGGGCTGGTGCGCGAGATCGTCGTCTATCGCGAGCGCGGCCTGTCGCCGCCCCAGCGCGAGACGGCGAGCCTCACGGTGCCGCTCATCATCAACCTCGGTACCCCCTTCCGGATCGGCCTCGGGCGGGAGCCGACGGCGGCCGACGCCCAGCCGAGCTTCGGCGCCGGCGTGTCGGCGCGGCCCGTCCACATCCTCTCCGACGGCGGCGCGGAGTGCGTGCAAGTCAACTTCACGCTCAGCGGCGCCTGTCGCCTGTTCGGCGGCCTCCTCGCCGCGATGGCGGACCGGATGGTCGACGTCGGCGCCCTCTTCGGCCGCGACGGGCGCGATCTCGTCGACCGCCTCGGCGCGACCAGCGATTGGGGAGCGCGCTGCGACCTCGTCGAAGCCTTCCTCCTCCCCCGCGTCGGCACGCCGCCCGGCGCGACGGTGCGGCACGCCCTCCACGACCTCCTCGCGAGCGGGGGTCGGCGGCCGGTCGCCGCGATCGCCGACGACATCGGGGTGAGCCGCCAGCACCTCTCGGCGTGCGTCCGGGCGACCTTGGGCCTGCCGCCCAAGGCGGTGGGGCGCATCGTGCGCTTCCAGTCCGCCTGCGCTCTTGCCGAGGGTGGCGGGGAGACGGGGTGGGCCGCCATCGCGGTCGCGGCCGGCTACAGCGACCAGGCGCACCTTGCCCGCGAGTTCCGGGCCTTCGCCGGCGAGACGCCCTCCGCCTGGGCGCATCGCCGCGCCCATCTCGACCCGCGCCTGCGCCGCCCCGAGCCCCTCGACTGAGCCGACATTTCTTCAAGCCTCGCCCACGGCCCTCGCCCCAGATGGCGGCACGGAACCCGAAGCGAGGCCCCCATGACGAAGACTCCCGTCGAGCCGCCGCGGCTCTATCCCACCCTGCGCTGCCGCGATGCGGACGCGATGATCGCCTTCCTCACCGACGTCGTCGGCTTCACCCTGAGGGCCGCCTACCGCGAGGGCGCGGCGGTCAAGCACGCCGAACTCGCCTACGGCTCCTCGATCCTGATGCTCGGCACGGCGCGTGACGACGCCTATGGCGAGCTCGCCGGCGACCTCGACGGGCGGCGCACCGACGCCCTCTACCTCGCCGTCGCCGACCCCGATGCGCTCCACGCCAAGGTGATCGCCGCGGGCGCGACCATCGCGATGGATCCCCACGACACCGACTATGGCAGCCGCGACTTCGCCTTTCGCGACCCGGAAGCCAACCTGTGGAGCGTCGGCACCTACTGGCCGAGCGTCGGCGAGCCACCGCTCGCCTGATCGGCGCGCCAAAACAAAAGGGGCCGCTTGCGCGACCCCTCGTGAGAAACGGCGGACAGTGAGCCCGGCGTCAACCCGATCGTTCAGCAGAGAGAAAGAGGCTGCTCTTCAGTCCGCCGTTTCGATCCAGACGTCGCCGTCCGCACAGAAATCCCACTCGACATTGGATCACCTCCTTTCACTGCGTTGAACACGATCCCGATGTTGCCATGATTCTGCGCGCTGACAAGGCATTGCGGCCCATTGGCGCCCCCTTGAGCACAAGCAGGATCGGATCGTCCCCAGCTTCGCCCGAGCTTCGGCCCGCGTGGCGGGACGATCGGTGGACAGAAAATGCCGCATTGCCTGGCGGTCGGCCCGATCGTGGCCCGATCGCCACACCAAGTGTCCCAGCCGCGGCCCGCGCCGTGCCCCCCCGATCATCCACAGGCCCATGGTGATCTCGTCCGACGATCGACCGCTATGTTGCAGTGCAAAAGTAGGCCGTGGAGCGACTCGCGTTCATCTTGTCTAGCATTAAATTATCATCGCATAGAAATTTAAGGCTTGCCGTGCTCGACATGTGCCTTCAATTGTCTCCCCCAACGGCACACGGTTCGCGTTGTTCGCCAGCCTTCTGCCACAGAAGAAAAATGGCTTCGGCCGCAAAGAACAAGCTTACCACCACGCCTGACGGGAACCTGTCGGGTGTTGGATAGAGAACGTCTGGATCCAGGGACGGCCGGGCCGATCGTCACCCGCCCCCACGGATCCGCTGCCGTCGCCACGAAGCGGTCGAAGAGCCGCGATGGCGACGAGAGCGTCAGCGTCGAGGGAGGCGCCCAACGGCCGGCCGGTGGCATGTCCGCCGGCCGGTTCGTTTTTTCAGACACGCCACTTGATGGAGCACCCCACCGGCGGGTGCTGCCTCGCCGGGCCGTCGCCCGTCGCGGCGACGGTGCGCATCGCGTCGACGAGCTCGCGCGGCGCCTCGGGCGGCAGGCGACCGCTTCCGCCGGCGTCGAGGCGACCACGATAGCGCAGCCGCCCTCGCCCATCGAGGCCGAAGAAGTCCGGCGTCACCACCGCACCATACGCCGCAGCGACACGCTGATCCTCGTCGTGCAGATAGGGAAAGGCGAAGCCGTAGGCCGTGGCGAACTCGCCCATCCGCTCGAACGAATCGGCCGGATAGCGGCTGGCATCGTTGCTGCAGATGGCGACGAAGCCGACCCCCTCGCCCATCAGCGTGCGCGCGTCGTCGGCAATGCGCCGCGCCGCCGCCACCACATAGGGACAATGATTGCAGATGAAGGCGACGACGGCGCCGTGGTCCATCATGATGTCGGCGAGCGACACCATCCGTCCATCCGTCGCCGGCAGGGTGAAGTCCGGCGCGTCGAGCCCCAGCGCAGTATCCGTTGCGATCATGGGTTCACTCCTTGGTGTCAAATCGGCACGAAGATGCCGTTTTCGGGGGTCAACTCTCCGCCCGCCGTCGCCACGGCGGGCTTCATTCGCTACTTAGTGGCCCGCAGCACGAGGGCGAGAATGGCCGACAAGGACCTTTTCAGCGACGACAGCCGCGAGCCGGCGGCCCCCCGCGCGCAGACGTCGCGCACGCGCACCCCGTCGAAGGAGAGCCGCGCCAACGCACGCGCGCCCATTGCCGGCGACGGCGGCGAGGCCGGCTACACCGCCGCCGACATCGAGGTGCTGGAAGGGCTCGAGCCGGTCCGCCGGCGTCCGGGCATGTATATCGGCGGCACGGACCAGCGGGCCCTCCACCACCTCTTCGCCGAGGTGCTCGACAATGCGATGGACGAGGCCGTCGCTGGCCACGCGAGCTTCATCGAGGTGCGCGTCGAGCCCGGCCGCATCAGCGTGACCGACAACGGCCGCGGCATTCCGGTGGAGCCGCACCCCCGCTTTCCCGACAAGTCGGCGCTCGAAGTCATCATGACGACGCTCCACGCCGGCGGAAAGTTCGATTCCAAGGCCTACGAGGCGTCCGGCGGCCTCCACGGCGTCGGCGTGTCGGTGGTGAACGCGCTGTCGGAGGAGCTCGTGGTCGAGGTCGCCCGCGGCAAGAAGCTCTACCGCCAGACCTTTTCGCGCGGCCATCCCGACGGGCCGCTTCAGGAGGTCGGCGCCGCCCCCAACCGGCGTGGCACCACGGTGTCGTTCCGTCCCGATCCGCTGATCTTCAAGGACTGCCGCTTCGACCCCAAGCGGCTGTTCGGCCAGACGCGCGCCAAGGCCTACCTCTTCGCGAGCGCCGAATTGCGCTGGCGCTGCGACCCCTCGCTGCTCGAAGGCGACGGTGCGCCGCCCGCGGAGGCGAACTTCCACTTCCCCGGCGGCCTCGCCGACTTCCTGTCCGCCGAGCTCGCCGGTCGGCCGACGGTGGTCGATGCGATCTTCGCCGGGCGCGCCGGCGAGGCCGGGCGCAAGGGCTCGGTCGAATGGGCCGTCGGCTTCGTGCCGGTCGACGAGTTCACCCGCTCCTACTGCAACACCATCCCGACGCCCGAGGGCGGCACGCACGTCACCGGGCTGCGCAACGCCCTCCTCAAGGCGCTGAAGACCCATGGCGAGCGCGTCGGCAACAAGAAGATCGCCCAGGTGACGGGCGACGACGTGGTCGCCGCCACCGCCGCCGTCCTCTCCGTGTTCGTGCGCGAGCCGGAGTTCGTGGGTCAGACGAAGGACAAGCTGTCCTCCAGCATCGCCACGCGTCAGGTTGAGAACGCGGTGCGCGAGAGCTTCGAGGAGTGGCTCGCCCTCGACCGCGCCCGCGGCACCGAAGTGCTCGACGCGGTGGTCGCGAAGTCCGACGAGCGGCTGCGGCGGCGCGCCGAGAAGGACGTCGCCCGCCGCTCCGCCACGCGCAAGACGCGCCTTCCCGGCAAGCTCGCCGACTGCACCCAGTCGAAGGCCGACGACACCGAGATCTTCATCGTGGAGGGCGACTCGGCCGGCGGATCGGCCAAGCAGGCCCGCGCCCGCGCCACCCAGGCGGTGCTTCCCCTGCGCGGCAAGATCCTCAACGTCGCCAACGCCGGGCGGGAGAAGGTGAGCGCCAACCAGCAGCTCTCCGACCTCGTGCTCGCCCTCGGCTGCGGCATGCGCAAGGATTTCGACCTCACGAAGCTGCGCTACGAGCGCGTCATCATCATGACCGACGCGGACGTCGACGGAGCCCACATCGCCTCGCTCCTCATCACCTTCTTCTACCGCGAGATGCCGGGGCTGATCGACGCCGGCCACCTCTTCCTCGCCGTGCCGCCGCTCTACAAGCTGACGCAGGGGGCGAAGACGCTCTATGCCCGCGACGACGCCCACCGCGAGGCGCTGCTCGCCAGCGAGTTCAACCGCGACAAGAAGATGGAGATCGGCCGCTTCAAGGGCCTCGGCGAGATGATGCCGGGTCAGCTCAAGGAGACCACCATGGACCCGAAGACGCGCACGCTGCTGCGTGTCGTCATCGCCAGCGAGCCGGACGCGACCCGCTCCACCATCGATCGCCTCATGGGCAACAAGCCCGAGGCCCGCTTCGCCTTCATCCAGGAGAACGCCGCGTTCGCCGAGGCCGACGCGCTGGACATCTGATCCCGGCCCGCCGCGGCGGTTGCAGGGCTCGAAGATTGCCGAGAGAATGCGGCGAGTGGTCGGTCGTCTCGGCCGGATCGGCGGCACGTTCGTGCCGCGAACTGGGCGTGGAGGTCGACCATGGCGATGCAGCGTGAGATCGGCCTCGTGGGCCTCACCTTCGTCGCCGTCGGCGGCGTTCTGGGCTCCGGCTGGCTGTTCGCGCCGCTGCTGGCGAGCCAGCTCGCGGGCCCCGCGGCGGTGCTCGCCTGGGGCATCGGCGCGGTGGCGATGCTGCTTCTCGCCCTCGCCTTCGCCGAGATCACCGCGCTCTTTCCCGTCGCCGGCGGCATCGCCCGCATCCCCCAGTTCAGCCACGGGCGGCTGCTCGCGATGGTCCTCGGCTGGAGCGCGTGGGCAGGCTACTGCACCACCGCCCCGATCGAGGTCGAAGCGGCGCTGCGCTACGCCTCGGCCTATCTGCCGGGCCTCCATCAGGGTGAGGGCGACGGGCTCACCGTGCTCGGCTACGCCGCCGCCGCGGCGCTTCTCCTCGTCTTCACCCTCGTCAACGCCTTCGGCGTCGCCTGGTTCGCCAAGATCAACACCACCCTCACCTGGCTCAAGCTGGTGATCCCGATGATCTTCCTGGTGGCGATCGTCGCCGCCCGCTTCGAGCCGCAGAACTTCGTCGCGCACGAGGGCTTCGCACCCTACGGCATGTCCGGGATCTTCGCCGCCGTCGCCTCGGGGGGCGTGGTGTTCGCCTTCATCGGCTTCCGCCACGCGATCGACATGGCGGGAGAAACGCGCGATCCGCAGCGCACCATCCCGCTCGCGCTGATCCTCGCCGTCGTCATCTGCCTCGTCGTCTACGGCGGCATCCAGATCGCCTTCATCGGCGCGCTCGACCCGGCGCAGCTCGAGGCGGGCTGGGCGGCGGTGGAATCGGCCCACACGCTGGGACCGCTTGGTGCCCTCGCCACCGCCGTCGGCCTCCTGTGGCTCGTCAGCCTGCTCAATGCCGCCGCGGTGATCTCGCCCATCGGCGGCGCCCTCGTCGCCGTCGGCTCCAACGGCCGCCTCGCCATGGCGATCGCCAACAACGGCGTCTTTCCCGGCATCATCGCGAGGCTCAACGCCTACGGCGTGCCGCTCTGGGCGCTGCTCCTCAACTACGTGGTGGCGCTGGTCCTGCTCGTGAGCATTCCGTTCGCCGAGATCGTGGCGCTCAACGGGGCGGCGATCGTCCTCTCCTTCGTGGCGGGGCCGGTGGTGGTGGTGTCGCTGCGCGCGCTCGACCCCGCCGCCGAGCGCTCCTTCCGCCTCCCCGCCGCGCCGATCCTCGGCGCGCTGGGCTTCGCCGTCGCCACCTTGATGATCTACTGGTCGGGCTGGGACACCATCTGGCGGTTACTCCTGCTCCTCGTCGTCGGCCTCGCCCTCTTCGGGCTGCGCCTTGCGATCGGCGGACGCGAAGACCTCTCCCCGCGCGGCGCGCTGTGGCTCGCGCCCTACCTCGTCGGGCTGACGGTGATGTCGCTGATGGGGGGCTACGGCGGCGGCTACGGCATTGTGCCCCATCCGTTCGACAGCGTGATCGTCGCCGTCCTCTCCCTCGCCGTCTTCGTGATGGCGGTGCGCGATCGGCTGCCGCGGGAGGACTACGAGCGCTTCATCGCCGAGGAAAAGGTGCTCGAAGCCGAAGAGTACGGCACGGCGGAGGTGCCGCAGGCCGGCTGAGTGCGGGCGCCGCCACAGGGCGGCGCCCGCCGAGCGTCACGCGGGCTTCGTCGCCTGCGCCAGCATCGTCATCTCCGGGATCATCGTGTCCACCGAGACGTTCTCGAAGCCGGCCCGCTCCAGCGCGTCGGCGAGCCAGGCCGTGTCGAGCGAGCGCGCCTCCGGCGTGAAGGCGGTGTGCTGGAGCTGCCAGAGGGCGGCGAGCTTGGGGCCGGTGCGGTCCGCATCCACGATGAAGTCGTGGATGAGGTAGCGGCCGCCGGGCGCGAGGTGGTCGAAGGCACGGGCGATCAGCGGCTCGTGGGCGTCACCCGGAATGCCGGAGAAGAGGTAGGACATCAACAGAACGTCCTGGTTCTTCGGCCAGATGTCCTCCCGCCCGTCGCCTTCCACATACTTGATGCGGTCCGAAAGGCCCGCCTTGCCCACATACTCGCGGCCGATGGCGGCGACGTTGGGGAACTCCACGATGGTCGCCGTGAGGTTCGGGAAGGCCTTGCACAAGGTGATGGCGAAGGCGCCGGTGCCGCCGCCGACGTCGAGCATCGTCTTCGCCTTCGAGAGGTCGAGCCCCTTGACGAGCTGGCGCGCCGGGCCGAGCGAGCCCGCGTGCTGGCTCTCCGAATAGAGACGGGCTTCCTTGGGATCGGAGAACCAGTCGGCGTAGGAGGCGGTCGCCTCTTCCGGCAGGTCGTTGGTGAGGGCGCCCTCGATCTGATCGAGCAGGCCGTACATCTGGCGACCCACCTGGAGGCGCAGATAGTCGCCGAAGTCGTACTTCGCGCCCTTCACCAGAAAGGCGTCGGAGGCCGGCGCATTGACCCACTTGCCGTCTTCGGAGGCGACGAGGCCGAGGCCCGCGAGCGCCGTCAGCAGCGTGAGCATCCGATCCTCGTGAACGCCAGCGGCTTCGGCCACCTCGGCCGCGGTCTGCGGCCCCTTGGAGAGGTGGCTGAACACCTCGAGCTGAAGTGCGGCGAAGAGGGCCTTGGACCCCATGAAGCCGAAAGCGATTTCGGAAATTTCGTCTGCCTTGGTCGCAAGCGCCACCGTGTGCTCCTTGTCCTGTTGAGATAGCCTATGATTTAGCAGCCCGTGCCAGATATGGAACCGATGCGGCACAATGAATCTCGCCGACCGGTGCTCGACGCATTAGATTCGCGCCATTGTGACGCCGAAGGAGCCGCGCGATGGGCGATCTGATCCTCTACACGAATCCCCTCTCGCGCGGGCGCACCGCCCGCTGGATGCTTGAGGAAATCGGCGCCGACTATTCGACCGTCGTGCTCGACTATGACACGACGATGAAGGCACCGGAATATTTGGCGGTGAACCCGATGGGCAAGGTGCCGGCCCTGCGCCATCACGACACGGTGGTGACGGAGTTGGCCGCGATCTGCGCCTACCTCGCCGACGCCTTTCCCGACGCCGGCCTCGCGCCGCCTCCGGGCGAGCGGGGCGCCTATTATCGCTGGCTGTTCTTCGCGGCCGGGCCGCTGGAGGCCGCCGTCACCGCCCGCGCCCTCCATCAGGAGCAGCCGGACAAGGAGCGGATGCTCGGCTACGGCACGGTCGACCGGACGCTCGATGTGGTGGAACGGGCGCTGTCCGACGGGCCCTATCTCGCCGGCGACCACTTCACCGCCGCCGACCTCTATCTCGGCGCCCAGATCACCTTCGGGATCTTGATGAAGATCGTGGAGCCCCGCCCCGCCTTCACCGAGATGATCGCGCGGATGACGGCGCGCCCGGCCTATGTGCGGGCGCGGTCGATCGACGATAGCCTCGCCGGGCGGACCGACTGAGCCACAGAGACCACCCTTCGGACCGTCCCGGCCGGCTCGGGGACCGCTCGCGGAGGACGCCGTGGACTGGAACGCCGCCATCGACAACTACTGCGAGCGGCTGGGCCCCGAGTTCTGGGCCGAGCCGCTCAACGCCGTCACCAACGCCGCCTTCGTGGTGGCGGCCCTCGTGGCGCTGCGTGTGGCTCTGCGGCGCAGATCGCTCGACTGGCCGCTCGCCGTGCTCGTCGCGATCACCCTCGCCGTCGGTGTGGGCTCCTTCCTGTTCCACACCGTGGCGACGCGGTGGGCGGCGTTCGCCGACATCGTGCCGATCCAGCTCTTCATCCTCACCTATTTCGCACTCGCGATGCGGCGCTTCGTGGGGATCGCCTGGTGGGCCGCCGGCGCGGCGACGGTGGGGTTCATCGTCTTCTCGGTCGCCGGCGGCGCCCTCCTCGACCGGGCGGGCGTCTCGCTCAACGGCTCGGAAGGCTATTTGCCGCCGCTCGCCGCCCTCCTCCTGGTCGGCGTCGCCCTCGTCCTTTCGGGGCGACGCGGACCGGGTGGCGCGCTGATCGTCGCCGCGGCGATCTTCGCCGTCTCGCTCACCTTCCGCACCGTCGACATGGCGGTATGCGCAGCGCTCCCCATCGGCACCCACTTCCTGTGGCACACGCTGAACGGGTTGCTGCTCGGCTATCTGCTGATCGCGATGGTGCGGTTCGGAAGGCCTCAGGCGGCGGGCGCCGCGAGGGCGATGCCGAGATAGTCGTCGGCCTTGAGGCTGGCGCCGCCCACGAGGGCCCCGTCGACATTCTCCACCGCGAGGATCTCGGCGGCATTGGAGGGTTTTACCGACCCGCCATAGAGGATTTGCACGGGCGTCTCCGGGAAGCGGGCCGTGAGCGTCGCGCGGATGAAGGCGTGCATCGCCGCGATGTCGTCGAGCGAGGGGGTGCGGCCGGTGCCGATCGCCCAGACCGGCTCGTAAGCGACCACGAGTCGCGCCGGGTCGAGCCCTTCGGGCAGCGAGCCCGCGAGCTGGCGGCCCACCACCGCCTCCGCCTCGCCGGCGTCACGCTCGGCCTCGGTCTCGCCGACGCACACGATGGCGGTGAGGCCCGCCCGCTGCGCCGCGAGCGCCTTCTTGCCGACCATCTCGTCGGTCTCGCCGTGGTCGGTGCGGCGCTCGGAGTGGCCGACGATCACCGCCGTCGCCCCGCAGGCGGCCAGCATTTCGGCGGAGATGTCGCCGGTGTGCGCCCCTTTCGGCTCGGCGTGGCAGTCCTGGCCGCCGATCCCGATCTTCGACACCGTCGCCCGGTCGACGAACTTCGCGATCAAGATGGCCGGGGGGCAGACGATCAGGTCCACCCCACGAGCCGTCGCCTCCGGCGCCCTGGCGATCATGCGGCCGAATTCGTCCATCGAGGACGGGTCGCCATTCATTTTCCAGTTGCCAGCGATTAGCATCCCGTGCCCTTTCCCTTGCGTGCCTTGCGGGCACTCTTTGCCCTTCTTATCATCGCCGTGCCTGCGGAACAGCGGGTTCGCCGAACAACCACAGCAAAGCCCAGTTCATTATGCTCAACGCACTCCGGCGCGGATCGAAAGGGATCTTCGCGAAGATCCTCATCATCATCCTCGTCCTCTCCTTCGCCGTGTGGGGCATTTCCGGCTTCGTCAACCAGGTCAACCCGACCGAGGTCGCCCGCGTCGGCAGCACGCCGGTGAGCGCGCAGGACTTCGCCCGCGTCTATCAGGCGCAGGCGAACCGGCTATCGCAGCAGCTCGGCAGCCCGATCACCCCGAGCCAGGCGCAGGCGATCGGCCTACCGCAGCAGGTGCTGAACAGCCTCGTCTCCGAAGCGCTGCAGGTCGACGCGGCCCACGCCCTCGGCGTCGACCTCGGCGACGACACGCTCGCGAGCCGCATCCGCGAGAACAGGGCCTTCGCCGGCCCCGACGGCAATTTCAGCCGCGCCCGCTTCAACCGCCTGATGGCCGAGAACGGCTACAACGAGGCCGACTTCATCGAGCTGCAGCGCGACGCCGCGGCGCAGGAGATGTGGGTGAACGGCGTCGTCGGCGGCGTCACCGCGCCGACGCCCTACCTCGAGGCGTTCAACCGCTACGCCAACCAGACCCGCCGGGTGACCTGGTTCACCGTCGACGACTCGATGATCGACGCGATCCCCGACCCCGACGAGGACACGCTGAAAGCGTTCTACGACGAGCATCAGGCCGAGTTTCGCTCGCCGGAGCGGCGCAGCTTCTCCACCGTCACGCTGAGCCCGGAGGCCCTTGCCAAGCCCGCCGAGGTGAGCGCCGACGCCGTGCGCCGCGCCTACGAGGCGTCGGGCGCCTACGGCACCGGAGAGCGCCGCCATGTCCAGCAGATCGTGCTCAGCGACAAGGCGCTCGCCGAGAAGGCCGCCGCCGCACTCAACGATGGCGTCGCCTTCGCCGCGATCCTCTCCGAGCTCGACCGCAAGTTCGCCGACGTCGATCTCGGCCTCGTGGAGCGCTCCGCCCTCGTCGACCCCGCCGTCGCCGACGCCGCCTTCTCGCTCGACGTGAAGGGTGCGGCCGCCGTCGACGGACGCTTCGGCCCGGTGCTCGTGCGCGTCAGCGAGATCGTGCCGGCGCAAAAGCGCCCGTTCGAGGAGGTGGAGGGCGAGATTCGCCAGGAGCTCGCCCTTGAGGAGGCACACGATCAGATGCGCACCCTCGTCGCGAACGTCGAGGACGCCGTCGCGGGCGGCGCCAGCGTCGCCGAGATCGGCGACCGGTTCGACCTGCCCGTCGCGACGATCTCCTATGTCAGCCGCCAGGGCTTCGGCGAGGACGGCGCCCCCGTCGACATCCCGGCCAAGGAGACCGTCCTCACCGAGGCCTTCAGCGATGCGCCGGGCGACGACGCGAGCCCGGTGGAGGACGGCGACGCCACCATCTGGGTACAGGTCGACAGCGTGAAGGAGGCCGCCGATCAGCCCTTCGAGAAGGTCGAGGGCGACGTCCGCTTCGCCTGGACCGAGGCGGAGAAGGCCAAGCGCATCGAGGCGGTGGCCGAAGAGGCGGAGAAGAAGGTGCGCGAGGGCGCGAGCGTCGAAGAGGTCGCCGCCGAATATGGCGCCGAGGCGCAGGTGAGCGAACCCTTCTCGCAGGGTAAGCCGCCCGAAGGGCTGCCGCAGCCGGCCTCGGCCGCCGCGTTCGAGGGTCCGCTCGGCCACGTCGACCTCGTGATGACGGGGGACTTTGCCCAGGTGGTCCTCAAGGTGACCGAGGTGAACGAGCCCGCCTTCTTCGAGGGGGCCGCCGATCTCCAGCAGATCCGCCGTGCCCTCGACGACGGGATGGGCACCGCCCTCCTCCTCGGCTTCCTCAACGGCTGGCAGCAGGAGGTCGGCGCGACGCAGAACCCGACGGTCATCAACAGCATCGTCGGCCTCGACCGGGCGGGATCCTGACGATGACGACGATGCGGAAGGTCGCGTGATGGCGAGCCTGAAATCCCTCATCGCCAAGGCGGCGGCCGGTGATCGTCTGAGCCGCGACGAGGCGTCCGAGGCGTTCGAGGTGCTGATGTCGGGCGAGGCCACCCCCGCCCAGATCGGCGGGCTGTTGATGGCGATGCGCGTGCGCGGCGAGACGGTCGACGAGATCGCCGGCGCCGTGGAGGTGATGCGCTCCAAGATGACGCGGGTGACGGCCCCCGCCGACGCCATCGACATCGTCGGCACCGGCGGCGATGCCTCGGGCACCTACAACGTCTCGACCTGCGCCGCCTTCATCGTGGCGGCCGCCGGCGTGCCCGTCGCCAAGCACGGCAACCGCGCCCTGTCCTCGAAGTCCGGCGCGGCCGACGTGCTGGTGGCGCTCGGCGTGCGCATCGACCTGTCGCCGATCGGCATCGCGGCCTGCATCGAGAAGGCCGGCATCGGCTTCATGTTCGCCCCCGCCCACCATGCGGCGATGAAGCACGTGGGGCCGGCGCGGGTGGAGCTCGGCACGCGCACGGTGTTCAACCTCCTCGGCCCCCTCTCCAATCCGGCCGGTGTCGACCGCCAGCTCGTCGGCGTCTTCGCGCGCGAGTGGGTGGAGCCGATCGCGGAGGTGCTGGCGACGCTCGACACGAGCCGCGCCTGGGTGGTCCACGGCGCCGGCGGGCTCGACGAGATGAGCACCGTCGGCCCCACCGACGTGACCGCGGTGGAGAACGGCACGGTGCGGTCCTTCACCGTCGACCCGGCCGACGTGGGGCTTGCCACCGTGCCGCTCGACGCGCTCGTCGGCGGCGACGGGGCCCACAACGCGGCGGCCCTGCGTGCCGTCCTCGCCGGCAAGCCCGGACCCTATCGCGACATCGCCTGCCTCAACGCCGCCGGCGCCCTCGTCGTCGCGGAGAAGGTGGAGGGGCTTGCCGAAGGCGTCGTGCTCGCCCAAAAGCTTCTCGACGAAGGGGCGGCCGAGCGTCGCCTCGACGCCCTCGTCGCCGTCTCCCAGGCTGTTGCTCCCTGATGGACTCACCGCCCGACATTCTCGCCCGCATCGAGGCCTACAAGCGCGATGAGATCGCCGACGCGCGCCTCGTCGAGGACGCCGCCCTCTGGCGCGTTCGCGCCGACGCCGCGCCGCCGCCGCGCGATTTCGTCGGCGCGCTGCGGGCGGCGGCCGCGGCAGGGCGGCCGGGCCTCATCGCCGAGATCAAGAAGGCGAGCCCGTCGAAGGGCCTCATCCGCGCCGACTTCGACCCGCCCGCGCTCGCGCGCGCCTACGCCGCGGGGGGCGCGAGCTGCCTTTCGGTGCTCACCGACGGTCCCTCCTTCCAGGGCGCGCCGGAGTACCTGAGGGCGGCGCGCGAGGCCTGCACGCTGCCGGTGCTGCGCAAGGACTTCATGTACGTCCCCGAGCAGGTCTGGCAGGCGCGCGTGTGGGGGGCGGACTGCATCCTCGTCATCATGACCGCGGTCGACGATCGCCTCGCCCGTGCGCTGGTGGAGGCCGCCGGCGCCGTCGGCATGGCCGCCCTCCTGGAGGTCCACGACGAGCGCGATCTCGAGCGCGCCCTCGCCCTTCCCTCCCCCCTCATCGGCGTCAACAATCGCGACCTCAGGACGTTCGAGACCGACATCGCCGTCACCGAGCGCCTCGCCCCCCTGGTGCCGCCCGATCGCCTCCTCATCGCCGAGTCCGGCATCGCCACCAACGCCGAGGTGGTGCGCCTGCAGCGCTCCGGCTGCGCCGCCTTCCTCGTCGGCGAGAGCCTGATGCGCCAGGACGACGTCGCCGCCGCGACCCGCGCCCTCCTCGGCGGCGGCCTCACCCATCTCGACGCGGCAGGTGCGGCGCGCATGGTCGACGTCGGTGAGAAGGCGGTCAGCCAGCGCGTGGCGGTGGCCGAGGGATGCGTGAGAATGGCGCCCGCCACCCTCACCGCCATCGAGGCCGGCAACGTGAAGAAGGGCGACGTGCTCGCCGTCTCGCGCATTGCGGGAATCATGGCGTCGAAGAAGACTGCGGACATCATTCCGCTCTGCCATCCGCTGCCGCTCGATTCGGTGTCGGTGGATCTCGTCGCCGACGCGGATCTGCCCGGCTACCGCGTCACCGCCCGCGCCACGACCACCGGCAAGACCGGCGTCGAGATGGAAGCGCTCACCGCTGTGTCCGCCGCCTGCCTCACCCTCTACGACATGGCGAAGGCGATCGATCGGGGGATGGAGATCGGTCCGATCCGGCTCCTGGAAAAGTCGGGCGGCCGCTCCGGCGAATGGCGCGCCGCACGATGATCAGCGTGGACGAGGCCCGCGAGCGGCTGTTCGCCGCCGCCGCGACGCTGCCGACCGAGACGGTCGCACTCGCCGACGCCGCGGGCCGCACGCTCGCCGCCCCGCTGCCCGCGCTGCGCACCCAACCCCCTTTCGCCGCCTCGGCGATGGACGGCTATGCCCTGCGCGCCGCCGACCTCGCCGACGGACCGCTCCGGGTCGTCGGCGAATCCGTCGCCGGACGCCGCCACGACGGCGCGCTCGGCAAGGGCGAAGCGGTGCGCATCTTCACCGGCGCCCCGGTGCCCGACGGCGCCGACACCGTGTTGATCCAGGAGGACGCGCAGCGCGACGGCGACCTCCTCACCGCCACCGACACCGTCGAGGTCGGCGCCCACATTCGCCCGATGGGACTCGATTTTCAGGCGGGGGGCACGCTGCTGCCGGCCGGAACCCGGCTCGCGCCGCGCCATCTCGCCCTCGCCGGGGCGGGCGGCCACGCCCGGCTCGAGGTGGTCCGCCGTCCCCGCGTCGCCTTCCTCGCGACGGGCGACGAGCTCGTCTCGCCCGGCGAGCCGACTGGGCCCGACCAGATCGTCGCCTCCGTCACCCCTACCCTGTCGGCGATGGTCGCGGCGGCGGGCGCCGAAGCCATCGACCTCGGCATCGCGCCAGACATTCGGTCCGAGATCGTCGCCCGCGCCCGGGCCGGCCTCAGCACCGCCGACATTCTCGTGACCCTCGGCGGCGCGTCGGTGGGGGACCACGACCTCGTCCGCCCCGCCCTCGCCGATCTCGGCATTGCCATCGACTTCTGGCGCGTCGCGATCCGCCCGGGCAAGCCCTTGATGTTCGCCTCCGACCCGCTGGTGCTCGGCCTGCCCGGCAATCCGGTCTCCAGCGTGGTGTGCGCCCTCCTCTTTCTGGTGCCGCTGGTGGAGGCGCTGCAGGGGGTCGCCTCGCCGGGGCCGCAGCCGCTCGCCGGCATCCTCGGCGCCGACGTGCCGCAGAACGGACCCCGCCGCGACCATATGCGCGCGCAGGTAGTGGACGGGCGGATCAACCCCTTCGAGGTGCAGGATTCCTCGATGCTCTCGATTCTGTCCCGGGCCGAAGTTCTTCTGGTGCGTCCGCCTGGTGCACCGCCGGCTGAAGCAGGGAGCCCCTGCGAATATCTGCCTCTCTAGGCGTTCGCGGCCACGCGAGTATGCGGCCGCCTCCAGCCAGGGGTTGTAGAACACACGACGAACGTGTATAGGTGTTCAGCGAATCGAGGGAAACGATTCGCAAACCTGCAACGCGCTGACCGCGCCATAACGGGACCGTCGCGAGCCATGCTCACCAAGAAGCAGTATGATCTTCTGATGTTCATTCACGAGCGGATGAGCAGCACCGGCGTGCCACCCTCGTTCGAAGAGATGAAGGACGCGCTCGATCTCAAGTCGAAGTCGGGCATTCACCGCCTCATCACGGCGCTGGAGGAGCGCGGGTTCATCCGCCGCCTGCCCAACCGGGCCCGCGCGCTGGAAGTGCTGCGCCTGCCGGACTCGGTGTCGGCCGATCCGCCCGTCCGCAGCCGCGGCTTCTCCCCATCGGTGATCGAGGGTCCGAGCCGGCCGATCGGCTTCGACGGGAGCCGCGAGTTCCGCCGCCCGCCCCTGCGCCCGGTCGCCGCCGCCCACGACGTGATCGACATTCCGGTGATGGGCCGCATCGCCGCCGGCGTCGCCATCGAGGCGATCCAGCACAAGACCCATGCGATCCACCTGCCGGCGGACATGCTGGGCCCCGGCGAACATTTCGCTCTCGAGGTGCAGGGCGATTCGATGATCGACGCGGGCATCCACGACGGTGACACGGTGGTCATCCGCCGCACCGACCAGGCGGACACGGGCGAGATCGTCGTGGCGCTGATCGACGAGGAGGAGGCTACGCTGAAGCGCCTGCGCAAGCGCGGCAACACCATCGCGCTGGAGGCGGCCAATCCGGACTACGAAACGCGCATCTTCGGTGCCGACCGCGTGCGTATCCAAGGCCGCCTGACGGCCCTCCTCCGCCACTACTAGAGCGCGCCAGACCAACTTCGCAGCCGCCGGGCGTCTCCGGCGCCCTCACGTCGCACCGTCGCGCCACAGCCCGCGCGTCGCTACCCTGCCGCCGCGTCGCCCTACCGCGCGGCCTCCAACAGCCGCACGCATTCCATCAGCTCCGACAGCACCGACGCCGCTTCGCGCGAGAGCGCCGGCGTACGGTGTCCCGTCCCGTTGACCGGCTGCAGCCCCTTGGGGCGGACCATCGCATCGGGCGGGATCGCGCGGCGCTCGCCGGCGCGCGGGGTGCTGCGCGCCGGTCCGAGCGCCCCGGCGAGACGGCGCCTCCCACGCTCCACGATCTTCTGCCGGCCGCCGGAGCGCATCAGCTCCACGACCTCGCGGAACGACAGACCCTCGCCGTAAAGAAGCTCGGAAAGACCCGCGAGGAGCACCGCATCCTTGGCGCGATAGACGCGCTCGCGCCCTTCCACCAGCGCCCGGATCTCAGGAACGCGCGCCTCCAGATAGGCGAGGATCGACACCGGCACGCCGAGGAGGGTCGCCAGACGGCCGGCGGTGATGATGGCGCGGCCCGAGCCCGTCTCCTCGCCTGCGCCAGCCTTCCCCATCGCGCCCTCCGGCTCTCCGCCGGCCATTTCCCGGCGCTGTCAGTCAGTCGGACGAGTTGGCCTTCATGAAGTTAATGTAGCGCTTAAGCACATCGCTGGGGCGGAACGTCACCACACGGCGCGATTCGATCGGCACCTCTTGCCCCGTCTTGGGGTTGCGGCCGATGCGCTCCTTCTTCTGCCGCACCTCGAACGCGCCGAAAGACGAGAGCCGCACGGGCTCCCCCCGCTCCAGCGCGCTGACGATTTCTTCGATGATCTGGTCGATCAAATCCGACGCTTCGGTCCGCGAAACCTTCACCTTGCGGCAGACCGCATTGGAAAGATCCGCTCGTGTAATGGTGCGACCCGCCATTTGCCCTGCCCAATGGCCCATTGCACTAGCCGATACCGGATCGGTGACCGCCTGAGGACCTGTTCTTATCTGACTATCACGCACTGAAAATCTATGCGGAGGTTAATCCACGGTCAATGCGCGTTTCGCAGCAGGCGGTTCCGCCCGCGGGCTCACCAGCGGATGAGCGCCGCCCCCCAGGTGAAGCCGCCCCCGAGCGCCTCCAGGAGAACCAGATCGCCGGGCCGAATGCGACCCGCCGACACCGCTTCGGCGAGCGCCAGCGGGATCGACGCGGCCGACGTGTTGCCATGATCCGACACGGTCAGGATGACCTTCTCGGGCGCGATGCCGAGCTTTCTGGCGCTGGCGTCGATGATCCGCTTGTTCGCCTGGTGGGGGACGAACCAGTCGATTTCCGCCGCGCTGATGCCGGCCTTGCCGAGCACCTCCTCCACCACGTCCACGGTGGCGGAGATCGCGAAGCGGAACACCTCCTGTCCCCGCATCCGCAGGTGCCCGACGGTGCCCGTGGAGGATGGGCCGCCGTCGACGTAGAGCTTTTCCTTGTGCGACCCGTCAGAGCGCAGGCTGGTCGCGATGATGCCGCGGGGGGTGGGACCTCCCCGGCCCGCGCCGTTCGCCTCGAGCACCACGGCGCCGGCCCCGTCGCCGAAGAGCACGCACGTGGTGCGGTCGCTCCAGTCGAGAATGCGCGAGAAGGTCTCCGCCCCGATCACCAGCGCCCGCGTCGCCGCCCCGGCGGCGATCAGCGCGTTGGCCGTGGTGAGGGCATAGACGAATCCGGAGCACACGGCGGCGACGTCGAACGCCGCGCCGCGGGTGATGCCGAGCCGCTCCTGCACGATCACCGCGGTGGACGGAAAGGTGTTGTCCGGCGTCGCTGTCGCGAGCACGATCAGGTCGATGTCGTCCGGCGCGAGGCTTGCGGCCGACAGCGCCTCGCGCGCCGCCCGCTCGGCGAGGTGGGAGGTGAACTCCCCCTCGGCCGCGATGTGGCGCTGGCGGATGCCGGTGCGCGACACGATCCACTCGTCGGACGTGTCGACCATCTCGGCCAGCTCGTGGTTGGTCAGCGTACGCTCGGGAAGCGCCCCGCCGACGCCGACGACCGTCGCGGCCGGCAGCCGGTTCGATCGGCTTACCGCGCCGCTGTCGTCTTTCGCCACGCCGTCGCGCGCCGCACTCATGGCGTCGTGAGGATCAACCCGCGTCTGCAAACTCTTGACTCTCCTTGAGGGCGGCAACATCCGTCGCGATGCGGCGCTGCAACTCGTTGCGGACCATGTCGTGGGCAAGCTCCACCGCGCTCGCGAAGCCTTCCGCATCGGTCCCACCGTGGCTTTTGATGACGAGGCCGTTGAGGCCCAGAAACACGGCGCCGTTGATCTTGCGCGGGTCCATCTTGTCGCGCAATCGGGTGAAGGCCGACTTGGCGAGCAAATATCCGAGGCGCGCCCGCAGTGTCCGCCCGATGGACATGCGCAAATATTCAGCAAGCTGGCGGGCGGTGCCCTCCGCCGTCTTCAGCGCGATGTTGCCGGAAAAGCCTTCCGTCACGATCACGTCGGCGCTGCCGCGGCCGATGTCGTCACCCTCGACGAAGCCTTCATAGCGCATGTCGGGGAAATTGCGGGCGCGCAGGATCTGGCCCGCCTCGCGCACCTCCTCGAGCCCCTTCACCTCCTCCTCGCCGATGTTGAGGAGCGCGACGCGGGGCGTCTCGATGCCGAACACGGCGCGCGACATCGCCGCGCCGAGGATCGCATGGGTCACGAGATTGTTGGTGTCGACCCCGATCGAGGCGCCGACGTCGAGCACGATGGATTCACCGCGGATGGTGGGCCAGATCGCCGCGAGCGCCGGCCGCGCCACCCCGTCCATGGAGCGCAGGCAGAACTTCGCCATCGCCATCAGCGCGCCGGTGTTGCCAGCCGACACCATCGCCGAGGCGCCACCGCTGCGCACCTGATCGAGCGCCTGCCACATGGAGCTCGACCGGCGCCCCATCCGCAGCGCCTGGCTGGGCTTGGCGTCCATCGGGATCGAGACCTCGCTGTGATGCAGCGTGCACACCTTGGCGAGCTCGGGGAGCGAGGCGAGCTCGCGCTCCATCGCCGCCTTGTCGCCGAAGAGATCGAACGCGAGGTCCGGGCAGCGCACCAGCGCCACCTGCAACCCAGGCACAACCATCGACGGCCCTTCGTCGCCGCCCATGGCATCAATCGCCAACCGGATCGTGTCGCGCGTCATCGTTGCTCGGTCTTTGCCCGGGTCCCTTGGCGGCGCCCGAAAGGGGCGCAGCGGCGCGGACCATAGTCGAACTTGTTCGCAATCAAAACCGTCAGCTCGCGCCCTTCTTGAGGGCCGCGAGTGCCGCGAAGGGCGACGGCTCCTCTTCTTCCGCCTCCGCCTCCTCCTCGAACGCGGCGCCCGGCACACGTGGATAGGGATCGAGGCCGAGGACGAAGTGCTCGAGCGCGATCGCCCCCACATCCACGACGTCGCTTTCGAGCGCCTCCGGCGGGTCGGCGGCCTCCGGATCCACCTCCACCTGCGTCGCCTCACCGGCGTCGGGGTGGAGGCGCACGTCGATCTCCTCCTCCACCACGCCCTCGACGGGCTCCAGCGTCACGACGCAGGCCTGCGACACAGTCCCGCGGACCGTCCCCCTCACCCGCACCCCCTCGCTGCGCCACGGGCTCACCGACAGATCGGCGGTGAGGCTCGTCAGCGACAGAAGGTCGAGCGCCTCGGCAAGGGCCGCTCGCTCGGCTTCGCTCGCCTCGATGGCGACGTGCTCCTCCTTGGTCAGGCGGCGGATGCTGATCGGCCGCGCGAGGCGGGCGATCATCGGCCCACCTCCGCGAAGGCGGCTTCGGAGGCGTCCGCCGGGGTGCGTGGGGCGAAGTCGTCCGGGTCGGGGAGCGGAGCCGCCGGGCCGTCGATTGCCGCCGGCGCGGCGGCGGTCAGCGCCACATAGTAGTCGGCAAGGGCGAGGCATTCGCGGCTGCCGGCCCGCCCGCTCTCGTCCCCGAAGACATTCCGGGCGATCGCCGCCGCGAGCCCGGCGCGATCCCCGCGCCTGGCTGCGGCGCGGTAGGCGTCGAAGCGCCCGTAGAAGGCGGAGCCGATCTTTTTCATGGTTTTCGGTACGGACATATCCCCGATTCCGATGGTCCTGAGATTGTCTTCCATATCTGCCACGAACGCGTCGAACAGGGCCTGGCCATGGTCGGTCAGCGCGCCGTTGCCGTCTCTTAACCGATCGATAAGGGCACAGACGTGAAAAACCACCATCTCGAAACGGCCTTCGACCGTGTCGGCAACACCGAACTTTTGATAGAAGGTTGGTTGCCTCGCCTGTGCGACGGCCGCTTGGTAGTGCCGCGTCACGGCCGGGTCAGTTGGTTTTCTGAAGAAGAAGCGAAGCATGGCACCCAATCCCTCACGCTTCAAACATAGGTTGGCAAGGCTCCGTTGCGAGATGACGCGCGTGGCCATCGTCGGCCTGGTGGCAGTTGCGGTGGCCGGTTGCAACACCGGCGAGTCGTTCACGCGTGGACAGAAGATCACGCCCGACCAGCTCGAGCAGGTCCCGATCGGGTCCTCGCGCGAGCAGGTTCTCCTCGCGCTCGGCACGCCGACGAGCACCGGCCTCGCGGACGGTGAAGCCTTCTACTACATCTCGCAGACGAGTGCGCGCACCGTGGCCTTCCAGCGCCCGTCGGTCCGCGATCGCCGCATCCTCGCCGTCTACCTCGACGACGACAACAAGGTGCGCGACATCGCCGAGTACGGGCTGAAGGACGGCAAGGTGTTCGACTACCTGTCGCGCAAGACGCGCACGTCGGGCGCCGACCTCGCCTTCGTCTCCCAGCTCCTCGGCGGCCTGATGAACCCGACGCTCTGACGGGTCCCTCCCACGCCCCGGATCGACCCCGCCGCGCCTAGCGGCGGGGTTTTCCACAGCGCATCCACAGATGCGGCGGGGTGCGACGCCGTTGCGCGGCCGCGCGCGCCGGCGCCTTCGGCCCCTCCTCCGGCCCTGGGTCGCAGGGACTAGGAGCGCCCCGCCGAGTTCGTCGGGTCGGCCACATCGCGCAGGACGTCTCCGAGGAGGTTGAAGGCGAGGACGGCGAGGAAGATCGCGACCCCCGGGAAGGTCGCGATCCACCAGGCGCTCGCGAGATAGCGACGGCCGAAGGCGATGTCCCAGCCCCACGACAGCGTCGACCCCGTCACGCCGAAGAAGCTGAGGCCGCTCTCCAGGATGATGAAGTAGCCCACCTGCATGCTCGCCGTGACCATCAGCGGGGCGAGGAGGTTGGGCAGAACGTGGCGCCAGATGATCGAGGCCGCCCGCCCGCCCGAGGCCCGCGCGGCGAGGACATATTGCTCCTCGCGGATGCGCAGCGCGTTGCCGCGCACGATGCGGGCGTGCCAGATCCACCCCGTCCCGCCCATGACGAGGATGATGTTGAGCGTCGACGGCCCCATGATGGCGACGACGAGCAGCGCCATCAGGATCAACGGGATCGACAGCAGGACGTCGACGAGGCGCATGATGACGGTGTCCCACAGCCCGCCGAGAAAGCCGGCGACGAGGCCGAGGGTGGCGCCGATCAGGACGCTGATCGCGACCCCGGCCACCGCCGTCCCGAGCGACACGCGGGCACCGATGATGATGCGGCTGAAGACGTCGCGGCCGTGGGTGTCGGTGCCGAGCACATAGGTCCACGAGCCGCCAGCCAGGAAGGCCGGTGGCTTGTTGCGCTGGGCGAGCGAGAAGTGCTCCGGATCGTGCGGCGTGATAGAGGGGCCGAAGAGGATCGCGACCGCCACCAGGGCGATGACGAGGACGGCCAGCTGGCCGAGCGGGTTCGCCTTCAGTTCGGCGAGGATTTTCTTGATCATCGCAATCGAATCCTCGGGTCCAGCCACAGGTAGAGAAGGTCGACGAGGAGGTTCACGAACACGAAGATGAACGAGACGAGCAGAACGCCGCCCTGAATGACGGGAAAGTCGCGGCGCATGATGGAATCGATCATCAGCCGCCCGAGGCCCGGCCAGGCGAAGATCGATTCCGTCACCACCGCACCGCCGAGGAGCGCGCCGACCTCCAAGCCGATGAAGGTCACCACCGAGATCATCGAGTTTGGCAGGACGTGGCGGGTGATCACCCCGGTCGGGGACATGCCCTTGGCGCGCGCGACCTTCACGTAGGGCTTGTTGAGATTTTCGAGGATGTCGGTGCGCGTGAGGCGGGTGACGAGCGCCATCAGGAACGTGCCGAGCGTGAATGCCGGCAGGATGATGTGGCTCGCCCAGGCCTGCAGCGCCGCGACGTCGCCGGCCGCGAGACCGGCGAGAACGTCGCCCGGCCCCGGTCCCCGGCCCATCGAGGGAAGCCAGTGAAGGTTCACCGCGAACAGGAGGATGAGCATCACGCCGAGCCAGAAGTTCGGCGTCGATATCCCGAAGAGGGCGACGAAGTTGGCGGCGAAGTCCACGAAGGTCCGCCGAAAGAGGGCGGAGACGACGCCGAGGACGATCGCGAACGGCAGGCAGAGCAGCGCCGCGACGATGGTGAGCTCGATGGTGCTGGGCAGCCGGTCCATCAGAAGGTCGAAGACCGGCTGCCCGACGAACCAGGAGACGCCGAGATCACCCCGCAGGAGGTCGCCGAGATAGTTGAGATAGCGCTCGTGGAGCGGCAGGTTGAGCCCCAGAGCCTGCCGCACCATCTCGAACTTCTCTTCGGTGGCGTTTTCCCCGACGAGGTTCACCGCCGGATCGCCCGGGGCGAGATTGAGGATCGCGAACACGAGGGTCGCCGCCCCCCAGACGACGATGATGGCATGCGCCAGCCGCCGGGCGATGTAGAGGAGCATCGCCGACCTAGGCGATCTTCTTCAGGTAGTAGAGCGGGATCATCTCGTCGGGCCTCCCCTCCCAGTCGGTGTCGGTGGTCACGCCGTAGGTGTTGGGTTGGAGGTAGAGGAAGATCCACGGCGCCTCCTCGTGGATGATCCGGCACGCCTCCTGATAGACCTTGATGCGCTCGGCCTGATCGGCGGTGGCGCGTCCGGCCTGCACGAGCGCGCCGATCTCCGGCATGTGGTTGCACGACCACGAACCCTCGTCGAACAGGACCTGGATGTAGCTGTCGGCGTCGAAGGTGGAGTTGCCGCCCCACGACTGCACGTAGATCGGCCCGGCCGTGCGGTCGTTGATGTGGGCGGCCATGGTGCCGGCGTCGCTCACGACGAGGTTGACCTTGATGCCGACCTCCTTGAGGAAGTTGGCGATCGCCTGCGTCACCTCCATGCCGGCGATGAGCCAACCCGGATGCACCTCGATGGTCGTCTCGAAGCCGTCGGGGAAGCCGGCTTCGGCGAGAAGCGCCTTCGCCTTGTCCGGATCGTAGGCGTAGGGCTCGATGGCCGGATCGTAGCCGGGCACCGTGGAGGGCAGCGCCGACGCCATCAGCTCGCCGGTCGAGCGCAGGTAGACTTCGTTGATGATCGCCGCGTCGACCGCGTAGTTCGCGGCCTGGCGCACGAGCTTGTTGTCGAACGGCGGCATGTCGAAGTTGAAGCCGGCGAACACCACGCGGTTGCCGATCGTCGCCGACACCCGCGTGCCGGGGTTCGCGTCGATGCGGTCGAAGTCCTCCATGACGGGCCGCCCGGTGATGTTGAAGTCGCCGGCGAGGAGCGAGGCGACGCGCGTGGCATCCTCCTGGACGATGGTGGCGGTCACCCGCTTGATGACCGGCTTCTCGCCCCAATAATCCTCGTTGCGCTCGACGCGCACGACGTCGTCCGGCCGGAACTCGACGAGCTTGAAGGGACCCGACCCGACGGGATTGAGCGCCAGATAGGAGAGATCGTGCTCGGAATAGTATTTCGGTGGCATGATGGAGAAGGTCGGCAGATAGGCCGGCATCATCGGAAACGGATTGGCGCAGACGAACTCGAACGTCGTGTCGTCGATGATCTCGCAGTCGAGAACGTCGGCGAAGGTCGTCTGGAAGGGCGAGCCCACCTTGTCGGACTTCCGCCGTTCCAGCGAGAACTTCACGGCGGCGGCATCGAGCGGCTCGCCGTTGTGGAACATTACGCCCTCGTGGATCTTGAAGCGCCAGCGGTTGTCGCCGACGTAGGAATATTCCGTCGCGAGGTAGGGCTTCAGCTCGTTCGTGTCCTTGTCGCGGAAGAGCAAGGGGTCGAAGATCCAGTTCTGGCAGACGATGCACGTGCGGATCGAGTTCTGCTCCGGATCGAGGTTCGGCACGCCACTCCAGATGCCGATCTTGAACTCGTCGAATTCGCCCCCTTCCTGGGCGAGTACGCTGGCGGGACCGAGCCCCGTCGCGGCAAGGCTCGAGGCGGCGGCACCGTAGCGAAGAACATCGCGGCGCGTGGTGAGGAAGTTCAGCTTCTGGCGCATGGTCGTGTCTCCTGACGAGCGGGTGGTGGGTCTATCGATCGGGCCTCTCGGGAACCGGTGCGGGCCGCAGCGTGCCGAGGCTCGGCGTCCGTCCGGCATCGCGGTTGGTCTGCCGTTCGTCGCGCGCGGCGGCGACGCTCTGGGGATCGAACACGCCGCTCGTCCCGGCAAAGCCCGGCAGCAGGCGTGCGATCGGGACGAAATCGCCGTGGTGGACGGCGAGGAGGCGGGCGAGCTCGACGATCGGCTCGGCATGGTCGTCGACCCGGATGTCGACGTCGGGCGCGCCGGGAACGCCGCGCACCACGAGCGCCGCAGACTGGCGCCCGCGCACGTCGCCGCCGGCGATCTCGCCCGCGCTCAGCGCGGCGACAAGCCGCTCGGCGAAGGGCGCCGGCGACGCCCAATATGCCGCAAGGGTTGCCTGGACGACGCCGCTCCCCGCCAGCGTGTTGCCGGCGACGGAGACGCTCGCCGCCTCGGCGCGGCCCGCCCAAGCGGGACAGCGCGCGCCGGTATGGCCGGCGCTGCCGGTCGCGCCCACGAGGTGAAGCTGGCGCACGTCGCGCCCCTCGTCGCCCTCGAGCAGCGCCGCGACGGTGTCGACGGCGGAACGGCCCGCGGCGAGGCTGTCGAGCGCCGCCTGGCCGAGCGCGGCGTTGACGAGCGCCTGGGTCGCGACGGCCCCGACCCCGGCGCGCACATGGGGGACCAGCGCACCGACGGCGAAGAAGCAGCTGGTGACGGCGACGCCGTAGGCGCCCGTCGCGTCGTCGCGTGCCACGATCGACCAGGTCATCGCTCCCTCGCCCCGCTCATGCGAAATGACAGCTCGCTCTGTGGCCACCGCCGAGGTCGCGCAGCACGGGCTTTTCCTCCCGGCACCGGGTCTCGACGCGAGGACAGCGGGTCTGGAACGGACAGCCGGGCGGCGGATTGACGGGGCTCGGCAATTCACCCGAGAGGACGATGCGCCGCTTCTGGTCGGCGTCGTCGATCTCCGGCACCGCCGACATCAACGCCTCTGTATAGGGGTGGCGCGGATGGTCGCTCACCTCCTCGGAGGCGCCGATCTCCATGATCTGTCCCAGATACATCACCGCGATGCGGTCGGCGATGTAGCGGACCACCGACAGATCATGGCTGATGAAGATGTAGGTGAGCCCGAACTCTTCCTTCAGCTCCAGCATCAGGTTGAGGATCTGCGCCTGGACCGACACGTCGAGCGCCGACACCGCCTCGTCGGCGACGATGAGGGCCGGGTTCAGCGCCAGCGCGCGGGCGATCGAGATGCGCTGGCGCTGGCCGCCGGAGAACTCGTGCGGGTGGCGCGTCGCATGGCCGGTCGACAGCCCGACGCGGGCGAGCAGCTCACGCACCCTCTCGCGCCGCTCCGCCCGGGTGCCGATGGCGAAGTTGTGCAGCGGTTCGGCGACGATCGCCTCGATGCGCATCCGCGGATCGAGCGAGGAATAGGGGTTCTGCAGCACCAGCTGCATGTTGCGGCGCAGCTCGCGGATCTCGCGCGCCGGGAGGCCGACGATGTTGCGGCCCTGGAAGATCACGCTGCCGTCGACGTCCGGCAGGAGCTGGAGAAGGGCGAGCCCGGCGGTCGACTTGCCGCAACCGGATTCGCCGACGATTCCGATCGTCTCGCCGCGCTTGGCCGAGAAGCTGATGCCGTCGACCGCCCGCAACACCCGCGCCGGACGACGCGCCACGATGTCGCTCGCACTGCGCCGGAGCGGAAAGTGCTTGGTCAGCCCGTCGACGGTGAGAAGGTCCGGCTCAGCCATGGAGGTGGCAACGAACCGTGTGGCCGGGCGCCACCGCGCTCACGTGCGGCGACACCGTGCGGCAGACGTCCATGACCTTGGGGCAGCGCGTGTTGAAGCGGCAGCCCTGCGGCACCACCCCCGGCTCCGGCACGCTGCCGAAGATCGGCCGAAGCGTGCCGCGCGCGGTCGAGCGGCGCGGCGTCGATGCGATCAGCCCGAACGTATAGGGGTGGGCGGGGTTCTTGAAGAGCTCCGCCGAGGGAGCAACCTCGACGATCTCGCCGGCATACATCACCGCGGCCCGATCGGCCGTCTCCGCGACGGTGCCGAGATCGTGGGTGATGAGGAGTACGCTCATCCCGCTCTCGTCGCGCAGGCTCCTCACGAGCTCGAGGATCTGCGCCTGGATCGTCACGTCGAGCGCCGTCGTCGGCTCGTCGGCGATGAGGAGGGTCGGCCGGCACACGAGTGCCATCGCGATCATCACGCGCTGCTGCAGGCCGCCGGAGAGCTGGTGCGGGTAGGCGTCGATGCGCGACGACGCCTCGGGGATGTTCACCGTTTCGAGCGACTTCAGCACCATCGCGCGGACCTTCGCCTTGGTGCAACGCCCCTGCCCGATCCGTCGCCAATGGAGGCGGACCGCCTCGCCGATCTGATCGCCGATCCGGCGCACCGGGTTCAGCGAGGCCATCGGGTCCTGCCAGATCATCGCGACCTCGCCGCCGCGCAGTGCGCGGATCGCCCGTTCGTCGAGCCCCACGATGTCGCGGCCGTCGAGCATGATGGCGCCGTCTTCGATCGCGCCGGGCGGATCGATCAGCCGCAGCACCGCCGTCGCCGTCAGCGACTTCCCGCTCCCGGACTCGCCGACCAGGCCGAGGATCTCGCGCGGCTCCACCGCGAGAGAGATGCGGTTCACGACCGCGAGACGGCCGGACGGTCCCGGGAACGAGATGGTGAGGTCGCGGATCGAGAGGCCAGCGTTCGAAGGTGTGCTCAAATGGATCGCTCACGGTTCGCTGAGGGGACAGGACGCGCCGGACCTGCGACGTTCACCGCCGCTCAGACCACCTCCGCCGCCGTGTGCGCCCGCTCGTGCGCCATGCGCCGGGCAAGCCATTCACCGATCATCACGCAGGTCATGTGGGTGTTGGAACGGCAGTCGGCGGGCATGATCGCCGCATCCGCCACGCGCAGCCCGGCGATGCCCTTGACCCGCAGGTCGGGGTCGACGACGCCGCCACTCTCGCCGTAGCCGGTCATCCGACAGGTTCCCGCCGCATGCTGTATGTCGGCCGCCTGCTCCAACATCACGGCGTCGAGCTCGGCCTCCGGCAGGCTCGCCCCCTCCTCCATCGAGAGGCCCGTGGCGCCGAGGGTGATGCGCTCGGCGATCGAGCGCAGCGCCGGCTGGGCGGCGAGCTCGGCAAGGCGCGCCACCGCGTCGCGCATGCGCAGCAAATCGCGCGGATCGGAAAGCATGTTCTCGTCCGTCTCCGGATCGACGTCGGGGTCGGCGGACGCGAGCGTGACGGAGCCGCGGGAGAAGGCGTTGTAGAGGCCGGCCGCCACCGCCCCATGAGGGTTCGGGACGTCGCCGGTCGCAAGGTCGCGATGATTGAAGCCGATGAGGATCATGTCGCGCACCCCGCCGCCGCCGAGACCCGAGGTGTAGGTCACGCAGGAGTTGGTGTGGCGCTGGTCGGGATCGGTGCAGGCGAACTCGGGCTTCAGATGGATCGTGGCGCGGACCACCGGGTGATCCATGAAGTGGGCGCCGACGTCGGGCATGTCGCGCACCACCTCGATGCCGAACGACTTGAGCTGCGCCGCGGGCCCGAGACCGGAGCGCATCATGATCGCCGGCGAGTGGATCGCCCCGGCGCACAGAACCACCTCGCCCCCGCCGATCGTCAACCGCTCGCCGCCGGCCCGCACGATGACGCCCGTGGCGCGACCGTCCTCGATGGCGAGGCGCTCGACGAGCGCGTCGCCGCGGATCGTGAGGTTCGCCCGCCCGCGCGCCGGCTCCAGATAGCCGTCGTTGGTGGTGACCCGCTCAAGACCGCGGGAGTTGATCGGATAGCAGGCGACGCCCTCACCGGTCGGGGCATTGGTGTCCGGGTTCCACGGATAGCCGCAGGCAAGCGCGGCGTCGCGGAGGCCGATGTCGACCGGCCCCCAGGTCTCCTGCGGCGCCCGGTAGATCGGGACCGGCCCGCCCTGCCCATGATAGGGGGCGTCGGCCATCTCGGGATCGTCTTCCATCTTGGCGAAGAGGGGCAGCACGTCCTTCGCGGACCAGCCCTCGCATCCGGCGGCGGCCCACCCGTCGAACGCGGCGGCGACGCCCCACACCGCGATCTGCGCGTTGACGAGGGAGCAGCCCCCGAGGGCGCGGCCGCGCCAGTAGAAGCGCGGCTCCTGCGCGCGGGTGCGGCGCGTGAGGAGGCGCGGCCACTGCCACTCGGCCTGGTGAGCCGGGTCATGCATGAACCCCATGATGTTGGCCGAGCGCGCCGCATACGGTGCCTCCGCCGAGCGCCAGTCCCGCCCTGCCTCCAGGAGGAGAACACGGCGGGTCGGATCCTCCGACAGCCGCGCGGCGAGCGCGGCCCCCGCAGATCCGGCCCCGACGACGATCACATCATAGTTCTCGGTCATAGATTCTTGTGTCTCGCGGTCATCGGCCGTCGGCGGCCCCGATCGCTACCCGGCACGCGGCGGAGACGATCGCAGGCGGACGGTTCAAGAATGTGCGGCCTTTTGCAGCGTGCATTCCGCCGCATGCGCCGATCACGGGGGAAAGTGTGCGTTGGGGCCGGTCACCCGTCCATCAGATAGATTGGGACAATCATTGAGGTTTTTCGCACAGCGGCCGCATCGTCGGATCGAACCGCGCGTGCGACGGTGCCGCGCGAGGCCCCGCCGCGCTCACTGCGCAATCGTGTCACGCATGAATATCAGAGCATTAGGCCTGCGCTTTGCATAGGCGACCCTAGCCTATCCGTTGCGGAGAAACGGGCTTTCGTTTTTGGCGCTGCGAAAATGGGGGTGGCCGTGTACAGCACAGCGTTGAGCAGCACGACAAAGAACGTGTCCATCAAGCAGATCCGCGCATTCGTCGCGGTCGCATCGGCCGAGAACTTCTCCAAGGCCGCGAAGATGTTGAACGTTTCGACATCGGCCCTGTCGCTGACCGTGCAGGAACTCGAGCGGCGGGTCGGGCAGAAGCTCTTCGAGCGCACCACGCGGACGGTCACGCTCACCGAGGCGGGCGCGACCTTCCTGCCCGTCGCCGACCGCCTCCTCGGCGAATTCGCGCGCGCCATCGACGATGTCGCCCGCTATCCCGACATGCCGCGCCAGACGGTTCGCATCGGCGCGTCGCAGCACTTCATGAACCTCGTGATCCCGCACGTCCTCAAGGGGCTGACGGTCGAGCATCCGAATATCTCGATCAGACTGTGGGAGGGCACGACGCACGACATGGTGAGCCGCATCGCCGGCGGCGAGCTCGACTTCGGGATCACGACCCTTTGGAGCAGTATCGGCTCGGTCGACTCCACGCCCTTGATCGACGATCGGCTCGGCGTCCTCACCTCCGCCTACAGCGCCCTCGCGGAGGCCGACGAGCCGCTCTCCTGGCGCGACCTTCGCGGCCAGACCATGGTGTCGTTCGGCATCGGCGCCGGCACCCGCGAGCGGGTCGAGCGCGATCCCCACATCGGCGGGATGATCAGCCAGTCCTTGCACGAGGCCTCGTCGCTCGCCGGCCTCTCCGCGCTGATCGAATCGGGAGCCGGAAGCGCCATCACCGCGGCTCTCACCGCGGAGAACTTCAACGAGAAGCGCTTCCGCTTCATCCCGCTGGCGAACCCCGTCGCCTGGCGCACCAACTATCTCGTGACACCGAAGGACAAGGCGCGCTCGCCGCTGGTCTTCGATGCGATCACCGCCCTCACCACCCAGCTCGAGCGCTTCGACAACCGCCCCCACATGCGCGCGCACAGCCCTGACTGGATCGCCGTCCACTGAGGGGCGGGCGCGGCCCAATATTGATGAAACCTCAACGCTTGCTTTCATCATTCGAATGGACGGCATCACGGCGTTGCGCGAGAAATCGAGGGTTGACCGCGGGCCGGCGACGGCATCGCCTCGGCGTCGGCCAAGCCACCAGGAGCCACCCCGCTGATGTCCATCGTCGACGAGATCCGCGCCTATCATGATGAGCTGACGGCCATCCGGCGCGACCTGCACGCCAACCCCGAGCTCGGGATGGAAGAGCACCGCACCTCCGAGATCGTCGCGAAGACGTTGGAGTCGTTCGGTGTGGAAGCGCACCGCGGGGTCGGCGGGACGGGCGTCGTCGGGGTGCTGCGCGGCCGCCCCGGCAACCGCGCGATCGGGCTGCGGGCCGACATGGACGCGCTGCCGATCACCGAGGAGAGCGAGGCCGCCTGGCGCAGCACCGCTCCCGGCAAGATGCACGCGTGCGGCCACGACGGCCACACCACCATGCTTCTCGGCGCCGCCCGCTACCTCGCCGAGACGCGCGACTTCGACGGGACCGTCCACTTCATCTTCCAGCCCGGGGAGGAAGGCTGCGGCGGCGCCCTCGCCATGCTAGAGGACAGGCTGTTCGACCGCTTCCCCTGCGACACCGTCTACGGGCTGCACAACCGCCCCGGCATGGCGATCGGCGAATACGCCGTCTGCGACGGGCCGGCGATGGCGGGCGGCGCGTTCTTCGACGTGACGGTGCGCGGGCGCGGGACGCACGGTGCCCGGCCCTATTCGGGCATCGACCCGGTGATCGCCGCCTGCCAGATCGCGACGGCGGTGCAGACGATCGTGTCGCGCAACCTCAATCCGGCCGATCCGGCGGTGGTCAGCATCACCAAGATCACCGGCGGCGACGCCTACAACGTGATCCCCGACACCGCCAAGATGGGCGGCACGGCCCGCTTCTTCCGCCGCGAAGTCGCCGAGGAGATCGAGGCGGCGCTGCGGCAGATGGTCGAGGGGGTGGCGAGCGGCCTGCGCTGCGAGGCGAGCCTCGATTGGCGGCTGATCTTCGCGCCCACGGTGAACGACCCGCACGCGACCGACCTCGGCGTCGCCGCGATGCACGACCTCGCGGCGCCCGAGATGGTGACGCGCGGCAAGCCGCCTTCCATGGGTTCGGAGGACTTTTCCTTCATGATGGAGAAGGTGCCGGGCGCCTACATGCTCGTCGGGAACGGCGAGAGCGCGGCGCTGCACAACCCGAAATATATGTTCAACGACGAGGCGATTCCGTTCGGCGCCGCCCTCTACGCGCGGGTTGCCGAACGCGGCGCCTGAGGCGGCCCGCGGGCCACGCGCTCTCCCCATCGCGACGGTTCGACCATCGCCCCGCGGCCACCCGTCCGCGGGGCTTTCGCCGTTCGCGCCTGCCATTCGCCCCGACGTGGCCGGCTCGGCGCGGCCGGCTCGGCGCCCGCCGACAAGCCCTTTCGATTATTGAGATGCGCTTGCTGAACGTTGCGATCATTGAAATGGACTTTGGAGGATCGGCGACCTCAGACTGTGCTCGCACATCCCGGAGACGGACACCGGGCGGAGCGCAGGTGACATCCGGCTCGGTGGGAAGGCCCCCCTCCTCCCCGCACGCGGGGCCTGCGGCCTCGCCCCGGCCCGTCGGTCGCGCAGGCGACAAGCGGCGATGGCGCCTCCGTATGCCGTGCGGCCGATGAGCCCCTTCGGGCCGCGTGGGTTCACCAGACGACCGCGGGTCCACCCGAAGACCAGGAGATGAAGACGCCATGACGAGAGCGGTGAGATATGCGAGACCTTAAAGCTGTTCTGAACCTTGCCGCGGCGGCGTGCATCGCGGCGTCCGTCGGGGTCGCCTCCACCCTCCCCGCGCACGCCGCGACCAAGTCGGTGACGGCGGTTCTCGAGGCGGAGATCGTCACGCTCGATCCGCACGGCACCAGCGCTTACATCACGCGGACGTTCGGCTACATGGTGTTCGACACGCTCTTCGCGATGGACTCCAACGGCGCGATCCAGCCGGAGATGGTGGACAGCTGGGAGCAGGTCGACGATCTCACCTGGACCTTCACCCTGCGCGACGGGCTGACCTTCCACGACGGCACGCCCGTCACCGCGACCGACGTCGCCGCCTCGCTGAAGCGGTGGTGGTCGCTGTCGACGATGGGCCGGCTCCTGAAGGCCGCCGCGAAGGACGTCGTCGCGAAGGACGACAAGACCTTCGAGATCCAGCTCGCCGAGCCGTTCCCGCTGATGCTGACGTCGCTCGGCCATCCCAATTCGCCGGCGCCCTTCATCATGCCCGCCCGGTTGACCGAGACGCCGGTCGGCCAGCCGCTGCCGGAGATCATCGGCTCCGGCCCGTTCGTGTTCGACGCCTCTCGCCACTTCCCGGGCGACAGCATGACGCTCACCCGCTTCGAGGACTACAAGCCCCGCGACGAGCCGGCCGATTTCCTCGCCGGCGGCAAGGTGGTCAACATCGACGAGCTGAAGATCGAGGTGATTCCCGACAGCATGACGGCGACCACCGCGCTGAGCGCCGGCGAGATCGACTACATCCAGTATGCCCCGTTCGACCTCCTGCCGATCCTGGAGCAGGACCCCAACGTGACGGTGATGGGCTTCCAGGGGCTCAACATGTTCCAGGGCTACTATCCGCTGAACTGGCGCAACCCGCCGTTCGACGATCCGGCGATCCGGCGCGTCCTGTGGAACTTCGTCGACCAAAGCTCGGTGCCGATCGCCCTCGGCCTCTCCGAGGAATACATGGTGCCGGGCTGCCAGTCCTACTTCATGTGCGGCACGCCCTACGAGACCACCGCGGGCTCGCAGTTCCCCGACGAGATCTCCGTCGAGGCGGGCCGCAAGGCGCTCGCCGAGACCGACTATGACGGCGAGGAGATCGTCGTCTTCCAGGGAACCGACATCGAAGCGCTGCGCGTCTCCTCGGCGGTGCTCTACGAGTGGATGCGCCAGGTCGGCTTCAACGTGCGGATCGAGGCGATGGACTGGGCGACCCTTCTCAGCCGCCGCAAGAACGAGAACGAGTGGCACGCCTACGGTGTCCACGCCCTCGGCCTCGACCTCGGCAACCCGCTGTCGCACTTCTGGATCGCCCGCAACTGCGTCGACTTCCCCGGTTGGTTCTGCGACGAGGGCATCACGGCGGGCCTCGATGCCTTCAAGGAGGCTCCCGACGACGACGGGCGCAAGGCCGCGGCCGCGCAGATCTCCGAGGCCGCGTTCGAATCGGTCCCGGCGGTGATGTGGGGGCAGTTCGCGCAGCCGGCGGCCTACCGGTCCGACATCTCGAACATCATCCCGTCGGCCATTCCCCTCTTCTGGAACCTCGAGGTCGATCGGTGAGCCGATGCGCGGTCGAGGCCACGGGGTGAACGATGGTCCAGTCGATCGCGAATCGCCTGATCTCGACGGTGCCGATCCTCTTCGTGGTATCCGTCCTGATCTTCTCGCTGCTCTACCTGACGCCCGGCGATCCCGCTCAGATGATCGCCGGCGCGCAGGCGACGCAGGATGACGTCGAACGGATCCGCGAAGCTCTCGGCCTCAACGATCCGGCGCTGATGCGCTATTTCGACTGGCTCTGGGACGTCCTCCACTTCGACTTCGGGCGATCGGTCTTCAACGGCCGATCGGTCACCGAGCTGATCATGCAGCGGATGGAGCCGACCTTCTCGCTGATGGCGTTGACGACGCTCTTCGCGATCGTCATCGCCGTGCCCCTCGGGGTCCTCGCCGCCTGGCGGGCGAACAGCGTCGTCGACCGGATCGTGCTCGTGTTGTCGATCGCCTCCTTCTCGATCCCGGTCTTCGTCACGGGCTACGTCCTCGCCTACTACGTGGCGTTCAAGACCGGATTGCTGCCGGTCCAGGGATACGCCTTCCTGAAGGAGGGCGTCGGAGAGTGGCTCGCGCACCTGGTGCTCCCGTCCGTCTCGCTCGGGCTCATCTACGTCGCGCTCATCTCGCGCATCACGCGCGCGTCGATGCTGGAGGTGCTGTCGGAGGACTATATCCGCACCGCGCGGGCGAAGGGGCTCCTAGGGCGGCGTATCCTGTTCGTCCACGCGCTGCGCAACGCGGCGAACCCGATCGTCACCGTGGTGGGGGTCGGCGTGGCGCTGCTCCTCGGCGGCGCGGTGGTGATCGAGAGCGTCTTCAACATTCCGGGGATCGGACGCCTCACGGTCGACGCCATCCTGCGGCGCGACTACCCGATCATCCAGGGCGTGATGCTGCTGTTCGCGATGATCTACATCGTCGTCAACCTCATCATCGACCTGCTCTACACCGTGTTCGACCCGCGGATCCGCTACTGACCCGTCGACGCGCCATTCAGGAGATGCCGTTGTTGTTGCGAAACCCGTCGATTGCGATTGGCGGTGGGATCGTCGTGCTGATGGTGCTGCTCGCCCTCTTCGCGCCGTACCTTCAGACCATCGATCCGTTGTCGATGAACCCGCTCAATCGCATGAAGGACCCCTCGAGCGCCTTCTGGTTCGGCACCGACGCCTATGGCCGCGACCTCTACTCCCGCGTCCTCTATGGCGGGCGCACGTCGCTCACCGTGGGCTTCGCGGTCGCCGTGCTGTCGACCGGGGTGGGCCTCCTGATCGGGCTGATCGCCGGCTACTACCGCTCGCTCGACGGTGTCGTCATGCGCATCATGGACGGCCTGATGGCGATCCCGGCCGTGCTTCTCGCGATCGCCCTCTCGGCCCTCTTGGGAGGCTCCGTGCTCAACGTCGTCATCGCGATCGCGGTCGCCGAGTCCCCTCGCGTCGTGCGCCTCATCCGCGGCATCGTGCTGTCGCTGCGCGAGCGCCAATATGTCGAGGCCGCCCTGATCTCCGGCGTGAGCCGCAGCCGCATCATCGTGCGCCACATCCTGCCGAGCACCTTCGCCCCGCTCGCCGTGCAGGCCACCTACGTGTTCGCCTCCGCGATGGTGCTCGAGGCGATCCTCTCCTTCATCGGCGCCGGCATCCCGCCCACCACGCCCTCGTGGGGCAACATCATCGCCGAGGGCCGTCAGCTCTGGCAGATCAAGTTCTTCATCATCCTCTATCCGGCCCTCTTCCTGTCGCTCACCGTCTTCGCCATCAACATCTTCGGCGACGGGCTGAGGGACAGGCTCGACCAGCGCGGGGACAGGCACCTATGACGACCCTGCGCACAGCCCACGGCCCCGCCGAGACCACGCCGGCGGATCCGGCGGACGAGGTCCTGTCGATCGACGGGCTGACGACCTCGATCCGAACCGGCCAAGGAGACCGGCGCCAAGGCGAGCAGCGGCTCATCGAGGACATCGGCTTTTCGGTCCGACGCGGTCAGACCCTGGGGATCGTCGGCGAGTCGGGCTCGGGCAAGAGCGTCACGGCGCTGTCGATCATGCGCCTCCTGCCCAGGAGCGCGACGGTCGCCGGCCGCGTCATGCTCAAGGGGCGGAACCTCACGACCCTCAGCGATCGCCAGATGGCGGACGTGCGCGGCGACCGCATCGGCATGATCTTCCAGGAGCCGATGACGTCCCTCAATCCGGTGCTCCCGGTGGGGCTTCAGATCGAGGAATCGCTGCGCCGCCACAAGGTGGCGAGCGGACAGGCGGCGCGGCGGCGCGCCGTCGAGCTGCTCGACCGGGTGCGCATCCCGAACGCGGCGCGGCGGACGGCGGAATATCCCCACCAGCTCTCCGGCGGCATGCGTCAGCGCGTCATGATCGCGATGGCGCTCGCCTGCAATCCCGAGCTCCTCATCGCCGACGAGCCGACGACGGCGCTCGACGTCACCACCCAGGCCGGCATCATCGATCTTCTGAAGCAGATCCAGGCCGACGACGGCACGGCGATCATGTTCATCACCCACGACATGGGCGTGGTCGCCGAAGTGTCGGACGACGTGCTCGTCATGCGGTCGGGACGCATCGTCGAGCACGGCCCCTCGCAGCAGATCTTCCATCGACCCGCCGAGACCTACACCCGCCAGCTCCTCAACTCGGTGCCGCGCATCGGCGATATGCGGGGCAAGCCCGGCCCCGCCCCGTTCGCCTCCATCGGCGACGACGGAGCGGCTCTGGCGCCGTCCCCTCTCGAGGTCGCCAAGGGCCCCGTCCTGCGCGTCACGGATCTTTCCGTCTCGTTCCGGGTCCGCAACGAGACGTCGCGCTTCCGGCGGACGACGCTGCGGGCCGTGCGCGGCGTCGGCTTCGATCTCCGGGCGGGCGAGACCCTCGCGATCGTCGGCGAATCGGGCTGCGGCAAGTCCACCCTCGCACGCAGCATCATGGGGCTGCAGGCCGTCGACAGCGGGGCGATCGAAGTCGCCGGCCGGGTGGCGACGTCGATGACGGCGGCCGAGGCGCGCCTCGCCCGCAAGGCGATCCAGATGGTCTTCCAGGACCCGTTCGCGAGCCTCAACCCCCGCCTCAGGATCGTCGACTCGCTGACCGAGCCCCTCACCGCCCACGGCGTCTCTTCTGGCGGGGCCCGCGCGACGGCGGTGCGGCTGATCGAGGAAGTCGGCCTGTCGGCGGAAATGCTCGACCGCCTCCCCCACCAGTTCTCCGGCGGACAGCGCCAGCGGATCTGCATCGCCCGCGCGCTGGCGCTCGAGCCAGAGGTGATCGTCGCCGACGAGGCGGTCTCCGCGCTCGACGTCTCGGTGCAGGCGCAGGTGCTCAACCTCCTCATGCAGCTCCAGGCGCGCCGCGGTCTGGCGCTGCTGTTCATCTCGCACGACATGGCGGTGGTCGAACGGCTCAGCCACCGCGTGGCGGTGATGTATCGGGGCCAGATCGTCGAGATCGGCCCCCGCGCGGCGGTGTTCGAGCGGCCGGCCCACGCCTACACGCGCCGCCTGCTGAGCGCGGTCCCGCTGCCCGACCCGTCGCGGCGTCACAAGCTCAGCGGGATCGAGGAGCTTTTCGGCACGCCCTCCGCCGAGCCCTCGACAGCCGCCTGGACCGACCTCGGCGACGGCCACAGGGTCCTCGCCGCATAGGGCGGCAGCCCTCGCAGACGGCAGCGTGGCCGAGCCGCTACGTCACGGCGCGACAGTCGCGATAGGGTGGTTAGCCGAGCGTCTCCAGCGCGGCACGGGAGCAATAACGCTCAAGAAATCGTTCATAATCGTCGCTAAAATACTCGGCCAAGAGGGTATCGAGAGAACTTCCGGCTTGGGTGGCCGACATCCGTCGTGCCAGCTTCGCCATGTCCGTCGAAACGTCGATATCCACCAAGCTCGCCGCCTGCCTGAGATTCTTCCCCGACGTCTCCATATGCTTTTGAATCATATTCAACTGCACGGGCGTGATCGGTCGCCCCAGGTATGAGAACAGCAACGATAGTGAGCGCAATAGAGTGGGAGCAGACTCATTGATCTTTGGGAGAACGGAAATATTGATCCCCGGCACGGCTTTATGACAAAATTCAAACACAGCTTGTTCGTTCTTCAACTCCTCGATCGGTAAAATCGAATACTCAAATTTAGCACCATCGAACAACACACGCCCGAGATTCAACCATTTGAAGGTATCCAAACGCATTGATTGAAGAAAGGCTGCATAGTCGGAAGCAAGACCATGCGCCACTCGAAATTTGTAGCATGACGACAGAAAACGCGACATCTCCCGTGACTGCAATAAAACTATTGTTTCGTATTTTTCGGCCAATTGATCAATAATTTGACGCAACCGGTGAGCATGCGGATAAAATTCGAATGATAGTCCCGGCATTCTGCCGATCAGATTTTCCTCGCTGAGGATAATATTATTTCCCTGAAAACTGGAGGCTAACTCAACAATTGCATCTATATCAAACGTCGGCTGGACACCCCAGACATATCGTCGAAGGTCCTCGATAATCGGATGCTTGTCTTTTGGCGCGATATACAAGGTGTCGCCACCGGGCGGGATCGCGCGAGCAAGCGCCAACTGCAATGATGTCGTGGCACACTTGTGGGCGCCGACATGCCAAACCAGCCTCTTGCTCATACGCCGTCTCTGATTCCCAAAACACGAGCACCGCGGTGCGCCTCCGCAACTCAGTCGTAGTGACGTCGACTAAGCCCGTCCAGTCCAACCGCGCGAGTCCGGACAGGGACGCCATCAGCCGCCGGAGCTGACCGGATACGGCAGTCAACCCGCAGCGCTGGCCGACATCCGCGGATGAGAACCCACGTTTCTTCACACCGCCTTCCAGAGCTCCAGGCTGAACCAACGCCGTGACACCGGAGGTGTGCGGGCGCACGTGATGCCGCGATGGCAAATGCTCCCCCTCTCGGGGCGAACACGACTATAGGTGGGGGCGTGTCCATGCGGAGTGCCAATGCCGACCCCCCTCTACGACCCGTTCCCGAAATATCTGCAGATTCGCGATATCCTCCTGCGGCGGTTCGCCGGGCTCGCGGAGGGAACGCGGCTGCCGACCGAGGCCGACCTCAGCGCCGAGTTCATGGTGAGCCGCGTCACGATCCGCAACGTGCTCAACACCCTTGCCGAGGAAGGCGTCATCGCCCGGCGGCCGCGGCTCGGCACCTACCTCCTGAAACCGCCGCCTCCCCCGCTCGACGACCGCCTGACCGGGCCGATCGAGGACATGACCGCGCTCGGGCTGCCGGCGTGGACGCAGGCGATCGACCACGGCTTCGTGCCGGCCGCGGCGGACGTCGCCGCCGCCCTCGGCCTCGCGGCCGCCGTCGAGATCTACCGCGTGCGCCGCGTGCGCTTCCTGAGCGGCGGCCCCCTGCTCGTCCTCGAAGCCTTCTTCCCGGAGGACATCGGCCACCTCCTCGCCGGACACCGGCGCGAGGGCAGCCTCTTCGTCCCGATCCTGCAGGAGCTCCTCGGCAACGACGTGCGGGAGGACTACCAGCAGATCGATGCGCTGACAGCGAGCGCAGAGATGGCGCAGCACCTCCAGATCGATCCCGGCGCGGCGGTGCTCTGCGTCAAGCGCCTGTTCGTCGACGGCGCGGGCCGCGCCATCGCCTACTTCAAGACGAACTTCCGGGCCGACCGATATTTTTACAGTATCAAGCTGCCTAAACCTGCGCCGGGCTCCGGCAGCCGCCGCCAGCCTCCCAACGGCACGAACCGGCCTTCTCCGGAACGCTTCTAACCTTCCCCACCCCAGGGCGCTGAATCGATGGGCATTCTACGCTCGAAATTTGATCCATCTCATTTGTATCATCAACTTTACAAATAAAAAGGTCCGTACTCATATGCGGCCATGAGCGCCGCATTCCACCGCATTTCCGTGCCCGCACTGGGCGTTTCGGTCTCCGCCAGCCAGAGCGAGACGATTTTGGAAGCGCTCCAATCTGCGAGCGTCGACTATCCCTGCGGATGCACCAGCGGGGTGTGCGGGATGTGCAAGTCGCGCCTCGCGTCGGGCCGCGTGGAACTTGCCGACTACTGCCCCGCCATCACCCAGGAAGAGCGCGACGCCGGGCTGACCCTGCCGTGCAGCGCGCGGGCGCTCTCCGACTGCGTCATCACCCCCATCGACGACGGGCTGTTGCCGCGGGTCGTCACGTTCGCGGCGACGGTCACCGCCATCGCGCCCCTCACCCACGACATCGTGCGCCTGCGTCTGGCGCCTCCGGAGGGGCTGCGCTTCACCTTTCTCCCCGGCCAGTACGCCACGCTGCGCTTCGCGGATCTGCCGAGCCGCGACTTCTCCATGGCGAACTGCCCCGACGACGGGGGTCTCGAATTCTTCGTGCGCCGGACGCCGGGCGGGCAGGTCACAGCGTACGTGTTCGATGCCTTGCAACCGGGCGAGAGCGTCGGCGTGACGGGACCCTACGGCGTCGCCTATCTGCGCGAGGGCGAGGTGAAGCCGCTCATCGCCGTCGCCGGGGGATCGGGCCTCGCGCCGATCCTCTCAGTGGTCGAGACCGCCCTGCGGCGGGGCTTCGGCCAGCCGATCCGCCTCTATTTCGGCGTGCGCAGCCCTCGCGACCTCTACGCGACGGACACGCTCGCCACGCTCGCCGCCGCCCATCCCAACCTCACCGTCACCCGCGCCGTCGCCGAGGGCGGGGGTCCCGAGACGCGCGGCGGTCACATCCACGCCGTGATCGAGGCCGACCTCGCCGGCGAGGCCTCGATCGCCGACTGGCGCGCCTACGTCGCCGGGCCGCCGGTGATGGTCGACCTTGTCGCCAAGGTCCTCAGCGCGCACGGCCTCGCCGAGAGCCGCTGCCACATCGACCCGTTCCTGACCGAAGCGGACAGGGCGAAGACGGCCGGGGGTCCGGCATGAAGAGCCGTCCCGAGACCGCCGGACGGCACCGACACGCCGTTCGCTTTCCCCGCATCGATACCCGCGCCCTCGTCCACCGAACGCTCCAATAGAAGAGACCGCCATGCCCACCCCCGCCGATGTCCTCGATCCCGCCCACTTCTCCAAGGTCCGCCTGCCGCTGGACGAGGCGGAGACCCTGCCGGCCTGGTGCTACGTGTCGGAGGCCTTCTATCAGTACGAGGTCGAGCGGCTGTTCATGAAGGTGTGGAACTTCATCGGCCGCGCCGACCACATCCCCAACCCGGGCGACTACTTCACACTGACCTTCGTGGGGGTGCCGCTCATCATCGTGCGTGATCGGGCGGGTGAGCTGCGCGCCTTCTCCAACAGCTGCCGCCACCGCGGCGCCCGCGTCGCCGAGGGCGAGGGCAACGCGCGTGCCTTCGTCTGCCCCTATCACGGCTGGGCATACGGGCTCGACGGATCGCTGGTGGCGGCCCCCGAGATGGACCTCACCAAGGATTTCGACACCGCCTGCAACGGGCTGAAGCCGGTGCGCCTCGAAACCTGGGCGGGCTTCCTGTTCATCAACTTCGATCCCGACGCCGAACGTCTGATGGACTATCTCGGCGATCTGCCGGAGCGGCTCGCCTCCTACCACTTCGAGACGATGAAGCAGACGTTCCGGCGCGAGTACATCCTCGACTGCAACTGGAAGATCTACGCCGAGAACGCCATGGAGGCCTACCACGTCCCCATGGTGCACGCGAAGACGCTGCAGAAGCTGAAGCGCGAGATGCCGCCGAAGGTGCCCTCGGAGGGCAACTGGGTCGGCCTCCACACCAAGCACACGGGCAGCCGCGCCCTGCTCGCGGGCGACACCGGCTTCCCGCCGATCCCGACCCTCGACGGCCTCGCCGGCCAAGGCACCTACTACACCCTCACCTATCCGAGCACGATGTTCGGCTGCACCATCGACTGCATGTGGTGGTTCGAGGTGCACCCGCTCGGGCCGGAGAAGATGCGCCTCATCGTAGGGGGCTGCTTCCCCGAGGACATCACCACCCGCCCCGACTTCGAGGAGGTGGCGCAGCGCTACTACAAGCGCTGGCAGATCTCGGTGGGCGAGGACAACGACATCTCCGAGATCCAGCAGATCGGCATCCGCTCGCCGCTCGCCGTGCCCGGCCGCCTCTCCTACCTCGAGCCGCTCGTCCACGACATCGCCAACTGGGTGCTCGACCACGTGCTCGACGAGCCGACGGCGAGCGAAGCCGTCCTCGCCAAGGCCTCTTGAGCCCGACGCCGATGGCCGAGCGCTACCGCCTCCACATCGAGAACATCCGGACCCAACATCCGATCTTCCACATCACGCCCGAGCGCTACGCCGCGGCCGAGGCGCGCCATCCCGAGCTCGCGCCGCGGCTCGATGCGACGATCGGCTGGGACCTCGAGGACTATCGGGCGGCCGCCGCGGAGGCGGACTTCCTGATCGGCTGGAAGCTGCCGTTCGCGACCATCGCCCAGGATGCGCCGCGGCTGCGATGGATGCACCTCATCGGAGCGGGCATCGAGCACGCCCTCCCCCTCGACTGGCTGCCGGCCGACGTCGCGATCACCACCAACCGCGGCGTCGCCACCAAGGCGGGCGAGTATGTGGCGATGGCGGTCCTCGCCCTCAACACCCGCATCCCGCTCTTCGCCTCCAACAAGGCGCAGCGGGTCTGGCAGCGCGAGTTCGTCTCCGGGGTGGAGGGCAAGACGGCGCTGATCGTCGGCATGGGCAATCTCGGCCGTTCCGGAGCGCTGCGCTGCAAGGGGCTCGGGATGCACGTGATCGGCGTGCGCGAGAGCGGGGCGCCCATCGAGGGCGTCGACGAGATGCACCGGCCGAACGCCCTTCCCGCGCTACTGCCACGGGCCGACGTCCTCGTCCTCGCCGTTCCGCTCACCACGAAGACCCGCGGTCTCATCGGCGCGGCGGAGCTGGCGCTGATGAAGCCCGGCGCCGGCCTCGTCAATATCGGCCGCGCGGCGAGCGTCGACCAGCCCGCCCTCGGCGCGGCGCTGCGCAGCGGCCACCTCGGCGGCGCCGTGCTCGACGTGTTCGAGACCGAGCCGCTGCCGCCCGATGCGCCGGAGTGGGACTGGCCCAACGCCATCCTGACCCCGCACGTCGCGGCCGACGATGTCGCGCGCTACATGCCCGACACGCTCGACCTGTTCTTCAAGAATTTTCAGCGGGTCCTCGACGGTCAGCCGCTGATCAACCGTGTCGATCCGGACCGTCAATACTGATCCCCCTCAACACAGTGCAACCTGGAAAGAGACGGACTATGAGAGCATGGCACTCGGTAAGGCGTGGCGTGGCCGCCGCCGTGATCGCGGCGGTGGGCCTCGTCAGCACCCAGGCGGTCGCCGAAGACGCGTTCGAGCGGATGCTGAGCGAGAAGACGCTGCGCATCGGCTGGATCATGTCGCCGCCCGGATCGCAGAAGGATCCGATCACGCAGGAGCTCAAGGGCTACTACATCGACATCATCAGCTTCGTCCTGAAGCAGGTGAACGTCGAGCCCGAGTTCATCGAGACGCAGTGGTCGACCTTCGTCGCCGGTCTCCAGGCGAAGCAGTTCGACATCGTCGCGGCCGGCACCTTCGCCAGCATTCCGCGCGCCGCCTCGGTAGCCTTCACCTCGCCCATCTTCTACCTCGGCTACGACGCGACGGTGCGCGCCGGTGACGACCGCTTCAAGAGCCTCGACGACATCGACCAGGAGGGCGTGACCGTCGCCGTGGTGCAGGGCACCGGCGGCCACGAGTTCGTCAAGCGCACCTTCTCCAAGGCCAACATCGTCGCGCTCAGCACCAACGATCTGTCGTCGAGCCTGATCGCCGTGCAGTCCGGGCGGGCCGACGTCGCGGTGGAGGACGCCTGGGCGACGCGCCGCTACATCCAGACCCACCCCGAGCTCGTCAGCCTCTTCTCCAACACCCCCTACAACCTGCAGCCGATCGCCTGGGCGACCCGCTACGAGGATCGCGATCTGCGCGAGTTCCTCAACACGGCGCTGGAGTGGATGCGGATCAACGGCAAGATCGAAGAGTTCGTCAAGCAGTATCCGGCGAGCGGCCGCTACGTGCTCAGCCCCACCTACCACGCCGTCGAATAGAACAGGCTCGGCCGATCCGCGACAACAGCAAGGACGAGGTGCATGTACACTTGGCATTTCGACGTGCCGTGGGACTATCGCGCGGTCTTCTTGCGCGGTGCCGCGGTGACGGCCGAGATCAGCGTCGGCGCGCTGATCATTGGACTGACGTGCGGGCTCGTCATCGGTCTCGCCCGCCTCTCCAAGCGGCGGGCGCTGAGCTGGCCCGCCGCCTTCTTCGTGGAAACCTTCCGCAGCACGCCGACCATCGTTCAGCTCGTGTGGATCTACTATGCGCTGCCCATCCTCACCGGGATCCAGCTCAGCGCCTACAACGCCGTGCTTCTCGGCCTCGGCGGCCACACCGCCGCCTACATGGCCGAGATCTTCCGCGCCGGCGTCAACTCCATCGAGAAGGGCCAGATGCGGGCGGCGCTCGCCATCGGGATGACGCCCTATCAGGCGATGCGCCGCATCATTCTGCCCCAGGCGGTGCGGCGCATGGTGCCGCCCTTCGTCAACGAGTTCGCGACGCTCGTGAAGCTCACCTCGCTCGCCTCGGTCCTCGCCGTGCCGGAGATCCTGCACGAGGCGAACAACCTGATCGCCTCGACCTATCGGCCGATGGAGATCTACAGCACCGTCGCTCTCTGCTTCGCGCTCATCGTGTTCCCGATGATCTACGCCGCGAGCATCCTCGAAAAGCTCTGGAGGAAGGACCGTTGAGCCCGACACCCGCCGACGGCGCCGCGCCCGCCGAGGGCCCCCAGCCGCTGTTGCGCGTCGCGGGCCTCTGCAAGCGCTTCGGCGCTCTCAAGGTGCTGCACGGCATCGACCTCGACGTCCATCGCGGCGAGGTCGTCGTCATCATCGGTCCCAGCGGCTCGGGCAAGAGCACCCTCCTCAACTGCCTGAACTTTCTGGAGCCCTACGACGAGGGAGAGGTGCACTTCGACGGCGTGCTCGTCGGCTACCGGCTCGACGACAAGGGCCGCAAGCGGCCGATGTCGCACCGGGCGATGAGCGAGCTCCGGTCCGAAATGGGAATGGTGTTCCAGAGCTTTAATCTCTTCCCGCACAAGACGGTGCTGCAGAACGTGATCGAGGGGCCGCGCATCGTCCGCCGGCAGCGGCGCAAGGAGGCGATCGCCCTCGGCCAGGCGCTGCTCGACAAGGTGGGCATCGGCGACAAGGCGCACGTCTACCCCGCCAACATCTCCGGCGGCCAGCAGCAGCGCGCCGCCATCGCCCGCGCTCTCGCGATGCGCCCCCGCGCCATGCTGTTCGACGAGCCGACCTCCGCCCTCGATCCCGAGCTCGTGGGCGAAGTGCTCGACGTGATGAAGACGCTCGCGGCGGAGGGGATGACGATGGTCGTCGTTACGCACGAGATGGGCTTCGCTCGCGAGGTCGCCGACCGCCTCATCGTGATGGATCACGGGCGGATCATCGAGGTGGGCTCGGCGCAGGAGATCTTCGCCAGCCCGACGCACCCCCGCACGGCGGAGTTCCTGCGCAAGGTCCTGTGAGAGGCGCGCAGGAGGTGCGACGGTGGCCCGCGGCGCTGCCGGCGGGCCGTGTCCGAAGCGGCCTTCAGCCTAGATCAAAACCGTGTGTTCGGTGACCTGATCGGAGGTGGCGCCGGCGAGGAAGATCGAATTCTCGCCGATCGTGATCTCTACGCCGAAGCGGTTCTGGGTGATCACGAGATCCTCGAACGCCTCGATCGCCTGGCTGCGCAGGTCGATGACGTCGCCGGACGAGAAGTCGCTGATCTTGTCGTTGCCGAAGTCGCCTTCGAACACGAAGAAGTCGTTGCCCCGATCGCCGACGAGAATGTCGTCGCCTTCGCCGCCGTTCAGCGTGTCGTGGCCCTCGCCGCCGCGCACCGAATCGTCGCCGGCGCCGCCGGTGATGTGGTCCGCCCCGTTGTCGCCCTTGAGGAGATCGTCGCCGTCGCCGCCGGCGATCCGGTCCGCTCCCTGGCCGCCGAACACGCTGTCGTCGCCGTCGCCGGCGTTGATGACGTCGCTCTGGGTGCCGCCGATGAGGCGGTCGTCGCCCGCGCCGCCGCGGATGAGGTCGGCGCCTGCGCCGCCGTCGACCGTATCGGCCCCGGAGTCGCCGGAGAGCGAGTCGTCGCCCGTGCCGCCGAGCAGCCAATCGTCGTCGTCGTTGCCGGAGATGATGTCGTCGCCGCCCTCGCCCCTCAGCGTGTCGTCGCCGGCCTTGCCGCTGATGGTGTCGTCGTAGGCGCCGAGAAGCACGTAGTCTGCACCGGATGTTCCGACATACCGCGTTGGTCCGGCGGTCGGATCGATGAAGTCATCGGTTTCAGATTCGTCGTCCATGGCTGGCCCTCCTCCGGATTGCCGGCACCCTACGCCGCACACCTCAGCCGCGCCCACGCGAGCGGGCGCATATTCAAAGATCGCTCAAATGAGAGGTCGGGTCAAAAAGAAAAGCGGCGCCCGGAGGGCGCCGCTGGTTCGAGAATGTGGCCGATCTAGTTCGAGAGCGGCACCTGCGGGATGCGGGAGGAGCCAGAACCGGTGGTCTCCTCCGGCCCGTCGCCGTCGTCGTGATCGGGCTCGTCGTCGTCCGAGGCCATCCGGGAGGGTCCGGTCGGATCGGCGATCGCCTCCAGAGCGAGCGACTTCTTGCCGTCCTCGTCCTCGGTCACGGTCACCTTGACCGTGCCGCCCTTCTTGAGATCACCGAAGAGCACCTGATCGGCGAGCGGCCGCTTGATGTACTCCTGGATGACCCGGCCGAGCGGGCGGGCGCCCATCTTCTCGTCGTAGCCTTCCTCGGCGAGCCACTGCACCGCCTCGTCCGAGAGCTCGAAGGTGACGTTGCGGTCGGCGAGCTGGGCTTCCAGCTGCATGACGAACTTCTCCACCACGCGGTGGACGACGTCGGCCGGCAGCGGCGAGAACGGCACGATCGCGTCGAGACGGTTGCGGAACTCCGGCGTGAACAGCTTGTTGATCGCCTCGGCATCCTCCCCCTCGCGGCGCGAGCGGTTGAAGCCGATGGGGGCCTTGGCGAGATCGGCGGCGCCCGCGTTCGTCGTCATGATCAGGATGACGTTGCGGAAATCCACCTGCTTGCCGTTGTGGTCCGTCAGCTTGCCGTGGTCCATCACTTGCAAAAGGATGTTGAAGAGGTCCGGGTGGGCCTTTTCGATTTCATCCAAGAGCAGGACGCAGTGCGGGTGCTGATCGACACCGTCGGTCAGAAGGCCGCCCTGGTCGAAGCCCACATAGCCCGGAGGCGCACCGATCAGGCGGCTCACCGTGTGGCGCTCCATATACTCCGACATGTCGAAGCGCAGGAGCTCCACGCCGAGGAGCTCGGCGAGCTGGCGCGCCACCTCCGTCTTGCCGACGCCCGTGGGGCCGGAGAAGAGGTAGGAGCCGATCGGCTTGTTGGGCTCGCGCAGACCCGCCCGGGCGAGCTTGATCGCCGAGGAGAGCACCTCGATCGCGCCTTCCTGCCCATAGACCACCCGCTTGAGGTTGGTCTCGATGGTCTGCAGCACCTCCGCATCGTCCTTCGACACGGTTTTGGGCGGAATGCGGGCCATCGTGGCAATGGTCGCCTCGATCTCCTTCACCCCCACCTGCTTGCGACGCTTGTTCACCGGCAGCAGCATCTGCGAGGCGCCCGTCTCGTCGATCACGTCGATCGCCTTGTCGGGGAGCTTGCGGTCGTTGATGTAGCGGTGCGACAGCTCGACCGCCGACTTGATCGCCTCGTTGGTGAACTTGATCGAGTGATAGGCCTCGTAGTGGGGCTTGAGGCCCTTGAGGATCTCGATCGCGTCGTCGACCGTCGGCTCGGCCACGTCGATCTTCTGGAAGCGCCGGACGAGGGCCCGGTCCTTCTCGAAGAACTGCCGATACTCCTTGTAGGTCGTGGAGCCGATGCACTTGATCGCGCCCGACGACAGGGCGGGCTTCAGGAGGTTCGAAGCGTCCATCGCGCCGCCCGACGTCGCGCCCGCACCGATGACGGTGTGGATCTCGTCGATGAACATGATGGCGCCCGGATATTCCTCGATCTCCTTCACCACCTGCTTCAGCCGCTCCTCGAAGTCACCGCGATAGCGGGTGCCGGCGAGGAGGGCGCCCATGTCGAGGGCGAAGATGGTGGAGTCCTCGAGGACCTCGGGAACCTCGCCGTCGACGATGCGCTTGGCGAGGCCTTCGGCGATGGCGGTCTTGCCGACGCCGGGGTCACCGACGAAGAGCGGGTTGTTCTTCTGGCGGCGGCACAGCACCTGGATGGTGCGCCGCACCTCGTTGTCGCGGCCGATCAGGGGGTCGACCTTCCCTTTCTTCGCCTTCTCGTTGAGGTTGATGCAGTAGGCCTCAAGGGCGTCCGTCTTGCGCTTGGTCGTGGCACCACCCTCCTCGGCGGGGGCGTCTTCGTCCCCCTCCTCGCGGGCGCGCTCTCCCATGCCGGCGCGCTTGGCAATTCCGTGAGAGATGTAGTTGACGGCGTCGTACCGCGTCATTTCCTGCTCCTGCAGGAAGTATGCCGCGTGGCTTTCCCGCTCGGCGAAGATGGCGACGAGCACGTTGGCACCCGTGACCTCCTCCCGGCCGGAGGACTGCACATGGATGACCGCTCTTTGGATCACGCGCTGGAAGGAGGCGGTCGGTTTGGAATCGTCGTCGCCGTCGACCACCAGGTTGTCGAGCTCGGCATCGATATATTCCGAGAGGTCGCGGCGGAGGCGGTCGAGATCGACGCTGCAGGCCTTCATGACCGCCGCGGCGTCCTGATCGTCCACCAGCGCGAGGAGGAGATGCTCGAGCGTCGCATATTCCTGGCGACGCTCGTTGGCGGAGGCGAGCGCCTGGTGCAGGGCCTTTTCGAGGCTACGAGAGAATGAGGGCATTCTCGCTCCTTACTTCTTCTCCATCACACACTGGAGAGGATGCTGATGCTTGCGGGCAAAGTCCATCACCTGCGTCACCTTCGTCTCCGCCACCTCGTAGGTATAAACGCCGCACTCGCCGACGCCGTGGTGATGGACGTGAAGCATGACGCGGGTCGCCTCTTCCCGCGATTTCTGGAAAAAACGCTCCAGAACGTGAACGACGAACTCCATGGGTGTGTAGTCGTCATTGAGAAGCAGCACCCGATACATGTTCGGGCGCTTGGTCTTGGGTTTCGGACGCGTGATGACGAGGGTGCCGGGGTCGTTGTTGCCCGTCCGATCGTCGCCGCCGTTGTCGGTCCCGTCGTCACCGGGACCGGCGCGAACGCGCCGGTCGAGGGCGGCCCAGTCGAGTGTTGCCCGATCGAGTGATGCAAAGGTGTGCCAGGACGCGGCGGTCGCGACCGGGCTCGGTACCGATGGGTCCGGAAGGCTCGTCATGGTCGCCATCCTGAATCGTCAATCATCAACACGCAAGCGGGCAAATCTCCAAGGATGCCCTCATGTCGATGGGGAAAAGAGGTGACGGCGTCCGGCGGTTCGAAGACGGCATCCCCGGCACCGGGCCTGAGCGAGCCCGACTGTCCGCACTATCGCCACCTCATCAAATGATGCGGTCCTCCAGCGTCTTCAAGACAGCTATGAGACTTGGCCCCGCTGGAGCGAGGCTTGCCGGCACGATCGACAGCCGGCAGCCGTGCACCAACGCCCGAGAGCCTCACGCCACTATCGTCAACATATCGACAAAAAGAGCCGCCTCGCAATCGCCCATTTCGCACCCGCGGCAGAGCGCCGAGGCGATGCGCGCGAATGCCGCGCGTCGGATCCCGCTCCGGTGCTGGACGCCCGTACCGGGCCCGATCGAGGCGCCCTCGCCCGGCCCGCCGGCGCGGCACTTCCCGGTCCGCCAGCGCGGCACTTGTGGAAATTTTCCTCGACCCGCCAGCATCGACCTTTCGAGCTGTTAACCTCGAATCGCCGGTTTGCCTCAGGCTCGCGGCGGGTCTTTGCGATTCGCGTCGATACAAGCTACGAGTCAGATCGAATGCATAAACTGGTTTTCAACCAGAGCGGTTGATCCCGGCGTAACGCCTCCGGGTGTCTCGTCTGGGCAGTGTTTGTCCCCCAACCGTCGGCATGTCGTGGCTAGAGACCACAGCCGAAGCGCCAAAGGACCGTATGCACGTCCCCCTTCGTCGCAACGCTTGGACGCGCTGCTCCATCAATCTCCTCGCCGCGGTCGCGGTGCTCGCCTGTCTCGTCGGGCCGGCCGCGGCCAACCCCGAATACTCCGGCCTCGTCTACGACGTGATCGGTGAGAAGACGCTCTACTCGAGCGATGCCGACGAGGCGCGCTATCCCGCCTCGCTCACCAAGATCATGACGCTCTACATCACCTTCGAAGAGCTGAAGGCCGGCCGCCTGTCGCTCGGCGACAAGCTGACCGTGTCGGCCTATGCCGCGAGCCGGCCGCCCTCCAAGATCGGCTTCAAGCCCGGCGGCGTGATCGCCGTGCGCGACGCCATCAAGGCGCTCGTGACGAAGTCCGCCAACGACGTGGCGACCGCCCTCGGCGAGAACATCGCCGGTTCCGAAGCGGCCTTCGCCAAGCGGATGACCAAGACGGCCCATCGGCTCGGCATGAAGTCCACCACCTTCCGCAACGCCTCGGGGCTGCCCGATCCGAACCAGAAGACCACTGCGCGCGATATGGTGCGCCTCGGCGTGGCGATCCAGCGCGACTTTCCATCCTACTATGGCGTCTTCGAGACCCGCGTCTTCGAGTACAACAAGCGCCGCTACGGCAATCACAACCACCTGCTCGGCCGCGTCGAAGGCGTCGACGGCATCAAGACCGGCTATATCCGCGCCTCCGGCTTCAACCTCGTGACGTCGGTGCGGCGCGACGGGCGCCACATCGTCGCCGCCGTGTTCGGCGGTCGCACCGGCGCCTCGCGCGATGCCCAGATGCGCAAGCTCATCGAGGCCTATCTGCCGAAGGCGACCACGGGGCAGGCGATGGTGTTCGCGGAGTGGCGGGACGAGGGCCCGCCCCCGGTGCCCGGCCGCAAGCCCAACCTGCGCACCCTCTTCGCCTCGCGCCTCAAGGCCAAGACCCACGGCGAGGATCCGATCGCCGAGACCGTGCTCGCCTTTGCCAGCGAGGCCCGCGCCGCGACGGCCGAGCCGGCGATCACCACGCCCGACCTTGCCACCGGCGCGCTGCGGGCGGTCATCGACCAGGCCGAATCACGTCCGACGCCGCTGCCCGCTCCGGCCGTCGCCGATCGCGACATGGCCGTGGTCGCGGTGGTGGAGGAAGGCAGGCCGGCGCACGGTGCCGCGCGCTTCGAGACCGCCTTCGCCGCCTTCGAGGTCACGCCGGCCTCGCTCGACGCCGACACCCTCGCGGCCGCCATCGCCCGCTCTCGGTCCGTGCCCGGCACCCAGACCATCGTGATGGGCTCCGCGCACCGCCAGAAGGCCCCCGCCCCCACCGCGCACGCGGCGGTCGCCGGCCCCTGGCAGATCCAGATCGGCGCCGTCCCGAGCGCCGCGCTCGCCGAGCGCCTCCTCGCCGAGGCCGTCGCCGACGAGCCAGCCATGGGTCAGCGAAAGAAGCTAACCATCAAGGTGGCGACCGACAAAGGCACGCTCTACCGAGCCCGTTTCGCCGGTTTTGCGTCGAAGGACGAAGCTTGGGCGGCGTGCAAACGGTTCGCTAACCATGACCGGCCATGCTGGGCGGTGTCCATGTAACGCACCCGCGCCATCGATGATCGGTGGCGCCCATGTGCGCCACCCTATGAGTTGTTCGATGAGCGTTGTGTCACCGTCGACGCAGAAGGATGTCCTTAGCTTCGTTGAGTTGGGCGGCAAGGAACGCAGATCCTCCACGATCGGGGTGCATCTGCTTCATCAGGCGGCGATGCGCTGCGCGGATCTCCGCCTCACCAGCGCCAGGCTCAAGGCCCAGAACCTCGTACGCGTCCTGTTCGGTCAGAGCGCCCGACCGGCGCTCGCGGCCCGCGCCGCCAGAGCCGCTCGCCCCGGCGTTGTCGTTACGCTGGAAGTCCTCACGCCAGCTGGGAAACCGGCGGTCGAGATAAGCTTCCACGAGTAGGCGACTCTCCTCGTCGTCGGCGCACCAGCGCCAGACGGCGAGGAGTTCCCCCTCGCCCATGTCCGCGAAATGCCGCCCGGCCTGCGGGCCTGAGAGCACTTCCCCGTCCATCTCTCCCGTGTCGTGATCGAGCTCGGCCGCGATCTTCGCGGTGCGCACGGTGGACGTCTGGCCGGGCCGCGGGTTCGCCCGCCGCCGACCCATTCCCCCACCCCAGCCCCTTCCGCCCCTTCCGCCCCATCCGGTCCCGCCCGTGCCGCTCCCACCCATGCCGAAGGGCCCTGCCCGGCCGCTCGGGCCACCGCCGAAGCCGCCACCCGAGCCGAGGCCGAATCGGGCGAGCCCCGCCATCACCAGGCTCGCCCCCAGCATCCCCTGGCCGCGGGCGAGGAGCAGCGCCCCCACCGCCATCAGCGCCAGGCCGCCGCTGGAGCGGGCCATCGCTGCGATCCGCGCCGGGTCGGCCTGGGCAAACCACCGCCCCGTGGCGATCACGGCGACGAGCAGCGCCACCCCGAGAAGGAGGGGCAGCAAGAGCAAGATCACGAAAGCTTCTCCAGCAAGAGACGGGCGCCGCCGTCGCCGGCCCGGCTGCGGTCCTCGAGCGCCTTGCGCCCGCCCGCCGCATAGACGGCGACCGCCTTCAACAGCCGGGCGAGCTCCGCACCCGCGCTGTCGTCGAAGGTGAGATGGGCGCCCCCCGACAGCCGCGCGATCTCCTTGAAGGCCCGCGAGGCGACCGGATCGCGCCGTTCCTGGAAGACGAACACCGGCACCTTCAGGAGACCGAGCTCGCCCGCCCGCGCGCAGAGCCGGTCGACGTCCTCCTCCATCGAATCGCCGACATAGACGAGCGCCTGGATCGGCGTCCTGCGCGTCTCCTCGACGGCGCGCGAGAGCACCTTGCCGATCTGGGTGAGGCCGCCGCGGCAGTCGATGCGGGTCATCATCGCGCCGAGCCGGCCGCCGTCCGACACCCACTTGGAGGCACGGCACTCGCCGAAGCCGCGGAAGTAGACGAGCTGGATGTCGAGCCCGCCCACCGCCGCAGCCTCGGCGAACATCTCCGACTGGATGGCGATGGCCCGATCCCAGGTCGGCTGCCGGCTCATGGTCGCGTCGAGGGCGAACATCAGCCGACCGCGCGCGCCCTGCCGGGGCGGGGCCATGGTGCGCGCCCGCTGCAGAAAGGCGTCGATCTCGCCGCGAGCCGACGCCGTGTCGGGCGACGTCGAGGAGGGGCCGTTGGTGAGAGGTTGCTTATCTTTCACGCGCTCTAAGATAAGGCAGCGCGGCGCGACGCCAAAGGGATGCGGCAACGCTCCGCCTCATCGGGCGCCGCGCAGACGGGCGAGCAGATCGAGCAGCGAGCGATCCTCCTCGTCGTTGCGGTCGTGGACGCGAAAGTGGCGGCTCGCCTCTTCGTCGGAATAGAACTTGTCCGCCCCGCCGGAGCGCTTCGCGGCTCTGCCGCGCCGCATCTTGGCGGCGAACTCCTCGCGCGACTTCACCACATAGTGGTTGAGCTGCGCCGTCTCCCACTCCGGCTCCGTGGGGCGACCGTTGTCGCCGAACACCATCGGCCGACCCGACGGCGTGACGTAGCGCCCCACCGGGTCGCCGTCGTGCTGATGCGACAGGAAGACGCCCTTGTGGATGGCCATCCGTACCAGGCGATCGGTGCGTGCGATGGTCTTGATCATGGTGTTGGCGGGCATCGCGGCAGGCGCCGCGCGCACGAAGCGCTCCGTCACCGGCTCCGCCGACGCCGCGATGGCGCCGGACGAGCCGAACACGCGCCAGCTCACCCCCACCGCCTCCGCTTCGGGCGGGATCTCGGCCAGCATCGCCCCGACGCTGTCGTGCTTGTGGAGGTTGAGGAACTCGTCGCCGTCGAAGAAGGCGGCCCACTCGGTGCGCAGACGCGCCGTCGCATGCCGGTAGGCCGCGATCTGCGGCGGCGCCCGCCGCTCCGGCCGGTCGGGCCAGTCGATCACCCGCACCCCGCGGCCGGCGTGGGCGGCGAGGCGCTCGCCCGTCCCGTCGGTGCTCGCGTTGTCGTAGAGGATCATGGCGTCGAAGCCGATCAGGCGGTGCGCCTCGATCCACTCGTCGACGTAGGGCGCCTCGTTCTTGAGGATGGCGACGAGGGTGACGGTGGGAAGCCCGTCCCGCCGCCGGATGGGCGGGCGCTCGCGGCGATTGGCGGACCGCGGGCGGGACGGGGCGGGCTCGGCGTCGGAGACTTCCGGAGGCGGGGTCAATGGGTGGTCTCCTCGAACGAAGCTTCCCCATCCTGAGCCGATCGCGCGCCGTTCGGCAACTGCGATCGGCGAGACACCGGCGTCTACGTCAGGCGGATCAGGGCGTCGAGCATCAAGGCCCCCTGCCCTTCCGGCAGGACGAGCACCGGGTTGATCTCCGCTTCGGCGACGTTCGGGGCGATCGCGAGCCGCGACACCGCCTCCACCACGGCGGCGAGCGCCTCGAGGTCGCCCCGCGGCGCGCCGCGATAGCCGGCGAGGAGGGCGAAGCCCTTGACCTCGGCCACCATGGCGCGCGCCGTTGCGCGGTCGACGGGCGCGGGACGCACCGCCGCGTCGCGGTAGATCTCGGCGAGCACGCCGCCCGCGCCCACCGTCACCATCGGGCCGACGAGCGGATCGCGAGTGAGGCCCACCAGCGCCTCTCCGAGTCCCTTCACCATCTCTTGAACGAGGATGCCGCGCCGGTGGAAGCCGGGAGCATGGGCCTCGGCCGAGGCGATCATCCCCTCGACGGCCTCGGCGAGCGCGTCGGCATCGCCGATCCCGAGACGGATCGCCCCCGCCTCCGTCTTGTGCGGAAGGTCGGGCGAGACGAGCTTGGCGACCACCGGGAAGGCGAGCCCCGTCGCCTCGGAGGCTTCGCTCACCATCGTCTGCGCCGGCCGGTCGACGCCGAGCGCGGCGAACACCTCGCCCGCCGCGACCTCGTCGAGAACACCGCTGCGGGTGAGGAGATCGGCCGCCGCGGCGGGCAGCGGCGCATGCGGGACGGGCGGCGGCGCCGGCGGGCGCATCAACAGCGCGACCGTCTCGGCGCAACTCTCGACGCCGCGGAAGGCCGGCACGCCGCCCTCCTCCAGAAGGCGCAGGCTGTCCGGGGCGTGCGGCAGCGGAAAGCCGAGCACGGGCGCGGCCCCCTCCGGCGCCTCCGCCACGGCGTCGACGATCGGCTTCACCGCGAGCTCGGGGTCGAACTGGGCCGACGATCCGATGGCGACGACGAGGACGCCGGTCGCGGGATCGGCCGCGAGCGTGCCCACCACGGCCTTCATGGTGTCGTACTGGGCGCCGGCGAGCGTCACGTCCACGAGCTTGCCGTGGCCGAGGGGGATCTTCTGCGCCTCCAGCGTACGGCGCGCGGCCGGGCTCGCACCGGCGATGGTCACGCCGCGCATCGCCATCTGGTCCACCACCATCGCGCCGCCCCCGCCGGTGGTGGAAACCACCGTGACGGTGCGCGGCCGGACAGGATCGAGACGGGTGCCGGCGAGCGCGGCGGGCGCATCGAGGAGGGTGTCGAAAAGGTCCACCTGGAGGATGCCGCAGCCGGCGAGGAAGCTCGCCACCGCCTCGGCCGAGCCCGTCAGCGCGCCGGTGTGGGAGACCGACAGCGCCTGACCTTCGTCGGAGCGGCCGATCATGTAGGCGACCACCGGCTTGCCGGCGGCGGCCGCCGCCCGGCCGAACGCCGCGATCTCCTCAGGATCGCGGATCGTCTCGAGGAACAAGAGGAAGCCGTCGATCTGCGGATCGTCGACGAGCAGCCGGCCGAGGGTGCCCACCCCCGCCACCGCCTCGTTGCCGAGGGAGACGAGGGTGGAGAAGCCGAGCCCGCGCGCCGCCCCCCGGGACAGCAGCGTGCCGATGATCGACCCCGACTGGGACAGCGCCGCGAACCGGCCCTTGAGAATGCGGTCGGCGCGGAAGGCGGCGTTGGTGGTGCAGACGAAGCCGTTCAGCGTGTTGACGACGCCCATGGAGTTGGGGCCGATGAGGAGCATGCCCGCCTCGCGGGCGACGGCGGTGATGCGCTCCTGCCGCGCCCACCCCTCCGGCCCCGCCTCGGCGAAGCCGTCGGCGAGCACCGAGACCACCTTGACGCCCTTCGCCGCGCACGCCTCCACCGCGGCGATCGCGGCATCGGCCGCCGTCATCACGTAGGCGTGGTCGACGGGACCCTCGATCGCGTCGACGCTCGCGGCGGCCGGCAGCCCCAGCACCGTGTCGCGGCCCGGATTGACCGGCACGATGCGACCGGCAAAGCCATTGGCGGTGAGAAAGCGCTGCGGCCGCGAGGTCAGCTTCTTGGGATTGTCGGAGGCTCCGACCAGCGCCACCGTGCCCGGCGCGGTGAGAGCGGAGAGAAGCTCGGGATCAGTCGTCACGCCGCCGCCTCCGGCTTGGGCGGGCGCTGCGAGAAGCGGCGCTCGAAGATCCCTTCCGCGATGCGGTTCTTGAGGATCTCGATCGAGCCGCCGGCGATCATCCAGCCGCGCGTGCGCCGCAGGCAATATTGCACCGTGCTCTCCTCGGAAAAGCCGAGCCCGCCCATCACCTGCAGGGCCTCGTTGGCGGCGAAGAAGCCGGCTTCGTTGCAGGCGAGCTTGGCCATCGCCGTCTGATGGGCGTCGGGCAGTCCCTCGGCGGCGACGACGGCGGCGCGCATCAGGAGAAGCTGGGCGCTCTCGAGCTTCACCGCCATCTCGGCGAACTTCCACTGCAGGCCCTGGAACTCGCAGAGCGGGCGGCCGAACTGCTTGCGCGTCGCCGCGTGCTGGCGGGCGACCTCGAAGGCGTGCCGCCCCACCGCCACGGCGCGCGAGGCGTTGCCGAGCCGCTCCACGTTGAAGCCCGAGATCTGCTTCTTGAAGCCCCCGGCGCCGAGCAGCACGTTCTTCTTCGGAATGCGGCACTCGTCGAAGAACAGCGGCGCCCACTCCTCCCCGTTCATGAAGGCCGACGGCTTGCCCACCGTGAAGCCCGGCGCGTCGCGCTCCACGAGCACGGAGCCGATGCCGCCGACCCCCGGCCCGAAGCGGACATAGACGAGGAAGACGCTCGCCTCGGCGCTGTGGGTGCCGAAGATCTTGGCGCCGTTGATCACCACCTCGTCGCCCTCCTCGCGAGCCGAGGTCTTGAGCTCGGTGACGGCCGACCCCGCGTCAGGCTCCGTCATGCCGAGCGAGATCAGCGTGCGTCCGGCGAGAAGATCGGGCAGGAAGCGGGCCTTCTGCTCCGCCGTCGCGTACTCGGCGAAGGTGCGGATCGGTCCGAAATTGCCCGCCTGCACCACGTCGCCCGACCGCGGGCACACCTCGGCCACCGCCTGGATCGCCAGGATCGCCTCGATCAGCCCGCCGCCGGAGCCGCCGTCGGCCTCCGGAATGGTGATGCCGAGGAGGCCCATCTCGGCGAAGCGCTCGGCGATCTCGCGGGGGAAATGGTCCGCCGCGGCGCGCTCCGCAGCTCCGTCGGCCAATTCGTTCTCGGCGAAGCGACGTACGGTGTCGCGAAAGATGCGCTGATCTTCCGTCAGCTCGAAATCCATGGCAGTCCCTCTGGACGTGGCAGTGACGCCGACTCTCGCCGGCCGGCCGATCTTAGACTAACCTCAGCTTCGCAAAACCGGCATATTGTTGGGCATGGAGAAGCTAAGGTTATGGATCGAGGCTATCGCAATCTGCCGCTCAACCCATTGCGCGCCTTCGCCGTCGCCTCGCGCCACAAGACCTTCACCGCGGCGGCCAAGCACATGGGCATCAGCCAGGTGGCGATCAGCCGGCAGATCGCCATTTTGGAGCGCTATCTGTCGGTGCGTCTCTTCGAGCGCGGCTCGCGCTCGGTGAAGCTGACCGACGTCGGACGCGCCTTCGGCCACGAGATCGCCGGGCTGTTCGACGATCTGGAGCGCGCCACCGAGCGCATCCTCTCCAACGAGACGCGCAACACGATCCACCTGCGCATCTACCCGACCGTCGCCCATCACTTCCTCTTGCCGCGGCTGCCGGAGTTCATGGCGCGCCATCCGGACTATCGCGTCCGCTTCGACACCACGGTGGAGCCGCTCGACTTCCGCGGCACCCATCTCGACGTGGCGATCCAGCTCGGCCGCGCCGACTGGAGCGACGCGCGCTGCCGCAAGCTGTTCGACGAGGTGCTCGACGTGGTGGCGAGCCCGCGCTACCTCGCCGCTGCCGGCCCGCTCGAGCGGCCCGAGGACCTCGCCGTCGCCGACCTTCTCCACTCCCGCTATCGCCGGCGCGACTGGGAGACTTGGGCGGCGGCGATGGGCATCGATCTCAACTGGCGCGAGGGGATCGAGTTCGAGACGTCGCTGTTGACCTACTCGGCCTGCACGCAGGGGCTCGGGGTGGCGATCGGTCAGATCGACCTCCTCGGCAACGAGCTCGCGTCCGGCGAGCTGGTGCGCCCCTTCGACCGCCCCCACGCCACCGGCGCGGCCTTCTACGTGGTGTGGCCGACCCTCACCTCGGTCAGCACCAAGACACGCCACTTCATCGACTGGGTGCTCGAGTCCGTCGGCGAGGCACCGGAGTTCTATCCGGCCCGAGCCTAACCCACGGTATGAATGACAAATTTCTGGTTATTCTTCGCTCGCCACCGGCATCGTTCAACTCGGCGTGAGGAGCTGTCGCACCGTGGATGCGAGGCCGCCGCACCATGCGGTCGCAGGTCGACGCACCCGTCGCCGCCCCCATCAGCGGTTATGGCAAAGGTCTTGACATCCGGACCTTGAGCGCGAAGGGTCGTGGTCCAACCAACGACCTGCGGCGTCCGTTCCGGCACAAACCGCAGGCCCGCGCCCGTCGCGAGGAAGCGCTCCATGCCAGGCCGTCTCATGTCGGGCCGTCCACGAGACACGACCGCCGCCGCGGCCGGGCGCGCCCACGCCGACCTCCGCGAGCAAACTATCGACACAATGGTGGGTCAACGCATCGGCCCTGCCAAGCCCTCCGCCGCCCACCCGCCCGGCGCTGCGCAATGCACCCATGCGATCGCAGTGGGTGCAATTCGACGAGCGAGGGTGACCACGACCGGCCCGGCGCCCTACAACACCTGCGTGAACACCATCCTTTTCGATCCAATGCACACTCCCATGGCCGAGGCTCGCCTCACCGCCCCGCGCGAACGCGGCGCAGAACGCTCGCCCGCCGAGCGTCGTCGGCGCCCCACCCACCAAGAACCCACAATGGCGGGCATGCCCCGGCCTCACGTCGGCGAAGGGAATTTCGCCGGAAATATCGACACGGCCGTCGATGGAGGGATGTCGACCCGGTGCGATTGACCCTCCCGACCCCCGGCCTGCGCCTCGCCCTCCTCGCCGAAGGCGCCAGGCTCCTCGGCATCTACTGCGTCACCGCGCTGACCGGCTACGTCTTCTGGCGCGTCGGCGCGCCGCTTCCCTGGATGATCGGCCCCCTCGTCGCCGCCGCCGCCATGTCCATGAGCGGCATTACGCTGCGCATCCCGGTGAAGACTCGCCCCTTCGGCCAGATCGTCATCGCGACGAGCGTCGGCTTCTTCTTCACCCCCCACGCCGTCGAGGCCGCGCTCGACAGCCTGCCCATCCTGCTGGGGTCGGCGGTGATGACGGCCATTCTCGGCTACGCCACCTCGGTGCTCCTCGCCCGCTTCACCGGGCTCGACCGGATCTCCGCCTTCCTCGCCAGCGTGCCCAACGGGCCGGTCGAGATGGCGAACCTCGCCCACCACTACGGCCGCGATCCGGGCCCCATCGCCTTCGCCCAGACGCTGCGCATCACCGCCATCGTGGTGTTCGTGCCCATCGTCATCTACATGATCCACGGCCAGTTCGAGCGGCCGACGAGCTTCGAGCCCGCACCCTTCCGCCCGCTCGCCCTCGTCCTCGTCGCCTGTGTCGGCTACTTCGCCGCGCGCGTCGGCAAGCTGGTGCGCCTCTCCAACCCCTACTTCCTCGGCCCCCTCGCTTTCTCCGCCGCGCTCACGGCGTTCGACGTGCCGCTCGCCCACTACCCGGTGCCGATGCTGTGGGGAGCCCAGGTGCTCCTCGGCACCTGGCTCGGTGCCACCTTCCGCCGCGAGCTGCTGGAGCGGGCCGGCCAGCTCGTCCTCGTGCTCTTCCTCACCACCATCTTGTTCATCGCCGTCTGCACCATCGGCGCAGCGAGCCTCGCCCTCGTGGTGGACATGCCGTGGGAAAGCCTCGTGCTCGGCTCCGCCCCCGGCGGCGTCACCGAGATGGCGCTGACGGCGAGCGTGCTCGGTCAGGACGTCGCACTCATCACCGCCTTCCATCTCATCCGCATCTTTCTCATCATGCCCAACATCCCCTGGGTGATCGCGCGGATCCACAAGGCACACCCCGAAAAAGGTACGTGATGGCCGTTCCCCTGAAGCCCGCCCCCACCGACCGCCGCGCCAAGATCGCCGTCCTCGACGACTATCTCGGCATCGCCCTCAGCCTCGCCGACTGGTCGGCGGTGGAAGCACGCGCCGACGTCACCGTGTTCGACCGTCACCTCGGCAGCACCGAGGAGCAGGTGGCCGCGCTCCAGGACTACGACGCGATCTGCGTGATCCGCGAGCGCACGCCGCTGCCGCGCGCCTACATCGAGGGACTGCCCAAGCTCTCCCTCATCGCCATGACCGGGCGGCGCAACCGCACGCTCGACCTTCAGGCCGCCGCCGACAACGGCGTCGCCGTATCGGCGACGACGGGCAGCGGCAACGGCGAATATGCGACGGTGGAACTCGCTTGGGGCCTCATCCTCGGCCTCCTGCGCCACATCCCGCAGGAGGCCAACGCCATGCGCACGGGTCACTGGCAGACCCGGCTCGGCAACACCGTGCTCAACCGCCGACTGGGTCTCCTCGGGATCGGCCGGCTCGGCGCCCGCATGGTGCCCATCGCCAACGCCTTCGGCATGGAGGTGGTCGCCTGGAGCCCCAACCTCACCGAGGAACGGGCCGCGGCGGCGGGCGCCCGATATGTCGACAAGGCGACGCTGTTTGCGACCTCCGACGTGGTGTCGCTGCATCTGGTGCTCGGCGAGACGACGCGCGGCATCGTGGGTGCCGAGGATCTCGGCCGCATGATGCCCTCGGCGATCCTCGTGAACACCTCGCGCGGCCCGCTCGTCGACCAGGCTGCGCTCATCGAGACGATGCGTGCGCGGCGCATCGCCGGCGCCGGCCTCGACGTCTACGACGAGGAGCCGCTTCCAGCCGACCACCCGCTGCGCACCCTGCCCAACACCCTCCTCACCCCCCACCTCGGCTACACGGTGGAGGAGACGCTCACGGGCTTTTATCGCGAGACGGTGGAAAACCTCGTCGCCTGGCTCGACGGCGCCCCGATCCGCCTCGTCCACCCCGACTGACGACCGTCGCTCCCGGGCCTGCGAAGGCGTCAGGGCGAGGCGCCGCCTCGCCCTGTGCAGCTCTGTCAGGCGGCGATAGCGCCTTCGCGGGCGAGCTCGCCCATCACGTCGTTCACCGCCTTCTCGAAGCGGTCAAACACCTCGTCGATCTCGCTCTCGGTGATGATGAGCGGCGGCGAGAAGGCGATCGAATCGCCGCTCGGCACGTTGCGCGTGATCAGCTTGTAGGCCGACTCCGCGCGCTCCTTGATGCGGCGTGCGACGACGCCGCTCGGATCGAACAGGCGCCCGGTCTTCTTGTCGGCGACGAACTCGACGGCGCCGATGAGGCCCTTGCAGCGCACGTCGCCGACGAGCGGGTGCTCGCCGAGCTTCTGGAGACGGCGCGCGAAGGTGGGCGACACGCGCCCCACATGGCCGCCGATGTCGCGCGTCTCGATGATCTCGAGCACCTTGAGCGCCACAGCGCAGGAGACCGGGTGGCCCGAGTAGGTCTGCCCGTGGGCGAAGAAGCCCACGCCGAGCGAGCCCTTCTCCATGCCGCGATAGATCTCGTCGGACAGGATCAGCGCCGACAGCGGCTGATAGGCGGAGGTGAGACCCTTCGCCACCGTCATCGTGTCGGGGGCGATCCCCATCGTTTCGGCGCCCCACAGTTTGCCGGTGCGCCAGATGCCGTTCACCACCTCGTCGTCGAGGAAGAGCACGTCGTGCTTCTTCAGCACCTCCTGCACCTTCTCGTAGTAGGGCTCGGGCGGAATGATGACGCCGCCCGCACCGGTGATCGGCTCGGCCATGAAGGCGGCGACGGTGTCCGGCCCCTCCTTCTCGATCATCTCGTCGAGCTCGCGGGCGAGACGCTCGGCAAACGCCTCGCGCGTTTCGCCGGCGTGGGCGTGGTGGAGATAGTGGGGATCGGTGGTGTGGAGGAAGCCCGGCAGCGGCAGATCGAACGCCACGTGGTTGATCGGGATGCCCGTCAGGCTCGTCGTCGCGACCGTCGCGCCGTGATAGCCGTTGTGGCGGGCGATGAACTTCTTCTTCTGCGGCCGCCCCACGGCGTTGTTGTAGTAGCGGATGAACTTCACCAGCGCGTCGTTCGCCTCCGACCCGGAGAGGGCGAAATAGACGCGGGCATCCTTGATGGGCGCCATCTCGGCCAGCTTCTCGGCGAGATCGATGGCGGGGTTGACCGACTTGTAGCCCACCGTGTGGTAGTAGGGGAGCTTGCGCATCTGCTCGGCGGCAGCCTCGACCAGCTCCTCCTCGCCAAAGCCCAGCGAGGTGCACCACATGCCGCTCGCCGCCTCGATGTAGGGCGTCCCGTTCTCGTCCTTCACGTAGATGCCCTCACCGGCGGTGATGACGGTGGGCAGGCTCTCGCGCTGGGCCTTCAGTTCCACGTAGCCGTGCAGAACATGGCGCACATCGCGTGCGGCGGGTGAGTTGGCGTTCAATGGCCTCTCCTTATCGAGCGGGTCGCGCCTTGGAGCCGGGGCGGCGACGGCGACGAGGGGCGGGCTGCCCCAACCAACGAGCGGCGTTGCCCTCCAGGTTGGACGCTTCGGCCCCAAAGTGCGACCCGTCGGCCGCGCAAATAGTTGCCATTGCCGCATAGAATGGCGTCACTAGGACCCTCTGCGGATGGTTTGGACAACGGAGACTGTCGATGGATCTCGCCGACCCCCTGGTCTACACGTCGCCGGACCCGGTGATGGCAGACGGCGCCGCGTATGTCGACGGTGCGTTTTGCCCGATCGCCGAGGCCAAGATCTCCGTGCTCGACTACGGCGTCACCCGTTCCGACTGCACCTATGACGTCGTCGGCGTCTGGCAAGGCCGCTTCTTCCGCCTCGACAAGCACCTCGACCGCTTCTACGCGAGCTGCGCCCGGCTGCGCCTGACACCGCCCCTCGAGCGGGAGGCGCTGGCGGTCGTCCTCCACGAACTCGTGGCGCGCACCGGGCTTTCGGACGCCTACGTGTCGATGACCTGCACGCGGGGGCGCCCCAACCCGGCGGCGCGGCGTGATCCGCGCGCCTCGACCAACACGCTCTACGCCTACGCGATCCCCTATGTGTGGCTCGCCGACGCGGACAAGCGCGCGGCCGGGCTCGCCATGGCGATCGCCCGCAACACCGAGCGCATCTCACGCCGCGCGCTCGACCAGCGCGCCAAGAATTATCACTGGCTCGACCTCGACATGGCGCTGATGGAGGCGCTCGACGGCGGCGCCGATACCGTGGTGCTGAAGGACCCCGAGGGGAACATCGCCGAGGGGCCGGGCTTCAACGTCTTCGCCTACCGCGACGGTGTCTGGTCGACGCCGGCCGACAACGTGCTCGAAGGCATCACCCGCGGTACGGTGATCGACCTCTGCGCCGAGCTGAACGTGGCGGTCGCCGCCGGGGCGATGAGCGAGGACGACCTTCTCGGCGCCGAAGAGGTCATGATCACCTCCACCGCCGGCGGCATCATCCCGGTGGTGAGCATCGACGGCCGCCCGGTCGGCGACGGCCGCCCCGGCCCCCACACCGCCCGCCTCGCGGCCCTTTATTGGGACAAGCACGGCGACCCGGCGTGGTCGGAGCCGGTCCGCGGCCTCGCCGCCCGCTAGCGCCCGGGGGGAGGATCTCCCCTCCCCGCCTAGAGGGCCACTACCAGGTCGATTTCCACCAGCGCGCCGACAGCGAGGCCGGTCACGCCGACGCAGGTGCGCGCCGGCCGCTTGCCGACCTCGAAATAGGTCTCCCACAGCGCGTTCATCGCCGCATAGTCGCGCTGGAACTCGGTCAGATAGACCCGCGCGAACACCGTGCGGCTCAGCGTGGTGCCGGCACCGGCGAGCACGGTGGAAAGGTTCGCCATCACCTGCCGCGTCTGCGTCTCCACGTCCTCGCCCACCACCTCGTGGGTGACCGGGTCGGTCGGCATCTGGCCGGTGACGAATAGAAAGTCCCCCGCCCGCACGGCGTGGCTGAACGGGGCGACGGGGCGCGGCGCACCGCCGATCATCAGATGCTCGATGCTCAACATGGTCGCTTCATACTCCTGCGGAGCTCCTCGGTCGGGCGGGGAGGATGCGTCGTCCCCACCGGCCGCCGCAAGCCTCAGACCCAGCCCATCAGCTCGCGGCGGACGACGTGCTCGATCACGCGCATCCCCTCCGCGCTGTCGTTGAGGCACGGAACGGCGGAGAAGTGCTCGCCCCCCTCCGCCATGAAGTAGCCGGCATTCTCCACGCCGATCTCCTCGATCGTCTCCAGGCAGTCGGCGACGAAGCCGGGCGTCATCACCGCCAGACGCTTGACCCCGGAGCGGGCGAGCGCCTTCACCGTCTCGTCGGTGTAGGGCTTCAGCCATTCGGCGCGGCCGAAGCGGGACTGGAAGGTCACCTTCAGCCGCTCTTGCGGCCAGCCGAGGCGATCGCGCAGGAGCCGCGCCGTCTTGTGGCACTGGCAGTGATAGGGATCGCCCTTCTGAAGATACTCGAGCGGCACGCCGTGGAAGGACGCGAGCACCATCTCCGGCTCGAAGTCGAGACCGGCGAGATGCGCCTCCAACGAGTTGGCGAGGGCGTCGATATAGACGGGGTCGTCGCAATATTGCGGCAGCGTGCGCACGGCGGGCTGCCAGCGCATCGCCTTGAGGGCATCGAAGGCGACGTCGTTCACCGTGGCCGTGGTGGCGGCCGCGTATTGCGGATAGAGCGGCACCACGAGAATGCGCTCGCACCCCTTCTGCTGCAGCCGCTTGAGGCGGTCGCCGATCGCGGGCATGCCGTAGCGCATCGCCCAGTCCACCTCGATGCGCGGCTCGGCGGCGAGGCTCGCGGCGAGCTTCTCGGCCTGGCTGCGGGTGATCGTGCGCAGCGGCGCCTCGTCGAGCTCATGGTTCCAGATCGCCGCGTACGCCTTGCCCGAGGCTTGCGGCCGCCGCGACAGGATCACCAGGTTGAGGAGCGGCCACCAGATGGCGCGCGGCACCTCGATGACGCGCCGGTCGGACAGGAACTCCTTGAGATAGCGGCGCATCGACCAATAGTCGGTGCCCTCCGGCGTGCCGAGATTGACGAGCAGCACGCCGATGCGCCCGAAGGCGACCGGCGGATGATCGGCCGGGAGGGCCCCCGGACGCCCCGCGAAGGGTCGCCGGTCGTCGAGCGGAGAAGTCGTGCCGATGTCGGCGGTACCGGTGGTGCTGATCGTGTCCATAAGAGGCAAGATAGCAATGCGCCCGCGAGATTCGAGGGGCGATAAAGCCCGATGCGGCCATCCGCGCCGGGGCGGTTGGCGCAAAATATGCCACCCGTCGACAGGGCCTCGGCTTGACGCCTAATCTGCCGAGAATGATGCCGGCCACCCGGCCCATAAGAGGATGATTCCCATGACGTCACTCCGCGCGCTTTCCCTCGTGGCCATCACCGCCCTCGCCGGCTTCAGCGCGCCGGCGCTCGGCCAGACGACGTTGACGGTGTCCAACTGGCTGCCGCCGAGCCATCCGATCGTGAAGGATATCGTGATCCCCTGGGGGGAGGCCGTGAAGGAGGCGACGGACGGGCGCGTGACGGTGGAGGTGATGGCCGCCCCGATCGGCAAGCCGCCGGCGCAATACGACCTCATCCGCGACGGTGCCGCCGACATCGGCTACGGCGTGCACGGCTACACGCCGAACCGCTTCGCCCTCACGACCATCGCCGAGCTGCCCTTCCTGTCGGACAGCTCCGAGACCCTCTCGGTCGCCTACCAGAAGGTCTACGACAAGTATCTCGCCAAGGCGAACGAGCACGAGGGGGTGAAGCTGCTCGCCGTGTGGACCCACGGGCCCGGCGAGATCTACACCGTGAAGGACCCCGTCAAGGACGTCGCCGACCTCTCCGGCAAGAAGATGCGCGTCGGCGGCGGCCTCGCCAACATGGTGGCGGACAAGCTCGGCATCGTGCCGGTGTCGGCGCCCTCGCCGCAGGTCTACGAGATCCTGTCGAACGGCGTCGCCGACGGCATCCTGTTTCCGCCCGAGTCGGTGCCCTTCTTCAAGATCGACACGGTGCTGAAGTACGGCACCGAGGTGCCGGGCGGGCTCTATAACACCTCGTTCTTCATGATCATGAACGAGGACACCTGGAATGGCCTCTCCGACGAGGACAAGAAGGCGATCGACGGCGTGTCCGGCGTCGCCCTCGCCGAGCGGGCGGGCAAGGCGTGGGACGCCGCCGACGCGGCCGGCCGCAAGACGATGGCCGAGGCCGGCATGACGGTCACCGCGGCCGACGAGGCGATGGTGGAGGAGCTCCACGGCGCGCTCGCCGGGATCGAGGCGGTGTTCATCGACGCCGCGGCGGCGAAGGGCGTCGACGGCGTCGCCGCGCTGAAGATGCTGCACGACGAAGCCGGCAACTGAGCCGACGTCGTCCCGCCGCCATGCGACCCGCCACCCTCGCCTCCGCGCTGTTGACCGCCATCGCGGGGGCGCTCCTCATGGCGATGATGCTCCTCACCGTCGTCGACGTGATCGGCCGCTACGTGTTCTCCGCGCCGGTGCCGGGGGCATTCGAGGCGACGGAGATCATGCTGGCTCTGGTGGTGTTCGCCGGACTGCCGCTCGTCACCGGGCGGGGCGAGCACGTCCAGGTGCGCCTCGCCCTCGACGGGATGCCGGGCGGGATGCGCTTCGTCCTGGAGCGCGCGGCGGAGGTGCTCGTCACCCTCCTCCTCGCCGGGGCGGCTTGGCTCCTCTATCAGCGCGGCGCGGCTCTCTCCCGCTACGGTGATGCCACCGTGCTCCTCGGCATTCCGCTGGCGCCGGTCGCCTTCGCCCTCGCCGCGCTCTCGGCCGTCTCCTCGATCGTCGCGGTGGCGCGTCTGGTGCAGGGATGTCGGGGCGCCCTCTCCCCGACCCCCGAGATCCCGCACGACGACATATGACGGCTTTCCTCGCTTACGCCACGCGACGTCGCGCCGGCGCGACCGACGCACGCTCTCGCCACCCCGCGCGAAAGGGTCGCCGATGATGGGTCTTGAGCCGTGGGTGCCGGGGCTCGTCGCGCTCGTCGTCCTCATCCTGTTGGGGCTGCCGATCGCGTTCGGGATGGGGCTCGTGGGCACCGTCGGGCTGGTGCTCCTCCTCGGCCCGCGCGGGGCGATGTCGATTGTCGGCCAGACGCTGTTCGACACCGGCCTTTCCTACACCCTCTCGGTGGTGCCCCTCTTCATCCTGATGGGCAATCTCGTGACCCGCGCCGGCCTTTCCGACAAGCTCTACGGCGCCTGCCACGCCTGGCTCGGGGCGCGGCGGGGCGGGCTCGCCATGGCGACGGCGGTCGCCTGCGGCGGCTTCTCCGCCGTCTGCGGCTCCTCGCTCGCGACGGCGGCGACGATGGGCAAGGTCGCCCTGCCGTCGATGCGCCGCTACGGCACCTCCGACAGCCTCGCCGCCGGCGTCATCGCGGCGGGCGGCACGCTCGGCATCCTGATCCCGCCGTCGGTGATCCTCGTGATGTATGGCGTCACCACCAGCCAGGACATCGGCGCCCTCTTCATCGCCGGCGTGATCCCCGGCCTCATCGGCGTCCTCGGCTACATGGCCGCGGTGCGCGTGACCTGCATGATCGACCCCGACGCCGGCCCCCGCGGACCGCAGACCACGCTGCGGCAGAAGCTCGTCGCGACGCGCGGCGTCGGCGGCGTGCTCGCCCTCTTCGTCCTGGTGATCGGCGGGATCTATGCCGGCGTGTTCACCGCCACCGAGGCGGCCGGCGTCGGCGCGTTCGGTGCCTTCCTCATCGCCCTCGTGATGGGGCGCCTCACGCTGCGCAGCTTCGCCGAGGCGCTCGCCGAGACGGCCGCCACCACCACCATGATGTTCGCGGTGCTGACGGGCGCGCTGGTGTTCGCGAGCTACGTGAACGTCGCCGGCCTGCCGGCCGCCCTCACCGGCCTCGCCGACGCCGCGGACTGGCCCCCCTTCGGCGTCCTCGTCGCCATCCTCGGCGTCTATCTGGTGCTCGGCATGGTGCTCGAGAGCCTGTCGATGGTGCTTCTGACGGTGCCGATCTTCGCCCCGATGGTCGAGGGCCTCGGCTACGATCTCGTGTGGTTCGGCATTCTCGTGGTGGTGATGACGGAAATCAGCCTCATCACCCCGCCGGTCGGGCTCAACGTGTTCGTCCTCAAGACCGTCCTTCCCGACGTCTCGGTCGGCACCATCTTCAAGGGCGTGATCCCCTTCATTCTCGCCGACGTGGTGCGCGTCGCCCTGATCCTCGCGATCCCCGGCCTCGCCCTGTGGCTGCCGAGCCTGATGGGCTGACCTCATCCGATCAACGGAGCCGACAGATGACCAACGTCAAGCGCTACGCCTTCCTCGGGGGCTCGACCCGCAGCGGAACGACGTGGCTGCAGATCCTGCTCGGCGCCCATCCGAAGGTCGCAACCTTGCGCGAAAGCCACGTGTTCGACCGCTACGTCGGCGAGATCGAGCGGCGCTATCTCGGTGAAGAGAGCGTGACGTCGGGCCCCGACGGGCTCAAGGCCTACATCGACGCCGACACCTTGGATGCGGAGGTCCTGCGCCCCCTCGCCCACGTGGTGCTCGACCGCATCGCCGCCACCAAGCCGAAGTGCGAGGTCGTCCTGGAGAAGACGCCCGCCAACCTGCGGATGGCGTCGACGATCCTGCGGCTCTTTCCCGAGGCCCACTTCCTCGTGATCGTGCGCGATCCGCGGGCGGTCTGCGCCTCCATGCTCGCCGCCGCGCAGGAGGACTGGGGCAGCTGGGCCGATCGCCCGATCCCCGAGATCGCCCGCGAGTGGATGCTGAACCTCTTGCGCACCCACCACCTCGAAACGACCATCGGACCCGCCCTCCGCGTCGTGCGCTACGAGGATCTCCACGCCGACAAGGACGCCGTGCTCGCCGGCATCCACGCCTGGCTCGGCATCACCTCGCCACGCCGCAAGTCATCGTCGGCAAGCGCCAAGCAGCTCGCCTCTCGCCAGAAGTCCGCCGATCCAGCGAGCCCGAGCTTCGACGTTCGCCCCAACTTCTTCCGCAAGGGCGAGATCGACAGCTGGAAGACGTCGCTCGAACCCGACGCCGTCGCCGAGATCGAGTTCCTCTGCCGCGCGGGCATGGAGCGCTACGGCTACGAGCCGGTCGGGACCTAGCCCCGACCGGGCCGCGCGACAGCCTCAGGCCGCGGCCTTCTTGGCGATCGCGTCGATCTCCATGAGCGTCCCGAGAAACGCCTCCATGGCGTCGAGGGGCAGCATGTTGGGGCCGTCGGAGGGGGCGTTGTCGGGGTCCTGATGGGTCTCCACGAACACCCCGGCGACGCCCACCGCCACGGCCGCCCGTGCCAGCGTCGGCACGAACTGGCGCTGACCGCCCGAGGCGCCGCCGAGACCACCCGGCTGCTGCACCGAGTGGGTGGCGTCGAAGATCACCGGCGCGCCGGTCTCGGCAAGCACCGGCAACGAGCGCATGTCGGACACCAGCGTGTTGTAGCCGAAGGAGGCGCCGCGCTCGGTCACGAGCACGTCGAGATTGCCGCTCTCGGTGATCTTGTTGACCACGTTCTTCATGTCCCAGGGGGCGAGGAACTGGCCCTTCTTGACGTTGATGATCGCACCGGTCTTGGCGGCGGCGACCAGAAGGTCGGTCTGGCGGCAGAGGAAGGCCGGGATCTGGAGGATGTCGCAGACCTCCGCCACGATCGGGCACTGCTCTTCATTGTGGATGTCGGTGAGCACCGGCACGCCGAACTCTTTCTTGATGTCGGCGAACACCGGCAGGGCCGCGTCGAGACCCATCCCGCGCTTGCCCGACAGCGACGTCCGGTTCGCCTTGTCGAAGCTCGACTTGTAGACGAAGCCGATGCCGAGCCGGGAGGTGATGTCCTTCAACGCGCCCGCCATGTCGAAGGCGTGCTGGCGGGTCTCCATCTGGCAGGGACCGGCGATCAGCGTCAGCGGGCCGTGATTGGAGAAGGCAACGCCGTTGGCGCTGACGGTGGAATGGGGCACGCTCATCGTGTTCCTCGGTCGCAAAAGGCGGCTGGGCCGCAGGCGGGTCGATTGGGCGCCGCTGTGACGCGACCCCAGAGATCGTGCGCCCCATGGGGCGCGGCAAGCGGTGGCACCGTCGGGACGCCGTCGTCTCTGTCGAGCATGCGGCCCCGCCTCGTCCCGGACGGCTCCCTGCACCAAGCGAGGCTTCAGAGCAAATCTGCCGCCGACGGTCGAGCCTCGACGCCGGATAACCGATTTGCACGGGTCCGCGCAGCCCCGGCGCATTGCAGCATGTTGCCACCAAATGTCAGGTATGGGAAAAACGCCGCCCCGACAATCCGCGCTGCGATGCCGACCGGATGTGCCGACGGTGTGGAGGAGGAACTCGAAGGCGACATCTCGTGTTGCAGTCGCGAACGGCGCCGAACCTTGCAGACGCCGACGACGGGACCGAGCCGCAGCGAGCGGCCAGATCATTCGAAGCCGACAATGTCAAAAATTCATCAATTTCAACCGTATCATATTGGTGTAAGAGCAGCCTCGCGGGCGATTCCAAGTGTGGGTTTCGCTCGCAGATGCGGCCCGTTCGCCCCAGGTTGCTGCACTGCGGCACTCCGGGGCGCCGCAGAATGGAGAGTGTGATGGACCAGGCGGTCGCAATCGGCAGGTCCGACGACTACGTTCAGGAAGCGTGCAACGCGATCGAGATCGAGATCAACGGTCTCAAGGCTCTGCAGGCTTCGGTCGGACCGAGCTTCACGGAAGCCATCGACGCCATCCTCGCGCGCAAGGGACGGGTCGTCGTCACCGGGATCGGCAAGTCGGGGCACATCGGGCGCAAGATCGCCGCGACGCTCGCCTCCACCGGCACCCCCGCCCTCTTCGTCCACGCCACTGAAGCGGCGCACGGCGACCTCGGCATGGTAACCGACGACGACATCGTCCTCGCCATCTCGAACTCCGGCGAGAGCATCGAATTCCAGCCTTTCCTACAATATTGCCGCCGCTTCGGAGTAACGCTGATCGCCATGACGGCGCGGCCCGACTCCTCGCTCGGCCGCTACGCCGACATCATCCTGGAGCTGCCCCGCGCGCCCGAAGCGTGTCCGCTCTCGCTGGCGCCGATGACGTCGACCACGCTCTCCCTGGTCTATGGCGACGCCCTCGCCGCCGCCCTCATCAGGGCCCGCGGCTTCAAGCGCACCGACTTCGCCAAGTTCCACCCTGCCGGCAAGCTCGGCGCGCAGCTCCTGCGGATGACGGACCTGCTCGACATGCGCCCGCACCTGCGCAGCGTGCCGCACGTCAACCACGACGCGCCGCTGAGCGAGGTCATCGCCACCATCACCGAGGGACGGCGCGGGGTGACGGCGGTGAACGCCGATGGCCGCCTCGTCGGCGTCGTCACCGACGGCGACCTGCGCCGGGCGCTCCTCCAAGGCGACATCTTCCACAAGACGGCGACGGAGATCATGGGCGGCAACCCGCTGCGCATCGGTGCCGACCATCTCGCCGTCGACGCCCTGTCGATGTGCGAGCGCCACAAGGTCGCCGCCCTCTTCGTCATGGGCGTCGACAGGCCGGAAGAGGTCGTCGGCCTCGTCCATCTGCAGGACCTTCTGTCGCTCGGCATCGTGTGACGGCCGGCATCGTTTGACGCTCGGGACGTCGCTTCGGCGCCCCTTCCTCCCGGCATCCGCATCATGCGGGGGCCATCCTTCCCGCCAGCCGGCCGCCCTCGGGCGGCGGCGCACACAGACAAGGTTCCCGTGGGCGTTATCATCGTCATCCCGGCCCGCTACGAGTCCCGCCGCTTTCCCGGCAAGCCGCTCGTGGAGTTGAAAGGCGCCTCCGGCAAGGCGCGGACGCTGCTGCAGCGCACCTACGACGTCGGCGTGCAGGTCGGCGGCGTCGACGACGTGATCGTCGCCACCGACGACGAGCGCATCGCCGACCACGCCCGCGCCTTCGGCGGCAAGGTGGTGATGACGTCGCGCGAGTGCCGCAACGGCACCGAGCGCTGCGCGGAGGTGCTTGCGAAGCTCCCCGCCGCGCCCGACCTCCTCGTGAACCTCCAGGGCGACGCGCCCCTCACCCCGCCCCATTTCGTGACGGCGCTGATCGACGAGATCGGCGACATGGCGGTGGCGACCCCGGTGCTGCGGTGCGACGAGGAGACCATCGGGCGCTTCCGCGAGGATCGCGCCAACGGCACTGTCGGCGGCACCACCGCGGTGATGGCGAACGACATGCGCGCGCTCTACTTCTCCAAGGAAGTGATCCCCTATTCCGACAAGGCGGCCGCCGATCTGCCGCCGATCTACCACCACGTCGGCCTCTACGCCTACACGGCGGCCGCGATCGGCCGCTACACCAGCTTCGACGTCGGCACGCTGGAGACCCACGAGGGCCTGGAGCAGCTGCGTTTCCTCGAAAACGGCATTCCCGTGCGCTGCGTCGAGGTGAAGGACGACAACCAGCTCTTCTGGGAGGTCAACAACCCGATCGACGTGGAGCGCGTCGAGCAGGCGCTCGCCAAGCGCGGCATCGAGTAGGCCGCGTCGAAGACCCGTTGCGGGGCGGCACGCCGCCCCTTTGTGCGCGCCGGCGGCGCAACTTGCCTTTGCAAGGGGTGCTGGTCCAAATGAGTGCGGCAAGCGGGGCGGACCATCCGGCTCGCCCCCTGCCCCCGGCGAAGCGTCCGGGCACCCTTTTTCGCGGCGCGGACATGAGTAGGCGAGTGAGCGCAATTCCCTCATCCGAGAAACGCACCCGGTCGCGCGCGGCACGCGGCGGCGAGGCGATGAGCGCCAAGCGGGCCGAAATGCTCATGAACGTCGCCTTCGATCTGTTCGCCCAGCGCAACTTCGCCTCGGTGACGATCAAGGACATCGCCAACGCCGCCGGCGTCAACACCGCGCTGATCTACTACTACTTCAGCAACAAGGAAGGCCTCTTCCGCGCCACGCTCGAGAGCGCCATCGACCAAATCTTCAAGGACTTCGAAACCCTCGAGGCGAATGCGACGAACCCACCGATCGTCATCGACGAGTGGCTGACCATTCACCTCGACTACTTCGAGCGGGTTCAGAAGTTCGTCAAGATCTGCCTCGACTACAAAGGCGCGGCGGAGACCGATCCCGTGATCGACGCGTCGATCGAGTCCTTCTACGACAAGGAGCGCCAGCTCCTCGCCGACGCGGTCCGCGACGGGATCGCGGCCGGCCTCTTCCGCGAGGTCGATCCCAACGAGCTCGCCGACCACATCTCCACCCACCTCGACGGCATCATGGTGCGGGCCGTCATCCTTCCGGGCTACGATCTCAAGGCCGGGATCGGCGGCTTCCGCAACGTGATCTGGCAGCTTCTGGGACACACCCCGGAGGAGCGCGACGCCACCCAATAGCAGGAGACGACGGAGAGAATGGCCGCCGTCGCGAGCACTAATTGACTAATTAATTAATATGGCCCACGCTTCGCTCGCTCGGATGATCGCGGCGTCTCGCGCCCGATCTTGCCCATCCTTGCGAGCCAAACGCGGAGCCGTTCATGAGCGCACTCGACGTCACCACCGCCGACCCCTCCCTGCCCCATCAGGTGGCCGACACCAAGTCGGCGCTGGCGAAGGCTGGCGTGAAATATTGCCTGCCGTTCTATGTCGACGTGCACGGCGTGCCGAAGACCAAGTCGGTGCCGCTCTCCCACTTCGGGCGCATGATGTCGGGCTCGGAGCTCTTCACCGGCGCCGCCCTCGACGGCCTCGGCCAGGGCCCGCAGGACGACGAGCTCGCCCTTCACCCCGACCCGTCCCACGTGGTGCAGCTGCCCTGGCGCCCGGAAGTGGCGCTGATCCCGGGCGAGCTGCGCTATCACGGCGAGCCGTGGCCGATGTGCTCGCGCACCATCTTGCAGCAGCAGATGAAGCGGGCCGCCGACATGGGGCTCGTGTTCAATCTCGGGATCGAGTGCGAGGTTTACATCGTACGGCGCGACCCGGCCGCGCTCAACGGCATCGCCCCCAACCACGCTGCCGACGATATGGCCCGTGCCGCCTACGACCTGTCCTCGACCCTCCTCAACTACGAGTTCCTCGACGAGGTGGTCGGCCACATGAACGCGATGGGCTGGGACGTCTACTCGTTCGACCACGAGGACGCCAACGGCCAGTTCGAGTTCGACTTCGCTTACGCCGACGCCGTGACCATGGCGGACCGCTTCGTGATCTGGCGGCTGATGATGAAGGAGATCGCCCGCAAATATGGCTGGGAGGCGACCATGATGCCGAAGCCCTACGCCGATCGGACCGGCAGCGGGGCGCACTTCAACATGTCCCTCGCCGACATCGAGAGCGGCCGCAACGTGTCGGGCGACGCCGCCGATCCGCGCGGCTGCGGCCTCTCCAAGCGTGCCTACCAGTTCATCGCCGGGGTGAAGCGGCACGCGCCGGCGATCGTCGCCACCACCTGCCCCACGGTGAATTCCTACAAGCGCCTCATCAAGACGGGCTCGATGACGGGCTACACCTGGGCGCCGATCTTCGTTTCCTACGGCGGCAACAACCGCACCCACATGTTGCGCGTGCCGATGCTGTCGCAGGCCTCGAAGTCCACCTCGGGCGCGCGCTGGGAGTGCCGCGCGGTCGACACCTCGCTGAACCCCTACCTCGCCGCCGCCATGATGCTCGCCGCGGGTCTCGACGGCATCGAGCAGGATCTCGACCCCGGCGATCCGATCCCGGTCAACATGTACGAGCTCGACGACGCCGCACTCGATACGCTCGGCGTGACGCTGCTGCCGCGCACCCTTCTTGAATCCATCGAGGCTTTCGAGCGCGATCCGCTCGGGCGCGCCGTGATGGGCGACGCCCTCTTCGCCTCCTACGTCGAGCTCAAGAAGAAGGAATGGTGGGACTATCACAACCAGGTCTCGGCCTGGGAGGTCGAGACCTATCTGACGAAGTTCTGAGGTCAGTATTGGAGGGCGAGGTCCACCTCGTTCTCCAGCGCCCGCCCTGCGGCGACGTTGGCGAGGTTGCGCATCAACAGGTCGAGGGTGCGGGGGGTGTAGGCGTCGGCGTCGTCGGAGGAGGAATGCGGCGTGATGATGAGGTTCGGCGCCGTCCACAGGCTCGAGGAGGCCGGCAGCGGCTCCGGGTCGAACACGTCGAGGACGGCGCTCGCCTCGCCGCGGCGCAGCTTCGCCTCGAGCGCGGCATAGTCCACCAGCCCGGCGCGGCTGTAGTTCACGAGACCCGCGCCCTCCTTCATGAGATCGAGCTCGGCGGCGCCGAGGAGATGGTGCGAGGCCTCGGTGTGCGGCGCCGTCATCAGGATCACGTCGGCCCGCGGCACCAGGGCGGGGATCGCGTCGGGCGTGTGCATCTCGTCGATATGCTCACGCGGGGCGCCCGTGCGCCGCACGCCGATCACGTGCATGCCGAACGCCTTCGCGAGGCCCGCCACCGACCCCCCTACCGATCCGACGCCGATGATCAGCAGGGTCTTGCCCTCGATGGCGGTGTTGAAGAGCTGCTGCCAGCGGCCGGCCCGTTGGTTCGTCACCATCTCGGGCACGCGATTGTTGATCATCAGCACGGCCATCATGGCGTACTCGGCGGCGCGGCTGCCGTGGACGCCGCGGCTGTTGATGAGGCTCACCCCGGCGGGCAGCCAGTCGAACGGCCGCAAATGGCTCACCCCGGCGCCGTGCACGTGGACGAACTTCAGGCGCGGGGCGCGGCTTGCCATATTCTCGCGCGGCACGTCCCAGCAGAACAGCGCGTCGGCGTCGGCAAGGCCCGCCTCCAGCGCCTCGTCGGTCCGACTGAAGCTCGCCGAAAGGCGGGCGGCGATCTCCGGATGACGCTCCAGCGCCTCCGCCCACCGCCGTTCGCTCACCTCGAAGACGGGGCCGAGCCCCTCGCGGTTGTGGACGTGCACGCGAACGGGGCGCGTGGGCGCGGACTCGCTGGTTGTCATGGATCGACTCTCGGGTTGGATCGGCTTAGCCGAGGCTGGCGATGGCTTCGATCTCCACCAGCATCTCCGGCTCCGCAAGGTGGGCCTGCACGGTGGTGCGGGCGGGCGGATCGGTGGGAAAGGCGCGGGCGAACTCGTCGTTCATCGCCTGAAAGTGAGCCATGTCCTTGAGGTACACGTTGCACTTCAGGACATCGTCGAACGTCGCCCCGGCCTCCTTCAGGACCGCTTCCACATTGCGCAGCGTCTGGCGGGTCTGGGCGGTGATGTCGCCGAGCCCGACCAGCGCGCCGTCGGGTCCCCACGCCACCTGACCGGCGGTAAGGATCAGCCGGCCATCGGTGGCGCCCGGCGAATAGGGGTAGGTGGGGCGAGGCTGGAAATCGAGCGAGGCGGGGCGGAGGGTCTTGCGCGGCATCGATAGGGTCCTCCGGGGAGGCGGGCCGGCCCTGCCGGCCCGCGGATGGTCATTTGGCGATGGTGCCCTTCCAGGGCGCATCGTACTTGTTGGCGAGCTCTTCGAGGAGGCCCGAGGCCTTCAGCTTGCCGAGCGCCGTATCGACGAAGAATTTCAGGCCGATGTCGTTGCGGTTCATCGCCCAGGCCACCTGGTTCACGTCGAAGATGTTGCCGCCCAGCGCCTCGGCGAGACCGGGCTGGGTCTTGAGCGCGTGGTCGGCGGCGGCCGAGGCGCTGATCGCGATCATCGCGCGGCCCGTCACCACCTCCAGGAGCGCCCCCTCCTCCGTCGGCACCACGCGCAGCTGCGCCTTGGGGGCGACCTTCTGCACCCAGGCCATCTGGCCGGTGCCCTGCGCCACGGCGACCATCACGTCGGAGCTGTCGAGGTCGGCGACGCTCGTGAACCGGTCGTCCCCCTCCTTGGTCACCGCCTTGTAGCCGAGATCGTAGATCGGATCCGAGAAGAGCACCGCCGTCGCCCGCGGGATGGTGGCGTAGGTGGTGGCGATCGACAGATCGATCTGACCGGACTGAAGCGCGCCGATGAAGCTCTGCCAGGTGTACTCCTGGAACTCGCACGTCACTTTGATCTCCTCGCAGACGTGCTCGATCGCCTCCACGAACACGCCCGTATAGTCGCTGCCGGTCGGGTCCTTGATGATGTCGACGTCGAACGGCACCACGCCGATGTGGAAGCTCTTCGACTGCACGATGTCCTCGATGTCCCGCGCCATGGCGGTCGCGGGCACCATCGCGGCCGCGAGAGCGGCGGCCACGGCGATCTTCACGGGGGTCGGCAAGGTCATGGGCAGGTCTCCTTCTCCGGGTTGGACGGACGTCCTCAGGCGGGATCGCCGGCAAGGTCGTGGTCGATGAGAGACAGGAAGGCGCGGGTGCGCGCCTCGCGGGGATGGTCGAAGAGCTGCGCGGGCGGCCCCTCTTCGGCGATCACGCCGCCATCCATGAAGATCACCCGGTCGGCGACCTTCTTGGCGAACTCCATCTCGTGGGTGACGACGAGCATCGTCATCCCCTCCTCCGCGAGCTGGCGCATCACCCCGAGCACCTCGTTGACGAGCTCGGGGTCGAGCGAGGAGGTCGCCTCGTCGAACAGCATCACGCGGGGCTGCATCGCGAGGGCGCGGGCGATGGCGACGCGCTGCTGCTGGCCACCGGAGAGGCGCGGCGGGTAGGCGTCGGCCTTGTCGGCGACCCCCACCTTGGCGAGGTTCTCCATCGCGAGCGCCCGCGCCGCCTCCCGGTCCATGCGCTTCACCACGGTGAGCGGCTCCATCACGTTGCGCAGCGCCGACATGTGCGGCCACAGATTGAAGTGCTGGAAGACCATGCCGACCTTGCCCTGCACCTTGCGCAGCGCCGCGCCGCGCACCGGCACGACCTTGCCACCCCGCTCGCGCCGGCCGAGCAGCTCGCCGTCCACCCGAATGGCGCCGCCGAAGTGGTCCTCGAGATAGGCGACGCAGCGCAGCAGCGTGCTCTTGCCCGATCCCGACGGGCCGATGACGCACAGCACCTCGCCGGCGGCAACGTCGAACGTCACGCCCTTCAGCACCTTGAGATCGCCGTAGTCGAGCGTGAGGTCGCGGACGGAGAGGGCCAGGGTCATCGCTTGGCGAGCCTCAGCTCGACCCGCCGGGCCACGAAGGCGACCGGATAGATGATGATGAAATACACCACCGCGAGTGCCGAATAGAGCTCCAGCGGGCGGAAGGTGTTCATGATAGCGTTGTTGATCGAGTGCATCAGCTCATAGACCCCGATGACGGAGGCGAGCGAGGACAATTTGACGATGTCGGCGATCATGTTGACGAGCGGCGGCAGGATGCGGCGGAACGCCTGCGGCAGGATGATCCGCGCCATCGTCTGCGCGTAACTGAAGCCGAGGATGCGGGCGGCATCGGTCTGCCCCCGGTCGATGGAGGCGATCCCGGCGCGGATGATCTCCGCGAAATAGGCGGAGAAGTGGATCGACAGGCTGATCGCCGCCGCCCAGAAGGCGGTGAAGCTCGCCCCCGTCAGCACCGGCAGACAGTAGAAGATCCAGAAGATCTGCACGAGCAGCGGCGTGTTGCGCAGGAACTCCACGTAGGCCGAAGCAAGGAGGGCCACCGGCTTGGGCGCGCTCTGGCGCGCCAGCGCCACGAAGAGGCCGATGAGGATCGCGAACACCGCCCCCACGATGCTGAGGGCCACCGTGGTCTGCGCTCCGTACACATAGACGAAGCGGTAGTCCCAGATGATCCCGAAGTTCCAGTTGTAGCTCACGCGCGCGGATCGTCGGCGAGCACACGGTCGAGCACCCAATTGCCGATGGCGTGCACGATCGGTTCGTGAATGGAGAAGCGCCCCGGGCCGCCGAGGCGCGAGTTGAGCCCCACCTGCTGCTCCTCGGAGATGCCGTTGTCCTCGCCGAGCGACTTCTCCCAGCGCCGGTTGTAGCGGGGGAGCACGGCGGCGAAGTCGTCGCGGGCGGCGGTGTCCTTCGGGAAGCACACGCCGTGGATCACCTTGCAGCGCCCCGGCCCTTCGGGAAGGGCCTGGAGCCACCACATGCAGTCGAGCGTGCTGGCAAAGAAGGTGTTCGGATAGAGCACCGTGAAGTAGGTGCCGACGGCGGGGCGCCCCTTCAGCGAGGGGATCGTCGGGAACGGGGTGGTGTCGCCGGGAAGGACGGCGATGGTCGCCTCGGCCGGCATGAAGATCGCGTCCCAGTCGCCCACCGCCTCCTCGCGTACGGTCTTCTGGGTGCCGATGGATTTCCGATGCACCGTCGCGGTGTGGTAGTCCTCCATCGCGTTCTCGATGTAGATCTTCCAGTTGCAGGCGAGGTCGTATTCGGTGCGCTGGACGCAGACCATGTCCTCGAACCTATAGGAGGCGAAGACCTCAGGCAGGTTGCCGAGCTGATCGGCGAGCGGCGCCGGGTCCGGATCGAGACTGACGAACACGAAGCCCGCCCAGATGTCGATGGCGACGGGGATGAGGCCGTACCGGCTGCGGTCGAAGCCTTCGGTCTCCTCCATGCCGGGCGCGCCGCGCAGCGCCCCGTCGAGCCCGTAGGTCCAGCTGTGATAGGGGCAGCTGATCGCCCGCTTCTGGCCCATGCCGCAGAGCAGGCGAGCGCCGCGGTGGCGGCAGGTGTTGGCGAAGGCGCGGATGGCGCCCTCGGCGTCGCGCACCACGAAGAGCGGCTCGCCGCACACGTCGACGGTCATGTAGGCGCCGGGTTCGGCGATCTCGTCCACGCGGCCGACGAAGTTCCACATGCGGCGGAAGATCGTGTCGACCTCGCTCTCGAAGAAGCTGTCGGAGGTGTAGCACCAGGGGGGCAGAGTTTCGGCCTGCAGGAGCGGCAGGCGAACGCGCGCATAGAGCGCCGGATCGAGCAGGCTTTGTCCCTCAGCCATGGGATCTCCTATCGGTCCAACAGAACCCTTCGGTCCCGCAAACGCGCAAAGCCTACCGACGAATTAGACGAGTGACAAGATTAATTAATTGATCAATTAGTACGCATCATGCCATATAGATCAGCAGGCGGATTGCGTGCGAATTGGCGGCGATCGCCCCTCCCCGCGCCGCTCAGGAGGTCGGGTCGTTCGGCTGGAAGTAGCCGGTGAACTGATAGCGGTCGCCCGGATGCGTGATCTCGACGGAGGTCACCATCCGCCCCCCCTGCCAGGTCTGGCGGGTCAACAGGAGGCAAGGCGCACCCTTTTGCATCTGCAGCGCGCGCGCGCTGGCGGCGTCCGCCGGAACCGCCTTGATCACGTGCTTCGCCGCCGACCACGGCACCTGCTCCAGGAGCCAGCTCCCCGGCGACTTCGTCGCGAACGTCTCGGACCGCGCCGCCGGCACCGCATCGAGCATGATGAGGCGCTTCTCGAGCGCGTGGGGCTCGCCGTCGACGAAGTGGAGGCACGTCACCCGGCGCACCTCCGCCTCGTCCGCAACGCCGACTTGGGCGGCCTCGTCGGCGTCGAGCCGGTCGACCCTGCTGGAGGTGATCTCGTAGGAATAGTCGTGCCCGGCGAGCTCGGCCGCGGCGCCGATGTCCTGGATCTGCATCACCGTGCGGTCGATCTGCGGCTGCGCCACGAACGATCCGGCCCGCCGCTTGCGCACGATCATGCCGCGGCCCGCGAGCGCGCTCAGCGCCTTGTTCACGGTCATGCGCGAGCAGCCATACTCCTCCTCCAGCTCGTACTCGTAGGGGATGCGCTGCCCGGGCTGCCACCGGCCGTCCATGATCCGGGCTTCGATGTCCTCGAAGATGCGCTGGTGGATCGGCTTCGACATTCGCTCTCCCCTCGTGCCGCGCGGCGTCGGCACCTGCCCCCCGCTGAGCCACCCGGCGCGAGACTCACCTCACCCGTATCTATAGACGATGCGCGCGCCCGACCCTCACGCCGCGCCCGGATGGACATGGCCGGCGCGGAACACCTTGCCCGGCAGCGGCCGGCCGACCTTCTCCTCGGCAAAACGCGCCGCCTCGGTCAGCCGGTCGAGATCGAGCCCGGTCGCCAGACCCATCTCGGCGCAGAGGAAGGCGAAGTCCTCGGTGGCGATGTTGCCGGCGGCCCCCTTGAGACCGGCGAACGGGCAGCCGCCGAGGCCGCCGATCGAGGCATCGAACCGGTCGACGCCCATCTCGAGCCCGGCGAGCGCGTTGGCGATGCCGCAGCCGCGGGTGTCGTGGAGGTGCAGCTTGATCTTGAGATCCGGCCACCTGTCGCGAACCGCGCCGATCACCCGCTGGACGTAGAGCGGGTTCGCCCACCCCGTGGTGTCCGCCAGATCGGCCTCGGCGAGGCGGAAGCCGTGCTCGTCGAGCAGCGCGATCACGCGGCCGATGAGCTCGACGGTGCGCGTCTCGGGCACATAGCCCTCATAGGTGCATCCGAACGTCGTCATGATGCTGAGCGAGACGTCCCGGAGCCCCTCCTCGGCATAGATCGCCAGCCACTCCGGCATCGCCGCCAGCGTCTCCTCGACGGAGCGGCCGACATTCTTGCGGCTGAACGTGTCGCTCGCCGCCATGGAGAGCTTGGCGGTGAGGTCGACGCCCGTCGCGACGGCACGCTCCAGCCCGCGCCGGTTGAGCCACAGCGCCCGATAGGCGACGCCCGGCCGCCGCGGCAGCGCGGCGAACACCTCCTCGGTGTTCGCCATCTGCGGCACCCGGGCCGGGTTGACGAACGAGCCGACCTCGATCTCGGTGAGGCCCGCGTCGGCGAGGTGCTCGACCAGCGCCACCTTGTCGGCCGTCGCGAGGTGGCGCGCCTCCATCTGGAGCCCGTCGCGCGGTCCGACCTCCATGATGTGAACGTGGGTTGGCAAGTCGGACATGGGGCCTCTCATCGTCGTCGAACCGCCGCCAACGCGGCGCTATTGAAGATCTATCATCCCCGTCGAGATGTCCGCATCCGGCATTGTCGCGGGGCCTCAGTTGCCGAGGATGCCCGGGAGCCGCAGCCCCTTCTCCTTGGCGCATTCGATGGCGATGTCGTAGCCGGCATCGGCGTGGCGCATGACGCCCGTCGCCGGGTCGTTCCACAGGACGCGGGCGAGGCGCCGGTCGGCGTCTTCGGAGCCGTCGCAGCAGATCACCATGCCGGAGTGCTGCGAATACCCCATCCCGACGCCGCCGCCGTGGTGCAGCGACACCCAGGTCGCCCCCGAGGCGGTGTTGAGGAGCGCGTTCAGAAGCGGCCAGTCGGACACCGCGTCCGAGCCGTCCTTCATCGCCTCGGTCTCGCGGTTGGGGGACGCGACGGAACCGGAATCCAGGTGATCGCGGCCGATCACGATGGGCGCCTTCAGTTCGCCATTGCGCACCATCTCGTTGAAGGCGAGCCCCAGCCGGTGCCGCTCCCCGAGCCCCACCCAGCAGATCCGCGCCGGCAGGCCCTGGAACGCGATGCGCTCCTTCGCCATGTCGAGCCAGGTGTGAAGGTGCGCGTCGTCCGGGATCAGCTCCTTCACCTTCTGGTCGGTCTTATAGATGTCTTCGGGGTCGCCCGACAGCGCGGCCCAACGGAACGGGCCGACGCCCCGGCAGAACAGCGGGCGGATATAGGCCGGCACGAAGCCCGGAAAGGCGAAGGCGTTCTCGAGGCCCTCATCCTTCGCCACCTGGCGGATGTTGTTGCCGTAGTCGAGGGTCGGCACGCCCATCTCCCAGAAGTCGACCATCGCCTTCACGTGCACCTTCATGGAGGCGCGGGCGGCGGCCTCGACGGCCTTCGGGTCGCTCTCCTGCTTGGCGCGCCACTCGGCGACGCTCCAGCCGAGCGGCAGATAGCCGTGGATCGGGTCGTGGGCCGACGTCTGGTCGGTGACGATGTCGGGCTTCACCCCGCGCGCGACGAGCTCGGGAAACACCTCCGCCGCGTTGCCGATGAGGCCGACGGACTTCGCCTCCCCCGCCTTCGTCCACTGGTCGATGAGGGCGAGCGCCTCGTCGAGGGTGTGGGCCTTGGCGTCGACGTAGCGGGTTCTGAGGCGGAAATCGACGCGGGTCTCGTCGCATTCCACGGCAAGGCAGCACGCCCCCGCCATCACCGCGGCGAGCGGCTGAGCGCCGCCCATCCCGCCGAGACCGCCCGTCAGGATCCACTTGCCGGTGAGATCGCCGCCGAAATGCTGGCGCCCCGCCTCGGCAAAGGTCTCATAGGTGCCCTGCACGATGCCCTGGGTGCCGATATAGATCCAGGAGCCGGCCGTCATCTGGCCGTACATGGCGAGCCCCTTCTTATCGAGCTCGTTGAAGTGGTCCCAGGTCGCCCAGTGCGGCACCAGGTTCGAGTTGGCGATCAGAACGCGCGGGGCGTCCTTGTGGGTCTTGAAAACACCCACCGGCTTGCCGGACTGGACGAGCAGCGTCTCGTCCTCTTCCAGCGTCTTCAGCGTGGCGGCGATCTTGTCGAAATCGTCCCAGGTGCGCGCCGCCCGGCCGATGCCGCCATAGACGACGAGATCGTGCGGCCGCTCGGCCACCTCGGCGTCGAGGTTGTTCATCAGCATGCGCAGCGGCGCCTCGGTCACCCAGCTCTTGGCGTTGAGCGTCGTTCCGCGCGGGGCCCGCACGTCTCGCATGTTGTGACGCGGATCGGCCATCGTCTGTCGTCTCCCGACTGCAAAAGGGCGGCTATCGCCCGTTGAATCTCACGCCTCGAGGCGCACGAGAAGGTCGCCCGACACGGCGCCCGCCAGCGTCCCGTCGGCGACGAGACCGGCGGCCGCTTCGAGATCGGGCGCCATGTAGCGGTCGACGTCGAGGCGGGTGATGCGCGCCCGCACGGCGGCGATCGCCTTCGTCAGCTCGGGGCTCGTGGCGAGGGGGCCGCGGAACTCGATGCCGCGGGCGGCCGTCAGCGCCTCGATGCCGATGATGGCGGCGAGGTTGTCGGTCATCACCAGAAGGCGGCGGGCGCCGTGGCAGGCCATCGACACGTGGTCTTCCTGGTTCGCCGAGGTGGGCGTCGAGTCCACCGAGGCCGGGTGCGCCATCTGCTTGTTCTCGCTCATCAGGGCGGCGGAGGTGACTTCGGCGATCATCAGACCCGAATTCAGCCCCGGCGCCTTGGCGAGGAACGCCGGCAGCCCGTAGGAGAGGGCCGGATCCACCAGCAGCGCGATGCGGCGCTGGGCGATGGCGCCGATCTCGCACACGGCGATGGCGATCTGGTCGGCGGCGAAGGCCACCGGCTCGGCGTGGAAATTGCCGCCGGAGACGACGCTGCCGTCGTCGAGCACCAGCGGGTTGTCGGTGACGGCGTTGGCCTCGATCTCCAGCGTACGGGCGGCCATTCGGAGGAGATCGAGGCACGCCCCGTCCACCTGGGGCTGGCAGCGGATGCAGTAGGGGTCCTGCACGCGCTCGTCCCCCTCGCGGTGGCTTTCGCGGATTTCCGAGCCCGAGAGGAGCCCGCGCAAGGCTTTCGCCGTGTCGATCTGGCCGGCGTGGCCGCGCAGGGTGTGGATGCCTTCGACGAAGGGGGCGGAAGAGCCCATGGCCGCATCCGTCGACATCGCGCCGGTGATGAGCGCCGTCTGAGCCGCGCGGTGGGCGCGGAAGAGCCCCGCGAGCGCCAGCGCCGTCGACACCTGCGTGCCGTTGATGAGGGCGAGCCCCTCCTTTGCCGAGAGCACCACCGGGACGAGCCCGGCGCGGGCGAGCGCCTCGGCGCCCGCCATCCGCTCGCCGGCATAGAAGGCCTCCGCCTCCCCCATCATCACGGCGGCCATGTGGGCGAGCGGGGCGAGATCGCCCGACGCGCCCACCGACCCCTTTTCGGGGATCACCGGGGTGACGCCTTTTGCGAGCATCCCCTCGATCAGCCGCACCAGCTCGAGCCGCACGCCCGACGCCCCCCGGCCGAGCGAGATCAGCTTCAGCACCATCACGAGGCGCACGATCTCTTCCGCCAACGGCGCGCCGACGCCGCAGCAGTGGGAGAGGATCAGGTTGCGCTGGAGGGTGGCGGTGTCGGCGGCGTCGATCTTGATGGAGGCGAGCTTGCCGAAGCCGGTGTTGACGCCATAGACGGGCGCCTCACCGGCCGCGATGGCGGCGATGGTCTCGGCGGCGCGGACGATCCCGGCGTCGAAGGACGGGTCGAGCCGCGCGGGCGCCTTCGTCCGGTAGATCGTCGCAAGGTCTTCGAGCGGGACCGCGCCGGGGGTGAGGGTGATCATCGAAAAATCCTCAGAACGCGCCGCCATAGACGCGGGCGTGAAGCGGGTTGAAGCCGATGCGGTAGACGAGCTCGGCGGGGTCATCGATGTCCCACAGGCAGAAATCGGCGCGCTTGCCGGCCTCGAGCGTCCCGATGTCGGCAAGGCGGCCGAGGGCGCGCGCCCCCTCGCGGGTGATGCCGGCAATGCACTCCTCCACCGTCAGCCCGAAAAAGGTGGCGGCCATGTTCATGGTGAGGAGGAGCGAGGTCAGCGGCGAGGTGCCGGGGTTGTTGTCGGTGGCAAGCGCGATGGCGGTGCCGTGGGCGCGCAGCGCCTCCACGGGCGGCTTCTTGGTCTCGCGGATGAAGTAGAAGGCGCCCGGCAGGATCACCGCGACGGTGCCGGCGTCCGCCATCGCCTTGGCGCCCGCCTCGTCGAGATATTCGAGGTGGTCGGCCGACAGCGCCCCATAGCGCGCCGCGAGCGCCCCGCCGTGAAGGTTCGAAAGCTGGTCGGCGTGGAGTTTGACGGGAAGCCCCAGCGCGACGGCGGCGTCGAACACCTTGGCGATCTCATCGGGCGAAAAGGCGATGCCTTCGCAAAACCCGTCCACCGCGTCGACGAGACCCTCCTCGGCCGCCGCCGACAGCCCCGGCAGCACCACGTCGGCGATGAACTCGCCGTTGCGGCCCTTGTAGTCGGCCGGCACCGCGTGGGCGCCGAGATAGGAGGTGGTGATGGCGACGGCGCGCTCGGTCCCGAGGCGGCGGGCGGCGCGCAGCATCTTCACCTCGTCGGCGACCGACAGGCCGTAGCCGGATTTCACCTCCACCGTGGTGGCGCCCTCGGCGATCAGCGCGTCGAGGCGCGGCAGGGTCTCGGTGACGAGCTCGTCCTCGCTCGCCTCGCGCACGTTGGTGACGGAGGAGACGATGCCGCCCCCCGCCCGCGCGATCTCCTCGTAGGAGGCGCCGGCGAGGCGCATCTGGAACTCGCGCGCCCGGTTGCCGGCGTGGACGAGATGGGTGTGGCAGTCGACGAGGCCGGGGGTGACCCAGCGCCCGCCAGCGTCGATCGTTTCGGCGCCATCGGCGATGTCGGCGGGGAGATCGTCGCGGGAGCCGGCAAAGAGGATGCGGTCGCCGCGCACCGCGAGCGCACCCTGTTCCACCACGCCGAGCCCCGCCTTTTCGGGGTCAAGCGTCGCGAGCCGCGCGTTGGTCCAGATCCGATCGCCTTTCGCCATCATCCACTCCCCGTCGGACATCGGCCCAGTTGTGTACTTTGCATTTATGTATATACTTATATGGACACAAAGCAAGTCTAAAGTCGCCACCCGCTCGCAAGGAAGACTACGATGACCGCGATCCACGCCGAGACCGCCCTGTTGCCGTCGGGCCTTGCCCACGACGTCCGCGTCACCTTTGCCAGCGCGATGATCGAGACGGTGGAGGTCGGCGTGGCGGCGCAGGCGGGCGACGAGATCGCGCCCTGCCTCCTGCCGGCAATCGCCAACCTCCACAGCCACGCCTTCCAGCGCGCGATGGCCGGGCTCGCCGAGACGCGCGGCCCCGCGGACGACAATTTCTGGAGCTGGCGCAAGGAGATGTACCGCTTCGGCCTGACCATGGGGCCCGAGCACGCCGAGGCGGTGGCGGCGCAGCTCTATATGGAAATGCTCGAAGCGGGCTTCTGCCGCGTCGGCGAGTTCCACTATCTCCACCACGACACCACCGGCGCGCCCTACGCCAACCCTGCCGAGATGGCCGAGCGCATCGTCGCGGCGAGCTGCGAGGCGGGCATCGGCCTCACGCTGTTGCCGGTCTTCTACGCCCACGCCGATTTCGGCGGCGCGCCGCCCCTCGACGGGCAGCGCCGCTTCATCCACGATCTCGACGCCTATGCGAGGCTGATGGAGCGGGCGGCCGCGCTCGTCGCCGCCCTCCCCGGCGGCGTCCTCGGGATCGCGCCGCACAGCCTGCGCGCCGTCACCCCGGACGAGCTCACCGCGATCCTGCCGCTCGCGCGCGGCGGTCCGATCCACATCCACGTGTCGGAGCAGACGGCGGAGGTCGACGCCTGCCTCGCCTGGTCCGGGGCGCGGCCGGTGGAGTGGCTTCTCGATCATGCGCCCGTCGACGAGCGCTGGTGCCTGATCCACGCCACCCACATGACCGAGGCCGAATGCACGGCGATGGCGAAGAGCGGGGCGACCGCCGGCCTATGCCCGCTGACCGAGGCCAATCTCGGCGACGGCATCTTCCCCGCCCTCGCCTTCCTCGAAGAGGGCGGGCGCTTCGGCGTGGGCTCGGACTCCAACATCCAGATCTCGCTCGCCGGCGAGCTGCGCCAGCTGGAGTACGCCCAACGCCTCGCCCACCGCTCGCGCAACGCGATCGCTCGGCCCGGCGGCTCGACCGGCCTCCACCTCCTTGAGGAAGCGCTCGCGGGCGGCGGCCGCGCGCTCGGCGCGCCCCACGGCATCGCCGTCGCCCACCCCGCCGACCTCGTCACCCTCGACATGTCGGCGGTCGACTGGCTTCCCCGGGCGAAGACGCTCGACCACTTCGTGTTCGCCGAGGGGATCGGCATCGACGGCGTCTGGGTCGGCGGTGCGAAGCGCGTCGCCGACGGCCGTCACGTGCACCGCGACCAGATCGCGGCCCGCTTCCAGCAGGCGATGCGCGACCTCCTCGCCAACGGCGACTGAGCCCCGCCGGGGTGGCGGGATCCCCTCAGTGGGCGGGACGGCCGACGGCGGCGATCTCCACGGGATCGCCGAACGAAAGGCTCGTCACCGTCGGCGCGTTCTGCGCGATTACCTTGCCGGTACGAATGACGGCGAGCCGCGGCAGGCGCAGCCGAATGGCTTCGATGGTGTCCGCCGCCTGGTGGATCACGAAGTCCGCCCGGCACCCGTCTTCGAGCCCGTAGCTTTCGAGCCCCATGATCTCGGCCGCCGCCCCGCTCACGCAGTCGAACACCACGGGCATCTCGGTGCGGCTCGACATGTGCGAGGCGTGCACCGCCATGAAGGCGACGTCGAGCATGTCGCCCCGGCCCAGCGGATACCAGGGGTCGAGCACGCTGTCGTGCCCCATGGCGACACGGCAGCCGGCGGCGATCAGCTCGGGAATGCGCGTCAGCCCGCGCCGCTTGGGGTAGGTGTCGAAGCGCCCCTGCAGGAACATGTTGGCGAGCGGGTTCGACGCCACGTGGATCCCCGCCTTCGCCATCATCACGATCAGCCGGTTGGCGTAGAAATTGTCCATCGAGTGCATCGAGGTGAGGTGCGAGCCCGTCACCTTGCCGCGAAGACCGAGGCGGGTCGTCTCATAGGTCAGGGTTTCGATGAGGCGGGAGTTGGGGTCGTCGTTCTCGTCGCAGTGGAGGTCGACCATCAGGCCGCGCTCGGTGGCGATCTTCGTCAGAACGCGGATCGATTCCTGCCCCAACTCGTAGGTGGGTTCGAGGTGGGGGATGCCGCCCACGACTTCCACGCCCATGTCGAGGGCGCGGGTCATGTTGTCCGCCATCTCGGGCTTAGAGAAGTAGCCCATCTGCGGGAAGGCGACCATCTGGATGTCGATGAGGTCGGCCACCTCCCGCTTCACCTCCGACAGCACCTCCACCGCGAGGAGATCGTCGGGCGTGACGTCGACATGGGTGCGGATCGCGCCCATCCCTTGGGCGATGGCGAGGCCGCAATAGTCGAGGGCGCGGCGCTTGAAGTCGTCGGCGGACAGCAGCGGCCGGATCTCGCCCCAGAGGCGGATGCCTTCGGCGAGGGTGCCGGACTCGTTGTATTTGCCCCCGGTGCCCAGCGCCAAAGTGGCGTCGAGGTGGAAGTGCGCGTCGACGAGCGGCGGGGAGACGAGGTTACCGCCGGCGTCGATGGTCGTCTCCGCGGGAGTGTCGAGGGGGCCTTCGACGATCGCCTCGATCTGCCCGTTGAGGACGGCGATCGTCATACCGGTACGCCCGTCGGGCAGCGTGGCGTTGGTGATGAGAAGATCGAGCATGGCGTTACCGGAAGGCGCGCGGGATGAGGTCCGAAAATTCGGCGACGAGGGTGTCCACCACCGCCCGCCCCTTCTCGGCGGTCGCGGATTTCGCCGAGGACAACACACCGTGGCAGGGGATCGGCGCCGGGTCGATGGGGAACGTCTCGTAGATGGGGAAATCGGCGGGTGGATCGTCGGGGATCCTGTCGAGCCGCACGTGGGACGGGGACAGCGCCATCATCACCGAGGTCTCCATCACCGCGGCGTGCTCGAGGTCCCACGACAGGAGCCCGTCCGGAAACAGCGTCGCCTGGAGCTTCGCGTCGATCGCCATGTAGTAGGCGAGACGGATCACGCGAACATCAGTGATCCCGTCGCGGCGCAAGTTGACGAGCGCCCGCTCGACGCCCTCGACCAGGAAGGGCTGGTTCTCGGTGTGACCGTCGAGCATGACGATCTTCTTCACCCCGTGCCGGCCGAACTCCTCGACGATGTCGGCGACCATCAGCGCGTATGTGGAGCCCCAGAGGCTCGTCGTGCCGCAAAAATGGTTGCCGCCGCCGGATTTGGGCTGCGAGCGCACGCCATAGGTGAAGGTCGGCGCCACGATCCCCCCGAAGGCGGGCACGAAGCGCTCGGCGAGCATCGTCGGGATCATCGCGTCGGTGGCGAGCGGCAGATGCGGCCCGTGCTGCTCGAGCGCGCCGCAGGGGATCACCACGATGGGCGATTTCTCCCGGACAAGCGCCTCGTATTCGGTGAAGGCGAGGTCGGCCATTCTCATCGGAACGCGGGCTCCGTGCCGAGGCGGTGCATGCCGATGTCGGTCTCGGCGGCGCGGCGGTGGATGGCGGCGAAGAAGTCCATCATGCGCTCGTTGTCGATCTCGGTCCTGGCGTGGCGGGCAAGGTATTCGGGCACGATCTGCCGCAGTTCCGCGAGCAGCTCGGCCTCGTTCACCCGCGTCAGGGTGCCGTGTTCCATCACCTTCTCCCCGTCCACATAGACCGCCTCGATGGACGAACCATTCTCCGAATAGACGAGGTGGTTGAGGATGTCGTTGAGGGGGGTGAAGTTCGCCGTGCGCATGTCGAGCACCAGAAAATCGGCGCGCTTGCCCACCTCCAGCGAGCCCGTCACGTCGCCGAGGCGGGCCGAGCGCGCACCGCCGAGAGTGGCGGCTGTCAGCACCTCGCCGGCGGTGAGCCAGCGCGTATAGTCGGGCGTTCCGATCTTGTGGGTGAGGCCGGCGGCCTTGACGACGTCGAACATGCGCGGCGCGTCGGCGGTCGACACCCCGTCGGAACCGAGCGCGACGTTGACGCCGGCTTCGAGCTGCCGCTTCACCGGCGCGAGCCCCGACCCGAGCTTCAGGTTCGACAGGATGTTGTGCACGATGGAGGCACGCGCTTCGCCCAGAAGCCGGATGTCGTCGTCGGTCACCCAGATGGAGTGGGCGATGGTGACCCCGTCGTGCAGGACGCCTATCGCCTTCATGTGCTCGACCAGCGTCTTGCCGTACATCACCGGGCCGGTGATCGCCTGGAGCTTGGTCTCCACGATGTGGGTGTGGAGGGGCGTTCCGTTGGACCGGGCGAGCTCGTCGATGGCCTGGAACATTTCGGCCGTGCACCGCTGGGGCGCCGACGGGGCCATCATGAAGTTGAGCCGGCCTTCCATGCCGTGGAGCTTGGCGAAGGCCTCCCGGGCGAAGGCCATGTAGTCGGCGACGGCGGGCACGGCGACGGCGTCGCACTCGGCCTGGAGATCGGCGGGCACGATCTCGCGGGCGAAGGGGATCGTGTCGAGGAAGGGCTTGTCCATCACGTGGCCGGAGATGGTCGCCCGCATGCCGACGTCGCGATAGGCGTGGAAGACGGCGGCGAGACGGCCGATGTCCTGCTTGGGCGCCTCGTAGATGTCGTCGGTGTGGCAGGTGGAGCCGGTGCGCAAGCCCTCCGCCGCCGACAGCATGGTGCGCAGATAGACGAGCCGCTCCGACGCCGCGCTGGCGCCGACGATCGGATAGGCGAGCAGCATCCACAGTTCGAGCGGCAGGTTGTCGTAGCGGCCCTTGAAGAGGCCCTCGCTCGAATGGATGTGGCTGTTGACGAGGCCCGGCATCACCAGCCGGTCGGTGCCGTCGACGATGGTGTCGCCGGGCTCCGGCGTCAGCCCGGCGCCGATGGCGGCGATCGAGTTGCCGACGACCCGCATCGATCCCGTCGCCGGGGTGAGGCCGCCCGGCCCGCCGACCGGCAACAGCGTCGCGTCTTTGATGAAGAGAGGCATGGGGACTACTCGGGCAGAATGGTGGCGTGCTCGAGCGGCCAGGAGAGACGCACGCGGGTGCCGCGTTTCAGCGACAGGCGTTCGATCTCGTGCTGCTGCTTCTGCACGAAGAACTGGGAGCCGTCGTGGAGCTCCACGTAGAGGGTGACGACGGCACCCGTAAAATCCTCGGTGACGAGGCGGCCCTCGACGGCGGTGCCGTCGGTCGCCTCCCCCGCCGGCTCGACGGCGATCCAGTCGGCCGGGATCGAGAGCGCGCCGGCCGCCCCCTTGGCGCGGCTCCCGGTGGCTTCGAGACGGCCGACGGGGGTTTCGAGCACCACCGTCCCGTCCTTTTCCTCCACCACGGTGCCGCCGACGACGTTGGAGGCGCCGATGAAGTCGGCCACGAACCGGCTCGCCGGGGCGCGGTAGATTTCGCGCGGGGCGCCGATCTGCTGCACCCTCCCCTCGCTCATGATGACGACGCGGTCGGCGAGCGCGAAGGCCTCGGACTGGGCGTGCGTCACGTAGACGAAGGTGATGCCGAGCTCGGAGTGGAGGCGGGAGAGTTCGCCCTGCATCCGGATGCGAAGGTGGGCGTCGAGGGCCGACAGCGGCTCGTCGAGGAGAAGGACTTCCGGTTCCAGCGCCAGCGCCCGGGCGAGCGCCACGCGCTGCCGCTGACCGCCCGAGAGCTGATGGATGCCGCGCTTTTCCATATGGGCGATGCCGAGGCGGTCGAGCCATTCGAGCGCCTTCTTCCGCCGCTCGCCCGCGGACATGCCGCCGCGCTGCTTGAGGCCGAACTCGACATTGCGCCGCACGTCGAGGAAGGGGAAGAGCGCATAGCTCTGCCACACCATCGGCATCTCGCGCTGCCAGGGCGGTACGTCGTTGATGGGCCGGCCCCAGAGGCGGACCTCGCCGGCCGTCGGCGTTTCGAGGCCGGCGAGGATGCGCAACGTCGTGGTCTTGCCGCAGCCCGAGGGGCCCATCAGGACGATGAACTCGCGCTTGTCGATGGCAAGGTCGATGCGCTCGACCGCGACGTCGGCGCCGTAGCGCTTTTCGACGGCGTCGAGGGTGAGGATCGGCTCAGACATTTCGGCGGGTCTTCCGGAAGGAGTAGACGGCGGCCTGGGCGATCAGGACGAGGGTGATCGTCACCAGGAAGACGAGGCTGCCCACGGCGTTGATGCGCGGGCTGACCTGGCCCTGGAGCATCGCGAGGATGCGCACCGGCAGGGTTTCGTTGATGCCCGAGACGAACCAGGCGATCATGAACTCGTCGAACGAGACGGCGGCGGTGATCGCCATCGCCGAGAAGATCGCCGGGCGGCAGAAGGGCAGCACCACCTGGCGCACCGTCGTCATGCGGGTGGCGCCGAGGTTCCAGGCGGCGGGCTCGATGTCGGGGTCGAGATCGGCGAGGCGGATGCGTATGAGCGCCATCGCGAAGGGCGCGCAATAGACCGTGTGACCGAGGATCACCGCCTGCAGCGTTCCGGCGAGGTTGATCTGCGCCATGAAGGTGAGGTTGGCGATGCCCAAAATCACCACCGGCACCGTGGGCGGCATCGCCGCGAGCGCCAGAAACCCCATCTTGCCGAAGAACTTGAAGCGATAGTCGGTGTAGGCGGCGCAAAAGCCGAGGATGGTCGAGATCACCGCCGTCGCCACCGCCACGATGAGCGAGTTCTTGAAGCCGGTGTGGATCGTCGAGTCCGACGCGATCGCCTCGTACCATTCGAGGCTGAACCCGCTCCAGGGGAGCGAGGGGAACCGGTCGGCGTTGAAGGAGAACACGATCAGCGTGACGATCGGCGCCAGGATGAAGACGAAGATCGCCGCGAGATAGACGGAGAGGATCTTGTCGCCGCGGGTCATTTCTTCCCCCTCTTGGCGTAGGCGAGGCTCGTCATCAGAAGGAGGACGGCGACGAGGGTGACCACCATCGTGACCGCCACCACCGAGGCGCGCGGCCAGTTGTTGCCGGACTTCACCTGGTCGGCAATGAGGATCGACAGCGTCGGCGGCTTGGAGCCTCCGAGGAAGAGCGGGCTCACATAGTCGCCGAACGAGAGCAGAAAGCCGAAAGTGCCGGCCATGATCAGCCCCACCTTGGCTGACGGGATCACCACCTTGAACACCGCCTCAAATGGCGGCACGCCGAGGTTGGAGGCCGCCTCCATCAGCCGCTTGTCGACCTGCGACAGGGCGAGGAGCTGGACGAGGATCACGAGCGGCAGCGTCAGCGTCAGGAAGCCGACGACGGTGGCGAAGGAGGTGCTGAGCATCGTGATGGGGCCGAGCCCCACGAGGCCGAGGGCCGAATTGATGATGCCGTGCTCGGCCAGAATGATCTGCAGCGAATAGATGCGCACGAGGTAGCTCGTGAAGAACGGCGTCACCAGGAACACGATGGCGAGCTGGCGCACCTTGGGCCCGGCGCGGAAGGCCAGGAAATAGGCCGCCGGAAAGGCGAGCACCGACACCACCAGCGCGTTGACGGTGGCGAGCGTGAAGGTGTGGACGTAGGCGTCGTAGAAGAAGCCGGCGTTGTAGATCCGCTCCCAGTTGGCGGTCACGAAGTCCCGCGTCAGGCGGAAATTCTTCACCCGCCAGAACGACATCCACACGAGGAAGACGAGCGGCGTGATGAAGAACGACGCCTGCCACACGAGCGGCGGCAGGATGAAAGCGGCGGGAAACATGTCCCGCCGCTTCGTGGGGCGACCGTGCGCCATGGGTCCCGCCGGCCTCAGAGCGACTTGAATTCCGTCCAAGCGTCGTTCCAGGTCTCGATGTCCTGCTGAACGGGCGTGCGGCGGATGTGGATCTTGCCCTCGGCGTATTCGTCGAGAACGTTGCGGTCGTCGAAGGTCATGCGCAGGCGCACCGCCTCGTCGGGGTGCTCGGCGTTGAGCATTTCCCAGCCGGGCTTCGAGGGGATCGACGCGTTGTAGGCGGGCATCATCGCCGAGCGCATCTGGCCTTCGGCCGAGGTCATGTACTGGATGAAGGCCTTGGCGAGGTCCTTCTTGGTGGAGCCGGCCATGATGGACATGGATTCGGTCCACTGGATGCCGCCCTCCTTGGGGACGGTGGCGTCGACGGGCACGCCGTCCTTGGCGAGCAGCAGCGTGATCCAGTCGCCGATGCCCGGAATGCACTTCGCCGCGCCCGAGGTGAGCGAGGAGAAGGTGTCGGCCATCGAATAAAAGCCTGACGATTGCGGGGCGAGGGAGAACAGCGTCTCCTTCAGCTTGTCGAAGGCGGCATCGTCGATATCGAAGGGCTTTTCGTTGCCGTTATAGAGGGAGAGGCAGCCCATCGACGGCAGGTACCAGTCGAAGAAGCCGACGCCGCCCTTCACCTTCTCGTCCCACATGATGGCGTAGGACTCGACCTCTTCCTTGGTCAGCGCATCGGTGCGGTAGGCGAGGCCCAGATACCCGAAGCGGATGATCATCGAGTAGAGCTTGTCATCGAGCCAGTGGCCCGGGAACTTCTTGAACTCGGGGAAGAGGCTGTCGAACGGATAGTCGGCCGGGTCCATCTCCTCGATGAAGCCGCCGTCGCGCAGCATGACTACGTACTCGGCGTCCGACAGCACCACGTCGTAGGTGCCCGGCGGCGACTGGTTGACGAGCGCCAGCATGTTCTCGCCGCCGACATACTCCTTCGCGACGACGTCGACGCCGTACTTTTCCTCGAAGGGGCCGACGACGGCCGGGTCGGCGTGACCGGGCCAGGTGAGGATGTTGAGGGTTTCCTCGGCGTGGGCCCGGCGGGGGCCGAGGCCGGTGGCCGCCATCGCGCCGAGCGCGGTGGAGCCCGCCAGGAACTGGCGCCTCCCGATACCGCGGGACCAGAAGGCGAAGGGGTCGACTTTTGTCATTGCTCTCTCCGTCGTGAAGCGATTGAGCGCGTCAGAAGCTGCGGAAGGTCGGCGCGCGCGACCAGTCCTCGAGCACCCCGTGGGCGCTCTCGCGCATCAGCGGCTCGTACGGTGTGGCGCGATCGGCCGGCCGGCTCTTGACCAGCGCCTCGAGGGTGGCGATGTCGAACCCGAGCGCTTCGGCATCGGCCAGCGTGTTGGCGTAGTAGACGCGGTCGATGCGGGCCCAGTAGATGGCCGCGACGCACATCGCGCAGGGCTCGCACGTGGTGTAGAGCGCGGTGCCCGACAGATCCCACGTCCCGAGCCGGCGACCGGCGTCGCGGATCGCCTCCACTTCGCCGTGGGCCGTCGCGTCGTAGGCCTCGGCCACACGGTTGATGCCCTCGCCGATGATCATGCCGTCCTTCACCACCACCGCGGCGAATGGTGCGCCTTCACCCGTCTCCACCGCCTCGCGGGAGAGGTCGATCGCGCGCTGCATGAAGGGATCGTAGATCATGGCGATGTGCGTCCTTTCGCCCCGTCGAATTGCAACCTTCGTGCCATTCAAGGGGTCGGACGCGCTCTTTTAAGGAGCGAGTTAATCGATGTGGGACAGTCCCATCGCGGCCGCGCGACCGGCCATCGGTCGGCTCGGATCATGGATCCGTCGCCATGGCTGCCGAGCCCCGTCCTGCGGCCGAACCCGCGCCGGAGGGAGGCGCCGGGGTGGCGGCCGGCGGGAGCTCGCCTCCCTCGCGAGCGTGGCGCCAGCGACCTTCCGCCCTCCCCGCCTCCTCTTCGCGTTCGCCGGCATCACGGGCCGCAGATCGTTGGCGCGACGTGGTTCACGACCCACCTCGACCACGACATGCACCCGATGAACCCGCGACGGCGCCCCGATCGACGCGGGACGGCACCCTCGGGCCGCCCTCGCCCACCTGCCGGACGCGGGATCTTCTACCGCTGCGGCTCCGTGCGCTCCTCGTCCGCCGGCTCGGGGGTGGTCGCCCCAGTGGTGGTTGCCCCAGTGGTGGTCGTCTCTGTGGTGGGCGTCTCGGGAGCGGACGCCTCGGCGTGCTCCTCCTGCGCGTCGGAGAGGCGCTCGGCGCGGCTGCGGCGCATCGCGGCGTCGGCCTCCGTCTCCACCGAGCCTTGCGGCGGATAGGGCACCGTCCCGGCGAGGGCGAGCACCTGCGCCTCGGACAGGAAGGGGAAGGGCAGCGTGCCCTTCTGCCGCCAGCCGTCCACCGCCTCCACGGCGTGCCGGCTGCGCTCGTCGTCGAGCCCCTCGTCGCGGCTCATGTAGAGCCGCGAGGCGGGCACGGCGAAATCGGTGCCCGCCTCCGCCACGATCTCGCAGACACGCAGGAAGACGTCCTCGCGGATCGCGTAGAAGTCGTTCCACTCACGCGTCTGGGCGTAGATGCGGATGCCGATATTGAGCGAGGAGTCGCCGTAGCCGGTCAGCCGGATGCGGATGGAATCGCTCTCGATCCGTGGGTGCCCGTGGGCCATCTCGCGCAGCTTGGTGAGGACGTAGCGCAGCTGATCGGGCCGCGTCTCGTAGCGCAGCCCCACCGTCTCGTTGATCAGCATCCGGTCGCACTGCGCCCAGTTGATGATCTCCATGTCGGCGAACTTCGCGTTCGGCACCGAGATCAGCGTGCGGTCGAGGCCGCGGATCTGGGTGGAGCGGATGCCGATCGCCTCCACTGTTCCCATGTAGCTGCCGAAGCTGCAGAAATCGCCCACCCGCACGGGCTGGTCCGCAAAGAGGACGATGCCGCCGATGAGGTTTTCGAGCGACGGCCGCACCGCGAGGGCGACGGCGAGCGAGCTGACGCCGAGGCCGGCGACGACGCTCATCACCGGCAGGCCGAGCTGCGTCGCCCCCGCCCCCAGGATGACGAGGACGCCGATGGCGCCGACGATGCGGGCGCCGAGCTTCACGAGGCTCGCGTTGAGGCTCTCCTTGATGCCTTCCGGCGTGCTCGAGAGCCAGCTGAAGCCGCCCGTCACCACCACCCAGAAGAGCCAGGCGAAGGTCAGATAGTCGAAGACCACGGCGGCGATGCCGACGCCGTTCGCGAAGTCGCCGAAGATGTTGAGCTGATTGTCGAAGAAGGAGCCCAGCAGGCGGATTACCACGAGCGCGAAGAGCGGCGGGAGCAGCCGCCGGACCAGTCGGAGCGAGCGGCTGTCGCCCGCCCCCGGCCAGACGGCGGCGGTGAAGCCGAACACGATCGCGAGCGCCGCCCCCATCGCCGCGAGCACGGTGGCGACCTTCCACACCGGCGTGCCGTGCCAGAGGATGCGGACGTCGCCGGACATCCCCCGCACGAAATCGGCAGGGATCAGCGGCCCCGTCACCTGGGGCCATCCCCGGCTCCACGTGCTGAAGGCGAGATCGGACTCCATTTCCACATCGCTGAGCGCGCTCGCAAAGCGCGGAGCGGCGCGCACCGTCGTGGCGGAGAACAGGAACTCGCCCTGCCGCGGCCCGTCGTCGAGACGGACGAGACGCAGCGGGGTCAGCGGCAGGCGCCAGCTCGCGTTGGCATCGTCCACGAACGCATCCGCTCCGGGGATCTCGGCCTCGGCGGGGAGGCCGACGCGCGCCACGATGTCGAGGAGGGCAAGCCCGGTCCGAAGCCCGGTCTCCCGTCGCACCGCCGGCGACACGCCCGACAGGTCGATGAGCGATATCAGCTGGTCGAACAGCAGGTCGATCTCGGCGAGCCGCTCGGCGGACTTGTCGTTGCGATAGTCGAGCACCGCCGTGTCGAGCGCGGTGGCGAGGTGGCGCAGCGTCTCGATCGTCAGGCGCGGGCTGCCGGTGCGCACGGGGCGGGGGTGATCCGCGCCGGCCATCCCCGTGGTTTCTGTATTCGTGCCCGCGCCAATGGCGGGCGGAACGTCATTTCCCCCTTGGGCCAGGCATTTCCCGCCGGCCATTGCCATGATCACCCCCACCGCGAGCGTCATTCTTCTCAACAGACTGCGCAATGACATCATGGGGAATACTTGATCCTCTTCGATCTGGCCGCGGACACGTCGACAAACGGCGTCAGCGGCCACAAACGGAGCCGCAATCCGGCCGCAATGTTGAGGGCCTTCCGGCGAGCCGTCTTAGATCGACGATGGGGCGATCGCAACCGAGAGGGCGTTGCGCGGGTCGTCTCGGGCGCCCATTCATGCGCGGGCGCTGGACAAGGCGGCGTGTCGAGGTCCACTCCATCGGCCGAGCGGCCGGGACCGAAGCGCGGCCGCCGCGGGACGGATCCGCCCGAAAGCCGAGGAGAGTGAATGCACGTCCGCGTCAAGAAGCTGATCGGAACCCTCGCGACGGTGGTGTTCCTGATCGTCTACTGTCTCATGGTGATGGTGCTGGCGGTGAAGCTGCTGCCCGGAACGAGCGGTGTCGTGCAGCTTCTCTACTACGTCGTGACCGGCCTCATCTGGGTCATCCCGGTGGGTGCCCTCATCTCCTGGATGCATCGCTGACCCGGTCGGCGCCGGCCGACTCCCACCGCGACGAGACCGAAGAGCAGCATTCCGCCGAAGAGCGCCACGAGGTCCGCCACGAGCACGCCCGCACCGCCGCTCGCCTCGCTCTTGAACGCGAGCCGCACCCGCGGTCCCGTGAGCGTGCCGCCGATCGCGGTGAGCACGCGATGGGCGGCGGCGACGTCGGCCGACGCCAGCCGCAGCCGCACCCGGCAGCTGTCGGCCCACACGGCGACGGCATCGGCGACGCGCGCCGCGAGCCCCTCCCCGGCGACGGCCGCCCCCGGCCGCGGTCTGACGAGAGCCGCCGCCCGATCGCTCCCCAACGTGGCGAGGGCGAGCTCGAGAGCCCGCAGGACCTCCGGGCGCCGCAGGTCGATGTCGGTGGAGCCGTCGCCCTCTCCCCCACCCGTCAGGAAGAGATCGAGCTGAGCGACAGGCAATGCACCGGCTCTCAGCCCGATGCCGCCGACGATCATCAGCCCGGCGATCGCAACCCAAAGGACGAGGCGCTTCGACATGCTTCCCTCCCCAACATGGCAAAGGAAGAATGACTGCTTATGCTTAATCACAGCTTACCAAGAGAGCGCTTGCGTCGGCGCGCCGAACCCGATACTCACCTCCCCGGCGGAGCGTAGCGCAGCCTGGTAGCGCACTTGACTGGGGGTCAAGGGGTCGTAGGTTCGAATCCTGCCGCTCCGACCAAATTCGCCCAGGGTAGATGCGGCTTTCCAGATTGGGGGCCATTGACGGCAGACTCGGCGGACGGCATTGGGGGCCACCACCGAGCGCTTTGCGATGCCTGTCACGTTCACCGACCGCTTTGTGAAGAGCCTTGAGAAGGAAACGGCGCGGAAGGAATTTTTCGACGCCGGCTGCGAGGGGCTGCGCGTGCGCACCGGCCCCCGCGGCCTCGCCTTCTCGCAGTCCGTCCGGATTGACGGCGGCAAGCGCAAGCGGATCGCGGTCGGCACGTATCCAGCGCTGCCGCTCAAGGAGGCTCGCGCCCTCGTCGGTTCGGGGGCCGCAATCGAGCGCGCCACGGCGGCCCCCGACGAGGCGGAGCCGGCCCCCCAAGGCCCGGGCCGGCACGCTCCTCGAGCTGTGCGAGATGAAGCTCGATGCGATGGTGGCGGCCGGGCAGCGTGACCACGAGGTCTACCGGCACTTCCTGGTCGGCGGTCCCGCTTCGGCCGTCGCGGTGATCGGCGGCGACACCCCCGCCGCCAACGCCACGCCGGATGACGTCACCGACTGGCTGCGGCGGCTGAACGATCGCGGCGTGAAGCCGCGTCACCCGCGCGCCCACCTGCACGCGGCGTTCGCGCACGCGATGGCGGCCGACTACGATCCGACCCGGCCCGTCGCCGCGGTTCGGTTCGGGATCAGGGCAAACCCCGTCACGTCGGTCGGCGGACCGCGCACGAGTGGCGTGCGCGAGCGGTTCCTCGCGTTTGAGGAGCTCGGCAAGGTCTGGCACGGGTTCGGCGGCGCCGACATCGCGCCGACGATCACCGCCGCCATCCTCGGCATCATCGCCATGGGCGGCATCCGCGTCGAGGAGGTCGCCTTCGCGCGGGGCGACCAACTGTTCGAGCGCGACGGCCGCACCTGGATCGCTTGGGCGAAGACGAAGAACGGCCGGGCGCAGGAGCTCCCCGTCACGAGCCACGCGCTCGAGATCTTCACCTGGTCGAAGCGGATGACGGGCAACTCGCCGTTCCTGTTCCCGTCGCCCGGCCGGGACGACGCGCACATCACCGGCAACGCACTCCCCCGCGCCGTGCGACGCTGGTGCGAGACAACCGAGATGGAGCCCTGGCAGCCGCGCGACCTGCGCCGGACGATGAAGACGCACCTCAACGACCGCCACCCGGATCTTCGCGCCATCGGCGCCGTCGACATGTGGCACAATCACGGGCTTACCGCCGGCGTGTCGGGGCGGCATTATGATCGGGCGACTTACACCGACCCGAAGCTCGCGGTCGCTACGGCGATCGATGGCTTACTCGACAACCTCCCTCCGGATGCGAGTTGAAACAGTTTGCTACAATTCCGTCTCAGCAGTATTCGGAGTCAGTTCATTCGTCCAGTACTAACGCCCGCTAGCTAAAATTGATGTGGTGCCCCATATGCAATTTATCGTAATAGCTCTCCTTGGATTTACCATTATAAATTCTATCGGCGTTCTGTCTGCCTGTTTGGCCCCTCTTAATTTATTTAACCGTCTGCCCTTCGATGTTTTGGTGATTGTGCTAGGCAGTGTAAGCCTTCTTGTTTTGTCCTTCGAAGCATCTCGGATCATAGCGTCCAATGCTCTCGTTTACGAGAGACTGAAGACCCAAAATTCGATAAGTAATATTCTAGATTTTCGAGTATCAAGTGTTGAAAGAGGCTTCTGCATGACTCTCGTCAGGTCTGCGATGAGTCCAGCTAGCTTTGACCGCGATGTCGTGGATCATCAGCGCGCCTGTGAATGGTATCAATCCAATGTAAAACCCGAGATAGAACTTGTGTCGATTGACAATCTGCCGAAGCTCGAATTGATCACGATGCTGGCCTCGTTCCCCCAAGGGATAGAGGACAGGTACGTTTTGAACTTAAGAGACGAATTATCCGAATTGCTCATTGATTATACGCGTGTAAGGCAAGCGTATCTTGCTGCAAATAGTGCGGCAGAGGTCTCCTCATGGGAAGAAGGAACTCGGATTATTCTCCCGTTCATCATTTCCATAGCCACGGCCCTTGCATTGTCAGCGCTATTTATTTCCAACGTGTCGCATGAAACCGGTCCCTGCGGGGCGAACAAAATGACCAATTCTGACTAAGAATCTTAATCGCCGTCGTCCATCATTCCGCATGTAATGCACTTTACACCATTCCAGCCAGTAACTCCGCATCGGGGGCAGTCCCAGCTCATATCAATCTTGTCGCCTTTCGGGCGAATTCCTCGCATTCCTCCGGGCCCTTGCAGATAGTAGTAATGGGCGTCTTCGCCCAAAACCGTCAGCCACGGCGCGATCATTAGCGACCTCCCCTTCATCTCCGCCGGGCGGTTTTCTTCATGGAAGTGTAGGACGACGTCAGCCAGCTTTTTTTGCTGATCGTTGGTAAGAGAACCGGCTTCGTGAGCAATCAATATTCGCTGGATAGCGCTATCAATCTGTCGTTCGGTGGCATAGCGTTGGGCAAGATCTTTCGCGCGGCCTGCCAACAAGGATGCGCGCTCAAGCTCCATCTGGATTAGAGGAGATGGAGAAAAAACATGCCCGGCCTTGCCTCTGTTGCATATTGGGTGTGCCGGCATCCAGTTCTCGAATGAATTAATTTCAAAGCCCTCAGGTCGACCAAGCGACACGAGTATCGAAGAAAGCTCATTAGAGCCATTCAGATGCTCCGGTATGATATGATCAATCTGAACATCACTGAGCGACACCGGCGCGCGGCAAATCCAGCAGCGTTCGCGGTGTACGGTGAATACCGCATATCTCTCAGCGTTGCTAAATCTGTACGTAGACAGAGACTAAAATCCCGCAATTTTATATCGCTTACAGGGACGACGAGGGTTTCATACCATCGGGCGAAACAGTCCTGATGTAAACTGTTTCAGCCGGGCGCCACAGAGACCCTCAGGCGCGCGCCTCCGTAGACGGCCGCCCACGCCGCGACCGCGTTGGCGGGACCATCTCGCATGGACGCAGAGACGCGGCAGCCTCGGCCGAGCGGACAGCGTCCTCGACCGAGGTAACGAACATGTCGAACGCGCCATCGTCTCGACGGTCTTCGATGGTCGCGCAGGCATGCCGGATTGTGGCACGGTCCCGGCCGACGAGGGCGCCGACGGTTGCATAGTTGAGGTTGAGCATCGTGTTCGCGAGGTAGCACAGGAGCTGCCGCGCGAAGGCTACGTGCGCGTGGCCGCGCGTCGGGCACTCAAGATCCGCGACTCGGACGCCGGCGGCCCGCGCGCACAGGTTCTTGAGGAAATCGAAGTCGTCGCGCAAGCGAGCCTCAGATAAGGCCGACGAGGTTGGCCGCCGTCGTCCCGGTCGACCACACACGCGTTACGGTCACAGGGAGTACGCTGCCGGCTGCGAGTGCAACAAAGGTCGCGGTGCTACCGTCAAGCGCCGTGAGCTTCACGTCGCCGGCGTTGCCGACGTAGAGCGCACGAGCGACCTCGCCGAGGTCGGCGGTGTCGCTCGGGGCGATGACGACGACGCCACTCGCCGGCGACTGAAGGCTGCGCTCGAGCCGCGCGTTCCGGTCCGGGATCGCGACCATGGATCAATCCTCCCCGAGGTTGCCGGCGCTTCCGCCGATGGTGGTGAGTGCGACGGCGAGGACCGCGGCGGCGACGTCGGCCGGAGCGCCGGCGACCGTCACCGTCGCGTCTGCCGGCACGCCGTGCTCCGACGCATGATCGGCGGCGAGGTCGCCGCGGCCGGCGAGGCCGACGACGACGCCACCAAGCTCGTGCACCGCGTCGGCCTCCTCGGCGAAGCGGACGGAGTCGTTGACCGGGACGAGGCCGGCGGCGACGCAATCGGCAGCCTCGCGGCGCCACCAGCGCACCCACAGGTCGGTGGCGATGAGGTTGCGGCCCCACTCGGTGCCGAGCGTCTGCATGGCGTAGGTCGGCGTCCGGCCACCGAGGACCGCGCACGGGACGCGCTTGAGGTCGCCGTCCAGCTTGCGTCGGATCGTTTCGCCGTCCACGCCGAACGCCTCGTAGAGCGCCTGCATCATCGCCTTGATCGGGGTGGAGATCGGCACGACGACGAACGGCATGCTGGCGGCGAGCGCTCGAGCCGTGGTCGACTTGCCGACCCCGCCGGGACCGGCGAGGCCGACCGCCGCCGGCATGGTCGCTGCGGGGGCGGCCGGCGGGTGCGGCGGCTGCGGGCACGTCGGCATCAGCCCCTCCCTCGCACGTCAAGCCGGCCGGCGATCACCTCGAGGCGCTGAACCGACCCGCGCACTTCGCGGAGGTCGGCGAGGACGCCGCGGACGTCGTCGCGCATCTCGCGCACGTCGTCGCGGACGTCGGCGACGGCCGCCTCGACGCCGCATGCCGTCGCGGTCGCGTCGCCCGCCGGCGCCTTGCGGTGGCCGAGCACCGCGGCGCCGACCCCGACGACGACGGTCCCGATGGCGCCGCCGAGCGCGAGGAGCGCCCCCACGTCAATGCCGGCGAGCGAGTCGAACATCGGCTCCGGACCTCCATGCTGCGATGAGGTCGCCGAACGCGAGCACGAGATAGGTCGTGACCGCGGTGCTCGCGGCGGCGGTCGCCCCGGTCGCGATCGGTGCTGCGAAGAGGATCGCGAGGCTCATGAAGACGGCCGCGCCGAGAACGGCGCCGGCCGCGCGGAACCGGTGCGAGTACGGGATGCGTCCGTTGACGAGGAGCGCAGCGACGCGGGCGGTACCGATCACAGCGACCGGAACGCCGAGAGCCGCCTCGCCGCCGATCCATCGAGCGAAGGCAACGAACCCCGGCGAGATGGCGAAGGTGTTACCGGGAAGCATGAGGACGACGGCAATGCCGAGAAGGACGAGCGAGGCGACCCATTCGTTGAGCCGCCCGTGCGCCGTGACGCCGACGAGAAACCGCGTCACGACGGCACCGCCGGCGGCCGAGGATGCCCGCACACGGCGACGCCGGCCTCGATGGTGGAGTCCACCCACCGCTGTCCCACGCGGGTGTCGGCGCGGACGGCATACGGCACCGGCCGGATCACGGCACACTCGCCGGCGATGGTCGCCGGGCGCACCGACTGGCACCCGCCGAGCGCCAGCGCGAGGAGCGCCGCGCTAGCGGCAACGACCGGTCGCGACATCCCACTTCCTCCCCAAGTCGTAGCAGGCGTCGACGGATCGATCGGCATCGGCGGCCGCACGGGCGGCACGCTCGTTCTGCGCGTCAACCGCCTCCACGGCTGCGCGATGCCCGGCGCTGCGGCCTTCCAGATAGACGGCGGCCATGAGCGCCACCGCGACAACGACGGCGGCGATCGTGAGGATTAGGCGCGCGTGCTCGAGGGCGGCGGCGATGACAGCGAGGATCACGCCAAGCTCCCGCGCCTGGCGCGCCACACGAGGAAGCCGACGAGCGCGAGAAGCGCCACAAGTGCTGCGGCGCCGATGATAGGACCAAGGCCGGCGGTGCCGGCGGCGAGGCTCCCGACCTCGCGAACGACGCCGTTGACCTGCCCGAGCGCAGCGCTGGCCGCGGCGACCGCGGTGGCGCCGCCGACCACGCCGCCGGCCGCGGCGGGTGCGGCGGCCCGCTCGGCGTCGGCCTTCGTGGCGGCGGCGGCGACGGCCTGCGCCAGCGCCCCCGACGTCACCGGGCCGACGATCCCGTCCACGGTGAGGTTGCGCGTGCGCTGCAACGCCTCGACCGCCGCGCGCGTGGACGGGCCGAACCAGCCGGTGCCGGTCAGCGTCGGCCTGATCCCGACGCGGGTCAGCGCGCGCTGGAGCTCGGCGACGTCCTCGCCCTCGTCCTGGTAGCGGAGGACGCGGTCGCCGAGAGCGGCTTTCGGCGCCGGCCCGGCCGCGGCGCGCGCCTCGGCGGTGAGCGGGATGCCGGCCGGCCAGACGAAGCCGTTCGGAAGAACCTGGTCGATCCGCACCGTGGAGACGCACACCTCGTCATCAACGTTGCCGTTGATGACGCGCATGACGGTGGTGTCCACGCGGTCGACAATGAACACGTGCCCGTAGGTCGGGTTGCTGCCACGCGGGATGACGCCGAGGGCGCCCTTCACCGGGTAACGCAGCGGGGTCCCGTAACCGATGATGGACCGCGCGAGCGCCGAGCCGGTCCCCTCGCCGCCGCACGCGATGATCGCGCCGTTGACGGCGACCATGCACCAGGCGGTCGCGTCGTGTCTGTACCAGCCGACCGAAGCCTCGCCCCATGCGACAATGAGCGGGTTGTCGCCGGAGCCGGGCACTTCCTTGGTGCCGACAAAGGCCCGGAGATACTCGAGGTGAGGCGTCGATGACGCGAGGATGACCGTCTTGCGGTCCTCGTCTAAGCCGGACCAGAGGCATATTGACATTGATGCGGGCTCCAGCGTTGACGCTGTCGACGACAGCTGCCTAACACTCTACCCAAAAACACCCTGTTACTGTCATTAATGACAGTGAAGGACGCTTCGAAGTGCTGGGTTATTCACGCTTTTCCGCATGATGCGGTTACGAGTGGGATCAGTAGATGAACCCATTCCGACCGTTTAGTGCTTTGTTAAGCGATGCCCAAAGCGGACGTCCGTTGTTTCGGATTCAGGGGAGGAAATTGCAGAATGGATCTGCCAGGACTTCGATCGCCTGAGCCTCACGCAATGACACTATAGTTTACTCGTCCTCCGCCTCCTCCATGCGCGCTTCGAGCTCGTTGAGGAACGGAGAGCGGCCCCAATGCATCCTTCCGCGAGGCGTATCGACGTAGCCGGAATAAAGCATGTGGACCTCGTCGCGAGCGCGCGTGAGACCGACGTAAAATAGCCGGCGGCTCTCGCGGCGAGCAGCGGGCAATTCATTGCGCCATGGCAGACTGCCGAGGTCGAGACCGACCATGATCACGACGTCATATTCACACCCCTTCGCGGAGTGAAGCGTCAGGAGATTGAGGTGCAATGGCGAGCCATCTCGCCCGCCGAGACTTGCCAAATCGAGATCGGCAAGCGTACCTCCGACAGCGAGGGCTGCCGTCATCCGATCCACCTGCTCGCCCTGATCGGCGAGGCTGGGCTCGCCAGCCATCAGTGCGTCTAGCATCCCAGCCCGAAGCGCCGCCACGAAATCCCGAGCGAGCCCCGCCTCGACGCGAAGCGACCAGAGAAGCTGCGTTAGACGCTGCGCTTCATCGCGCGCTTGGGCCTCGGGTATTCGCGCGCGATGAAATCCCAACCAACGATCCAGCAGCCCGCGCAACTGCGGCCGGGCCTCGCGCCAGCCGCCCGCGCACCATGCGGCGCAATCTTCGATCCAGCTCGTGAGCGCGACCTTCCGGTAAGGCGCGGCGGTGTCGACACGGACAAAGTCGAGGCCTGCGGCGGCCACCGCTTCCGCCACCACGTTTCCGGCCCGATAGTCGCGATAGAGGATGGCAATATCGCCGAGCGCCCGCCCGGGCTTTCCTGCGAGCGCTGCGGGGATGATCTCTTCGATTGCGTGGGCGGTCTGCCCTTCGAGACCGTCAGCGCATTGCGTGAACTCGATGGCAGCCGGCCGGTCCGGGTCGTTGGACTGATAGCCGCGCGCTTCGCCTAACGCCATCTCGGAGGCGCTGACGATCCGGGACGCCGAACGATAGTTGAGTTGGAGCTGCACCCGCTCGACGTCGTGCCGCTCGGCAAGCTCCTGCAGGAGCGCTCCATCGGCTCCAGTAAAGCCGTAGATCGACTGGTCGGGATCTCCCACCGCAAAGAGCCGAACACCGCCGTCGAAGGCCACGCGCTTGACGATGCGGTGCAGGGCCACGCCGAGGTCCTGATATTCGTCGACGGCGAGGACGGGGAATTTCGCCTGCAGCAGCGGGAGCACCCAATCGTGCTCCGAGACGAGCCGTTGCCCGAAGACGACAAGGTCATCAAAGTCGATAAGGCCTATCCTCCGCAGCTCAGCCTCGTATCCTTCCGCCCACGCGGCGAGCTCTTCCTGGCTGCTCCAGGCAATGGAGGTTCGGTCGAGAACTGATCGCCTGTGCCTTCCAAGGTCCATCGTCTTGTTCGGATGACCGACACCGAACAGTCTGTCGCCCACTCGCTTCATGGCCTGGTCGCTCTGCCGGCCCGTGGCGACTGCCAGCGGGAACGGCACCGGCAACTCGGCAAGCCGGCCATACGGCATGAGGAGATGCCGCAAGCAGAAACCGTGAACGGTGCCGATGAAGAGATTGGATGCCTCGCGCAGACCCAATCGCTCGAGCCGGCGCGTCAGCTCGCGAGCGCATTCCTGGCTATAGGTGATGCACGCCGCACCACGTGGTGCGCGCACGTCCTCGGCCATGATCCTCGCCAGCTTGAGCACGAGTGTCTTGGTCTTGCCGCTGCCGGGACCTGCCAGCACGACACAGTGGCCCGTCGAGTCATAGGCCGCCTGCTGACCCGGGTTGCCAGCAAGATCTCCCGCCTGGGCGAGATAGGCAGCGCTGACGCTACGCAACGGCATCGCGGATATGCTCCAATGCCCGCCAGATGTAATCCGGACACGTATCCACGTCGACGTGGCGCGCGAGCGCCTGGGCAAAACGTCCCTTGCCGATCCGTTCGATGAGCGCGATCAGCGCATCCTCGTCGAGCGTGTCGGGGTCATCCACCCACCCTTGCAGCTCCTCGCGGGTGTCGTCGCCGATGCTCAGTTCTTCTTCGATCACCTCCTGCATGGCCTCTGCAAGGCCGCCGGTAAACAGCTCGGGTTCCAGCGTGTTGCTGTTGACGAAGTAGCCGAACGGCTCGGCTCGGGCGATCACGGCGTCCGCCTCGAGACGCCTGTAGCTGACGCCTTCTTCGCGCAATTGCAGGACATTGATCAGACGACGCCGAACCCGCGGATGGCTGGCGCCATTGGGGTCGCGGTCCGTCAGGATCACATGCGGGATGTTCAGGCCGTTCGGGCCTAGCAGCTTCACGTAGGGCGTGAAATTCGTGCCGCTGACCGAGCAGACCGTGATGCCGAGCATGTCGAGCGGGATGCCAAGCGCCTCGGCAAAGGCCGGCACCAAGAAGCGCTCCGCGTCACCCTCGACCAGGACGACACCGCGGGCGAAGAAGATCTCGCCGCGGCTAACATCGATGTAGCGCTGAAGGTCGGCCTCGTCGCGCGCGGTGAACGGCGCCGTGGCAGTCGAGATGGCGATCGTTGCGTTCGTCGCCGCGTCATGGCGAAGCAAGACGATCGAGCGGATCGGGGCAACGCTGGCGATGTGGGGTGAATGCGTCGTGAGGATCGTCGTCAGCGGCGGCGCATCCTCCTCCTCGTCTGCACCCGTGCCAAGGAAGTAGCGATAGACAAGACGCTGGACGTGCGGATGAAGGTGCGCCTCCGGCTCTTCGACGACGAAGAACGTGTGGTCGCGTTCACCGTCCGTTACGAGCCGATCGAGTTCGAGACTCTTCAGCGCCATGAAAATCAGATTGGCCGTGCCGAGACTGGCGTCGGCAATCCCGCGCGCGCCATTGTCAATCAGGAGGCGCAGGCTGCGCAGCAAGGCGTCGACCCGCGTCGGCGCAAGACCGAGCGTCAGCGGAACCGCATGCTGCTCGCCCGCGATGGCGATCAGCCGCTCGCTGATCCGCTCTGCCGTGGCGACCACTTCGGCATGGGTCTCCAACTCGGCCTGTGCCTCGTTCACCTGCTCTTGAATTTCCGCGCGAGCATACTCGTCCAGGGAGGTTGAAAGCTCTTCAATCAACGGCCTTAGCGGCGAGTTGCGCCAGCTCGCCAGATCCTTCTCGGCATCGCGTAGCGCAACCTGCACGTCGAGCGGCAGCATCCGCCGCAGCGACGGCCCGATCGACATCTCGGGGTCGTCTCCGCCGAAGATGATATACTCATAGTCAGCCAGGCTCTCCGGATTCCGTCCGAGATTGGCCTTCGGCTGAAAGCGGTAGGTGAGCCGCGCGACCATGGGCGGCCCGGGATCAATCACGCAGTCATTCAGATGCGCCATCAATCGCGGATCGTCGGTGAAGTCGGTCAGCTCGACAGCAATTTCGACCGATTCTCCGAGCTTGTCTCCGCCTAAACCATCCCAGAAATGTTCCAGACTGAGTCGGCGGTCGCGCTCTGACAGGCTCGGGTCCAGAAGCATTTGCAAGGCTCGGATGAAATTACTCTTGCCGACTTTGTTCTCTCCTACGATAACGATATTTTCGCCAGTAGAAACGCTCATCTCTGAAAAATTAGCAAAGTTACTCATCCTTATTCGTGAAATGCGCATATTTACCGCCCTGTTTCTATTGTCTCTCAGATCTGGATTGTCCTACGCTTAAACCGCTGCAACCATGCCGCCCGTCACACCGCTTTACGCCCGCCTGCCAGCCCCCGCTGCCTGACTGAACCTGGGGCACCCCGCCTCTGCGACCACGATCGGGCGCCCAAGGCCGAACTGCCTCAGCCAGGAGCGCTCGGTCCTTGGGAGCAGCCTAAAGTTCGCGACCCGCGAATGGCCGCTTCGGGGCAGCATGGCCCACCGCTCCAGCTACTGGCAAAAAGCTGACGGCCACGGCACTCACTCGGCCGGCACTTGCATCAAACAGTAATGTAATGCCAACTTCACCGTCCCTCCGGTGAAACTACCGCTTGTCGGCGTCAACCGCACCTTCGCGTTGGAATAATTGCCGTACGGACCGACTGGCCCCGCGTTCGTGCTCCCGACGCCCGTGCCGAGCGACCCGCCGAACTTGCTCGGCTCGCCGGAAACCCCGACCCCGAACGACGGCACCCCGGTTACGGCCTCCGTCACGCGCATGGAGACGCCGAACACCACCGACCCCGCCGGGAATGCCGTCGTCGTCTCCACGTAGGCGCCGGACAGGCTCGACAGCGTCTCTTGCGCGACCGTCACCCCGGTGAAGCCGGCAAGCGCGGGCGCGATCCACTCGGACCCCGACCACACCACGAACGCGGCCTCGTCGACGACGTAGGCGAGATGGCCGGCCTTCGGCATGTAGAACATCCACGCCCCGGCCTGCCGGGCGGCGACCTTCCCCGCCTGCCCGCTCCACGCCCCGGTCGCGCCGGTGGGGACGATGTAGCGGACGCCTTCACCCGGCGAGCCGGGAGGCGCGGTTAGGTTGCGGTCGGCGAGGGTGAGATGCACCAGCGCGTCGAGCGCCTGGAGCACCTCGTTGACGGGGACGTGCTTCTGCGCCTGGTCGGCTTCGAGGTACGGGAGCGCGAGGTTTGCGGACGGCATGACAGATCCTCAGAACGTGACCGTGAGGGTGCGCGTCGCGCCCCTGCCGACGGTGGTGGAGAGTTGCGCGACGCGCGCGGTGATCGCGGTCGGCAGGCCGCCGAAGTCGGCGGTCTGCTGCGCCGCGGTGTAGGTGACGGTCGGCGCGGTCGCGGTGAACATGCGCACCGTGCCGCCGTCCAGGATGCGCACCTCGTAGCGCTCGGACGCCTCGCCGAGCGGAACGTCGTCCTCGTCGGGCCAGATGTCGCCGCCGACGCGGGTCCGCCTCACCCACGACAGGACGACGTCGCCGCTCGCCTCGCGCACCATCCGAAGGTGCGCCGGCGCGAACGGCTTCAGGCCCTCGCCGCGGCAGGTGATGGCCTCGGTCGCGTAGGAGCCGTCGTTGATCGGCTTGGTCGCCGGGCCGGCGCGCCAGTTGATCGCGCGGCCAATGTCGGAGGCGTCGAAGCGGGCCGGCTGGACGATCCCGCCGCCGTCGAGCCGGACGATGCGGGCGCCGGACGCGACATTGCCCCGGATGCGGTGGTCGGTACCGCGCTGGCCCCGCAGCAGCATGGAGAAGTCGTAGACGCCGGAGGACGGCCCCGGCACCGCGTCGCGCGCCTGGAAGACCTCCCACACGTTGCTTCCGGCGCCGTCCACCTCGAGGGCGAAGGTGTTCGCGCCTTCAAACAGCTCGAGGTCCGTCACGGACGCGAGGGTGCCGGAGTAGAGCGCGACGCGCACCGTCACACGGTGCCAGCGACCTGCCGGACCGGCGGCGAGGTCCTCGCGCGTCTCGCCGATCGACGCCCGCGCCCCGATCACCTGGTCCAGCGTCCACCCGTCGGTGGTCGGGGAGCGGTAGACGGCGGCACCGCCCCACGGCTGGCCGTGCGCCGCGAGCATAGGCTTGCCGGCGTCGGACGCGCCGACCTGCGGCAGGTCCATCACCTCGAGAAACGCGTTCGGCGCCGAGCGCCCGCCGCTGCGCCGCCGGGCCGGACGCGAGGCCGCCTCGGTGACGCGGAAGGGCGCAGCGGCGAAGCCCGTCGCCTCGGCCTCGCGGCCGGTGCCGTCGGTGAGGCGGGTGAGGCGCACACAGCGCACCACGCTCGCCGCCTCGAGCTCCACGACGTCGCCTGGCTCAAGCCCAAGCGAGGCGCGCGGCAGCGCGAAGCTCATTACGTCGCGGGCGGCCCACAGGTCGGCGAGCCAGGCGTCGACGATCGCCTGCGCCCGCGCCTGGTCGATCACCACGGGGAGCGTCGCGTCGGCGGTCTGCTCCGACGTCGTCGCGAGGCGCTCGGCCTGGACGACGGCCGAGGAGTAGGCGCCCTCGGCGTCGAGATAGTTGAGCCGGGCGACGCGCGGGAGCTCGGTCTCCTGCGCCCGCTTGCGCTTCACCGCCGCCTTCGTCCCGCTCGCGACGAGCCGGGCCGGGTCCAGCGTCGCGCGGAGCGGCGCCGCGCGGCGGGTGACGGCGCGCACCTCGGCGCCGCGCGCGACGAGGTCGAACAGGAAGGCGAGCGACAGGGGTTGCACCGCCTCGCGCAGCGTGGTCGCGGCCTCGATCACGAAGCCGTCGCACATGCCGTAGGCGTCGTCGAAGGTGCCCGCGCAGCCGTAGGCCGCGGCGAGGTGCGCGAGGAGGTCCGGGACGTAGACGCCGCCGGCGCGGGCGGACAGCCAGTGCCCACGGCGCCAGTTCGGCGCGTCGCCCCACGACGCCGAGTCGAGCGGGAACGTCGGGTGCGGGCGCGCGTCCCACGTCCACACGTGGCAGTTCGCGGCCAGATTGGCTTGGACTTCGGAGCCCACGCCGTCGCCGAGCGGCGCACCCCATCCCACCGCGGGTGATGGTCGTTCGACCACCAGCCGCGCATGTCTTTCTGACGCCACACCCACGGCTCGTTGTGCACGCCGTCGGTGATTGGCGTGCGCAGCTGCGCCGCGCGGTCGGCCGGGCTCGCATAGTACCAGTCGAAGTTCTCGCCGCCTTCGACGTTGCCCTTGAGATAGGCGAGGTCGTACGTCGTCGCCGCGCCGCCGGCGGGGTCGTAGTCGAGATGATCCTCGCCCTCGCGCCAGTCGGCGAGAGGGAGGTAGTTGTCGATCCCGATGAAGTCGACAGCGTCGGACGCCCACAGCGGGTCGAGATGGAAGTAGATGTCGCCGGTCCCGTCGGCCGGCCGATAGCTGTGATACTCGCTCCAGTCCGCCGCGTAGGAGACGAGCGTGCCGGTCCCGAGCATGCCCTTCACGTCAGCGGCGAGGTCCACCAGCCCATCCACGAACGGGAACGTGCTCGTCGCCGAGCGCGACGTGGTGAGGCCGATCATCTCCGACCCGACGGTGAAGGCGTCGACCCCGCCCGCTGCCCGCGCCAGCGCCGCCATGTGGAGCACGAACCGGCGGTAGCGCCACTCGGCCGGGCCGCTGTAGGCGACGCCGTCGCCGTCCGCCGCGAAGTCGCCGGGCGCGGCCGTGCCGAGGAACGCCGCGACCTGCGACTCGGCGGCGGCCGTCTTGTCGACCGTCCCCGCCCGGCCCGGTGCCGGCGAGACGGTGATGCGCCCGCGCCAGGGATAGGCCGACTGGCCGTTGCCCGATGCGTGGTCGCTGTAGGGGTCCGGCAGCGTGTTGTCCGCCGGGACGTCCATCATCATGAACGGGTACAGGACGACGCGATAGCCGTGGTCCTTGAGCTCGCGGATGCAGCGGACCACCGACGCGTCCGACGGCGAGCCGCCGTAGGCGACGATCGTCCCGTCGAGCGTCGTGACGAGCTCGGCCGTGTCGCGGGTGAGGCCCGCCGCGCTCCAGTCCTCCGGCGCCGTCCGCTTCTCGCGGTTCTCCACCTTCGGCCGGACCGTGCACGACCCGGCGCGTAGGTCGTCGCCGAACCACGCCACCACCAGGAGGACCGTCTCCACGTTCGGCAGCGTGAAGGCGAGGTGGTCCAGCGCCACCATGAGGTCCGACTTCTCGACCGGGAGGTGACGGTTCTCCACGGCGGTCGACGTCACCCGCCCTTCGCTGTCCCCGTAGGACTGCTCGACGATGCCGGGCTCGTAGCCCCATTCGGTCGCGCCGGGGATCAGCGTCACGCCGCGCACCGTGTCGGCGAGCGCGCCGGGCACCGTGCGCATCACCTCGAACGACAGTTGCGGGATGCGGTTGCCGAACGTCTCAAGCGGCAGCCGCTCGAACACGGCGTAGGAAGTGCCGCGATAGGCCGGCGCTCCGTCCGCGCCCTCCACCGCCGTGATGAGCGAGTCGGGTGCCTGGTGCTCTCCGCCGAGATGGAAGCGCACGACGACGTCGGTGAGGTCGAGCTCCTTGCCGTCCGCCCACACGCGGTTGACGTAGGCGATTGGTCCTTCGCAGATCCCGACGGCGAAGTTGGCGAAGTAGGTGTAGGTCGTGGACGTCGAGGACGGCGCGCCGCCGATCCCCTTGCCGCCGCCCGTCGTCTCCGTCGTCGTCACCTCTTCGAAGTCGGTGCCCCAGAAGATCGTGCCGCCGAGGCGCACGGTGCCGTAGGCGCGGGCGATCGGTGAGCCTTCGGACGAGCCGGTGAGGTGCAGCGAGTTGAGCCGCGGCCCTTCGACGTGCTGGCCGTCGCGGCCGCCGCCGAATAGCATGGAGTCGACGAGGCGCCCTGCGACGGCGGCGCCGGCATTGACGGGGAGCGCGCCGAAGCCGGTGGAGCCGGCCGTGAGCGCGCCCGCGACCGACGTGAGGACGAGCGTCGCCATCAGGCCGCCTCGCCTTCTGTGGGGGCCCTCGTCGGCCACGCGAACGCCGCGACGATGCGCTTGGCGACGAAGGAGTCGACCGACGCCTCCACCACCCCGTGCGGCTCGAATGCGTGGATGAAGGTGTTGCCCGCGAAGATCCCGGCGTGCTTGGCGAGGCCGGCCGCGCGCCAGCGCAGCACGACGACGTCGCCCGGCTCCGGCGTGCCCGTCGGGCGGGCGACGAGATGCGCGCCGGCCGCGGCGAGCACGCCCTCGTTGCCCGTGGCGTCGCCCCAATCGCGCGAATAGGCCGGCATCGGCGTCGCCGGCGCGTAGCCGAGGTCGCGCCACACGCCGCGGATCAGCCCGACGCAATCGCAGGCGACGCCGCGCGCGCTCGCCTGGTGGTGGTACGGCGTGCCGATCCACCGGCGCGCGGCGGCGAGCACCTCGCCGGGTGTTGGCGGCGTGCAATATCGATGATCTCGATATTGCGGGGGCGCCTCAGAACTGACCATAGCGCGAGGTCCCCGTGTTCTCGGCTTCCGAGTCCGGGTAGAGGACGGCATAGCCGTCGCCGGGCATGTGCGGGAAGCCGCGGAAGTTGATGCCGTTGGCGAACTTCGTCCGGCACGTCTCGAACCGCTTGTCGCACCCGGCGGTGACGGCGAAGGTGTCGCCGACTGCGATCGGATGGACCGGCGACTCCTGGAGGACGACCGTCGCCGTCGCGCCGGCGCTGAACGCCACCACCTTGAAGCCGCGCCCGGTCGCCGCCCCGGAGGTGAAGGTGAGGAGGCCGCGCGCGAACCACGCGCCCGCGAAGCCGGACAGCCCGCTCGCCTCGAAGACCATGCCGGACGCGCCGGAAACGGTGCCCGTGCCACGGTTCGCAGACGCCGAGAGATCGACGCCGCACCGCGCATCGCCGAGTGTCGCATCGCATGTCGCGCCGTACACCCGCCCTCGCTTCTGTTGCCAGCGGTGCGCGAGGCCGCGCACCTCGGCGGAGAAAGCGTTGTCGGCGCGCTCCACTTCGCCGAGGCTGCCCGACGTCATGAGGACGCGTTGGCCGACGTCCTGCCAGTTGACGAGCCAGATCTTGATATCCGCGTCGTCCCACTTGCCGGCGATAATGTCCGCCTCGGTCAGCGCGTCGGCCTGGAGCGCCCCGTCGGCCGTAAGGTTGCCGACCGCGAGGCCGAGCTCGGCCGTGAGCGCCGAGCCCGTGAAGCCGGTCTCGGCGCGATACGTCGTGCCGTCGAACGCGAGGTCGCGGTCGTGATCGGTAAAGCCGAGAACAGCGCCGTCCTGCGCGACGACGCGCCAACACCAGGCGAGCGTGGTCGTCCCGGTGTCGAGATGCGCTTGCATCCCGGTCGGAAGGGTCCTCATGGGCGGCGCTCCAGCGGCAGGACGGCGGCAAGAAGGATCGCCGGCAGGCCGGCACGGCCGGCGATGAGGTCGGGCACGATCGCGGCGACGGCAATGATGCAGACGGCCGACGGGCGGATCACGGCCGCACCTCGAGGAGGGTAATGTCGGGGACGCTGCCCAGCGTGTCGTGGAGGACGTCGGCCCCGATGTCGTCGGCCTCGAACCGCACCTCGCAATCGAACTCGTAGCCTGCCCGGACCGCGACGCCGTTCGCCGGCGCCATCGTGAAGGTGATGACGCCGGTGGTGAGGTCGACCGACCATCCCGACGCCTGCGCCACGCCGGCGAGCGCGACGAGCACCGTGCCCGAAACCGGCTTGGTGATGGTGCGCACGAACGGCGACACGCTGCCGTAACGCTTGACCAACTGGAACGTCGTCGTCGACCCGTCGCCGGTCCCGATCGCGACGTCCGTCGCGGCAGGCGTCGCGGTGGGGGCGCACGACTTGCGGTCCGCCCAATCGCGGAACCGGAAAGTGTGCAGCGGGCCGAGTCTGTCCTCATAGAACGCGATGAGGTCGGCGAGCGCGTCGTGATCGCGGACGCCATAGCCGATCTGAAAGCGGCGGCGGCTCGCGGCCCATCGCGCGTTGCGCTCCTCGCTGCCACCGGCGAGCTCTGTGACCTCGGTACGGCGCTGCACCGTGCGGCGGTAGCCGGCTAGGATATGCGGCGGGAGGAGGACGTCGTGGAACGCCATCAGAGGCTCCGTCGCCCGCGCGCCACCGCCCGCGACAGGTCGGCGGTGATCTGCGCCTCGTTGCGCTTGAACGAGCCCGCGTCGCTGACGCCGTGGAAGTGGACGTGGAGCACGCCGGACTCGGCCGCCTGCCCCGGCGTGCGCACGTCGACCCGCTCGCCCGGCGTCGCGCGGAAGGCGACCACTTGGCTATCGATGCCGCCGGCGCCGCCGACGGTGAACGAGCCACCCGACGCAAACGCAGGCTTCGGCTTCGGGATCGGCGCCGCACCGCTGCCGCCACCCATCAGGTTGCCGAGGCCGAGCGAGCCGAGGAGGCCGCTGAACAGGCCGCCGCCGGAGGTGCCGGACGGCGCGAAGGCGCTGTTGAGGGCGCTTCCGATCGCGTCCTCGAGCGGCTTGAGGGCCTGGTCCATGATCCGGTCGGCCATCCGGTTGAACACGCTCACTATGCGCTCGGCGAAGGTCTGCGCGCTGGAGATGTCGAACAGTTCCGACAGCGCCCCGGACGTCACTCGGCTAAAATCGAGCCAGGACTCCTTGACCTTGTCGGTGGCGTCCTTCGATAGCTTCGGCAGCTTGTCCTTGAGGTCTTCGAAGTCCTTGAGCGCGGCGGCCTTCGCCCCGCCGGTCGCGCCGGCGCTGCCCTTCGCGAGTTCGTCGTAACGGCTTGTGACGTTCGCGGCGGTTGCCGCCGCCGCCTCGGTCGCTGCGGCCGCCATGCGCTGGAACGAGGCGGTGATCTGCTTTTCGGTCGCGCCGCCGGCGCCGGTCGCGGACTCCTGCATCAGCCAGAACGCTTCGTCCACGCGGCCGGTGAACTGGTCGCGGACGTGGATAACATCCGGCCCGGACAGAACGTCGGATGCCGCATCGCCGATGGTCGAGAGCACCTGCCACCGCCACTCGCGAAGCTGTTGCAGATAGCCCCACAGCATCTTGACGTTGTCCGCGAGGACGTTTCCGACGCGCTGGCGAAGCCAGCGGTCGAGAGCGCCGGCGATCATGGCGCCGATGCGATCGACTTCCGCGGCAACGGCCTCGAGCGCCTTCGGCATGTCCGTCGCGAACAGCACGACCGCGTCACGCACTGCACCGAGAACCGCGTCCACGTCCTCCTTGAAGGCGACGTAGGCGGCGACGAGGCCCGCGATGGCGGCGATGGCGATCGTCACGGGTCCGCCGATGATGCCGATGGCCGTCACCAGAAGCGCCAGCGCGCCGAGGAGCGGGACGACGATGGCGTACATCGCGGTGAAGACGACGACGGCGCGTTGCACCGCCGGGTCCATGTTGGTGAGGTACGTCACCATGTCCTGGAGCGCCGGAGCCATCGGCTTGAGCGTGTCGTTCAGAATGCCACCGACCCCCTCGCCGAAGTCGCCCCACGCGTTTTGAAGCTGCGTCAGCCAGCCTGTTCCCGCCTCGGCAGCCGCGATGGCCGAGCCGGCGAACTGCGTCGCGAGCTCGCCGAGGATGAGCCCTTGCGCCTCGGCCATCTTGCCGGCTTCGACGAGCGCCTTGATCTGGAGCTTCTGCGCCTCGGTGAACTGGACGCCGGCCTCGCCGAGGGCTGACACGCCGGCGATCGGATCGTTCAGCGCCTTGCCGACTTGGATGGCCGCCGACTGGAGGTCCGTGCGGAGCGCCTGCGCATAGTCGAGCACGGTCGCGGTCGCGCGGTCGAACACCTCTCCGTGGATCTTGGTGAAGGTCAGAAGCGGCGCAACGACGCGCTGGAGGATCTGCTCGTCGCCGAACAGCGTCTTCCCTTGCAGTGCCGAGGCCATCGCCTGGAGCTGTTCCGACGTCCGGCCGGCGACGCCGCCGGTGGACTTGATCGCGGCTTCGACCTGCGCCACCGCCTTCGCCTGCCCGTCGAAGAGTTCGAGCCAGCCGCCCATGGCCTGGAACGGCGTTTTGAGCCCCTCGAGCGAGAGGCCGAAGTCCTTGAGGACTTCGACCGCCCGCCTCCCGCGCTCGCGGAAGCGGTCCCACATCTGCGTCAAGCCGCCGAGGTTCTGCTTGACGCGGGCGAACGCCGGACTGGAGTTGTCCTTCGCCTGGATCAGGAACCGTAGCGGGCGGATCTCGGCGGCCATCCTACTTGCCCCCTGCCTGTTTCCGGGAGAGCCGGCACCACGCCAGCCAGCACACGAACTCCGCCGTCGTCATCCCGAGGACCACGGACAGCGGTTGCCCCCACCGATCCGCGAGCGCGAACATCGCTTGCGCTTGCGGATCGGCGATCAGTTTCCCTCGGCAGCGTCCACCGCGTCGGCGAGCGACTTCGCGCCGTCGGTGTCGAGATCGTCGAGCGCCTTGCCGAGCCGGTTGACGATCGCCGGGTGAACCCCGTTGCGGATCGCCGGGAGGTCGGACTCCTTGAACAGCGCCGCGCCGGTGTCGGCGTTGGTGGTCGCGCGGATGATGCATTTGATCGTCGCGTCGACGCCGGTCTTGTCGCCCTCGTGGAGCTTCATGACGGTGCGCTTCTCAGCGATGGTGAGCGGGCGCACGAGCGCGCGAAGGGTCGGCTCGCCGGCCGGGGTCCACTCGGGAATCTCAACGATGGTCCCGGTGGTCGCCTTGTAGTGCGCGAGCGCGATGTCGAGGATGGACATAGGAAGGTGCCTGTCTGCAGTGAGAGCGAGAGAGCCGCCGGCCGCACCGGCGCGAGGACGCCGCGAGGAGTTAAGAGACGGTGCCCTTCACTAGAGCGCCCGTAACGGTGAGCGAGAGGTTCGCCGTCACCAGGCCGTCGACCGCGCCGGCGGTGCTGCACCCGGTCACGATCGCGTCGCCGGAGAATTCCGGTTCGCCGGAGGTGGAGCCGGTCGGCTGTACCGCGAGGTCGATGGTCGCGCCGACGGTGAACCCGCCCTGGACGGTGTCGGCGTCGTCGTAGAAGCACTCGATTTCGGCCGTCCACGAATTGAACGTGGCGACGTTGGTGCGCCAGTTGCCCGACCCCATCGTGGTCGCGTCCGTCGTCTCGCCTGTCTCGTTGATCGTCCACGACCGGACTTCGCCGACCGCGCCGGTGCTGTTCTTGACGACACCAGACTTGCCCACATGGACCGCCATTCATTCCTCCTCGAATTGGGGATGCTCCACCGGAACTCCGGCGGCTTCGGCCGCCGCGATGCCCGCGCGCACTCCCGGTGAGGTGCCGCGGTTGGTGTAGACGGCCGTCGCCCGGGCGACGGTCCTACGCAGCGTCGGGACGGTCACGCCGCAACCGTCGGCGCGCCTTCCGGCGTGCGGTAGCGCACAGCGAACGACAGCTGCGCGATGCCGTTGCGCACTTCGCCGTCCTCACCGAGCGCCTTGCGCGTACCTGTGTGCTCCACGTCGAGAGCCACGCTGCCGAGGGTCCCGCCGGCCATCACCGCCGCTTCGACCTCGGCCGCGATCGCGTCGAGCGCATCCTCCACGTCGTCGCCGGACTTGGCGAACGCGGTGACGGTGACGCCCACCGTGCGCATGACGATCCCCATCGTGTGGCGCGCCACGGACTCGTCCATCGTCGACACGCGAAGTGCCGGCAGCTTGCCGACGGCGTGCGGCGACACGCGGAACACGTTGGCGCCGGTGGTCGGCAACCCCGTTACGCGCGTCTCAACAGCCTCGCGGATCGTCTGGCGAACGTGCGGCATCGTCAGCGCGGCCCGTCGAGCGAGATGCCGAGGCCGAGCATCGCCGGCGGCTCCTCGCCGAGGAGCGCCGTCATGATCGCTTCGTTGCGGGCGGAGAGCATCGCGCGCTCGTCGCGAAGGCGCTGCACCGTGGCGAGGGCGCGGTCGGCGAACTCGCGCTCGCCGTCGGCGAGCCTCGTCACCACAGCGTCGATTACGGTCGTGGTCTGGTCGGCGAGCGCGAGCATCTCGTCGCCGAGGTCGGAATAGATCGTGCGGGTGGTCATGGTGTCACCTTCTCGAGGGTGATTCGCGTCACGCCGGTCCCGTCCGGCCGCGGCTCGCGCACGACGTAGAAGTTGCCGCCGAACGCGACCGCGTCCCCGGCGGCGGCACCGGCCGGCAGGTCAACGTCTGCGACGGTGATCTCGGCGACCTTGGTCGCGAGCGGTCCATAGTCGTCGGCCGCGCCGTCCACGAAGTGCGTGTCGGGGATGCCGCGAATCTCAAGCGGCGCGCCGCCGTCTGGCGTGTACGTCACGGCGACGGAGAACATCCCCGTCGTCATCAAGCGGGCATTCTCAGCGAGCATCGGTGCCGCTCCGACCGCGGCGTGCCGGATCGACGAACGGCGCCGGCTGCGCGAAAGGCATGGCGGGATCGAGTGCCGTTGGGGTCGCCGGGTGGCAGAAGCTCGCGACGCCGCGCCGCTTGATGGCATCGGCCGCCTCGCGCGCCTCGCTCTTGAGCGCGGCGACGCGGCGCGCCCGTGCGGCCTCGCCGAGGCGACGTGCGAACCCCGTCGCGACGGCTTCCCACCGCGCGGCGTCGTCGCGCGCCGCGCGTACCCGGCCTGCCGCAAAGCCGAGTGCAACAGCTGCGCCCGCGCCCGCTCCGATCGTCGCCGCCGTGGCGACCGTGAGCATCAACCAAAGTTCGTTCATCCGTTCCTCCTTCGGTTCGGACCATCGGGAAAGGGCGCCGGGCGCCCCTTGCCGATGGTCCCCGGCGGTGCAGCGGCCGCCGGAGACCCGCGGCGCGGGTAGCTGAAGATCGAAGCCACCGCGCCGCGAGGCACCGGCGGCGAGGCCGCCGGTGCGAACGCCGTTACGAGAAGGTCGTGAGCGCCGCGTGCTGCCAGCGGCCGTAGCCGGTCGCGCCGGTCCACTCGGCGGTGTAGCGGCACCGCTTGTTCACCTTGCAGTATTCGGAGCTCGGCCCGAGCGGGACGATGTCGAGCGGGATCTCCTCCTGGATAATGAGCGGCTTGAGCGCGCCGTCCGTCCGGAAGGAGTAGAACTTCGTCGCCGAGGTGAGACGCGGGTTCACCACCAGGTTGAAGGTGAACCCCTCCATGTTGGCGACGAGGTTCGTCACCGCCTGCCCGCCGTTCAGGATGACGGGCATCCCGAGCGCCTTCTTGGCGGTGCCCATCAGCTTGACGGGCACCATCAGGTCGAACACCTGAGCGCCCTCGTTCAGCGGCTCGCCCTGGTCGTCCTTGAGGCCCATCATCGCTTCCACGGACGCCAGCGCGGCGTCCGCGAACTCGGCCACGGTCGGCGCGGTCGACACCATGTCGAAGGCGAGGTCGTTGGACTGCGACCCCGACGCACCTTCGCTGTGGTCGGTGTCGAAGTAGGACTGGCCGTCGTAAATGGCCGTCGCCTCACCGGCGACGAGGAGCGCGGTCAGCAGCTTCGCCGGATAGGCGAGCGCGCGGGTGCCGAGCTCGGCGACGCGCTTGTCGATCTGCCCCGTCTTGTCGCGCTCCATGTCGCGAAGCCGCACCTCGAGGCTCGCCTCGTGGTCGGTGTTGCGGATCGTAAAGGCATTCTCGGTGAGGGTCTTGGCCTCGGCCTGATTGCCAGCCCGCTCCTTCATCTGCGGCACCTCGCCGAGAAAGGCGTAGCGCTCCACCTCCTGGTCGGACTCAAACCGGTCGGCGACGCGGGACACCCACGCCATCGGCCCGTCCTCGAGCGAGTGAAAGAACATGCCGCGCACCGCGCGGTCGGTGATGTATTCCTTGGACTGCGCCACCATGGCGGGTGCCTTTCAGTTGCTCGAGCGATTGGCGAAGAGGGCTTGGCGGAGCGCCCGTTACGGCGTCAGACGCCCCGCCTCGGGGCCGCGAATGGGACGGCGCGCCCCGGATGAGGATCAGCGCAGCGCGACCGCGTCCGCGTCGAAGTGGACGATGCAGTCGGTGGAGGCGTCCCAACGCGCCACCACTCCGATGAGGGAGTTGGACCCCGCCGTCAGCGTGAAGGTGTTGTCGTCGGCCGCGTAGACCTTCGAGCCATCGTTCGCGGTGATCGCGCTGGCGCCGGCGACCGTCAGGCGGATGAGGCCCTTCCGGCGGACGGTGACGCGCTTGTCGCCGGCGGCGCCGGTCGCGTTGTCGACCTTGGCGACGGCGAAGCCCTGGAACGGATCGCCTGCGACCAGCGGGCGCGAATAGCCGGCGGCGTTCTCCCCGACCGCGGCGCCCTCATAGATGATGTCCGACGCGATCACGGGGAACTCGGTCTCGTCGCCGGCGACGAAGTTGCGGGGCTCGTTGGCCGCCAAGGTTGCCATGGAGGAACTCCTCGAGGGTTGGCGCCGGGATCAACGGGCGCGGGTTTCGGCCTTGCGGAAGGCGACGTAGCGGGCGCGGGTGGCGAACTCGGCCTTGAGCGCCGCGCTGGCGTCGTACTCGGCGCCCCACGCGTCCGGCGTGTCGGCCGCGGCCGGCGCCGGCGCGTCGGCGGACGGGAACACAGGGGTGACGTCCGCCTCGGCGTCGGCCGCTGCGATGGCGGCGAGTCGCTGGCCGCGCCCCTCTCGCTCGGCGGAGAGGAACGCCTCGAACGCCTGCTCGCGCGTGTGGCCGGCGGCGATGGACGCGACGGCGAGGTCAGCGCGGGCGCCGGCGGCGGCGAGGATGGCCTCGCACCGCGCACGCTCGGCGGCGGCGGCCCCCGCCACGATGTCCGGAGTGGCGGCAGTCACGGCCTCGGCGAGGCGGTCGTTGAGCTCGGCCTCGGTGAGGGAGGCGAACGCAGTGGTTTCCGTTGCCACGGGGATCTCCGTCGTTGCGTTGGGGATGATGGCGGCCGCCGGCATTTCGCCGGCCTCGTCCTCGGCGGGGTCGGCGGGCGGCACTGCGGCGAGGTCGAACCCGCCCACACGGTCGATCATCCCCCGCTCGAGCGCGGCGGCCGCCGGGAAGACCCGGCCCTGCCCGAACCGCTCGAGCACCGCCGCCGGCTTCGTGTCGCGGTAGACCGCCAGCGCGTTGACGAAGCGCTCGCCGGCGTCGTCAACGATTGCCTGGAGCTCGGCGCGGCCTTCGTCGCTGTCCGGGTCCAGCCGCTTCGCCGGCGACTGCTTGGCGACCACCTCCACAACCCGCGCGCCCATCTTCTCGAGGAGTGGCTCGAGGTTGACGTAGTGGATGACGGCGCCGACCGACCCGACGATCGACCCTTGCGTCGCCGCGATCGGCGAGGCGGCGGCGGCGATCCAGTAGGCGGCCGAGCACGCCGAGCCGCGCACCTGCGCCGAGACGGGCTTGATGGCCGATACGGCGGCGATGAGCTCGGCGCAGTCGGCGCAGCCCTCCACCATCCCGCCGGGGGAATCGATGTCGAGGACGATGCGCTTCACGCGCGGATCGGCGACCGCGAGCGCGAGGTCGGCCGCGATCTCCTCATAGCTCCAGAAGAACACCGACCGCTTGTTAAGGATCGCGCCCCACACCGGGACGACCGCGACCTCGCGGACTAGCGAGGCAAAGGTCATCACCGACGACGACAGGCGCTCGCCGACCGCCATGACAGTCCGGCGCTCGGCCCGCGCTTCGACGCGGGCGCGCACCGAATGCGAGGCCGACGGCTCGAGCCGGTCGGCGGCGAGCGCCCACGCGCTCACGAACGCACCACCGACAGGCGGGAGCGCGGTTCACTGGTCGCCGGCGGCGTGGTCGGCACCAGCGGCTTCACAAGGAGTGAGCCACCGGGGATGCCCTCGCGCATCGCAAGCTCGGCCGCGACCTCGCCGAGGGTGCGGTCGGCCGCGAACAGATAGGCGCTGTCGCCCTCGCACGGCTCGACCACGAAAAGGGATGCCGTCGGCGGTTGCGTCGTCATTCGTCCTCTCCTCTTTTTCGGCCGGGCGCCGGCGCCTTCGCGCGCGCCTCGCCGTCGTCGTCGCTTTCGGGGTCGCCCGCAGGCGCCCGCGCAGTGGCGGCGGCAACGGGCGCCTCGAGGCCCGCGGCGATCCGCATCGCGACCTCGCGCACCCGCTGCTCGTGCTTGCTTTCGAAGGTGCCGCCCGTGCGCTCGGCGATGACCTGGTCGAGCGTCTTCACGCCAAGCGCGACGTCGGCAGCGTCGGCCGCCGCCTCCTTCTGCGGGTCCAGCGACATGCGCGAGGGGCCGATCCACTCGGCCGCGCACCACGCGGCCCGCGTCGCCTCGTCGTCGAAGAACCCAGGCGCGGCGAGGTCGCAACGCGCGACGGCCTCGGCGAGCCACCACTCGTAGACCGGCTGGCATAGGTGACGGGTCAGCCAGTCGCGCCGCTCGCGGAACATCTGCCAAGCCATCTCGAGCGCCGCGCGGCTCGCGCTGTAGGACGCTTCGAAGTGCTTGATGAGGAGCTCGAACGGGAGCTCCAGCGCCACGCCGATCTCGCGCAGGATTGCCCGCTCGAACTGCTCGAACGCGGTGTTCGGGCGCCCGGGCGCCTTCATGTCGACCGTCTCGCCGGGCCGAAGCCCGACGACGCGGCCGTTCTCGAGCGTGTAGCCGGACGTGTCGACGCCGGCCGCAAAGCCGGCCCCGTCGGGCGAGCCGAGCACGGCGCCGGCGCTGTCGGGGTCGCCCTGCGTCGTGACGAACGCGACGATCATCGCCGAGTTGACCGCGGCCATGAGCTCGGCATCAGTGAACCGGCCGAGTTGCTTCAGCGCCTCGAGGACCGGCGACAGGAACGGGACGCCGCGGATCTGGCCGGGGCGCGTCGCCTCGAACAGGTGCAGCACCAGGGGCGCCCCGTCGCGCCCGACGCGGGGGACGAAGCGCCAGCGCGCGACCGCGCCGCGGACATCGTCGCCAGGGTGCCGATCGGTGACGTAGTACCCTTCGGGCCGGCCGCGAATGTCGAGCTGGACGCCCGCGCGGACGCGGTCGGTGTCCGTGCGCTTCGCCGGGTTGCGCACGTGGTCCGCCTCGAGGACCTGGAGGCGCAGCCCGAACGACGCGGACGGATCGAACCGGCGCAGCACGAACACGTCACCGGACTCGAGCACCGCGCGGAAGGCGAGACCCTGGAGGCCAGCGAAGGTCTCGCGGCCGTAGAAGTCGGCGGTCTTGGCCCACCGGCGGAAGCGGCGCGCGGCCTCGCGGTTCCACGCCTGCGCCTCCTCCGGCGACAGGCCGAGCACCTCGGCGTCTACCGTCGGCTTCGCCACCAGGCCGAGGCCGACGACGTTGGTCTTGACGGTGCGGATGGCGCCGCCGGCGATCATGTCGTTGCGGATGGTGTCGCGGGACCGGGCGCGCAGCGTCGGAAGGTCGGGGTGGGTGTCGGCGGTCGGCGAGCCGCCGTCGGGAAGCCACGTGCGGGTCGCGTCGCGGTCCCGCCGGGCGCCCTTGTGGCCGCCGCGCATCGCGGCGGCGGTGCGGGCCACGTGCCGGTTGGCGATCCGGCGGGCGCCGGCGCCGGGGGCGATGAAGGCGATGGCGCGGTCCACCGCGTCGGTGATGTTCACGCTGGGTAGACCCGCGACGGGCCACGCCGCGGCGACAGCCGCTCAACCTCGGCGCGCCAGTACGCGATGTCCTTCAGGATCGAGTCGACGCTCGCCGGCGTGGACGCGCGCGAGCCTGTCCCGGTGGAGATGGAGTAACTACCCTGGCGCGCGAGCGTCAGCGCGGCGACCGCCGCGTCGAGCTGGTCCTTCGCCTGGAGAAGGGTAATCGCCACCATTTCCGCCCCACTAGTCGAGTGGGACAATAGCGCATCAGCGAACCAAAAGTGTCATTAATGACACTTTCTTCCGAGTTTTCCACTACAAGCAAGGCGGCAGCTAACCTCGCGGCTCAGGCCAGAAGGACTGCACCGCGAGGAAAAATGGGCGCCATCCTTGGCACCCTTCGCGGAGGGCACCGCGCTACCCTGGCATCAATGCCTGCTGGATGGCTATGCTTCGTGGTCGCGAGCAAGACGTCCTGTCCTGATCAGCGCCGTGCGAAATAGAGCGTCTCGCCCTCGCGCTGGACTGCGCGGACCAGGCCGAGGTCGGAGAGGATGTCGAGCACCTCGCTCACGCGGTTGCGGCGCTTTTCGGTGAGGCGGCCTTTGAACGCGCGGGCGATCGCCTCGTGAGGCATGGCGTCGGGCGCGGCGGTGAGGAGATCGCGCACGGCAGCGAACTGGTCGCGGGCATCGTCGGGCCAGTGGCGGGCTTCGGAGGCGGTGGCGAGGGCCATCTCGACCTCGATCTGTTCACCCTGCGGTTTCTTCACTTTATGGCCAAGCTTGGGGATCTGGTAGTCGGGCCGCAGCCAGCGGACGAAGCCGCGCGCTTCCTCCTTGGCGCGCTCGGCGTTGAGTGCGACGAGGCGGGAGAGCATTTCCTCCTCGGCGGCCTCCTGAGCCTCGTCCTTGTGGGTGGACGGGGTGGTGCCGCCGGGCTTGCCGACGAGGGCATCGGCGAGGTCCTCCCAGCCGTACGCGGCGAGAGTGGCGCGGTCGATGTCATCATGCAGTTCGGCGAGCAGCGCGATCTGGGCGCGGGCGTGGTCCTCCCGCTCGGCCTCGGTGAGCGGTTTGCCGCCGGCGAGTGCCTCGCGGCGGCGCTCCAGGCGGTTGTAGAGGCCGGTCATGGTAAGGTCGTCGTGCGTGGCGAGGCGCTCCTTGCGGAACGCGTTGAGCCGTTCGCCGAGGTCGCCGAGGCGCTCCTTCAGGGCGCGCGTGTGCGGCTCCGGGTCGGCGTCGGTGAGGAGGCCTGGGAATGGGAAGGGGTCAAAGGTGTGAAAACTTCCAGCTCCACGCCCGGGATCGTCGTGCGGATCGGCGACTCGTGGTGTCCACGAATGGGGTCGCACCGCACATAGACGTTGACATTGGACTTACCTTTTCGATCTATTCCGCATTTGTTATGCGGCAGACATAATCTGTAAAGTCTCGTTGCGCCCGGGGGGGGGGGGGGACACTGCCTTGAAACGAGTTTACGCGAAGGAACTGGAAAAAGTAGAGTTATATCTTAGCAGAAGCTCCCGCAGAGAGCTGTATACTGAATTCCAATCAACGGTTACGTCCGAGCTTCAGAGAGCCTTCGAGACGCCTCGACTTCATGATTTGGTAATCGAAGTCTTCTCAAGAGCCGAAAAAGACCCAAGGAATCCAATTAAAACAGACCGGAAAATAGCTTTAAAATTGTACAAATGGAATAAATCTTCGACCGTAAATCCACCCGCAACACCCGAGCAAGTTCACGATATCGCTGGCGTTACTATAGTATGCAACTACCCGTCTGATACAGACGAGATCTGCAATTATCTTAAAGAGGAATTCTCGAGTAGCCGATTCAGAATAGACAGAATCAGTTTTAGGGATCCACTAACAAATAAAGGATACCGCGCCTTCCACATAGTCGCTGTAGGTCTGGGTAAATTCCACAAAATTCCCTGCGAAATACAAATTAAGACTCTTCTTGCGATGAGCTGGGGAACGAAAACTCATGACCTTACGTATAAGCCTGCAGCAGAAATCGATCGACGCCTCAGTTTATACATGGAGAAGCTGACGTTTGTAGCTCAAATACTTGACGAGCAGAGCGAAATTTTGAAGAGCTTAATATCTGACGCTTGGGAGCTAGACGCCGCCCGGCGCCACGTTGCTAGCACAGAGCTAGTAATGGGTATCAAAAGATCAAGCGATCAAGATGCGATTGATATATTATCATATGTACAAAATAATAAAGAGAGACTATCTGTAGTCTCTCTATCTGACGATCTTACAATGGAACTGTTTCAAAGATTCGACCTATACGTTGACGCTAAGGGCCTTTCTCGAGATTTGTGTCGGGTTGCAGCTGTCTATGCCCTGCTTAGACCATCTGGAGACCGAACTGACTGGGCTATAGAACTGATAGACGATTGGATAGATTCAATCCATAGCTCAGATGAACGTAATAACTCTATAGTATTTCGCTCTTTGGTATGCATGGCTCTATCCGAATATGAGGAAGCACTGTCTACGGGGCGGGAAGTTCTTAAGATAGCTGCAGAGAGTCCTTCCGCATCATCCGTAAAAGCGAAGGCTAATCTCGCGTATTTTTTGTCGGAGGCTTATTTCCATCGAGCATTCGATGAATCCTCCGGTGGAGGCGAGATAATTACCGAGGCCACCGAAGAGTGCGCGCAGGAAGCGCTGGATATCATCCATGATCTAATTGCTAACAGCGGGGGCACCGACTGGAACAGCCAAGTAGAAGATACGATCGGAGCCGTTTTAATTTCGTGCTCTCAGGAGGAGTCTGGTGTGAGGGACGGATTAGACCGTTGCCGGCGAGCGCTTAATCAGGTGAGCAATGGAGAAGGTCTCAGCCTAGCGAAAGCATTTTACTCTTTACATGAGAAAAGAGCTTTCCGTCGGCTGCTGAAGTTTGGATAACTTCAAACGTAAAATGCCGGGGAGATCTCCCCGGCATTTTGCGTATCACCAGCCCTCTGGATAACGGGACATGAATCAGCTCCAGGTTAGGGCCTTGAAGGGTGGAGCCCCAAGGCCGTCGTGTCGCAATCTAAGCGGTCCCCATGCCCTTTCGCAAGGGGTGACACGTACCCTCTGAGACTCATATCAGGGATACGTGCCATAAACGCTTATGGCACGCATTTGTTTCCGAACCCTTGCTTTCCGGTGATCGAGCGGCACAGTCAGTAGCTGACAGTCGGAGAGGCAGTTCGCTGCCAAGCGATCGTAGCGTGATTCCGGCGGGGCAGTTCTCAAGGATGCGGCGTCGGTATCCTCGCTCGGCCCGTTCCGTAACTCCCGTTCTCGAACTCGTGCTAACGGACTGTGGGGTTAAGGCTGGCGCGTCCGCCTTGGTCGGCCGGGCTCCCGATTTATTGAACCGCACGAGATGACGGTCGTCAGCGAAGCGCTACGGACTTCTCTCCAAGCTCTGCTACCACATTTTCATCCTCCGCCGCTCGCTCATCGCGGCGGGATGGCGCCCACTGGAATACGGTCGACCAATCACCGGCGGTTGCTCCGCGATCGGCCCCATCAGGTCCTCAAGGTCACCCTGAGCCGCCGCCGGTACGCCGCACCGCTCAGCCTCGAGCCGGTCCCACTCCCGCTCGTCGGCGGTGTGGACGTTGCACTTGATCGCCGCCACCTCGGCCTGGTTCATCGTGTCGAGCATCTCGTTCGCCTGGTGCTCGGCCTTCACCCACTGATAGCGCGCGAACCCGTCCTTCCCGATCTTCTTTTGCCGCCGCTCGGCGGTGAGCTGCTGGAAGTACGCCGCGTCCAGCCCGGCGGGGAACAGCGCCGCGCCGCGCTCGGCGGGGTCAGCTTTCTCGAGGTTGCGGTAGAGCCGGAGCTTCAGGTTGTCCGCGGCGAAGTGGTAGAACCGCGCCGAGTAGCGCCGGAGCTTGCCGTCGGGCCGCCGCTCGCGTTTCACCCGCGCGATGAGCGGCGCGTTCGGCCCCGGCACGCCGCGCACCATGATGACCTTCGACGCCGGGTGCCGCTGCGCCCACTGCCAAACGTCCTCGGTGTAGGCGTTGCCGTCGATCGCGGCGAGGTCGATCGCAAGGCGCCCGCCTGCCTCGGTGCGCCATTCCGAGCGCACCACGGCGTCGAGCCGCGGCCAGGTGTCCGGCTCCGAGATATGCCCAGACACCACGCCGACTTCGACCACCGCGCGCCGCGCGTGCCGGTCCCACGCGACCACCTGCCACTCCACGCGGTCGCCCTGGACGTCCATGCCGATCGTCAGGACCGCGAACCCGGCCGGCACCACGCCGCGCTTGTGCCCCGCCTCGGCACGCTTCTGGAGCGTCTCCCACGGCGGCGCCTCGCCGAGCGCCTCATACGGCAGCCCGGCGACGTCGTTGAGGAAGACTTGCTCGGCCCCCGCGTCGCCGCGCGAGGCGAGCCAAGCGCGCGCGATCCGCGCCCAGGACTGGAGCGGCGAGTAGGCGCTCCACAGGTGAAATGAGCGATGATGGCTCGCCGCCGCGGGGTTCGACGCAACCCACCGCCCACGCCGCACCGTCTCGGCGCGTTGGTGCTCGCGGATCGGCTGGCCGCAGTCCGGGCAATGGAAGTGCGCCTCCTCCGGGCTCGCGCCCGCCTCGAGACTCGCGACGAAGTTGCCGAGCTCGAGCGCGTGATAGTGCCCGCAATCGGGGTCCGGGCACGGCACGTGAAACGCCTCCTGCGTCCCATCGCGGAAGTTGCGCATGATCCGCGATCCCGGCTCGAGGAGCGGCGTCGACACCTTGAAGATCTTCGCGAACTCGCGCGCCGCCGAGCGCGTGTCGGCCTGCCGCTCCGGGTCGCCCGCGGTCGGGTGGTTCTCCCATTTGTCCAGGTCGTCCTGGCACTGCCGCGGCATGGAGACCTGGGACAGCGAGGCCGGCGAGTTGGCGCCGGAGATGAGGAGCGAGGCGCGTCGGTCGACGCGCCGCTTCATCAGGACCGCGTCGCCGCCGTCGCGCGAGCGCCGCGGGAAGGCGCGGTCGAGCTGCGGGATCGCCCGCATCATCGGCTCGAGCTTGAGCTTCGACCACCGCTGCGCGTTGTCGGTCGTCGGGTGGACGTAGAGGACGTCGGCCGCGTCGAGATCCAGCGCCGACAGGGTGAAGACGTTGGCGAGCACCGTGCCGCCGATCTGCGCCGACTTCGCGAGCGTCACGATGCGGCAGGGATCGGACGGCCCCAGCGCGCGCAGGATCTCGGTGAAGTACGGGAACAGGTTCGGGTTGTACGGCCCGTGGAACTCCGACTCCTGCGGCGAGAACACGACGTTGCGCTCCGCCCATGCCTCGAGGTCTATCGGCGGCGGCGGGGCGACGACGGCCGCGGCTGGAGTGCTCCCCGTTTCACCGGACATGCCGGCTATTGAA
>NZ_JAEKJA010000008.1 GCF_016411865.1 Acuticoccus mangrovi | reverse complement strand
GAGAACGGTAAGGAAATGGTTAGGGCCGGAGCCTAGCGCGCCTGCCGCTCAGGTTGGATCAACCTGAGCGAAGAGCAATCGCGCCAGATCTTGAGAGCGAGCACGCTTTTCCCCTCAACCCGATCGAGGTTGAGCGGGACGTGCTCTAGTGGCGGCTGACCGTCACGAGGTTGTTTTCCATGGCGTTGGCGAGCACGGCCTGGGGCGTGTCCGCCAGAACGATGGGGGTCCCATCGGCCGACAGCAGTGCCCACAGACGCTGGCCCGGCGTCAGGTGAGGAACGTTCGGAAAGAGAGCCGTCACTTCCTCGGAGCGGAACGCCCGCACATAGGCCACCTGGCCCGTGCCCAACGTCGCCAGCATTTCGGTGGTGATCGCCGGATTGGTGTCGGCCGAAGCCTTTTCGATCTCAGTCATAGTCCGACTCAACTCCTTTACTACGGTGCCGGTTCGGCGCCGATCTCGATGGTTCGAACCGTCCGCTCGGGTTCGGGACGCACCAGGTCGATGGACAACAGCCCGTCGGCGAGTGAGGCGCTGAGGATCTCGATCCCCTCCGCCAGCACGAAGGCGCGTTGGAACTGCCGGGCCGCGATACCCCTGTGGAGGAAGTGTCGGTCACGATCCGCGTCTGGAGATTGCGCACCGCGGATGACGAGCTGATTGTCCTCCACGGTCACCGAAAGCTGATCTTTCGTGAAGCCGGCCACCGCCAGCGTGATCCGCAGGCGATCGTCGTTTCCCGTCACGATCCGTTCGATGTTGTAGGGCGGGTAGCCATCGCTCCCGCTCTTCGACACGCGCTCCAGAACGCGCTCGATCTCTTCAAAGCCCAGAAGCAGCGGGCTCGAGAGAGGGGTCATTCGAGTCATTCTAGCAGTCCTTGCAACAAGCGACCGTCGAGAGGGCCCATCGGGCACCCTCCCGCTTCCTGATATTGGCATGGACTGCCCGGAGCGCAAGCAGGAGCTGTCGCTGCCTGTTAATTGCGCGGCTTGCGTATCAGGTCGGGCCTGCGCTCGGCGGTGAGGCGTTCGCGCGCGGCGCGGCGCCACTGCGCCACCCGCGCGTGGTCGCCGCTCGTCAGGACGTCGGGGATCGCCCGCCCTTCCCAGATGGCCGGGCGGGTATATTGGGGATGCTCCAGCAGGCCGTCGGAGAAGCTCTCCTCACTCGCCGATTGGGCGTTGCCCATCACCCCCGGCAGGAGGCGCACGACGGCGTCGAGGATCACGAGCGCCGCCACCTCACCGCCCGACAGCACGTAGTCGCCGATCGAGACCTCGGTGAGGCCGCGCGCCTCGATCACGCGCTCGTCGACGCCCTCGAACCGGCCGCACACCAAGGTCGCCCCCTCCCCTGCGGCGAGCTCTTCGGCCATCCGTTGCGAGAAGGGACGGCCGCGCGGGCTCATCAACAGGCGCGGGCCGACGGTGGGCGCGGCATCGATGGCGGCGGCCATCACGTCGGCCCGCATCACCATGCCGGGGCCGCCGCCGGCGGGCGTGTCGTCCACGGAGCGGTGCCGGTCGGTGGCGAAGTCGCGGATGTTCACCGCGTCGAGCCGCCACAGGCCCTCGCGCAGCGCCCGCCCGGCGAGGGCGGCGCCGAGCGGCCCGGGAAACATGTCAGGGTAGAGCGTCAGGACGCGGGCGGAAAAGGTCACGCCGGGTCGGGCTCGCCGGGCGCCGTGGTGGCGCGTGCGTCCGCCGGCGCGTCACCGCCCGCATCGTCCCCCTCGCCCGGCTCTTCGTTCTCGCCTGGCTCGTCGTTCTCGCCCGGCTCGTCGCTCTCGTCGGTGAGGAGGCCCGGCGGCGGGTCGACCACCAGATAGCCCTCGCCGATCCTCACCTCGGGCACCACCGCCCGGGTGAACGGCACCAACGCGCCGTGCGGCCCCCTCACGTCGAGCACGTCGCCGGCGCCGAAATCGGCGACGCCGAACACTCGGCCGAGCACCGTGCCGTCGGCAAGCCGCGCCTCCAGCCCCACGAGATCGATGTGGTAGAACTCGTCCTCGTCGGGCCGCGGCAGACGTCGGCGCGGCACGGCGAGGTCGATGCCCCGCAGCGCCTCGGCGGCATCGCGGTCGGCCACCCCTTCGATCTCGGCGACCACGCTCTTGCCCACCTGCCGCACCGAGGTGAGCTTCAGGCGGCGCCCGTCCGGTGCTTCGAACGGGTTGTAGCGGCGCAGCGACAGGGGATCTTCGGCGAAGACGGTGAGGCGCACGGCGCCACGCACCCCGTGGGGCGCGCCGATGCTCGCCATCACGACGCGACGCTCGTCACTCATGGCCTCGCCCATCCTTCGGACGGCCGGGCGCACCGCCCGGCCGGTCGGATCACGCCTCGGCTTCGGCGGTGGCGGCCGCTTCGGCCTTGTCGGCCTCGGCCTGACGGCGAGCCTCGGCGCGCTCCTGAGCCTTCTTGCCCGGCTCGGCCTTCTTCGGGTTGCTGCGGACCGGACGGGAGGCGATGCCGGCCTGGTCGAGGAAGCGCAGCACGCGGTCGGTCGGCTGGGCGCCGAGGCCGAGCCAGTGACGGATGCGCTCTTCGACGAGCGTCACCCGCTCCGGATGGTCCTTGGCGAGCATCGGGTTGTAGCTGCCCACCTTCTCGATGAAGCGGCCGTCGCGCGGCGCACGGACATCGGCCACCACGATCCGGTAGTAGGGGCGCTTCTTGGATCCGCCACGGGCGAGACGAATACGGGTCGACATTCAGTTCTCCTGAGATTCAGTGCAAGGTTGAGGATGACGCGTGGGCCGCGCCGGCCATGTCATGGCAATACCGCACGAAGGTCGTGCCATAGAGGTCGCGGGTCCCCTCCGCCCGAGCGCCGAGGCGTTCGGCAAGGCGGATCGAGGCCCGATTTTCGGGATGGATGAAGCTTGCGAGTCGGACGAGGCCGCGGGCCATCGCGGCGTCGCGCACGGCGCGCGCGGCTTCGGTGGCGTAGCCGCGGCCCTGGCGGTCCGGCAGGAGCAGGTAGCCGAGCTCCGGCTCCGGCCAGTCCTGCGGATGGTAGAGGCCGACACCGCCGACGAGGAGACCGCTCTCCTCCTCCACCGCATAGAGCCCATAGCCGCGCAGCGTCCAATGGCCGGCGATGGCGGCGAAGGCGCGCCAGGCGGCGCCGTCGTCGGTCGACGCCCCGCCGAGGAAGCGCGTCGCCCGCGGATCGCGATTGAAGACGGCGACGCGCGGGAAGTGGTCGCTGCGCCAGGGCACGAGGCGCAGCCGCCGCGTCGCGATGGTGCTCGGCATCGTGAACGGGGGGAGCGTCAAGGAGGCAGGCGTCGCAAGAATCGTGTTCATCCCGTCATCCGCTCCTCGGCGGGATGGGGATGACGGTAGACCGCCCGCACGGCGCCGCCGAGCACGCTGTCGCCCTCATAGGCGGCACCGAGGCGCTCCAGCACGCGACGCGAGGGGGCGTTGTCGACGGCGACGAAGCTCGCGAGCGGGGCGAAGCCCGCGCCGGCCGCCGCCGTCACCACCGCACGCACGCTCTCGGCGACGAACCCCTTGCCCCGGCAGTCGACGCACACAGCATAGCAGAGCTCGGGCTCCGGCCAGCCGATGGGCTCGATCAGCCCGACATAGCCGGCGAGGACGCCGCGATGCTCCACCGCGTAGAGGCCGAAGCCCGTCAGCGCCCAGTGGCCGACGATCGCGGCGAGGAGGCGCCAGGCGCAGCCGAGATCCGGCCGGCCGCTCGCGAGCTGACGCCGCGTCATCCCCTCCTCGGCCGCGAGGACCGCGAGGCGGGCGCAATGGTCCTCCCGCCACGGCACCAGCGCCAGGCGCTGGGTGGCGAGGGCGGGGGGCATCGCCGGGCGGTGCGGAACGGCGTTCATGCGACCGCTCCCTCGGAAAGGTTCGACGCGCGCGATCCGGCGCCGGGCGTCGCATGGCGCATCACCATCGCCGGCAGGCCGCGCAGCGCGATGGTCGCCTCGTGCACCGCGCCCACCGATTGGGCGACGCGCTGCGAGGGAAGGTTCTGCGGCGCGATGTAGCTGACGAGGCCCGGCGCGCCGGCGACGAAGGCGGCGTCGCGCACGGTCTGCACCGCCTCGCGGGCGTAGCCGATGCCGCGCGCGTCCGGCAACAGGCCGTAGCCGATCTCGATCTCGGGCCAGTCGACCGGAAACCAGAGGCCGGCAAAGCCGAGATAGCGCCCGTTCCGCTCGGCGATCGCATAGTGGCCGAAGCCGTAGAGCGCCCACTGGCCGGCGAAGATCGCGAGGAAGGTCCACGCTCCCGCCGGGTCGCGCTGGCCGCCGATGAAGCGCGCCGTCTCGGCATCGCCCCACAGGCTGGCGAAGAGGTCGAAATGCTCCGGCCCCAGCCGCTCCAGCACGAGGCGGGCGGAGTAGAGGCGCTCGGGCATGACGAACCCGCCCTCCGCCGCCGCCACGGCGCGCGGATCGCGCGGGATGGCCGCGCCGCTCACTTGCGCTTGCCCTTCTGGCGCTTGCCGCGTCCGGCGCCGCCGAGGTTCGGCATGCCGCCGAGGCCGGGAAGCCCGCCCGCACCGCCGAGCCCGGGCAGCCCGCCGGGCATGCCGCCGAGACCGCCCGGCAGGCCGCCTTGCGGCATCTGCTTGGCCAGCTTCTCGAGCTCGGCCGGATCCATGTCGCCGAGGCCGCCTTCGGGCATCTTGGGCATGCCGCCGCCCATCATGGCGCCGAGGCCGCCCATCAGGCCGCCCTTCCGCTTGCCCATCATCTTCATCATGTCGGACATCTGGCGGTGCATCTTGAGGAGCTTGTTCACCTCCTCCACCTTGGTGCCGGAGCCGGCGGCGACGCGCTTCTTGCGACTCGCCTTGAGGAGGTCGGGCTTCTTGCGCTCCTGCTTCGTCATCGAGTTGATGATGGCGACCTGGCGCTTGATGATCCGGTCGTCGATGCCGGCCGCGTCCATCTGCTTCTTCATCTTGCCGACGCCGGGCATCATGCCCATCAGCCCGCCGAGCCCGCCCATCTTCTCCATCTGGCCGAGCTGCTCTTTGAGATCGTTGAGGTCGAAGCCCCCCTTGGCCATCTTCTTGGCCATCGCCTGCGCCTTCTCGGCGTCGACGTGCTCGGCGGCCTTCTCCACCAGCGAGACGATGTCGCCCATGCCGAGGATACGGTCGGCGACGCGGGCGGGGTGGAATTCCTCCAGCGCGTCGGCCTTCTCGCCGACGCCGATCAGCTTGATCGGCTTGCCGGTGACGGCGCGCATCGCGAGCGCCGCGCCGCCGCGCCCGTCGCCGTCGACGCGGGTCAGCACCGTGCCGGTCACGCCCACCCGCTCGTCGAAGGCCTTCGCCACGTTGACGGCGTCCTGGCCGGTCAGCGCGTCGACCACGAGGAGGATCTCGTGCGGGCGCGTCACCCGCTTGATCTCCGCCATCTCGTGCATCAGCGGCTCGTCGACGTGGAGGCGGCCGGCGGTATCGAGGATCACCACGTCGTAGCCGCCGAGACGGGCGGCGGTCATGGCGCGCTCGGCGATCTGGGTCGGCGACTGGCCGGCCACGATCTTCAGCGTCTCGATGTCGTTCTCCTCGCCGAGCACGCGCAGCTGCTCCTGCGCGGCCGGGCGGCGGGTGTCGAGCGAGGCCATCAGCACGCGCTTCTTGTCGCGCGCCTGCAGCCGGCGGCCGATCTTGGCCGACGTCGTCGTCTTGCCCGAGCCCTGCAGGCCCACCATCATGATGGCGAGCGGCGGGGCGGCGTTGAGGTCGATCGGCTCGGCCGTCTCGCCGAGCATCGCCACGAGCTCGTCGTGGACGATCTTCACCACCATCTGGCCGGGGGTGACGGACTTCACCACCTCGACGCCGACGGCCTTCTCCCTGACCCGGTCGACGAACTGGCGGACCACGGGAAGCGCCACGTCGGCTTCGAGCAGCGCGCGGCGGACCTCGCGCAAGGCGAGGTCGACGTCACCCTCCGACAAGGCGCCGCGCCGCGTCAGCTTGTCGAAGATGCCGGAAAGGCGTTCGGAAAGACTGTCGAACATCACGCTCACCCGTCGTAGGTAGGCATTGGCACGAGCGCCGAGACCTAAGCAACGCAAAACGCGCCCGCGGGCGCGACGCGCTGGCGGACGGGTTGCGGGCTGACCCGCAGGGCCTCAGCTACGCCTTCGCCCGCCCGCCGTCAAGCCGTCGCGCCGCGATTGGCCGCCCGTCGCGCCGGCGCGTCCCGATGCCGCCCCACCGGCTGAAACCTTCCGTCCCCGTCACGGGTTGGGAGGCTAGAAATAGCTGAGGAGCAGATCATGGCCGACACCGCCAAAACGCCCCGCGACGACCGCAGCGCGCCGCTCTCTGAAACCGACCTCGCGAGCGACATCATGGGCAGGAACGCGCTCCAGGGCGACGACCAGCGGAACGTGCACAACGAGCGCCACGCCGTGCCCGACGCTAAACAGGAGGCCGATGCCAACCCGGTGGAGAGCGCCGAGATGCTCGATAAAGACGCCCGCGCCCGCGCCGAGCTCGGCAAAGGCAACCGTGCCAAGGGGGATCGGCGATGAGCACGCGCGAAGAGAGCGCCACCGAGCTCAACATCGACACCGAGCTCGTGCGCATCATCATCGTCAAGGCGCGGGCGGCGCTCTTCGAGATGCCGGACGCCGAGGCCGGCGAGATGGAGGAAGAGACGGAGCTCGACGCCGGCACCAGTCTGGAGCGCGACGACCCCGCCCAGCTCGCCGAGGAGAATGCCGAGGACGGCACCCTCGAGGAGGCGAAGGCGATGATCTCCTCGCTCAACGTCGACGAGCAGGCCGAGCTCGTCGCCCTCACCGCCATCGGGCGCGGCGACTACGAGCCCTCCGAGATCGAGGCCGCCGTGCGCGACGCGAAGGCCAACGCCGAGGGACCCGCCGACGAGGCTCTCTTCGAGATCGAGCTGTTCCCGAGCCTGCTTGAGACCGGTCTCGACGCCTACGAGGCGTGGCGCGACCGGGTCGCCGACTGACGCCGACGCCACGGGCCGCGGCGTCAGGCTTGATTGTCACTCCAACTCGCGTTCTCATCCCTGCAAAGCGTGACCGACACGGCGCCGCGGCGCCGAACAACAAGCGCAAGGGGTGCGACGCCCCAGGGAGAACGCCAATGGCAACCGACAGGGCGCCCTCGGGTCAGGCCGAGGGCGACACGTTCCCGAAGCTTCTCCTCGACAACGTGCGCCGCCGCGGCGCGCGTCCGGCGATGCGCCTCAAGGACCGCGGTATCTGGATCACCTGGACCTGGGCGGAGATGGCCGACGAGGTGATGCGCTTCGCCCTCGGCCTCGAAGCGATGGGCGTGGCGCCCGGCGACACCGTGGCGATCATCGGCGGCAATCGCCCCCGCCTCTACTGGACCTTTCTCGCCGCCCAATCGCTCCAGGCGATCCCGGTGCCCGTCTATGCCGACGCGGTGGCCGAGGAGATGGCCTTCGTGCTCGACCATGCCGACATCGCCATCGCCGTCTGTCAGGACCAGGAGCAGGTCGACAAGTGCCTCGGCGAGTCCGACCGCCTGCCGAAGCTGAAGAACATCATCTACGACGAACCGCGCGGGCTGCGCGACTACGGCCACGACCACGTGAAGGCGTTCACCAACGTGCAGGCGATGGGGGACGCGCGCCTTGCGAGGGACCCCGCCCTCGCCGAGCGCTGGCAGGCCCGCATCATGGCCGCCTCGGGCGAGGACCCGTCCACCATCCTCTACACCTCCGGCACCACCGGCCAATCGAAAGGGGTGGTGCTGAAGGCCGCCGGCGCCGTGCAGGCCGCCCGCGACACCGCCGCCTTCGACCATCTGCGCGAGAGCGACGAGGTGCTCGCCTACCTCCCCCTCGCCTGGGTCGGCGACCACTATCTGAACTACGCCCAGGGCCTCGTCGCGGGCTTCGCCATGGCGTGCCCCGAAAGTCCCGACACGGTGCAGCAGGACCTGCGCGAGATCGGCCCGAGCTTCTACTTCGCCCCGCCGCGGGTGTTCGAGAGCCTGCTCACCCGCGTCCTCATCCGCATGGAGGACGCCGGGGCGCTGAAGCGGCGGATGTTCCACCACTTCATGGCCGTCGCCAAGCGCTACGGCGAGGCGATCCTCGACGGCGAGCCCGTGCCGCTGACCGGCCGCCTCGCCTACGGGCTCGGCGAGATCCTCGTCTACGGCCCGCTCAAGAACGTGCTCGGCTTCAGCCGCATCCGCACCGCCTACACCGCCGGGGAAGCGATCGGCCCCGACCTTTTCTCCTTCTTCCGCTCCCTCGGCATCAACCTGAAGCAGCTCTACGGCCAGACGGAGGCGTTCCTCTACATCACCGCCCAGGCCGACGGCGCCGTGCGCTCCGACACGGTGGGGCCGGCGATGACAGGCGTCACGCTGAAGCTCGCCGAGAACGGCGAGGTGCTCTTCAAGTCGCCCGGCATGTTCATCGCCTATTACAAGGCCCCCGAGACGACCGCCGAGGTGATGACCGAGGACGGCTACATCAAGACCGGCGACGCCGGCCTCTTCGAGCCGGACGGCCAGCTCAAGATCATCGACCGCGCCAAGGACGTCGGCAAGCTCCATGGAGGAGCCCTGTTCGCCCCCAAATATCTGGAAAACAAGCTGAAGTTCTTCCCGGAGATCCGCGAGGCCGTGACCTACGGGCACGATCGGCCGTTCGTGGTCGCGATGCTCAACATCGACCTCGTCGCCGTCGGCAACTGGGCCGAGCGCAACAACATCTCCTACGCTTCCTACCAGGAGCTCGCGCAGCACCCCCGCGTCGCCGCGATCCTCGCCGACCACGTCGCCGCCACCAACCGGGCGCTCGCCGAGGAGCCGCTGATGGCGGGCATGCAGGTCCACCGCTTCCTCGTGCTCCACAAGGAGCTCGACGCCGACGACGGCGAGCTGACGCGCACCCAGAAGGTCCGCCGCTCGTTCGTCGCCGAGCGCTATGCCCCGCTCGTCGACGCGCTCTACGACGGCCGCTCCTCCTGCTTCATCGCCACCGAGGTGACGTTCGAGGACGGCCGCAAGGGCCTCATCGAGGCGACCGTGGCGATCCACGACGCGAAGACCGAGCCCGTCGCGGTGCCGCAGGCGGCCGAATAGGCTCAGTCGCTGCGGGAGGAGGCCGCGAGCGCGGCCCCGAGCCCCACGAGGACGCCGCCGCCGATCGCCTCCAGGAGCGTCACCAGGCGCTGGCGCATCAGCCGCGCCGAGAGCGAGGCGGCGAGCGCATAGGCGATGAGGATCGGCGCCTCGAGGAGCACGGACACGACGCCGAGCACCACCATCTGCATGCCGAGCGCCGCGTCGGCGGAGACGAACTGCGGCAGGATCGCCACGAAGAAGGCGAGGTTCTTGGGGTTGGAGCCCTGCAGCGCGAAGCCGCGCCACACGGCCTTTCGCAGGCCGCCCGCCGGCGCGGCGCGGTGGGCCGCCTCGAGATCGACGGCAGCGCCCCCCGCCTCCCCCTCGCGCCAATGGCGCAGGAGCGGCCGCATCATCGCGACCCCGAGCCAGACGAGATAGGCCGCCCCCATCCACTTCAGCACGGTGAAGAGCGTCGCCGAGGCGAGGATCAACGCCCCCACCCCGAGTGCGGAGAGGCTGAAATAGACGGCGTTGGTCGCCAGCACCCCCGCCGTCGCCGCAAGCCCCGCCGGGAGCCCCTGCCGCAGCGACAGCCCGACGACGAGGAGGACCGCCGGCCCCGGCGTCAACGACAGGAGGACCTCGGTCAGCGCGAACAGCGCAATCGTCTCGACGTGCATAAATCCCTCGAACTATCGCTAACGCCTATCCTGAGAAAGGATCGCATAGTCCGCTCCATAGCGGCAGCCAAAATCCTTTGCCATCAGCGGGATAGCGTTTGACGGTGCCGCACGGAGTTGGTTCTCTGGGGGCACAATTACGAGGGCTCAGGGAGATCCGTCACCGTTCCGAGCCTGCTCAGAGGCAAAATTATGCAGCAATCTTCATTTGGCCTTCGCCTTCTCGGCGTCGTCGCCTGCGTGGCCCTGGCGCCGCTTCCCGCTTTCGCCGAGTTTCCGGAAGAGCCGGTGACGATCACCGTCGGATTCGGTCCCGGTGGCGGCGTCGACACCATCACTCGGGCGGCCGCCGATGCGCTGTCGCAGTCCCTCGGCCAGCCGATCGTGGTGGAGAACCAGCCGGGTGCCGGCGGCGCTCTCGCCCTCACTGCGCTGAAGGCGAAGCCCGCCGACGGCTACAACCTCGCGGCGGCGATCTCCACCACCGTGTCCTTCGACCCGCACACCACGAGCCTCGCCTACACCATCGACGACTTCGACTTCATCGGGGCCTTCGGCGTGTTCCCCGAGGCCCTCGTCGCCCTCCCCTCGCGCGGCTGGAAGAGCTTCGCCGACGTGGTGGAAGAGGCGAAGACCGCACCCGACGGCCTCACCTACGCCTCGACCACCTCGCTCGACCGCGTGGTGATGGCCTCCGTCGCCGACAAGGAAGGCATCACCATCAAGCCCGTCCCGACCAAGGGCGGCGCCGAGGCGGTGGCCCAGACGCTCGGCGGCCACGTGGACTTCGCCTACAGCTCCGGCACCTACTACCCGCAGGCGAAGGCGGGTGAGCTGATGGTGCTCGCCGGCCTCGGCACCGATCCCGTCCCCGGCTTCGAGGACGCGCCGACGCTCACCTCGCTCGGCTACCCGATCTCCAGCGTGAACATGGTGATCTTCGCCGCTCCCGCCGGCCTGCCGGACGACGTCAAGGCCAAGCTGGTGGCCGCGTTCGACGCGGCGGCGAAGTCGCCCGCGGTGCTCGAGATCCTGAAGAAGCGCAACATGGGCAGCTTCACGATCACCGGCGACGCGTTCAGCGAGCTGATCCACAAGCAGAGCGACCAGTTCGGAGCCGCGGTCAAGAAATGACCGACCCGACCGACGGCGATGCCGTACGGCGGCCGCGCCCCCTGGTGCGGCCGCTGGTCGAGTTCGCCATCGTGGGTGGGGCGAGCCTCTTCGTCATCTTCTACCTCATCCCCAACGAGACGATGGCGACCGCGAACTGGGGCCTCTCGCCCCGCATGGTGCCGACCGTCTCCGCGGCGCTGATCCTCGGGCTCGCCGCGATCAACCTCGTGGCCGGCCTCCTCCGCCCCGCAACCGTCGCGGCGGCGCAATCCCTCCACGGACTGCCGACCGTCGTCGCCCTCATCCTTGCCAGCGTCGTGGGGGTGGCGGTGGTGGATCGCGCCGGCCTCATCGTCGGCGGCACGGTGCTGAGCCTTCTCGTCAGCCTCAGCATCGGCGAGCGGCATCCGCTGCGCCTTCTCGGTGTCGGCGCCACCAGCCTCGCGCTCCTCTATCTGGTGGACTGGTCCGGACTGTGAACTGATGGAAACCTTCCTTCTCGCCGCCCAGGACGCCTTCACCCCGGCGGCCCTCGTGTCGGTCTTCGGCGGGATTCTGCTCGGCTACATCGTCGGGGTGCTGCCCGGCCTCAGCCGGCCCGCCGCCCTCTCCGTCGCCGTGCCGATCACCTATTCGATGTCGCCCATCGCGGCGATCGCCTTCCTCGTCGGCGTGACCAAGGCGAGCGCCGCGGGCGGGGCGACGAGCGCGATCCTGCTCAACACCCCCGGCGAGCCGAGCTCGGCCGCCACCTGCTTCGACGGCTACCCCCTCGCCCGCAAGGGCGAGGCGACGCGGGCGCTCAAGGTCGCCCTCTTCGCCTCCGTCTTCGGCGACATGGTGGCGACGCTCGTGCTCATCGGCCTCGCCGCCCCGCTCGCCGCCTTCGCGCTGCGCATGGGGCCGGTGGAGATGACGGCGGTGATGATCTTCGCCCTCACCTTCATCGCCGCCCTTTCCGGCGCGTCGCTGCCGCGCGGGCTCATCTCCGGCGTGCTCGGCCTGTTTCTCGCCACCGTCGGCCTCGATCCGGAAAGCGCCACCCCGCGCATGACCTTCGGCATGGTGGAGCTGTTCGACGGCATTCCGCTGACGGCCGCTACCATCGGCATGCTCGCCTTCACCGAAATGCTCCTCCAGGCGCAGCTCTTCGCCGAGCGCCGCCGATCCGGCGCCGCCCAGGCGGCCTTCCCGGTGGAGACCGACAAGGCGATCCGCTGGCCGGACATCCGCCGCGTCTTCCCCACCACGCTGACGGCGACGGGCATCGGCATCGGCGCCGGCATCATTCCGGGGCTCGGCCCCACCATCGGCGCCTTCCTCTCCTACGCCATCAACAAGCGCCTCGCGAAACCGGGCGACCAGTACGGCAAGGGCGACCTCAAGGGCGTCGCCGCCACCGAGGCGGCCGACAACGCCGTCCTGCCGGCGAGCCTCATCCCGCTCTTCGCGATCGGCCTGCCGGGCAGCGTGTCGGCGGCGATCCTCGTGTCGGCATTCATGCTGCACGGGGTGCAGCCGGGGCCGCTGGTATTCGAGCAGCACCCCCGCCTGATCTACGGCATCTACGTCTCGATGCTGATCGCGAGCGTCTTCATGCTCCTCGTCGGACGCGTCGGCCTCAACCTCTTCGCGCAGGTGACGCGGGTGCCGATCCGGCTGATCATCCCGATGGTGGTGCTGTTCTGCGTCATCGGCGCCTACCTGGAGCGCGACACGGTGTTCGGCGTCTTCGCGATGCTCGGCCTCGGCGTGCTCGGCTACGTGATGCAGCGCTACGGCTACTCGGTCGTCACCTTCCTGATCGGCTTCGTCGTCGGGCCGCTGTTCGAATTGTCGCTGCGGCAGGCGCTGATCGTCACCAACCACGACGTCTCGAAGGTGCTCGACCATCCGATCGCGCTGGGCTTCCTGATCGCCGCCGTCGTCGCCGGCGTGGTGTTCCTGCGCCCCTCCGCGATCTCCCCGCCGATCGACGACTGACGGAGGGAAGGCTCAGGGCAGGCGCGCGATGCGCTCGGTGAGGAGGGCGCGCACGCCGTCGCTGTCGACCGTCTCGACGACGTTGACGAACAGCCTCTCGTCGGTATCGGTCGGGTCGAGCAGCGACGTGCCGTCGGTCGGCCCCGGGCGATAGTCGACGATCACCCGTGCCATCGTGCCGCCGAAGAGCTGTGGCGCGATCAGCTTGGCGACGACGCACGGGTCGTGCATCGCGCTGTCCTTCGTGACGTAGGCGCGCGTCATCGCCGCGACGGCGGTGGAGGTGCGCGTGCCGCTGGCGGCGATCCCGTCGACGAAGCCAGCCGTGACGCGCACCTGCCGCGTCAGGTTGAGGCCGAAGAGGTCGATCGCCGCGCCGCTCGACAGGACGATGTGCGCGGCGGCCGGGTCGTGCATGAAGTTGAACTCGGCCGTCGGAGTGATGTTGCCCGGCACCCCCACCGCGCCGCCCATCACGACGAGCCGCTTGAGGCGCTCCGCAAGCCGCGGCTCGCGGGTGAAGGCGGTCGCGACGTTGGTCAACGGCCCGATCGCGGCGAGCGTCACCGTGCCCGGCTCGGCCGCCATGATGGTCTCCACCAGATAGTCCACCGCGTGGCCGACGGGCTCGGCGATCCCCTCCGGATGGGGGAGCCCGCCGAGCCCGTCCTCGCCATGGGCGAAGGCGTTCCGGATGTTGCGCGGCAGCAGCCCCCTCGCGCAGCCCGCATGGACCGGCACGTCGCTACGCCCGGCGATCGCGAGGAGCGCCAGCGCGTTTCGCGTCACCTGGTCGAGCGGCCGGTTGCCCGCCACCGTGGTGACGCCGACGAGATCGAGCTCCGGCGAGCCCAGCGCCAGGAAGATCGCGAGGGCATCGTCGATACCGGGGTCGCAGTCGATGATGAGGGGGTCACCGGTCATGGGAGCGCCTTGCCTTCGGGGGTTCGGTCAGGAGAGGCCGGCGAGCGCATCGACCAGCGCCGCGCGGGTGCGGGCCGGGTCGAGCGTGACGACCACGTCGACGTTGGCGGGATTGTGGGCGTCGGGGCGGAAGTTGAACACGGTCCGCCCATACGTGAGCCCCGGGCGAAGGTCCACCTCCACCTGCGCCGGGGCGACGGTGGCGAGCGAGGCATCCGCGGCGACGAGAATGGCGCAGGGATCGTGGAGCGGGCAGCCGGGCGGGCCGACCACCGGCGGCGTGTGGAGCCCCTCCAGCGAGGCGAGAAGCTCGGCCGCGAGCGCCGCGCCGGGCCCGGGCCGTCCGGCCACCGCGGCGACGAGGTCGGCGTCGATCGGCACCGTCGCCGAGGCGTCGACGGGGACGATGGTGACCGGCACCGGCGCGGCGTAGACGATCGCCGCGGCGTCGGGATCGCTCACAACGTTCCACTCCGCCGACGGCGTCTTGGTGCCGAGGCCCCAGGCGGCGCCGAGCGTCACGATGCGGCCGATGCCGGCGGCCGTCTCCGGGTGATCGGTCAGAAGACGGGCGAGGTTGGTGAGCGGCCCGGTGGCGACGATGGTGAGGCCCGGATGGGCCTCCACCGCCGCCCGCAGGGCGCTGACGCTGTCGCCCACGGCGAGCGGCACCGCCGCAAGCTGCGGCCGCGGCGCATCGAGGCCGCTGTCGAAGTCGAGGAGCCGGGCGATCAGCCGCTCGCGCACGAGCGGCGCCGATGCCCCGGCGTGGACCGGCACGTCGGCGCCCGCCGCGGCGACCGCGATCGCCGCGTTGCGCGCGGTGCGGTCCCCGGCGAGATGGCCGTAGGTGGTGGTCACCGCCCGCAGCGCGATCCCCGGATGGCCGATCGCGGCGAGGATCGCGACGGCGTCGTCGTTGCCGGGATCGCAGTCGTGGACGACGTCGATACGGCTCACGCGCGCCCGGCCGCCCACCCGCAGATGTTGCAGAAGAGCGGGGCGTAGCCGGCCCAGCTCAAGAACTCGGGCGGCAGCCAATGGGGGCTGCAGTCGGACATGAAGGCCACGGTGCGTCCGGCGCCGCAGGTGGTGGCCGCAAGAAGCGGATCCTCGCCCACCGTGGCGACGAGCTCCGCCCCCTCGGCAAGGCTCACCCGGTTGTAGCCGAGCATCGCCGGCCACGCGCCCTCGACGCCGGCGAGGAGCGGATGGTCCGCCTTCACCACCGTCGCGCTCACCCCTTCGGGATGCTCGGAGCGGTCGTCGGTCGCCATCAGGCGGACGGGAAGCGACGCCTCGACGGGGGTGTCCTTCCAGAAGCCCTTCGCCTCGATGCCGGTGAAGGTCAGGTAGCCGCCGATCATCACCAGGCCGCCGCCCCCCTCGACATAGTCGCGGATCAGCTGCAGGCGATTGGTGGTCTTCTTCGACTGCTTCCAGGTAGTCGGCGTCAAGAGGAGCGTGTTCGCCCCGATGTCGCTCAGCACCACCACGTCGTAGGCCTTCAGCGCCTCGAGATTGTCGGGGAAGGTGAGCGCCGCGGTCTCGTTGGGCATCACCTCCACGCTGTAGCCGCCCTCTTCGAGCGCCCGCTTCAGAAACGAGTATCCCTCGCCGTAGCTGCTCGTGACGAACGAATCGAAGCCCTTCGTGTGGGTCGCCGTCGTCAGCCACGTTTCCCCGACGATGAGAACCTTAATTTGTGCGGACATCGAAGCTCCTTCGGCTCGAAGTTGGCGGACTGGGGGGCTGCCGAAGCGGCGGCAGAGTGCCTTTACAGGCCCCCCACGAGTTGGTATCGATACCTTTATCTACACGAGTAGATCGTTGATGCAAGCGCATCGGCGCCGCCGTCTTCCAGGCTGCGGGCACCTATCAGCGTGAGGAAGCGGGGCGGGATTTGGCTCAGGTCACCCTTCGGAGCATCGAAAAGCGGTTCGGCTCGACACGGGTCGTGAAGGGCGTCTCGCTCGACATCGCGAACGGCGAGTTCGTCTCGCTGGTCGGCCCCTCGGGCTGCGGCAAGTCGACCCTCTTGCGGATGATCGCGGGGCTCGAGGACATCTCCGGCGGTGATCTGATGATCGACGGGCGGCGGATGAACGCCGTCGCCGCCAAGCGGCGGAACATCGCCATGGTGTTCCAGAACTACGCCCTCTATCCGCACATGACGGTCGCCGAGAACATGGGCTTCTCGCTCCGCATCAAGGGGCTGCCCAAGGCCGAGATCGCCACCCAGGTCCGCCAGGCGGCCGACGTCGTCGGCCTCGGCGACTATCTCGACCGGTTGCCCCGCCAGCTCTCCGGCGGCCAGCGACAACGCGTGGCGATGGCCCGCGCCATCGTCCGCCACCCCGCCGCCTTCCTGTTCGACGAGCCGCTGTCCAATCTCGACGCCAAGCTGCGCGTCCAGATGCGCAGCGAGATCAAGTCGCTGCACCAGCGTCTCGGCACCACCACGATCTACGTCACCCACGACCAGATCGAGGCGATGACGATGGCCGACCGCATCGTCGTCATGAACGTCGGCGAGGTGGAGCAGGAAGGCGCTCCCCTCACCCTCTACGATCATCCCGAAAGCGTCTTCGTGGCAGGTTTCATCGGCTCTCCCGCGATGAACCTCATCGAAGGGACGCTCAGCCCCGACGGCTTCACGGCAGGCCCGCTGACCGTCCCGGTCCGGGCGCGCGCCACAGGCCCCGCAATCCTCGGCGTGCGCCCGGAGCATCTCATTCTCGATCCCGAGGGCCATGCCGCGACCGTGGCGCTGGTGGAGCCGACGGGCGCCGAGACCCAAGTCCACCTCGACCTCGCCGGCCACAAGCTGACGGGCGTCTTCCGCGAGCGCATCGCCGACGCGCCGGGAAGCACGCTCCACGTGCGCTTCGATCCGGACAGGCTCCACCTCTTCGATCGCGAAACGGGGAAGCGCATCGCCACCCCGTAGCGCGCCGTATGACCCTTCCGCCACGTGCCAAGAAGCCAGGTGATCCCATGATGCGATCCAGACTGACCCACCCCCTCAAGGCGCTCGGCGCCGCTGCGGCATTGGCGGCGCTGATCGCCCCCGCGGGCGCCCAGACGCTGACCGGCGCCGGCGACACCGGCCCCGTCGAGCTCAACCTCGTGTCCTGCTGCAAGCCGACCTATTTCGGCCCGTCGGTGGAACAGTGGAACGCCAAGAATCCGGACATCCAGATCGAGCAGGAGGTGATCCCCTTCGCCCAGCTCAACGACATCCTGGAGTCGCGCATCCGCGCCAAGGACACCACCTTCGACATCCTGATCCTCGACCCGCCGCGCACCGCCTCCTTCGCCGCGCGCCGCTTCGTGCTCGACCTCACCGACGTGCTCGGCGAGAAGCTCGCCAAGACCACCAACGCCGAGTCGCTCGAGGCGGTGACCTACCGCGACCACCTCTACGCCGTGCCGGTGTTCAACTCGACGCAGATCCTCATCTACAACCCGGAGATGCTGAAGGAAGCCGGCGTCGAGCCGCCCTCCATCGATCCCGCCGAGCGCGCCACCTGGCAGGAGATCATCGAGAAGGCGAAGACCGTGAAGGAGGCGCTCGACCTGCCCTACGGCATCGCCTTCTCGCAAGGCCACACCTTCTATCAGCTCCAGCCGATCATCATGTCGGCCGGCGGCGGCGTCGGCCTTACCGGCGACAACATGCTGACGCCCGAGGTGAACGGCGACGCTTGGAAGGAGGCGATGGGCTGGTACGGCAGCCTCTATGCCGACGGTCTCGCCCCGCGCGGCGTGCCGTTCCCGCAGATGGACGCGCTCTACACCTCCGGCCAGCTGCCCTTCCTCGCCACCACCACCGACCGCGTGCGTGAGTTCCAGAACCAGGGCGTTCCCTTCGCCGTGGCGGCCTTCCCCTACATGGAGGGCGGCGAGGCCTACACCCCGTGCGACAGCTTCGCCCTCGCGGTGAACCCGTTCGGCCAGCATCAGGCGCAGGCCGTGGAGTTTCTCACCTGGCTCGGCACCACCGAGGAAGGCGGCTTCGCCGCGGCGGCCCAGTCGCCCAACGTGCCGGCCAACCTCCTCGTCATGAACAAGGTCAGCGATGAGATGGAAGCGGCGAGCGACAATCTCGACGGCCTCAAGGAGCTCATCGAGTACGAGACAGACAAGACCTGCGCCCACCGCCCGGCCTCCGTCGGCTACGTCCAGTTCGAGACCGAGTTCCTCCAGGCGAACATGGACATCATCAACGGCGCCGACGCCTCCTCGCGTCTCGACCAGATGCAGTCCCAGCTCGAGGTTGCCCTCTCGCGCATCCGCTGATGCCATAGCGGGCCGCCTTCGGGCGGCCCATCCGCACCGCGGCCCCGCCCCAGCGGCGGGCCGCCACCCGCAGGAGACCGGTTCTGACGCCCCCCATCACGCCCCCCGTGCGCGACCGCTTTGCGATCTTCGGCGCGAAGTCGCAGGAATGGCTCGTCGGCCTGCTGCTCATCGTGCCGGCCTTCCTCGCCCTCCTCTTCCTGCGCGTGATCCCCGCCGGCATCGCGGTCTGGGAGAGCCTGCATCAGCGCTCGTTCTTCAATCCGGACGAGAAGATGTTCGTCGGGCTCGACAATTTCGTCTTTCTGTTCACCACCTCCCCCACCTTCCTGAAGTCGATGCTCGTCACTCTCGTGTTCGTGACGGTGACCGTGGCGGTGCAGACGGTGGTGGCGCTCATGCTCGCACTTCTCTTCACCCAGCGCGGCTGGGGCATGTCGTTCTGGCGCACCCTCGTCTTCCTGCCGATCACCATCCCCGTCGCGGTGTCGGCGGTGGTGTGGGGCACCGCGATGCGCGGCGACGGCATCATCAACGCCGCGCTCGAACGCATCGGCATCCCGGCCCAGCCCTTCCTCGCCTCCAGCGATCAGGCGCTGTGGTCGGTGGTGATCATCGCCTCCTGGATCGGCGTCGGCTACTGGATGGTGTTCCTGATCGCCGGCCTGCGCGACATTCCCGACGACGTGAAGGACGCCGCCGCCCTCGACGGCGCCGGCCCGCTGCGCACCTTCTTCTCGATCACCCTGCCGCTCTTGAAGCGCCCCCTCGCCTTCGTGGTGGTGGCGAACACGGTGGCGAACTTCCTGCAGTTCGTGCCCGCCGCGATCCTCACCCAAGGCGGCCCGGAGAACTCCACTCGCTTCGTCATGTACGAGATCTACACCCAGGCCTACGTGCAGGGCGACGTGTCGCTCGCCGACGCGCAGATCGTCCTCGTGCTCATCGTGCTGCTCGCGATCGTCGCGCTGCAGTTCCGCCTCTTGCGTTCCAAGGAGTAGGCCGTGGGTGCCATTCCGCGCTTCGCCACCGTCCTCTTCACCATCGCGGGGATCTGCGTCGCCCTCCTCTTCATGCTGCCGGTCATCTGGATGCTGACGAGCAGCCTGCGGCCCAACGCCGAGATCTTCGCCCACTTCTCCCCGCTCACCTGGCAGAGCATCGTGCCGGAGACGTGGACCCTGTCGAACATCGTCGGCCTCCTCGGCACCGGCTTCGGCCGCTCGCTGCTCAACTCGCTGATCGTCACGGTCATCACCACCACGCTCGGGCTGGTGATGGCGATCATGGCGGGCTTCGCGGTCTCGGTGCTCACCTTTCCGGGGCGCAACGTCCTCTTCGCCTTCTTCGTGGTGGGCTTCAGCGTGCCGTTCGACGCCGTCGCCGTGCCGCTGTCGGCACAGGTGCGCGAGGTCGGCCTCACCAACTCCTTCTTCGGCCTCGCCCTCGCCGGCCTCGGCAACGGCTTCGCCATCTATCTGCTGCGCCAGTTCTTCCTCGGCATTCCCCGTTCCCTCGCCGAGGCGGCCCGGCTCGACGGGGCGAGCTGGCTGCGCGTCCTCTGGTCGGTCTATCTCCCGCTCGCCAAGGGGCCGATCATCGCCGCGGGGCTCACCCTCTTCGTCTTCCAGTGGCAGGCCTATCTGTGGCCGCTGCTCGTCGCCACCGACCCCAAGATGCAGGTGGGCCCGGTCGCCCTCGCCGGCCTCGTCAGCCTGTCGGGCGTGATCGATTTCAGCCAGATGTTCGCCGGTGCCCTCTTCCTTTCCATCGTTCCAGCCGGTCTGATGCTCTGGCTCCAGCGCTACTTCGTCAGCTCCGTGTCGCGCAGCGGCATGACGGGCTGATCTTGACGGAAGGACCTCTCTTGCCCCTCTACCGCAACTTCACCACCCAGGAAGAGCTCGACGACGAGTATCGGCCCGAGGCGCGCATCTCCGACCCCGAGGCGCTCAACAAGGTGATCGCCGAGCGCAAGGCGATGGCGGCCGCGGCGCGCGAGCACCTGCCCCACCACGCCGGCATCGCCTACGGGCCGACCGTCAAGGAGAAGCTCGACATCTACCCCGCCGCCGAGCCGGGGGCGCCGGTCGTCGTGTTCATCCACGGCGGCTACTGGTTCGACGCGCGTCTGGTGAAGGAGAACTATTCCTGGATCGCCGAAGGCTTCCACGGCAACGGCGCCACCACGGTGATCATCGAATACGAGGTCTGCCCCAAGGTCACGATCGACGAGATCACCCGCGCCTGCCGCGCCGCCCTCGCCTGGACCTACAAGAACATCGCCGACTATGGCGGTGATCCGGAGAAGATCTACGTCACCGGCAACTCGGCGGGCGGCCACCTCACCGCGATGATGGCGGTGACGGAGTGGGAGGCCGACTACGCGCTCCCCGCCGATCTCGTGAAGGGCGGCGCCCCGATCAGCGGCCTCTTCGACCTCGCGCCGTTCCAGTACACCTGGCTGCAGCCGAAGATCCAGTTCAACGGCCAGCAGATCGCCCGCAACTCGCCGCAGTTCCTCGTTCACGAAGGGCTCTGCCCGCTGCTGATCTCGTGGGGTGCGCTGGAAAGCGGCGAGTTCTGGCGCCAGTCGGAGGACTTCGGCGCGGTCTGGGCGGCGGCGGGAAACTCGATGGAGCTGGTGCCGCAGGAGGGCTGCAACCATCATACCGCGACGAGCGGCTTCGCCGACCCGTCGAGCGAGTTCTGCCGCAAGGTGGTCGCCCACATGGAGAGCTGCTTTCGCTAGAGCATGTCCCGCTCGAATCGAGTCGCTCGAGCGGGAAAGACGTTCTCGCATTCAACGAGATAGAGCGCAGGACGCTCTAGGGAGCGGACGCCATGCAGCGTGACGGTTCGGACGACACCCGGCGCGGCCGCCCGACGGCGGTGACGCGTGCCGACGTGGCGCGCCACGTCGGCACCTCCACGGCGGTGGTGAGCTACGTCATCAACAACGGCCCCCGCCCCGTCGCGGCGGAGACCCGCGAGAAGGTGCTGAGGGCGATCGCCGAGCTCGGCTATCGGCCGAACCGCCTCGCCCAGGCGCTCCGCGGGCAGCGCTCGCACGTGATCGGGCTCGTGCTGCCCGACATCTCGAACCCGTTCTACGCCGAGCTCGCGCGGGTCATCGAGGCGGTCGCCGACGCCCGCGGCTACTCGCTGATCCTGTGCAACACGCGGCAGGATTCCGCGCGCGAGATCGCCTATATCCGCGCCCTCGTCGACCGGCGCGTCGACGGCGTGCTCCTCATCTCCGGCAGCACCTCGCACGAGCTGCAGGCTCTCGCCCGCGAGATGGAGGTGCCCGCCGTGCTCCTCGACCGCAGCGTGAACTACAGCGGCGACATCTCGCTGGTCGCCACCGACAACCTCACCGGCGGGCGCATCGCGACCGAGCATCTGATCGGGCTCGGCCACCGGCGCGTCGTCGCCCTCACGGGCCCCGCCCGCCTCGGCAACAGCCGCGCCCGCGGCTACGAGACGGCGATGCGCGAGGCCGACCTCGCCCCCGAGCTCCACCACAGCGCCGAGTTCGACTTCGAAAGCACCTACGCGCTCGCCATGACGCTGCTGTCGGAGGCGCCGCCCACCGCGATCTTCGCCGGCAACGACATCGCCGCCCTCTCGGTGCTGCGGGCGGCGGCGGACCTGCGGATCGCGATGCCCGGCGAGCTCGCGGTGGTGGGCTACGACAACATCAAGGAGGCCGCCTTCTCGATCCCGCGCCTCACCACCATGGATCACCCCATCGACACGCTCGGCGCGGTGGCGGTGGAGGTGCTGCTGGAGCGGATGGACGCGGCCGCCGATGCGAGCGCTCCGATGCGCCTCGTCACCCCTCGCCTCGTCGTGCGCGAGAGCTGCGGCGCGGCACGCTGAGGCACCCCGCCGCCGGCCGCACTCCCCATTCCGCCCTCAGCGTGCCGCGTGGGCGCCCGCCACGGCGTGGTCGTGCTCGTCGCCCGCCCGATATTCGGCGATCCCCTGCCGCAGGATCTGCACGGAGGACGAGAGGAAGAGCGCCGACATCACCCCCGCCACCAAGAGGTCGGGCCAGGCGCTGGCGGAGCCGAACACGCCGAGCGCCGCGATCATCACCGCCACGTTGCCCACCGCGTCGTTGCGCGAGCAGAGCCACACCGAGCGCACGTTGGCGTCGCCGTCCCGGTAGCTCATCAGGATGACGACGGAGGCGAGGTTGGCGGCGAGGGCCAGGACGCCGACGATCCCCATCACCTCCGCCTCGGGAACGCCCGCGGCGAACACCCGCCAGAGAGTGCTCCCCATCACCCACAGCCCCATCAACGAGAGGCTCACGCCCTTGGCGAGCGCGGCGACGGCGCGCCGGCGCAGCGACATGCCGATCACCGCGAGGCTGATCCCGTAGGTGAGGGTGTCGCCGGCGAAGTCGAGCGCGTCGGCCTTCAGCGCCTGCGACCCGGCGATCTCGCCGGCGACGATCTCGACCACGAACATGGTCGCGTTCAAGGCGATGACCGCCCACAGCGCCCGCCTGAAGCCCTTCGAAGCCCCGTCGAAGCGCGCCTTCGACCCGCAACATCCGCTCATGACGTCCCCGCATTTGCACTCGCTCGGGGACAAACCTACTCTCTACAGTCGCTATAGCTTCAAGGGTCTCGGAGAAGCGAATTCATGAGCCATCCGCTCACCATCGGCGACCTCGCCCGCGAGGTCGGCATCAAGGTGCAGACGGTCCGCTACTACGAGCAGATCGGCATTCTGCCGGAGCCGGCGCGCACCACCGGCAACCAGCGGCGCTACGACGAGGCGGCACGGCGTCGCCTCGTCTTCATCCGCCATGCCCGCCAGCTCGGCTTTCCGCTCGAGGCCGTGCGCGAGCTGCTGGCACTCGCCGATCAGCCCGACCAGCCCTGCGACCGGGTCGACGAGATCGCCCGCCGCCAGCTCGAGGCCGTGGACGAGCGGCTGCGCCGGCTCACCGCCCTGCGCCGCTCCCTCGCCGGCATGATCGAAGCGTGCGGAACGGGGTCGGTCGCGGACTGCCGGATCGTGGAAACGCTCGCCGATCACGGCCTGTGCGCCGAAGAGCACCCCGACCCGGACGCGGCGCGGATCGGCTGACGCGGCGGCTCAGACCGAGGTCGGCAGCGGGTCGCGCACGAACCCGTCGCGTGTGATGGCGCCGGTCCAATCGAGCATGTAGGGCCCGACCATGACGATCCGCCCCGCCGTGAGGGCGATCGCGAGCGGGCCGCCCGGCAACACGACCTCCACCCGCTCGCCCAGAATGCCGGCCCGGTGGCCGACCGAGACGATGGCGCACGCCGCCGTCCCGCAGGCGAGCGTCGCCCCCGCCCCGCGCTCCCACACCCGCGCCTCGACCCGGTCCGGGCCGTGCACGGTCACGAAGGAGATGTTGGCGCGCTCGGGGAAAAAGCGGTGATTTTCGAACTTTGGCCCGATGTCGGTGAGGGGCACGACCCCGACGTCGGGCACGAAGAAGACGGCGTGGGGATTGCCCACGTTGACGCAGGCCGCCGCGCCGTAGCTCGCGAGCTCGGGCTCGGGAAAGCGCACGCACCAGGAATCGCCCGCCTCGCTCGCGAGCGGGATGGCGGGCCCGGCAAAGCGCGGCTCACCCATGTCGATGGCGATGCGCCCGTCCGCCTCCCGCCAGCCCCGCATCGGGCCGCCGGCGCTCGCGATGAGGACCTCCGGCATCGCCCGCTCGTCGAGAAGCAGCGCGGCGACGCAGCGGGCCGCATTCCCGCACGCCCCCACCTCCCCGCCGTCGGGATTGAAGATGCGCATCGTCGCGTCCGCCGGCTCTGCCGCCGGCTCGATGAGGATGAACTGGTCGAAGCCGACGCCATTCTCGCGGTCGCCGAGCGCCCGGATCGTGTCGGCGGAGATGTCGACGGCGTGGTGACGGGCGTCGACCACCACGAAATCGTTGCCCAGTCCGTTCATCTTGCGGAATGCGATCATCGCGCCGGTCTTGCCTCCACACCCACGAGATAGGGTCCCATCGGCACCACCTGCCGCCGCCACGCTGCGGAAGGAAAGGCGATGCAGCCTTCTGTCGCGCCGAATCCGCTGCGGGCCACGTGCACGAAAATCGCCGACCCGCCGCCTCTCACGCGCGGCATCTGGTTGTGATCCATCACCATGACATAGTCATAAAGATGGTCGTTGCGCACCATTCTTTCATGGGAGGCGGGGCATGGTCGCCGGCAATGTCGGTTGTAGGCGGAGCTTGTGACATCGTCACACCAACCATCCCGCACCCTGAGGCGGCGTGTCGGCACCGCGGCGGCCCAGCGGCCGCGGGTGAGAAGCGCCACCGGGGCGATGCGCGCTCGCGGGCTCGCCCCGTCGCCCTCCCGCTTCAGCGTGCGAATGCCGCTGCGGCCGATGGCGGCGCGAAGCGTGCGGCCGCCCACGCTCACCAGCGCCTCGCTCGGCCGACCGGGGCGCGGACGCACCAGCGCCGGGCGCCGCGGCCCGCCGGTTCGGCGCCCTTTTGCGACCCGCACCGGCCGCGAAGCCACGAAAGGACCGTCGATCCGAGCGACGTTCACCAGAAATTTTGCTTTTTCCAACTTGCTGATGCTCGTTTGAAGGCGGGTGACACACCACACTAGGCTCGGGCAAGAGTGTCGACCGAAGGGAGTGAGTGGTGACCAAGCGGACCATCCTGATCATCGACGACGACGAGGACCTGCGTGAAGGTCTGCGCGAGCAGATCGAACTTTACGACGAGTTCGCCGTCATCGCCACCGACAGTGCCACCAAAGGCGTCGCCGCCGCAAAGGCCGGCGACATCGCGCTCGCCATCGTCGACGTGGGCTTGCCCGACCTCGATGGGCGCGAAGCGGTGCGGCTGATGCGCTCGGCGGGGTTCAAGGCGCCGATCATCATGCTGACCGGCCACACCACCGACGCCGACGCCATCGTCGGTCTCGAGGCCGGCGCCAACGACTATGTGACGAAGCCGTTCCGCTTCGCCGTGCTCCTCGCCCGCATCCGCGCGCACCTGAGGCAGTTCGACCAGAGCGAGGACGCGACCTTCGTCATCGGCCACTACACCTTCAAGCCGGCCGCCAAGGCCCTGCTCCAGCCGGACGGCCGCCGCGTGCGCCTCACCGAGAAGGAGACGGCCATCTTGAAGTTCCTCTACCGCGCCGGCGAGAGGCCGATCACGCGGGACGTTCTCCTGCACGAGGTTTGGGGCTACAACTCCGGCGTGACCACCCACACCCTCGAAACCCACATCTACCGACTACGCCAAAAAATGGAGAAGAACCCGGCCGCAGCCGAGCTGCTCGTCACCGAAGGTGGCGGCTACAAGCTCATGCCGCGGGCGGCGAACATCTAACGTGAGTCTCGCCCGTCACATGGCGGTGATGCGCAATGCCCCGTTCCTCAAAGTGTTGAACGAGGACGCGCTCAAACTGCTCGCCTTCGGCAGCGAGCCTGTCACCCTCAAGCCTCGGCAAGCGCTGTTCGAGGCCGGGGAACAGGCCGACAGTGCCATCCTCGTGCTCGGCGGACAGCTTCGGCTGACCCCGGCGAGCGAAAGTCTCTCTCCAAGGGTCGCCGGCGTCGGTCAGCTCATCGACGAGCTCGCCCTCATCGTGCCGATCACGCGGGGCTCCAGCGCCGCGGCGCAGACGACGTGCGAGCTTCTCGTGCTGCCGCGCAGCCAGATGCTGAGGATCCTCGAAGAATATCCGGATGCCGCCCGCCGCCTGCAGGCGATGATCGCGAGCCGCGCGGCGACGTTCATGGGCGAGATCGGCAACCTGTCCGACAAGCTGCAGCGCTGAGAGAGCCGCGCGCGCCCTATCGGGCGTCGGCGGCGTAGAGGCCGCGCTCCTCCTCGACCGCCGTGCGATGCATGGCCTGCCAGCCCTCCGGCGCGTCCGCCGTGGGGGTCGCCCATCCCTGCTCCACCAGCCATTCGGCAAGGTCGGTGCCGGCGACCGTGCACGTCTCGGCTCGCGTCTCCTCGCGAGTGGGCGCCGGCAGCGGCTTGCCGGCCTGCTGCGCGGCGACGGCGGCAAGGTCGAGGCAGTCGATGGCGCGGCGCCGCACCAGGCGCCGCAGTGCCGTGCGGGCGCGACGGCCGCACGGCCACTTCGCCCCGTCGGCATGGCTGCAGCTCGCGTCGGCGGCGGGCGCCTCGATGTGGGCGAGCTTGATGAAGTGGGTGCGGGCGTCGATCAGCCCGGCGCTTTCGACCACCACCAGGCGGTAGCGCTCGGGCTGGGGCGGCCGGGGCGCCTCCGGCTCCGGCGGTTCGATCGGCCGGGTGTCGCGTACCAGCGGCCCCGTGGGCCGAGGCGAGGCGATGCCGTTCTCCTCGACATAGCGGATATCGGAGTCGGTCTCTTCCTCGGGCGGGGGAGCATCGGCCGGCGATGCAGCGGCCGACGCCGGGCTCGCGGCGGAGGGAGCCGGCGCGGCGGTCGAAGCGGCGCGCGGCGTGGCGGTGACGCGCGCCGGACCAGTCCCCGGCGAAGCTCCGGGCTCGCCCTGTCCGGTGAAGAGCCAGGCCGCAGCCACCAGCATGACCGCGGCGACGAGCAGCGTCGCAGCCAGCGTGACGCGTGCCATCACGCCGCCGTGGGCACGCCCGCGGCGGTAGGAAGGGAAGCGATCCGACGGCCGTGCCGCGAGCCGACTCGACCGGTCCCGGTCGCGCGGCATCGAGGCGGGGTCGATAGCTTAGGCGTTGGCGGCAGTCGGGCGCTTTTCCTTGCGCTCGGCGATGCGGGCGGCCTTACCCGTGCGCCCACGCAGGTAGTAGAGCTTGGCGCGGCGAACCTTGCCCCGGCGCACCACCTCGACGGACTCGAGCATGGGCGAGTACACGGGGAAGACGCGCTCCACGCCCTCGCCGTAGGAGAGCTTGCGCACGGTGAAATTCTCGTTGAGGCCGGCGCCCGAGCGGGCGATGCACACGCCCTCGTAGGCCTGCACGCGGGTGCGGGTCCCCTCGGTCACGCGCACGTTCACCCGGACGGTGTCGCCCGGCTGGAACGCCGGAAGGGTGCGCTTTTCCTCGATCGCGGCCATCTGCTCGCGGTTGAGCTCGTCGATGATGTTCATGTCGTCGGATCCCGTCACGCTGCCGCCGCAGCGTGTTGCGTCATATCGCATAAGAAATGCCAGGCCGCTTGAATAGTGTCTCGCGGCCCGCTTGTCGAGGGTTGGATCTCTATTTCAGCCGTGGTTTCGGCTCAACCCTCCACCGGGCGCTCGTCGGCGATCACTTTGCCGTCGTTGGGAAGCGCCCCCTCCGGCACGGCCTCGACGCTGCCGGAGAGATTGGTGACGGCCTTCAGCGTCGCCCCGATCGCCGCTTCCGCCGCGGCGGGCGCCTCCACCATCAGCACCATCTGATCGACGTGGTCGGCGCGGCTCACCACCAGCCGGGCCCGGACGATTTCGGGATGACGCCGCCGCACTTCGGCGATCTGCGCCGGGTCCACGAACATCCCCTTCACCTTGGTACGCTGGTCGGCCCGGCCCATCCAACCGCGGATGCGGCGATTGGTGCGCCCGCAGGGGCTCTCCCCCGGCAGGATCGCCGAGAGGTCGCCGGTGGCGAAGCGCAGCAGCGGGTAGCCCTCGCAGAGACGCGTCACCACGACCTCGCCCACCTCACCCTCGGCGACCGGGTCGCCGGTGCCGGGACGGACGATTTCGAGGATCACGTCCTCGTTGACGATCAGCCCCTCGCGGGCCCGGCTCTCGTAGGCGATGACGCCGAGGTCGGCGGTCGCGTAGCACTGGGCGACGTGGACGCCCCGCGCCTCGATGCGCTGGCGCAGATCGCCGGGAAGCGCCGCGCCCGACACGAGCGCCGCCCGGAGCGAGGAGAGATCGGCTGCCGCCGCCTCCGCCCGGTCGAGGAGGATGTTGAGGAAATCGGGCACGCCGCAATAGACCGACGGGCGCAGCGCGGCGAGAAGCGGCACGACCTCCTCCGGCCGGCCGGGACCGGCGGCGAACACCGGGCAGCCGAGCGCCGCGAGCCCGCTCTCCAGAATGAACGCGCCGGGCGTCACGTGGTAGCCGAAGGTGTTGACCGCGAGGTCGCCGGGCCGCACACCGGCGGCATGGAGCGCCCGCGCCGCGCCCCAGGCGTCGCTCTCAGTCCCTTGCGGCACGAACACCGGCCCCGGCGACACGAACACCCGCGCGAGCGTCGCGGTGGGCGCTGCCACGAAGCCGCCGAAGGGCGGGGCGTCGCGCTGGGCCTCCATCAGCTCGCTCTTGCGCAGCACCGGAAGGCCGGCGAGCGCTTCGGGCGAGGTGACGGCCGCAGGGTCGACGCCGTCGAGCCGCCGCGCCCAGGCGGGCGCCGCCAGAAGACCTGCGATCATGCCCGGCAGCGCGGCGAACAGCGCCCTCTCCCGCTCCTCCGGCCGACGCGTTTCCTTCCCGTCGTAGTGCTCGCCCATCGCCGCCTCCCTGGCGTTCGTTTTCTTCCCTCCTAGGCGTGCGGGAATGGCGCGGCAAGCAGCCCGACCCGACCGATCGTCGCCGCACCGATCGGTGCATCCCCCACGCCGCCCCATTCTCCGGCGCGTGACTCCAGTTTAGACTAAGACAAAATAACGACACCGAACGGGTGGGACATGGAACGTCGAAGGATGGTGGGGCTGGGCGTGGCGCTCGCCGTTGCGGCCGGCGGTCTGCCGGCCGGCGGCGCGGCGGCCGAAAGCTCGGCCGAGCGGGGCGACTATCTCGTCAATACCGTGATGGCCTGTGGCAACTGCCACACGCCGGTGGGACCGAACGGGCCGATGATGGAGCGCGCCCTCTCCGGCGGTCTGCGCTTCGAAACGCCCGACTTCACCGTCCACGCCCCCAACATCACCCAGGACGCGGCGACGGGGATCGGCGGCTGGAGCGACGCGGAGATCAAGCGCGCCATCGTGGAAGGGGTGCGGCCCGACGGCGCGCTGCTCGCGCCCGTCATGCCGACGACCTTCTACCAGGTCCTCACCGGGGACGACCTCGACGCCATCGTCGCCTATCTGCGCACCGTGCCCGCGGTGGAGGCGACAACGCCGCCGCGCAGCTTCTCGGCGCTGCCCGAGGCGCACCCCTTCCCCGGTGCCGAGGCGCCGATCCCGGAGGCGGAGCGCGCCGCGGACGTCGTGCGCAACGGCTTCTATCTCGCGACCATCGCCCACTGCATGGAGTGCCACGTGGCCTGGACGCCGACCGGACCCGATCCCGTCAACGGTCTCGGTGCCGGCGGCCGCGAATTTCCGGGCCCGTGGGGCGTGTCGGTCGCCTCCAACATCACCTCCCACCCGGAGCACGGCCTCGGCGGCTGGAGCGACGAGGAGATCGCCCGCGCGATCACCACCGGCGTGTCGCGCGACGGCAGCCGCCTCAAGCCGCCGATGGGCTTCGGCTACTATGCCGGCATGACGCCCGAGGACGTCGGCGCCATCGTCGCGTGGCTGCGCACGCTGCCGCCACGCTGAGCGTGACGGCCTTTGCACATTGCTCCGGCCCGTATAATGGGGGACCCTATCGGCGGCCTCCGTGCCGCATTCCCTCGCGCTCCGGCGATCGCCGTCGCGCCGACCTGATGGACGAGGTGGACAAAGCCATCGACCTCATACTGACGACGATGGACGACCTCGATCGGATGGTCGAGGCCGTCGAGGCTTTCGGCGAGACGCAACAACTTCCCATGGCGACGGTGATGCACCTCAACCTTATCCTGGAGGAGCTCATCGCCAACGTGATCAACCACGGTGCGGCGCCCGGGGGGCCTCGCGTCGCCGTGAGTGTGTCGCGCGACGGCGCGGACATCGTCGGCGAAGTGCGCGACAACGGCATCGCCTTCGACCCCCTCTCCCGCCCCGCGCCGGACGTCACGATGCCCCTCGACGAGCGCCCCATCGGCGGCCTCGGCGTGCACCTCGTGCGGACGCTGACGCGGGACCTATCCTACCGGCGGGACGACGCCCACAACGTGACGCGCTTCGTCCTCGCGATCGAGAAAGGCTGACTGGTGAGCGAACTTGCGATCCAACACGAAGAGGTGGGGCCCGTCCTCGTGCTCGTCCTCAGCGGACGCATCGATTCGGCGACGGCGAAGACGCTCGAGACCGAGATCCTCGGCCGCCTCGGTCAGGGGGTCGCGCGCATCGTCATCGACCTCGCCAAGGTGGAGTACATCTCGAGCGCGGGACTGCGCGTCATCCTCCTCGGCGGCAAGAAGGCGAAGGCGGGCGGCGGCGCGATCGTGCTGTGCACGCTGCAGCCCGCGATCCGCGACGTGTTCGAGATCTCCGGCTTCCTGCGCCTCTTCGAGGTGACGCCGACGCGGACCGAGGCGGTCTCCGTCGCCCGCGCCGCCTGAGGCGGCCGCTCAGCGCGGGGCGTCCGGCCCCAGCGTGAACTTCAGCATGGGCTCGCCGGCGTCGTCCCGCTTAGCGGCGAAGGCGGCACGACCCTCGCGGAACATCGCCTCGGCGCCGTCGACGTCATGGGCCGGATACCACTCCCCCTCGATGGGCTCGGCCGCGGTGAGATGCACCGGCCGATGATGCACGTAGCGCCAGCCATAGGGCTTCATCACCCGTCCCAGGATATGGAAGCCCTGCTTGGTGAGGTTGCGCATCGACGGCACGTTGCCCGGCGAGGCCTTGGCGATCACGTGCGTGGCGCCAAGCTCGGCCGCGCGGGCGATGCGGGCGTCGATCGTCGTGCGCTGCAGCCCGTGGCGCCAGTAGGCGGGACGCACGGCCGACCCGTCGAGCACCCGCATCGGCGCGTCGGCGGGCACCACGCGGTCGAGGCCGACCCGGTCGTGCTCTTCCTCGAGCTCCGGCCTGATCACGCCGTAGCCGATCATCACCAGCCCGTCGAACAGGCCGATGATCTCCCCGCCCACGGCGAAGATCTTCTCGAAGAAGGACGGCGCGTCGGCCCGCACCGCGGCCGGGTCGGGCACCGCCGCGAGCGATTCGGCGTAGAGCGCGAACACCGCTGGAACGTCGTCGACGGACAGATCGACGGTGTGGAAGTCGGTGGCGGCCCACGTTGGAGGGGCGATCGTCATGTCAGGCCGCCTAGTCGGTGATGATATTGGCGTAGTTCAGCATTCCGAGAGGCGGGTAGAGCTGCAGCTCGCGCGCCAGCGGCATGTTGATGATGAGGGCGAAACGCTTCAGCGTCTCGATCGGAATGTCGGCGGGATCGACGCCCCGCAGGAGGATCTGCTCCGCCTTGTAGGCGGTGAGCTGTCCGAGCGAATAGTAGCGGCTGATGAGGCTGATCAGCGCGTCGCGATGCAAGAGCTCGGTCGCCGAGAAGCCGGGCAGGTCGAGGCTCGTCGCGACCGGCGCCACCTTGTCGATGTTGGTGGAGAGGAAGGTGTCGGGCAGATAGTAGAGCCACTGCGCCCCTTCCTCGGCGAGCTCCGCCACGAGATCGGCCGCCCCCTCGGTGGTGGGCTTGCCGGCCTCGTCGAGGTGGAAGGTCCGCTCCAGCAGGGTGAAGCCCATCGGCTTGGTGAGTTCGCGCAGCGCCGCGAGAATGGCGATGGAGTTCTGCTCCGTGGGCGTATAGAGCACGCCGAGCTTGGTGAACGGCAGGTAGGCTTCCATCGCCCGCAGCTGCGGCTCGGGCGGCACCACGTGGGACGTGCCGGTGATGTTGCGCCCCGAGGATGCGCGCGAGGGCACCACGCCCGAGCTCTCCGGCGCCGACACCATGGTGAAGACGCCCGGAATGTCGGTGATGTAGCGCTCCGAGTCCGTCTCCCCCGCCTTGCCGAAGGTGGCGATCGTCACCGGAGTGCCCCAGGTGTAGACGAGGTCCGGCTTCTCGGCCCGCACCTCCTTCAGGATCTCCGGCACCCGCGAAGGGTCGAGCTCGGCGCTCCTCGAGATGATCTCCACCGGGATGCCGCGCTGATCGAAATAGTCGCGGAAGCCGCGCTCCACGTCGGTGTCGCCGCGATAGGTGATCTGGAAGATCTTGAAGGGGCGCCCCTGCGCGCGGCCGACCACCGGCACCGCCGCGAGGCCGGCGGCGAGCTTCAGCGTCGCCCGACGGGTGAAGGTCGACGTCATTTACCCGCTCCCGCCGCAGCGGTGCGCTCGCCGAGGCCCGTCGAGGCGAGCCCGAAGAGCAGCGCTCCGACGACGAGAAGCACGCCCATCGCCACCACGGCCGCCTCGCCGGAGGCCGCGCCCCAGATCAGCGCCACCATCGCCGGTCCCACCGCCGTGCCGGTGCGCTCGATCAGACGGAAGACGCCGTAGATGCCCCCCTCGGACAGTTCCGGCAGGTGCAGGCGGCCGAGCTCACCCACCAGCGCCGACTGGGGCGTGGTGGAGATGCCCTGGGCGAGGCCGATCTGGAGCACCATCAGCGCGCCCCCCCAAGGCTGCGGCCACAGGAAGAGGTGGGCGACCGCGAGCCCCGACAGGACGCCGCCGAACACCACGTAGGGCACGCGCTTGCTGCGCTCGTCCGAAACGCGCGAGATCATCGGCACCAGGATCAGCATGGCGAGGCCGTAGAGCATCAGGACGCGGCCGATGACGGCGGGCTGGAAGCCGTCCGCCGCGAGGTCGAGCGGCAGGAAGTAGAAGCACACGCCGATGAGGATCATCTTGGACGGCAGCGCACAGCCGATGAGGAGCAGGAAGAGCACCGGTTGTCGCAGCACCGCCATCACGTCGGACATGCGGACGGCGCGGGCGGGCGGCGTCGTGCGCTTCGGATCGCGCTGCAGGGCGACGAGAGCGCACAGATAGGCGATCAGCGCCATCGCCGCGGACATGACGAAGGCGGCGCTGACGCCGAGCCGATCGGCCACGATGCCGCCGATCGGCGGGCCGCACAGCATCGCCGCCATGATCGCCGAGACGAAGAGGCCGATGCCTCGCGCCCGGCTCTCCGCCCCCGTGCGGTCGACGATGAAGCCCTGCGCCGACACGAACACCGTGGCGAAGCCGATGGCGGTGATGGCGCGGCAGAGGATCAACTGGCTCATGTCGGTCGCCCCGGCCGTGCCGAGATAGCCGAAGAGGGCGATCACCGCCCCGCCTCTGAGCGAGCGCGCTCGGCCGATCCGCTCCGTCCAGCCGTTGAGCGAGGGTTGCAGGAAGGCGACCAGCGCCATGAACAGGATGATCGGCAGCGCGATGACGAACTCCACCGACAGTCCGGCGATGGGCCGCGCCATGCTCTCGATGTAGCTCGGCAGGAAGGGCCGCGTCATCTCCTCGGCGAGGTAGAAGAGGAACACCGGGGCCCGCACGGCGACGAGGCTCACCGGCGGTTCGTGCCGCGCCACCTCGAGCTGATGGCGGGCGGCGAGCCGGTCGAGCTCCTCGAGCGCCGCCTCGTCGCCCCGCTCCATCGCCTCCTCGCGCAACAGGCGGTGATCCTCGCGCGTGCGTGCGATGGCGGTGTCGACGGCCGTCACCTCGTCGGCGAGGGGACCGCTGCCGGCAAGCGGCAGGTGAGGCCGGAAGTCGCCCCGCCGCAGCGCATCGAGCCGCTGGGCGAGGCCCCGCATCATCACCGCGGAGGGGATCGAGAAGGCGAAGGTGATGAGCTCCAGCGCGACGAGGAGCGCCACCACCAGGAGCACCGCCACGTCGAGCCACAGCTCTCGCACCACCGTGCGCGCCACCTCGTCGGGCGTGCCGACCACCACGACGGCGATCGTCTGGCCGTTCCGCTCGATCGGCGCCGTCACGGTGCGCATCGCCGCGTCGTCCTCGCCGCGGATGTCGGCGTAGGCGTCGGCTGCGGCGAAGGCGAGGGTCCGGCCGCTCTTGTCGTCCACCGCGATGTAGGCGAAGTCGCCATTCTCGGCGATCGCGTCCTTCAGCACCTCGTCGGCACGCACCATGCGGTCGAGGGGAATGCCGTAGTCCACCGCCTCGGCGACGAGGCTCGAGAGGGAGCGGGCGACCGTGTCGGCCTTCTGTTCCAGCGCCGGCAGGAGGATCGCTTCGGCGCTGCGCACCGTCTGCCACGAGATGGCGGCGAGCCCCGCCATCAGGATGGCGGTGACGCACAGCAGAATAGCCCCATCGAAGCGACGCATCCGTTCAGCTCCCCGTGGCCGGCGGCCGGCTTGCGGCCCAGCGGCTGCGAATGGCGGCATGGGCCTCGTCGATCTCGGCAATCACCGGAACCATCTCTGCCGGCACCTCCTCACCGGCGGCGGTGGCCGCACGGTCGGTCAGCCGCCGCGTAAGGCCCCGTACCGCCAACACCACGACGATGGCAATAGCCAGCGCGGCCAACGAGAGTGCGGCGACGGCGACCGTCAATATACCACCGCCCGCACGCGCCAGCGCTGCGTCGAGCGCGGGGCGGGAGGCGCGCGTCACCACCAACCCCTCGGTGGTGTCGAAGGCCGACACGATCGACGCCATCCGCCGCTCCGCCATCGGGTCGCTCTCCTGCTCGCGCGTCCCGCGGCGAACCGGGTCGCTGGAGAAGAGCACGGTGCCGTCGGCGGCGACGACGTCCACCGAGCGAATCATCGGGTCGGCGGCGGCCTCGCGCGTCAACAGGCGCTCCAGCGCGTTCTGCCCGGCGAGCGGCATGCCCATCGACAGCGCGACCTGCGCGTCGGACGCGACGCGGCGCGCCACGGTCTGCATCCGCGTGCCCACCATCTCGATATAGCTGTTGCGCACGCTCGCGTAGTTGAGATAGGCGCCGAGCGCCAGCGACGCGGCCAGCAGCGGGAACAAAACCACAAGAAGGGTCAGGCTGAGTTTGCCCATGGGCCTCGTGTCGCGTTACGGGCGCAGCCTAGTGCCACTGCGCGACACTCACAACGCTGCTTGCCAATTTCACGCTAAGAGATGGACACGAAATTGACACGGGCTCGCCGGGACTTGATTACAGACCTCGGCCCCTCACCCAGATAGACGGACCCCATGGGACGCACCGGCGGCGTGATCCTCCTCAGTCTGGCGACCCTCGCCGCGCTGCTCGCCTTCGTGGTGGTGGCCGCCCGCGTCGTGGAGCAGGGCGACGCGCGGCTCGCCGAGGCCAAGCTCGACTTCGTGCTCGGCGACATGGACGAGACCATCGAGCGCAACCTGCAGCTCGGCCTACCGCTCGCCGAGCTGCAGCAGATCGAACCGCTGCTCGAGGAGGTGCTCGCGTCCACCCCGGGCCTCCTCGCCGTCGACGTGTTTTCCCAGACCGGCATCACGCTCTTTTCCACCGACCGCGGAGCCGTCGGCGAGCCGGTGCCGCCGCCCTGGCTCGAGGCCATCGGCAACCGCCGCGGCGCCGCGCGGTGGCGGGCCACCGAGCCCGAGACGATCACCCTCGGCGGTCCCCTCATCAACGACTTCGACCAGACCGAAGGCTGGGTCGCTCTCATCATCGACAAGGACGCGCTGGTGCTGCCGCTAACGCGCGTGCCGACGCTCCTCGTCGCCGCCGCCCCGATCACGCTCGGGGCGAGCGTGATCGCCGGCATCATCGGCTTCCTCGTCATGCGGCGGCGCGACCACGACATGGAGGGCGCGCTCGCCGCGATCAGCCGGCACGAGCCGATCGCGGATCCCGCAACGCCGCTCGGCAGCTCCTCCAACGAGGCCGTCGTCACCGCCCTCGCCGCCACCCGCACCCTCGAGACGGCGGCCGAAGAGCTGCGCCGCCTCGACGCGGAGGTCTGAGAAGTGGCGCAACCTCCTCGATCCTCGCACGCGAGCCGGGCCGAGCGGTCCGACCTTCTCGCGCTGCTCGTCGGCACCCTCGTCGGCCTCCTCGCCCTCCTCGCGGCCTTCCTCGCCATCGAGCGATCCTTCGGCAACGCCTTCGACGATCTCGCCATCAAGTCCGACGAGGTGGCGCTCGCCATCGGCGAGGCCGTCGCCGAGGAGATCGAGCACGCCGTGGCGCTCGGGATCCCGCTCGACAAGATGCGCGGCGTCGAGCCCCATCTGCAGGCCATGCTCGCCGCCAATCCGTCGATTGCCGGCATCGCGATCCTCGACGAGGCGGAGGACGTGCTCTACGCCGTCGAGCCGGGACAGGTGTTCGACGCGGCCACGCACATGCGCGCCCCGATCAGCGTCGGCGAGACGCGCGGCGCCGTGCTCGTGCGGCCCTCGCTCTACGTGGTCGAGGCCGTCCGCGAGCACATCCTCGCGAGCGCCCTCGCTGTCGCCCTTCTCGCCGGCCTCGCGGTGGGCCTCGCGCTGCGCTTCGCCCTGCTCGAGCGGGTGGACCTGCCGCGCGCCCGCTTCGTCGCCGGCGGCCGCAGCGTGGCCCGCGGCGTCTTCGCCGACTTCACGCCGCCGCCGCCGGGGCCGCTCACTCCGCTCGGCGCCGCCGCGGCGCGCCTCATCGGCCCGCTGCGACGCAGCTACCGCCGCCTCCTCCTGGTGGTGGACGAGGTGCGCGCCCTCGACACCAGCAACCTCCTCCACGGCCGCATCGACGCGGCGATGCGCCCGCTCCGGGCCTACCGCTTCAACCGGCTCTTCGTGCGCCGCATCGAGCGCGAGGGGGCGGGCCTCGCATGGCCCTTCCTGGCGATGGCGGCGGCGGAGGCTTCGCGCCCGCTCGTCGCCAACTTCGCCATCGACCGGATCGGCGACGCTCCCCTCAGCACCATCGCCGCCGCCGGGGCGGTCGCCGCCGACGGGCTCGGCGCGATCCTCGGGCTCCTCCTCGCCCTCCTCCTCGGCGGCCGCTGGTCGAAGGCGATCACCCTCTTCGCGATGAGCGCGGCCGGGGTCGCGCTCGGCGCCACCTATTTCGTCCACGACGCGATGCCGTTCGCCCTCATCGTGTTCGTCACCGGCTTCGGCCTCTGGACGGCGGTGTGGACGGTGCTCCTCGCCGAAGGGGCGGCGGCACGCCGGCCCTGGCGGGCCGCCCTCGTGTTTCTCGCGGCGGGGGCGGCGGGGCCGATCGTCGGCTCCCTCCTCGCCGAGGCGGAGGGACGGCGCATGGCCTTCGCCACCATCGGCGTCGTGGTGGTGATCGTCGGACTCGCCTCGATCGCCAGCGCCTCGCGCACGCCGCAGCGCGTCAGGACGCGGCTCGACCTCCTCGCGCCGTCCAGCCCCGGTGCGCTCGCCCTCGCCGAGGCGATCACCCTCGTCGCGGCCGCCTTCCCGGTCTTCGCCTGGGCCGACATCCAGACGTCCGGCATCGCCATGCGCGAGAACTATGCGACGATCGGGCTCCAATTCGGCCTCGTCGGCGTCGCCTCGCTGCTCGCGCCGGCACTCGCCGTGCGAGCGGCGCCCGCCGTCGGTGCGGCGCTCGGCGCCCTCGCCCTCGCCGGCGCCTGCCTCGTCGCGCTGCCCGCCCCGATCACCTCCATCGCCGTCGGGCTCGGCCTCGGGCTTACGATGCTCTCCCTCGGAGCCCGTGCCTTCGCGCCGCCCGCCGCCATGACGATCGCCTTCGCCATGGTGCTCTCCGCGGCCTCCCACGCCACCACCTATCTGACGGGCCTCTCCTCCATCGGCTCGGCCACCCTCGCGGCCGCGGTCCTCGGCGGGGCGAGCCTTCTCGCCGCGATCCGGCCGGCCGGCCGGCGCCGGAGGCGCTGACGATGCTGCTGCGCACCCGCATCACCCTCCTCCTGTCCATCGCCCTGGTGGTCGTCATCGGGAGCCTCGTCGCCGTCGGCACCGTGCGCGCCCGCCTCGAACAGGACCGCCTCGCCGAGATCGCCATCGGCGCCCAGCGCTCGTTCTGGTCGAGCCTCGTCATCGAGCGGACCGACGATCTCGAGGTGCCGGCCGCCGAGCTCGCCGCGCGCCTTTCGGTCGCCGCACCCAACCTCACCCCGGCGGAGATCACCGAGGTCATCCTCAACTCGCCCGATCTCATCACGCCGGGCATCATGGTGCAGGTTCTGGACCTCGACGGCGAGCTCCTCGCCGCCAACGCGCCCGTCTTCCGCGCCCGCCCCATCCTCGGCGCTCCCGCCATCGATGCGCTGACCTCCGGCACGGCGACGGTGGGCGGACTGCGCCAGGAGCGGCCCGACCGCTACGTGATCACCGCCGCCCGCGCGGTCTCGATCAGCGGCGTTCCGCGCGCCGTCCTCAGCCTCGCGATCGACGCCGAGGAAGTCCTCCAGGAGCTGACGGACCGGCTCGGCGAGCCGAGCTATCTGATGTCGCTGCGCGGCCGGATGATCGCCGGCACCAATCCCACCCTGTGGGAGAAGGTGTCGCCCACCTTGCCCCGCCGCACCGCGGCGGCGGAGCTTCTGTCCGCCGACGGTCGTCTCTACTTCGCCGCCGCCGCGCCGGTGGACGAGATGATGGGCGGCGTCGCGGGGACCCTCGTCACCCTGCGCGACGCCACCGACAGCCTCAGCGCCACGCGGCGGCTGGAGCGCACCGGGCTCGTCGCCGTGGGCCTCGGCAGCCTCGTCATGATCATCGGCCTCTACGTCTTCCTGCGGCAGGCCTTCATGCCGCTCGAGAGCGCCATCGAAACGCTGCACGAGCTGTCGGAGGGGAACCTCCAACCCTCCACGCCCGTGAGCGGTACCGGCGAGATCCGCCGCATCGGCGAGGCGCTCGCCGTGTTCCGCCGCAACGCGTTGCAACTGCTGGAACAGGAGGAAGCGATCGCCCGCCAGCGCCAGCGGCAGGAACGCATCATCCGCCGCCAGCTCGAACGCCTCGCCGGCACCCTCGACGAGGACGGGCGCAAGGAGATCCTGTCCGATCTGCGCCGCGTGATGGCCGAGCCGAAGCCGGACCCCGCCGCCACCGCCGCCGCGGCCGAGCGCCCCACCGAGGCGCTCGCCGTGCTCGCCACCGTGCTCCAGGGTATGAGCCAGCGGATCACCGACCAGCACCGCCGGCTGACCGAGCTCATCCGCGAGCTGCAGGACGCGATCATCACCCGCGCCCGCCTCGCCGGACTGGAGCAGGAGCTCGAGATCGCCCGCGAGCTGCAGCGCTCCTTCCTCCCCCGCCCGCTTCCCGAGCACCCCGCCTTCCGCATCTACGGGCTGATGGAGACGGCCAAGGAGGTCGGCGGCGACTTTTACGACTACTTCATGATCGACGATCGGCGGCTCGGCATCGTCGTCGCCGACGTCTCGGGCAAGGGCGTCGCCGCGGCGCTCTTCATGGCGATCACCCGCACCCTCATCAAGGCGACGGCGCAGTCGGCCCCCTCACCCGCCGCGACGGTCACCGAGGTCAACACCTTCCTCGCCGCCGACAACGAGCAGATGATGTTCGTGACCCTCTTCCACGGCGTGCTCGACCTCGACACCGGCTCGCTCACCTTCGTGAACGCCGGCCACAACCCGCCGCTCCTCGCCAACGGCACGACCGGCGCCGTGTCGGAGCTGCCGCGCGCCGGCGACCCCGCCCTCGCCGTGATCGAGGATTTCGAGTTCACCGAGGCGACGGTCACCCTCCACCCGGACGACACGCTGTTCCTCTTCACCGACGGCGTGACCGAGGCCTTCAACGCCGACAGCCAGGCGTTCGGCGACGCGCGGCTCGTCGACACCGTCGCGCTTCACCATACCGACGACGCCGCCGCCCTCGACGAGGCGGTGCGCGACGCCGTGGTCGCCTTCGAGAAGGGCGCGGAGCGGGCGGACGACCTCACCTGTCTGACGCTGCGCTACTTCCGCGCCGCCTGAGCCATCCCGGCCCCGCGCCACACCCCGTCCCAGTCCTCCGGCGGCGGGTCGAGCCGATAGGCGGCGATGCGGCCCCGCATCAGCGCGGCGGGCCGGTCGTCGGGCGCCATCTCCAGACAGGCGGCGAAACCGGCGTCGGCCGCGTCGAGGTCGCGCGCCTGCAGAGCGGCGAGCGCCTCGCCGTAGCGCGCGGCGAGCTCCACGGCGGGCGCGGCGACATCGCCCTGCCGGCCGAGCAGCGCATAGACGCGCACCGGCCGGTGCGAGCCGCGCACGGTGATGCGGTCGATCTCACGGAACACGAAGCCGGAGCCCGCCCGCTCGGCGGTGTCGTCGGCGACGAGAATGTGCTGGCCGTAGAGCTTCGCCGCCTCTTGCAGCCGCGCCGCAAGGTTCACCGCGTTGCCGATGACGGTGAAGTTGCGGCTCGACGGCGGGCCGATGTCGCCGGAGAGGACGTCGCCCGTCGCAACGCCCACGACGGCGTCCATCCGCTCCGCTCCCGCCACCCCTTCCGCGGCGAGCTCGGCCCGCAGCGGCGCGATCGCCTCCATCTGACCGAGGGCGGCGTTGAGCGCGTCCCGCGCCTGCCCCGCGTCGTCGGTGAAGGGCGGACCCCAGCAGGCCATCACCGCGTCGCCGATATATTTGTCGGTGATGCCGCCGGCGGCTCCGATGGGCTCCGTCATCGCCGTCAGGAAGCGGTTGAGGAGGTCGACGAGCGCGTCCGCGTCGAGCCGCTCCGACCAACCGGTGAAGTCGCGCATGTCGGCGAACGAGATCGTCATGTCGCCGCGCCGCGACCGCGAGGCCTCCTCGCTCGACAGGATCCGGTCGACGATGCGCGGATCGACATATTCGCCGAAGAGCCGCTTGATCTTGCGCCGCTTGCGCTCCTCCGTGGTGTCGGAGAACACCACCACCACGCCGAAGCGCTGCTCCTCGCCGTCCTCGCCCTCCATCGTCAGGAAGCTCGAGGCGACGACGAGGTCGGTGCGCTGACCATCCACCTTGAGGGCGATCTCGATCGAGTGGGTGGTCGCCGCCTCGTACACAGCCTTGAACACCACCTCGTTGAAGTCGTCGAAGCTCTCCTCGGCGAGGAATTCCTCGGCGAAGGAGCGACCGAGCACGTCCTCCGGCTTCTTGCCGAGGATGCGGCCCGCCGCGCCGTTGAAGGTGATGATGCGGCCGGTGAGGTCGATACTCACCACCCCGTCGCGCATCGATTCCAGAATGCGTTCGGAGATCAGAGCGTCGCGCTGGCCGAAGTCGGTCATCAGGTCAGACGTCGAGCCCGCCGGTGTCGCGCAGGAAGGCGATGACGTCGTCCACCCCGTCGCCGGCCTTGAGGTTGGTCATCAGGAACGGCCGCTCGCCACGCATGCGCGTGGCATCGGCGTGCATCACCTCCAGCGAAGCGCCCACGAACGGCGCGAGGTCCACCTTGTTGATGATGAGAAGGTCGGAGCGGGTGATGCCGGGGCCGCCCTTGCGGGGGATTTTCTCTCCGGCGGCGACGTCGATCACGTAGATCGTGATGTCGGCGAGCTCCGGCGAGAAGGTCGCCGCGAGATTGTCGCCGCCCGATTCCACCAGCACCAGGTCGACATTCGGGAACTTACCCCGCATCTCCTTGATGGCGGCGAGATTGATCGAGGCGTCCTCGCGGATCGCGGTGTGCGGACAGCCGCCCGTCTCCACCCCCATGATGCGCTCCACCGCCAGCGCCTCGGCGCGGGCGAGGATCAGCGCATCCTCCTTGGTGTAGATGTCGTTGGTGATCGCGACGATGTCGATCCTGTCGCGCAGCGCCTTGCAGAGGCGTTCCATCAACATCGTCTTGCCCGATCCGACGGGACCGCCGATCCCCACCCGGAGCGGACCGTTCTCGGTGCGCGACATTCCTTGCCCCCTCATGATCGAAACAATCGAACCTCCTGACACTCGTGCCGCATGGAGGCAAGATCCAACCCGATCGCGGCACCGCCGACCGCGTCGAGCGGCAGCGCCACGGCCTCGACGGCCACCGCCGCCGCCACCGGCGCGAGCGTCGCGGTGAGGCGCTGCCCGTCGGTCTGCCCGAGCGGCACCAGGCGGACGGCGGCAGACACGAGGTTCGCCGCGAAGGCGCCGAGAAAGGCTTGCGCGAGCGGCACAAGCGGCACGCCGTGGAGCGCGCCCGCGGCGCCGACGGCGACCGGCAGCGGCACGTCGTCGCCCGACAGCGCGCCAGCGCCGGGCCACGCCGCGTCGACGATGGTCGCGAACGCGTTGCCCTGATAGACGGTCTCCTCGCGCCGCTCCATGGAGGGAACGAGGGCGAGAGCGAGGGTGCGCACCTCGTGAAACGCGGCCTCGTCGTCACCCGCCACCGCCCGATAGGCGTGGGCGAGGAGGATCGCATCGGACCGGCCGCTGCCGTCGGTGAGGGCGAGGCGGATCGCCGCCTCGGCGCCCGGCCGGTCGGCGACGACGCCGTCCTCGTTGAGCCGCTCCACCCCGTGCGAATAGCTGAAGGCGCCGATGGGGCAGGCCGGCGAGAACCACGCCATCACGAGGGCGAGCGTGCGCGCGTCGAGCGCCTCACTCGTGATGGTCATGGTGCCCATGACGGTGCGTGTGCGCGCCCTGATGATGGTCGTGCCCGTGAGCATGGGCGTGATCGTGCTCGTGCTCGTCGTGGTGATGGCCGTGGCCGCCGCCGTCGTGATAGGCGCCCACCTCCGGATCGAACGGCGCCAGCTTCGCCTCGACGCGCCCGCCGAGGCGCTCCACCATCGCCTCCAGCACGTGGTCACGGCGGATGCGCAGCCGGTCGGCGAGCACGGCCGTCGGCGTATGGCGGTTGCCGAGGTGCCAGGCGAGCCGCGTCAGCGCGGGCGCGTCGGCGGCGAAGATGTCGGCGACGTCCTCCGGCTCGGCGACGATCGCGAGGATGCGGCCGTCGTCCATCGCGATGCGGTCGCCGTCGCGCAGCCGCGTCGCCTCCGCGAGATCGATCAACACGCGCTCCCCGCCGTCGGTCGACACGGCGAGGCGGCGGCGGTGGCGGTCGTCGTAGCCGAGACGCGCGGTGACGAGAGGACCGCTCGGGGCGTCGGCGGCGAGGAGGGTGTGGGCGCGTATCATGGCTTGATCTCCGGAAGGACCGCCTCCACCCAGTCGGCCGCGAGGGCCGCCCACTCGGCGTCGGGGGTGACGTGACCGCCCGGCCAGAGGGCGAGCTCCAGCGCCGTGCCGGGTGCGCAGCTCGTATAGCTGCGGCGCCAATAGCGACCATGGGTGTCGAATGCGTCGGCGCGCAAGAGATCGCAGCCGTTTGAGACGCGCCAGCGCTTCAGCCCCTCGAAGATGTCGCCCTGATAGATCGCGCCGCCGCGCAGCGGGCGACCTTCGAGCGGCACCGTCTGGTCGCGCCAGCCATGGGTGTGGAGGAGATGGACGGGACCGTCGCAGGTCGGCGGCATCGGCTCCCAGAAGCCGCCGGCGTAGGCGGTGTAGGCCGCGGCGAGATGGGAGTCGCGGCAGGCGAGATACCACACCAGCGAGCCGCCGATGGAAAAGCCCGAGAGCACGATGCGGGCAGGATCGACGCCGTGATGGGAAGCGGCGTCGGCGATCACCTCGCGCGTGAAGGCGAGCTCGTCGCGCGGCCCGTCGGCCCCGTCGCGGAAGAACCAGCCGGGGCCGAAGCGGCTGCCGGGCCGCATCCGCCCGTTGGGTGCGATCACCGCGTAGCCGCGGGCCCGCAGCGCCGCGGCGAACGGCATCTGCCCCACCGGCGCGCCGCTGCGGCCCGCGCCGTGAAAATAGACGAACGCCGGCACGGGACCCGTCACACCCTCCGGCAGGCTGATGTGGTAGGTGCCGAGCGGCGTGGCGCAGGCGTCCTCCGGCCCGCCGCAGGCGCTCGCGGTGACGACGCCGCCGAGCACGGCCGCCACCGCCGCGAGGAGACGCATCATGCGCGCGCCTCGCCCGCCGGACCGCCGACGCCCGATCGACGAGCGAAGCCCGCGCGCGTCGGCCTAGTCCTTGTGATCGCCGCGGCCGGGAACCGACGGCTCCGGCAGAGGGTCGCTCGCCGGGAAGCTCTCCTCCAGCGCCTCGTCCAGAGCCTCATCGGCGTCGCTTTCCTCGGTCTCTTCGGGCTTTTTCTTGTCGCGCGGATCGTTGGCCATCGCTTTGCTCCATCGTGCAGGCGGAGCGCCCTCGCCCCGCAGCATCTCCAGCCGCGCCGGAGGCTAGCACACTCATAGGAGGGCGATCAGAATGGTGAGCGGTGTCAGGATGTCCCACCAGAAGATCGGGCCGGCGTTGTTGATCGCGAAATTCCTCGCACGGACCATGTCGAGCAGGTGGACCGTCGCCGCGCCCCACAGGAAGCCGGCCGCGACGAGAAACACCGCCCAGCCCGCCCCCGCGCCGAGGAAGGCCGCGGCGACGGCGGCGAGGCCGATGCCGAGATTGGCCGCCCCGACCTCCTTCTGAAACGGGCTCGTCGCCCAGCCGATGGAGGCCGCCACCTCCTCCGACTTCATCAGATGGCCGAGCGCCGCCCAGAGGCTGTTGAGGCCGAGCGAGACCAACAGCATCCACGCGGCGAGCGGCGAGAGGTCCGCGCCCTGACCCGGCAGCCCCACCCCGGCGATGCCGAGGACTAAGGCAATGACGTAGAGGACGAGCGGAACGAACGCCATCGCGCCCATCGCGGATGCGTCAGAACAGGAAGTAGCGCTGGGCCATCGGCAGCACCGTCGCCGGCTCGCAGGTGAGGAGCTCGCCGTCGGCCGTGACGCGGTAGGTTTCCGGGTCCACCTCGATCTTGGGCAGCGCGTCGTTGAGCTTCATGTCGGCCTTGCCGATGCCGCGCGTGCCCTCCACCGGCACCAGCGCCTTGCCGGAGCGCATGTGAAGGCTCGCCGCCGCCTTGGACACGAAGGTGACCGAGGTGCCGGTGCGTGCCGGCCCGAAGGCGCCGAACATCGGGCGCATGTGGACCGGCTGCGGTGTCGGGATCGAGGCGTTGGGGTCGCCCATCTGGGCTGCGGCGATGGCACCGCCGATCAGCACCATGTCGGGCTTCACGCCGAAGAAGGCGGGAGACCAGAGGACGAGGTCGGCGCGCTTGCCGACCTCGATCGAGCCGACGTGCTTCGTCATGCCGTGGGCGATCGCCGGGTTGATCGTCACCTTGGCGATGTAGCGGCGTACGCGCAGATTGTCGTTCTGGCCGGTCTCTTCCGGCAGGCGGCCGCGCTGGACGCGCATCTTGTGGGCGGTCTGGAAGGTGCGGGTCATCACCTCGCCGACACGGCCCATCGCCTGGCTGTCGGAGGCGATGATCGAGAAGGCGCCCATGTCGTGGAGGATGTCCTCCGCGGCGATCGTCTCCTTGCGGATGCGGCTCTCGGCGAAGGCGATGTCCTCGGGGATCGAGGGGTCGAGGTGGTGGCACACCATCAGCATGTCGAGATGCTCGTCGATGGTGTTCACCGTGTAGGGCCGCGTCGGGTTGGTGGACGAGGGGATGACGTTGGCGAGCCCCGCCACCTTGATGATGTCCGGCGCGTGGCCGCCGCCCGCCCCCTCGGTGTGGAAGGCGTGGATGGTGCGGCCCTTAAAGGCGGCGACGGTATCCTCGACGAAGCCCGATTCGTTCAGCGTGTCGGTGTGGATCATCACCTGCACGTCGGTCTGATCGGCGACGGTGAGGCAGTTGTCGATGGCGGACGGCGTGGTGCCCCAGTCCTCGTGCAGCTTCAGCGCCATCGCGCCCGCCGACACCTGTTCCAGGAGCGGCGCCTGCAGCGAGGCGTTGCCCTTGCCGGCGAAGGCGAGGTTCATCGGGAACGCGTCAGCCGCCTCGATCATGCGGGCGATGTGCCAGGGGCCGGGGGTGCAGGTGGTGGCGTTGGTGCCGGTCGCGGGGCCCGTGCCGCCGCCGATCATAGTGGTGACGCCGGCCGCGAGCGCCTCGTCGATCTGCTGCGGGCAGATGAAGTGGATGTGACTGTCGATGATGCCGGCCGTCAGGATCTTGCCCTCGCCCGCGATCGCCTCCGTGCTCGGCCCGACGACGATGGTGACGCCCGGCTGGGTGTCCGGATTGCCCGCCTTGCCGATCCCGACGATCTTGCCGTCGCGCAGCCCGACGTCGGCCTTCACGATGCCCCACCAGTCGACAATCAGGGCATTGGTGATGACGGTGTCGACGGCGCCCTGCTCGCGCGTCTGCTGGCCTTGGCCCATGCCGTCGCGGATCACCTTGCCGCCGCCGAACTTCACCTCCTCGCCGTAGATCGTGTGATCCTTCTCCACCTCGATGAAGAGCTCGGTATCGGCGAGACGAACCTTGTCGCCCACGGTGGGGCCGAACATGGCGGCGTAGTCGTGGCGGGAGATGCGGGCAGGCATCGGTCCTCCGAGGATGGGTCGAACGAGACGGGCCCATCATTGCACATCCATGCGCCGCAGCAATCGCTTGGCGGCGCATGAATGGCCCTCCGACCGCGTTTTCGCCGCACACCACTGTGACGCCGCCGAGGGGTGCCCGCCCGAAGGCGAGCCCGCACCCGGCGCGCCGTCCCCCCGCCTCAGACCAGGGCGAAGACGCGGGCCGGGCCGCCCGATCCCCCGGCATGCTTCGGCGCGCCGAGGATGATCGTCGCCCCCGTCGGCGGCAGCTCGCCGAGCCCCGCGACGCACTCGACACCCCACCGATTGGTGGGCAGCCACTTATAGTGGGTGGCGAAGTCCGGCGACGGGCCGTAGTCGAGCGACAGGGTGTCGACCGCGATCCCCACCGCGCTCGTCTCCTCGATCAGCATCTGCGCCGCCTCCACGTGGAAGCCGGGGAAGTGCATCTTCCCGTCGTCGCCGACGTTGCGGAACTTGTCGCTCGACACGAACCGCTCCCAGCCCGAATAGAGCGCCACGCAGGCGCGCTCCGGGATGTCGCCGTTCGCCGCGATCCAGGCCTTGAGGTCGTCCGGCGTCACCTGCGCGTCGGGGTCCTCGGCGGCCTTCGCGGCAATGTCCACCACCGCGAGCGGCGCCATCAGATTGTCGACGGGGATCTCGTCCACCGACTGCCCGTCGGCCGAGAAGTGCAACGGCGCGTCGACATGGGTGCCGGTGTGCTCGTTGACGGTGTACTTGAAGAGATTGAAGCCGTCCTTGTCGAAGTGGAAGAGCTGCTCGATCGCGAACTGCGGCTCGCCGAAGAAGGTCGGGAAGTCGGGCGACAGGGTGTGGGTAAGGTCGCGGATGGTGCCGCCCGCGGTCTGCGCGGCGGCCCGCGGCGGGGCAAGGCTCGCCGCCGTGACGGCAGCGCCCGCGGCCGCGCCTCCCAACAGGAGGTGGCGCCGACTGAGCACCTGGGCGCGCACACTCGCGATGACGTCGTGACCACACATCGGCTCTCTCCCTCGTGAGGGAAGGCCGCCTCAGTCGAGCTTTCCGGCGACCTTCGCGTTGAAGCCATAAACGATGCGCGCGCCCAACAGCGGGATCAGCCGCACGGTGCGCTCCTGCCCCGGCTCGAACCGCGTCGCCGAGCCGGCGGGAATGTCGAGCCGGCGCCCCCGCGCCGCCTCGCGGTCGAAGCGGAGCGCCGGGTTGGTCTCGTAGAAATGATAGTGCGAGCCAACCTGCACCGGCCGGTCGCCGGTGTTCGCCACGGCGATCTCCACCACGTCGGCCCCGGCGTTGAGCTCGATCTCTCCCTCGGCGGTGACGATCTCGCCCGGGATCATCGCCGCACCGTCGCGCCGCGATGCATACAGTTGGGGCAGAAGTTCAGCATAGCGGCTCCTTCAGCGGATCGGATCGTGCACGGTCACGAGCTTCGTGCCGTCGGGAAAGGTCGCCTCCACCTGCACGTCGTGGATTATCTCGGCGACCCCCTCCATCACCATGTCGCGGCCGACGACGTGGGCGCCCGCCTCCATCAGCTCGGCGACCGAGCGACCGTCGCGCGCGCCCTCCATCACGAAGTCGCTGATGAGGGCGATGGCCTCCGGATAGTTGAGCTTGACGCCACGCTCGCGGCGGCGGCGCGCCACCTCGGCCGCCATCGCAATCAAGAGCTTATCCTTCTCACGCGGCGATAGATTCATCGATGCCTTCCTGCCGATCAGAGCGCCCAGGCCCGCGGCGGCGCACCTTCGGTCAGCGTCCACACGGCCTTTGCGAGCGCATCCTGAAGCGTGGTGTGCGTCGGCGCAAGCATGCGCGCCACGAGAAGCCCGTTGAGGAGGCTCGCCCCCGCCACCACCGCCGTGCCGGCGAGCGCCTCGCGCAGCGCCTCGAGCGTATCGCCCATCGAGCCGGGCCCCGCCGCGCGGTGGATGACGATGCCGATCCCGCGCGCCGCGCCGATGCCCGCCGGCTGGCGCGCCCGCGCCAGCGCCGCATCGTCGAGGCGCAGCGCATCGACGAAGGCGAGCCGGCCGCCGAGGCGCACCTCGACCCGGTCGGCGAGAGCGAGCGCGGTGACGTCCTCGCCCATCGCGGCACGGCCGAGCACCAGCCCTTCCACCAGCGTCAGGGCGCCTCCCTCCTCGATGTCGACGCGGGTCAGCCGATCGAGCCGCGAGCCGTCGTAGAGGATGGTCGGCTGCGGCAGGTGGCGCAGGCTGGCGCCGGCGGCGACGGAGAGGCTCTGGCGCACCCGCGCGGGCGGCCCCTCGGCGCGGTAGACGCGCTCGCACGCCTGCGTCGACACCGTCAGCCCGTGCGCCTCGGCGCGGCTCGTGACGGTGAACACGTCGCCCGAGGCGAGGCCGCCGGCGGTGTTGAGCACCATCGCCTCCACCCCCACCGGCACGGAGGGGAAGCGCAATTTGCCCGAGCCCTGCTGGTAGGACGCCAGAAGCCGCGGCCGCCCGTCCCGGTCGCCCAGCCCGACGCGCACCTCGCCCCTCGAGCGCTGGTCGGCCGGGGGCGGGGCGCCCGCCGGGTCCGCGCTCAGCGGCCTGCGAGGCGCACGGCCGCCTCAATGAAGGCGACCCCGGCGACCCCGTCCTCGACGGTCGGAACGAGACAGTCGGCGGGCCGCGGCTGTCCGGCCCGATGGGCCTCGATGGCGTCCGCCGCCTCGCCATAGAGGGTGGCGAACGCCTCGAAATAACCCTCCGGGTGGCCGGGCGGCAGGCGCGTCACCCGGCGCGCCGCCTCCCCCGTCCCCGGACCGCCGCGGGTGAGGAGGCGTCTCTCCTTCCCGAGCGGGCTGAACCACAGTTCCTCCGGCGCCTCCTGGCGCCATTCGAGCCCGCCCCTGTCGCCGTAGACGCGCAGCGAGAGGGCGTTCCGGTTGCCCGGCGCCACCTGGCTCGCCCACAGCATGGCGCGCGCCTCGCCCGCCTTCAGGAGGACGAAGGCGTTGTCGTCGAGCCGGCGGCCGGGCACGAAGGTGGAGAGCTCGGCCGCCGCCACCTCCCAGGCGAGCCCGGTGACGAAGCCGGTCAGATGGTAGGCGTGGGTGCCGATGTCGCCGACCGACCCGCCGGCGCCGGAGCGGGCGGGATCGGTACGCCACTCGGCCTGCTTCATGCCGGTGGCCTCGACCGGCTCGGCGAGCCAGTCCTGGACATATTCGGCGGCGACGACGCGCACGGTGCCGATCTCGCCCGCCGCCACCATGGCGCGCGCTTGGCGCACCATCGGATAGCCCGAATAGTTGTGCGTCAGGGCGAAGACGAGCCCGGTCTCGGCGACCCTGGCGGCGAGAGCCTCGGCATCGGCGAGCGAGGTGGTCATCGGCTTGTCGCAGATCACGTGGATGCCGGCGTCGAGAAAGCGCATGGCGGGGTCGAAATGGAGGTGATTCGGCGTCACGATGGCGACGGCCTCGATGCCGTCGGCCCGCGCCGCCTCCGCCCTCGCCATCTCGGCATAGGTCGCGTAGGTGCGCTCCGGCGCGAGGCCGATCGCCTCGGCCGAGGCCCGCCCCCGCGCCGGATCGGCGGAGAGGGCGCCGGCGACGAGCTCGAAGCGATCGTCCATCCGCGCGGCGAGCCGATGCACCGCCCCGATCAACGAGCCTTCGCCGCCGCCGACCATTCCGAGCCTGATGCGCACGCCCCACTCCTTCGCCGCGTGCGCCTGTTTAGCGACCACCGACACCCGGCGAAAGCCCCACGCTCCGGTCTCGGCCACGGGGCTCCGGAGGGA
>NZ_JAEKJA010000007.1 GCF_016411865.1 Acuticoccus mangrovi | reverse complement strand
GCCTGATGCGCACGCCCCACTCCTTCGCCGCGTGCGCCTGTTTAGCGACCACCGACACCCGGCGAAAGCCCCACGCTCCGGTCTCGGCCACGGGGCTCCGGAGGGATGCGGGCGGGTCAAGGCCGGCGCAGCCGCCCGCAGGGCTTGGCCTTGACGCGCCCGCATCCCTCCCCACGGTCGCAAGGGGTTTGAGGCAAGTCGGCCGCGAAGCGGTCGTCTTTCCGCAAACCCTGGCCATCGCCGAGATGGGGGGAGCGCGAGGGAGGAACGCCCTCGCCCTTCGGAAGGAAAGTCGGCGCGCAGCGCCGTCCATATCCCCCCGGGGGGCACCGCGCTCCTAGCCGTCGAGGCCCAGGAAGCGGCGTCCTGTGGGCCGCGCCCGCTGGTCGAGGCGCTGCGGCTGGTCGCCGTACCAGTCGCCTTGGCCGGCGCGCAGGAAAGAGATGGGAAAGCCGAGATCGGGCGGGCTCGCCCGGTCGAGCCGCGCCATGATCTCGACGGGCACCGCGAGCTCGGCCGCGGCGAGATTATCCTCCACGTGCCGCACCGAGCGGGCCCCGACGATCGGAATGTGGATGTCGGACTTCGCCCTCAGCCAGGCGATGGCGAGGCGCGAGGGCGTCGTCCCGAGCGCCCCGGCCGCGGCGATCAGCTCGCGAACAATGGCGTTGGCGCGCTCGCTCCGATACTTGTCGAAGTTGCGCGCCACCGCCCCCGAGGCGACGCGGCCCGTATAGTTCTCTTCCGGGTCGGGGCGGACGATCTTGCCCGACAGCGCCCCCGCCCCGAGCGGCGACCAGTCCATCACCGACAGCCCCAGCGCATCGGCCATCGGAATCAACTCGCGCTCCGCGTCGCGCATGGCGAGGTTGTACTCGATCTGGATGCAGGCCGGCCGCGTCAGCCCGGTGAGGCTCGCGAGGGTGTCCGCCTTCGCCACCATCCAGGCCGGAAAGTCGGAAAAGCCCACGTAGAGCACCTTGCCCGCGCGCACCTGATCGTCGAGGGCGCGCAAGGTCTCCTCGATCGGGGTGAAGCCGTCGAACATGTGCACGAAGTAGAGGTCGACATAGTCGGTGCCGAGGCGCTTCAGGCTGGCATCGAGCGAGCGCACCAGGTTCTTGCGCTGATTGCCGCCGGCGTTGGGGTCGGTCTTGTCGCTGGAGGCCGTGTACTTGGTGGCGATGACGAAGCGGTCGCGCTCCCCCTTCACGAAGTCGCCCACGAAGCGCTCCGACGTCCCGCCGGTATAAAGGTTCGCGGTGTCGATGAAGTTGCCGCCCGCCGCCACATAGGCGTCGAAGATCGCGCGGCTCTCGTCCATGTCCGCGCCCCAGCCGGTCTCCGTGCCGAAGGTCATCGTGCCGAGGCAGAGCTCGGAGACGCGGAGCCCCGTGTGACCGAGAAATGTCGTTTTCATGAGAATGCGCTCCTCCACCAGAGGCCGAAGATGCGCAGTCGCCCCGCCGCGCTCAACCCATTTCGTGGATCGAGGCCGATCGTGACGAAAACGTCAGCGAACGGTCATCGGAGCGTCAACGAGCCCGACTAGGCGGTCGACACTCGCACATTGGAGGCCAATCCATGCTTCGCACCTCGCTCGCGGTGGCGCTCGCCGCGCTCCTCACCGCCCCGGCGCTCGCCGACGACGAGACCGTGTTCCCGGCGACCCTCGCCGGCCACGCCGTCATCCCCGCCCTCAGCCTGATCGCTCCGCCGGCCGACGCGCCGCAGGACGCCTGGATCAGCGGCAAGTTCACCGCCGGTCCCAACCGCATCGACACGCCGATGAGCGTCGAGGGCGACACCGGCGCCTATCACGGCAGCCGCAAGACCGGCATCAAGCTGCCCTTCATCGGCCAGCCGCTGCAGGGCTTCTCTGGCTTTGCGATGGACCGCGCCGACGACGGCTCGATCATCGCCCTCACCGACAACGGCTTCGGCTCCAAGAAGAACAGCCCCGATACGCTGCTCTTCTTCCACAAGCTCTCGCCGGACTACGAGAACGGCGCGATGGACGTGAAGGAGACCGTCTTCCTCTCCGATCCCGACAAGGTCGTGCCCTTCCGCATCGCCTACGAGGGCACCAAGGCGCGCTATCTGACGGGCTCCGACTTCGACATCGAGAGCATCCAGAAGATCGGCGACACGCTCTGGATCGGCGACGAGTTCGGCCCCTACATCCTGTCGGCCACCCTCGACGGCAAGATCACCGGCGTCTATCCGACGATGATGGGCGACGTCGAGCTGAAGGGCCCCGACAACCCCGGCCTGACCGTGCCCGCCCAGGCCGGCAAGGACTACCGCGTCAACCGCTCCGGCGGCTACGAGGGCATGGCGCTGCAGCCCGGCACCGGCCTCCTCTGGGGCATGCTCGAGAAGCCGCTGATGGACGAGACCGGCGCGACGCCGGAAAAGGCTCTCACCGTGCTCGCCTTCGACCCGGCGACGAAGACCTTCACCGGCGACAGCTTCAAGTTCCCGCTCGCCGAGGGCGCCACCGCCATCGGCGACTTCAACTTCATCGACGAGACCCGCGCCCTCGTCATCGAGCGCGACAACGGCGAGGGTGATCCGAGCCTCGAGTGCCGGGACGAGGTGACTGCGGCCTGCTTCCCCCACCCCGCCATGGTGAAGCGCATCGTCCTCATCGACACCGCCTCGGTCGGCGACGACGGCATGGTCCGCCGCATCGGCCACATCGACCTCATGAACATCGACGACCCCGACGGCCTCGCCCGCCTCGACACCGCCGCCGATCGTGACATGACGGGCACCTACACCCTGCCCTTCTTCACCATCGAGGACGTGATGAAGATCGACGACACCCACATCCTCGTCGGCACCGACAACAACCTGCCCTTCTCCGCCGGCCGCCAGCTCGAAGAGGCGATGAACAACGAGTTCGTGCTCCTCGCCGTGCCGGAGCTCCTCGCGGCGAAGTGAGTTCGGCCCGCCGGGCGACGCGGCGCTTGCCCGCGCCGCCCGGCGGGACTACGCTGCACGATGATGGTTCCGGCGCCCCGCAAGGCGCCGGATGAAAAGGGAACACGGTGAGAGCGACCCAATTCGGGGCCTAATCCGTGGCTGCCCCCGCAACTGTGATCGGCGAGCGAACCCCAGCGATGCCACTGACTTCGGTCGGGAAGGCGGGGCGAGCACTGACCCGCGAGCCAGGAGACCTGCCATCGACGATGAACTCGACGGGCGGAGGGCCCGGCGGAGATTGTCGGTGGACGCCCTCGTCGTCACCGCGCGATGCCCGCTCGCCGTCCATGGCCCGCCAACGCGGAGAGCGAAATGAGACTGTCGACTAGCATGGACCAGGCGGCGAGCGGTGCGGTGGGCACCCGCGCGGCAGCGGTCGTGACCCTCGTGTTCGGGTGTGCTCTCGTCTTCGTGGTGGGCTTCGCCCATGCGACGACGCTGCACAATGCGGGACACGACACCCGCCACGCCATGGCCTTCCCCTGCCACTGACGCCATGCTGTACCGAATTCTTCTCAGCGCGCTGGTCGCCGGCGTGCTCGGCGGCGTTGCGGTCGCGATCATCCAGGCCGGCACGACGACGCCGCTGATCCTCGAGGCGGAGGCCTACGAAGGCGGCGCCGAGGCGGTGCCGGCGATGCTCGACGGTGCCGGGCTCAAGGACCCTGGCCTCATCTTCATCGCTGCGTCGGACGACGCGGACGAGGAGTGGATGCCGACGGACGGGCTCGAGCGCACCGTCTTCACCTCGATCGCCACCATCGGGGCGACCTCCGGCTTCGCCCTCATCCTGTTGTCGCTGATGGTGCTCTCGGGCGCCGAGATCACCGCCCGCAAAGGGCTGATGTGGGGCGCCGCGGCGTTCGTGGGGACGGGGCTCGCCCCGGCCCTCGGCCTCAGTCCGGAGCTTCCCGGCTCGGCGGCGGCGGCGCTCGAGGCACGCCAACTCTGGTGGATCGGTACGGCGATCGCGACCGGCGCCGGCCTCTGGCTCGCCCTGCGCATCTCGACGCCCGCCGCAATCGGCGTCGGCGTGCTCTTGATCGCGGCGCCGCACGTCGTCGGAGCGCCGCACCCGTCGGCGTTCACGAGCACGGTGCCGGGCGAGCTGTCGGGCCACTTCGCCTCCGCCTCGCTCGTGGTGCAGGCGCTCTCCTGGGCGCTCGCCGGGGCGATCGGGGGGTATGTCTGGCAGCGGCTCGCCGCTCGCGCGGAGCCTATGGCCAGCGCCGCCTGAGGCGCCCGCCATGAGCACGCCGGGCTCCCGCGGACCGGACGCCGACGGCGCGGTGGAGGTCCTCGTCTGCACCGCCTGCGAGGATGGCGAGGGCGGTGCGGTCGGGCGCGCCCTCGTCGAGGCTGTGCGCACGGCGGTCGGCGAAACGGTCGGCGAGGCGGCCATCGCGGTCGTTCCGGTCGGCTGCCTCGCGGTGTGCGACCGGCCGGCCACCGTGGCCTTCCGCGCCGCCGGCAAGTGGACCTACGTCGTCGCCGGCGTGGAACCGGCCGCAGCGCACGACGTCGTCGCCGCGGCCCGCGCGGTGGCCGCCTCCCCCCACGGCGTGCCGCCGATGGCGGCGCGGCCGCCCTTCTTCCGCAACGGGGTCGTGGCGCGGCTGCCACCGAGCCCTGACTGAACCAGGAGCGCCGTCAGGATCGCCATGTCCGCCAACGTGATCACCATCCTCGCCGCCGTCGCCGGCTGTGTCGGCGTGGCCCTCGCCTCCGCCTCGATCCCCGCCAACACGGGCGATCGCGCCCCGCACATCCACGGCGGCGCGGGCCACGCCGCAGCGGACCACGGTGGCATGAGCCACGGGGCGATAGGACACGGCGCGACGGGACATGGCGCGACGGGACACGGAATGACGCCCGGGGGTGCGGTGACCACGGCGCACGACCACAGCCGCACCATCGACGTGCCGGCGGGCGCCGACGCTCCCACGGTGGACTTCACCATCGCCGCCGATCCGCACGGCGGCTACAACATCCACATCCTGACGTCGAACTTCCGCTTCGCGCCCGATCATGCGAGCGGGCCGGCCGTCGACGGCGAGGGTCACGCCCACATCTACGCCGACGGCGTCAAGCTCGCCCGGGTCTACGGCCCCTGGTTCCACCTCGCGGCGGTGCCCGCGGGGGCGACGCGCCTCACCGTCACGCTCAACACCAACGACCACGCCACCCTCGCGGTCGACGGCGACCCCGTGTCGGCGACGCGGCCGGTGCCCGCCGGCGCCCTCGCCGACGGGCGGTAGCGGGAGCGCGCCTCCCGCCGGGCGGCGCGCTCTTCTCGTCCTACGGCTCACGCGTCCTACGGCTCAGGCGTCCTTCGGCTCGCGCGTCCTGTGGCCGATCAGCCTTCGACGGCGACGCTCATGCGCTCCGTCTCGCCGGCGAGCGTCGACACGGTGGCGACGCCGCCGCCACGCTCCATCAGGATGCGCCGCGCGGTCTCCACGGCCTCCTCGCGCGTCTCGAACACGTCGCTCGACAGCCCGTTGGCGCCGTCGTTCACCACGAAGCCCTCGAACACCTCGACCACGTCGATCCGCTCAGCGCTGCTCTTGGCGGCCTCGCTCTCGTAGGTGCGCTTCAGATCCGGCGCCATCGCCTCGAGAACCAGATCGGCCACCACCTTGTCGAGCGGCAGCGTCGTCTGATCGCGCGAGCCGAGGCGACGCATGTTGACGGTACGCTCGGCCGCCTCGCGGCCGCCGACCACGAGGATCACCGGCACCTTGGCCGCCGAGTGCTCGCGGACCTTGTAGTTGATCTTCTCGTTGCGAAGATCGGTGTCGACGTGGAGCCCTGCCGCGCGCAGCGTGGCGGCGACCTCGACGGCATAGTCGTCATAGTCCGACACGATGGTGCAGACGATCACCTGCAGCGGCGAGAGCCACAGCGGCAGATGCCCGGCATAGTTCTCGATGAGGATGCCGAGGAAGCGCTCCAACGAGCCGAACAGCGCCCGGTGCAGCATGACGGGCACGTGCTTCTCGCCGTCGGGGCCGATGTAGAAGGCACCGAGGCGGCCCGGCATGTTGAAGTCCACCTGCAGGGTGCCGCACTGCCACTCGCGGCCGATGGCGTCGCGCAGGGTGTATTCGAGCTTCGGCCCGTAGAACGCGCCCTCGCCCTTGTTGAGCGACCAGTCCCGGCCCGTCGCCTCGAGCACCGTCCGCAGCGAGGTCTCGGCCCGGTCCCACACCTCGTCCGTGCCGACGCGCTTCTCGGGGCGGTCGGAGAACTTGATGATGATGTCGTCGAAGCCGAAGTCCTTGTAGATCGACAGGATCAGGTCATTCACCTTGAGGCATTCCTCGGTGATCTGATCCTCGGTGCAGAAGATGTGCGCGTCGTCCTGGGTGAAGGCGCGCACCCGCATCAGCCCGTGCAGCGCGCCGGACGGCTCGTAGCGGTGCACCTTGCCGAACTCGGCCACCTTCTCGGGAAGGTCGCGGTACGACTTCAGCCCGTTCTTGAACACCTGGACGTGGCCCGGGCAGTTCATCGGCTTGATCGCGAAGGTGCGCTCGTCCTTCGGCTCGGAGAGATACATCGCCTCGGCGAACTTCTCCGCGTGGCCCGACTTCTTCCAGAGCTCGAGGTCCATCAGCTCCGGCGTGTTGATCTCCTCATAGCCCGCGGCCTCCTGGCGGCGGCGCATATAGGAGATCATCGTCTGGAACATGCGCCAGCCGTTCTGGTGCCAGAACACGGCCCCCGGCGCCTCCTCCTGGAAGTGGAAGAGGCTCATCTCGCGCCCCAGCCGACGATGGTCGCGCCGCTCCGCCTCCTCCAGCATGGTGAGGTAGGCGGCGAGGTCCTTCTTGTCGGCCCACGCGGTGCCGTAGATGCGCGACAGCATCTCGCGGTTGGAATCGCCGCGCCAATAGGCACCCGCCACCTTCGTCAGCTTGAAGGCGTCGCCCACGTTGCCGGTGGACACCATATGCGGCCCGCGGCAGAGGTCGAACCAGTCGCCCTGGTGATAGATCTTGACGTCCTGATCCTCGGGGATCGCGTCGACGAGCTCCACCTTGAAGCCCTCGCCCATCTCGGCGAACGTGTCGCGCGCCTTGTCGCGGGACCAGACCTCCTTGGTGAACGGACGGTTGAGGGCGATGATCTCGCGCATCTTCGCCTCGATCTCGCCGAGCTCCTCGGTGGTGAACGGCGTCTCGCGGTAGAAGTCGTAATAGAAGCCGTCGCGGATCACCGGGCCGATGGTGACCTGGGTGCCGGGCCACAGCGCCTGGACGGCCTCCGCCATCACGTGCGCCGCGTCGTGGCGGATCAGCTCCAACGCCTCGGGGTCCGTGCGGGTGACGATCTTCACCTCGGCGTCCGTGCCGATCGGATCGGCGAGGTCGCACAGGCTGCCGTCAACCGCCATCGCGACGGCCTTCTTGGCGAGGGATTTGGAGATCGAGGCGGCGATGTCCGCGCCGGAGACGCCGGGCTCGTACTGACGGGATGCCCCGTCGGGGAATGTAATCGTGATCATGGAAAGCTCTCGCTCAATCGCTGCCTACTGATGCAGGTAAGCTGCCCCGTATCTATCGACTTGGGCGGCGATTGCAAACCGGCGGAACGGCACGGACGGCGCTGCGCGCCGACATTGCCCGCACCATGCGAGGGGGTTCCCCCCTCGCGCTCCCTCCGCCTCGCCGGCCGGCAGGGGTTCGGGGCAGACGGACGCTGCGCGCCCGGCTTTCCCGACCCCTCGCACCAGGCTGGGGAGGCCGGCACGCCTGTCAAGGACAAGCCCTCCGGGCGCCTGCGGCGTCCTTGACAGGCGCACCGGCCTCCCGTGCCCCGGTTTACCGCCTCAGCGGTCGAGGCGGGAGGCGGGGTCCATGTGGCTCGCCCCCCAGCGGGCGTAGCGCCAGGGGCGGCGGGCGGCGTCGGGGGGAAGATCGGGCACCGGGTCGAAGCCCGAGGCACCCCATGGATTGCAGCGCAGGACGCGCGCCAGGATGAGCCACGACCCCACCCAGCCGCCATAGCGGCGGATCGCCTCGTCGCCATACTCGGAGCAGGTGGGAAGGTAGCGGCACTGGCGCCCCAAGAACGGCGACAGGAAGATGCGGTAGGTGAAGATCAGGCCGCGGAACACCGCGGCGGCGGGCCTCATCGATGCGGCCTCACGCGGCTTGCTTCGCCGCGGTCGCCTTCTCCGCCGCCTCGCGGGTGGCGGTAAACGTGAGGAGCGTGCTCGCGTGGCGCGACTTGTGCTCGCGCACGGGCTCCATGCAGGCGAGCTCGGCGAAGCGGCCCGTGGGCGGCGGGCCGTTCTCCTTCAGCATCGCCGTCATCTCGCGCTCCACCTGGCGCAGCTCCTCCACCGTGGCGCCGATCACGTGGCGCGCCATGATGGAGGACGAGGCCTGACCGAGGGCGCATGCCTTCACCTCGTGGGCGAAGTCGCTCACCCGGCCGTCCTCCATCGCGACGTCCACCGTCACCTGGCTGCCGCACAGGCGCGAGCGCTGGGTAGACGTGCCGTCTGGCGCGTCGAGCCGGCCGAGGCGCGGGATATCGGCCGCGAAGGCCAGGATCTTTTCGTTATAAAGGTCGCTGAGCATGACGATCCTCCGTCTCGCCTCAATATAAGGCGATGTGAACGCCAACCAAACAGCGAGTTTCTCCCCTTTGCGTGACCTTCTGCCCCCCTCCCCCGACATGGCCGAACAGGAGCTCGGGACGACCTTCCGCCCGAAGTTCGACGCCAACGGCCTCGTGACCGCCGTGGCGGTGGACGATGCGACGGGCGATATCCTGATGCTCGCCCACATGAACGCCGCCGCCCTCGCCGCGACGATGGAAACCGGCGAGGCGCACTATTATAGCCGCTCGCGCCGGAGCCTCTGGAAGAAGGGCGAGACGTCGGGCCAGATCCAGACCGTGCGGCAGATGCTGGTGGATTGCGACCAGGACGCGGTGGTGCTGCGCGTGTCCGTCGGGGGCGACGGTGGTGCCTGCCACACCGGAGCGCGATCGTGCTTCTTCCGCGCCGTGACGCCCGAGGGGGGGTTGCGCCGGATCGACGAGTGAGCGGGCGGGGCGCGCCGCGTCCGGCAGGCCCCGCCCTCCGCCTCGGAGCATCCCGCGCCCTATCGCGCGCAGAATGCTCGATCTCTTTGAATGCGAGCGTGTTCTATCCGCCCGAGCGATGCTGCTCGAGCGGAGCCGTGCTCTAGGTGGACAGGATGTAGGCCCGCATGTCGTCGCGCTCGCGCACCGCTTCCTCGATGCGCAGCTTCACCACGTCGCCGATGGAGATGACGCCAACGAGGCGACCCTCGTCCACCACCGGCATGTGACGGAAGCGGCTGTTGGTCATGCGGGTCATCAAATCGTCGATCAGATCGTCGACCCCGCAGGTCTCGACCTTCTGCGTCATGGTGCTCGCCGCCGGCAGCTCCAGCGCCACGGGGCCGCGATGGGCGACCTGACGCACGATGTCGCGCTCCGACAGGATGCCGGCGAGCCGGTCTCCGTCCATGATCACCACCGCGCCGATACGCCGCTCGGTCAACTCGTTCGCGACCTCGAGCAGCGTGGAATCGGGGCTCATCGCGAACACGTCCGAGCCCTTCTGCTTCAAGATATTCTTCACGCTCATGACCAGCCTCCCTCGATCTGACATGGTCGAGATGCGGTGCGTTACGAGCTGCCTTTGCGCCAGCCTCACACCGCGAACCACCGCATTGGGTGGAGTGTTGTTCGGAGGAGCATGGTTCCACAAATTCGCGGCGCTGCCTACCACCGGTTGATCGGGGCTTGCGCGAAGCTTGCGGATACTCAGCGCCGCAGGGTGGGCACCGGGTCGAACAGGCGGAAGGCGAGCAGGCCGAACAGGAAGCCGCCGATGTGCGCCTCCCACGCCACGGCGACGCCGCCCGACATGAAGCCGCCGATCCCCACCATCAGGTTCACGCCGAACCAGATGGCGACGAAGATCACCGCCGAACGATTGGCGAAGATGGCGAGCAGCGATCGGGCCGGCCGGCGATAGGCCGCGTCACCGGCGCTGCGACGCATCCCCGCCGGGCCGCCGACGTCGAACACGAAGCGCGCCGCCGCCGCCATCTGCCCGGCGATCGCCGCCGAGGCGCCGACCACCGGGATGGGCTCGCCGAAGTGCAGGGCGAGGTGGAGCGCCGCACCCGACGCCGCCGCCATCGCCGAGAAGATCCAGAAGCGCAGCGGCCCGAAGCGGCGCGCCACGGCGCTGCCGAAGGCGACGAGCCAGACCGCGTTGGTCACGAGGTGGATCCAGGAGCCGTGGAGCAGCGCGTAGGTGAAGAAGGTCCAGATATCCGCCGCCGTCCCGCCGGGCAGCCCCGCTCGCCCCTCGACATAGCGCGCCGGGATGAAGGCGAACTCCATCAGCACCCAGTTGTCGAACGGGATCGACAGCGTGCCGCGCACGATGTGGATCACCACGAGCAGGCCGAGCATCGCGGTGACCGACCCCGGCATGGTGAAGACCGCCTCGCGCGGCGGCCGTCCCGGCGGTGGCGGATCGCCGGCGCCCGGCCCCTGATGGCGGTCGGCCGCGGGGGCCGGCTCGCCGCCGCGCGGGATGCGGGGAACGTGGCTCACCGCGACGCCACCGTCACGAAGCGTCCCGGACGGGCGAGAGAAGCGGGGCGGAGCGCGGCCATGGTGCCCAAGGTGGGGCCGCTAGATGGGCAGGCAAGCGGCTTTGTAGCGCTTCCAGTTTGCGACATAGTGCTCCGAGCCCTTGGCGATGCCGGCGATCTCCTCGTCGGTCAGCTCGCGGATCACCTTGGCCGGCGCGCCGAGCGCCAGCACCCCGTCGGGAATGACCTTGCCCTCCGGCACCAGCGCGTTGGCGCCGACCAGCGCGTTCTTGCCGATCACCGCGTGGTTCAGCACCGTCGCCCCCATGCCGACGAGGCTTCCCTCGCCGATGGTGCAGCCGTGCAGGATCACGCTGTGGCCGACGGTGGCGCCCGCCCCGATGGTGAGCGGCGCCCCCGCGTCGGTGTGGCAGACGGTGTTGTCCTGGATGTTGGCGCCCTCGCCGACTTCGATCCACTCGTTGTCGCCGCGCACCACCGCGCCCCACCACACCGACGCGTCGGCGAGGAGGCGAACGCGGCCGATCAGCACCGCCGTCGGCGCCGCCCAGGAGGCGATGTGGAGGTCGGGCGACACCCCTTCGAGACTATAGAGCGCCATGTCGACCTCAGACGCTCTCGAGGTCGACCTCGAGGATCGCCATCGTGAAATTCCAGGAGAGCTCGCCCTCGTCCTCGTCGCGGTAGAGGACGCCGATGAACTCCTCGCCAAGATAGACTTCGGCCGAATCGTCCTTGCGGGGCCGCGCCCGCACGTTGATGGTTTCGTTGCCGAAGGTGCGGCGCATGTACGCCTGCAGCTTGGCCAACTCTTTCTTATCCACCTTCGTCTCCATGTTTCTCGGTGGGATCGGGTGCGTCACGCTGCCCTAAGGCCGGCGCCCGATCAACCGACCGCGCGACTCCGCACGGCAGCCGACGGCGCCGGAGGCAGGCGGCGACACCGACAAATGACAGGCGGGGTCTCCCCCGCGGCGTGAGCGCCCGATGTAGGCTAAGCGGACGTCCGGCGAAACCCTTGACGGCGTTCGCCGCGAAGAAAACCCACCAACTTCGCAGCGGACGGCAAGGCGGCCGCGTTGGCCGCCGATGCCAAGAGCGGCCGCGCCAGCGAGAGTGGCCGCGTCAGCCGCCGGTGGCGAGATCGGCGAGGATCTGGTCCATGGAGCGCGACGGCTCGCGGCAGCCGGCCTCGCCCACGATGCGGGCCGGAACGCCCGCCACCGTGACGTTGGGCGGCACGGCCGAGAGCACCACCGAACCCGCCGCGACGCGGGAGGAGTGGCCGATCTCGAAGTTGCCGAGCACCTTCGCTCCGGCGCCCAGGAGCACGCCGGAGCCGATCTTCGGATGGCGGTCGCCCCTGTCCTTGCCGGTGCCGCCGAGGGTGACGCCCTGGAGCAGCGACACGTCGTCCCCGAGCCGCGCGGTGGCGCCGATCACCACCCCGGTCGCATGGTCGATGAAGATGCCGCGCCCCATCGGCACGGCGGGATGAATGTCCACCTGCAAGGCCGCCGAGGCGCGGCTCTGCAGCATCAGCGCGAAGTCGCGCCGGCCGCGCGTCCACATGGAGTGGGCGACGCGGTGGCTCATCAGGGCATGGAAGCCCTTGAAATAGAGGATCGGCTCGATCAGCCGCTCGCACGCCGCGTCGCGGTCGCAGACGGCGAAGACGTCGATCCGCATCACCTCGGCGAGGTCCGGATCGTCGTCGAGCGCGTCGCGGAAGGCGTTGCGGATGTGGGTCGCGTCGAGCTGCGGATCGGCCAAGCGGTGGGCGACGCGCTCGGCGATCGCATCCTCCATCGAAGGCTGATCGAGGATCACCGCGTGGACCATACCGGCGAGCGAGGGCTCGCGCCGGGCGATCTCCGCAGCATCGTCGCGTACCCGGCGCCAAACCGGATCGTGGGAATAGATCGCCGCCTCTGCCATGGGCCCCTCCCTCCTACGATACCGTACCCAGATAGTGGATGCGTGCCATAGCAGCAATTCAATTTGCGAGGCTACCCAGAAAGTTGACCACCTCGGCCTTGTGGGTGCGGTCGCCGACGGCGCTCATGTGATCGCGGCCGGGGATCGTCAGCGCCCGCGCTCCCGGAATGAGGGCGGCGAGCGCCTCGGCCGAGCCCGCGATCTCGTCGTCGGCCCCCGCGACCACCAGCGTCGGCACCGCGATGCGGGCGACGTCCGCGGCCGACAGCGTCTGGCGCGAGGCGCGGATGCAGGAGGCGAGCGCCTTGAGATCACCGCCGGTCTGCTCGGCGAAGGCGCGGAACATGCGCGGCTGCTGGCCCGACACGTCGTCGAGCGAGGGTGCCTCCAGCGCCTCGGCGATCCGCGGTCCGCCCTCGACGCCGTTCACGAGATTGCTCGCAAGCCCCGACAAGACCAGCCCGCGCAGCTTCTGCGGCGCCTTGAGCGCGGTGAAGGCGGCGATGCGGGCGCCCATCGAGTAGCCCATCACCACCGGCCGATCGAGCGTCAGATGGTCGATCAGCCGCACCACGTCGTCGGCCATCAGGTCGGTGCTGTAGAGCGCGGGATCGTAGAGCTTCTGCGACTTGCCGTGGCCGCGATTGTCGAGCGCGATCACCCGGTAGCCGGCCCGCTTCAAATGCGTGACCCAGGTGGTGTTCACCCAGTTCACCACCTGGTTGGAGGCGAAGCCGTGGACGAGAACCACCGCCGGCCCCTCGCCGTCGTCGAGATAGTCGATGAGGACGCCGTCGCTGTCGAACGTCGCCATCTCAGCGCCGCCCGCTCACGCCTGGCGCTCTGGGATGCGCACCACGAGACCGTCGAGCTCGTCACTCAGCTTGACCTGGCAGGACAGGCGCGAGCCCTCCTGCACCTCGAAGGCGAAGTCCAGCATGTCCTCCTCCATCGGCGACGGGTCGCCGACCTTTTCCCGCCACGCCTCGTCGATATAGACGTGGCAGGTGGCGCAGGCGCACGCCCCGCCGCATTCGGCGTCGATGCCGGGCACCATGGCGCGAACCGCGGCCTCCATCACCGAGCCGCCGGAGTCGGCGCTCACTTGGTGGGTCTCGCCATCGTGGGTGATAAAGGTGATGTTGACCATGGAACCTCGCTAGGACGCTGCGAGCGACATAGCGATTAACCAGAGCGCGTCAAGCAACGCGGCCGCCGTCCAGCCGTGCTGCGGGAGGCAACCCCCCTCACCGCAAAAACCGAGCGACGGCCAAAGGTTAACAGAATTAACCTTAACGATCTTCAGGACGTGCGTTCCTTGTTCGACCCCGTGTAGTATGGCATTAGCCAATTCTTAACGAATGGCCGCGACCGCCCGGCGAATCCCGCCCGCGGCCGCTGGTCACGTTGGCGCGCCGGGCGCAGTGTCCGGCACCTTCAGTACGCGTACGATCGAGGCGATGTTCATGGCGACAGACCCGCACCGCTCTTCCGAGGCGACCGGCTCGGATCCTTCCGACGCCGCCTTGTCGGCCGTCGAGGAGGCGCTGAAGTTCGACCTCGGCAGCAACGAGGACGAACAGGTCGATCTCGTCTCCGGGATCGAGGACTCGCTCAGCGCGAGCGTGCCAACCGCCGAGGAGTCGGCGGTGGACGACGTCGAGGCGGACGCCGCGGCCTTCGCCGCCGCCAACGACGTGGACGACGGTGACGCCGCGAGCCGGCCCCGGCGCCGCCGCCACCGCGCCCTTGCCAAGCAGCAGGCCGCCGCCAACGACGATCGCGCCCGCTTCGAGGCGGCGGAGAAGGCCGGCCGCCGGCGGGGCATCACGGCGGTGTCCATCGCCACCGTCATCTCCCTCGTCTGGATCGGGCTCGCCGCCCTCATCGGCATCGGCCTCGTCGCCCAGAGCGGGGTGATGGGGTTCGTGCAATCGGCCGAAGGCTTCGCCCTCCTCGGCGCCACGGTCGCCCCGATCCTCCTCTTCTATATGGTCGCCTTCCTGGTGCAGCGGTCGGAGGAGCTGCGCTCCACCTCCCAGGCGATGAGCGAACTCGCCCAGCGCCTCACTGAGCCCGAGATCAACGCCACCGAAGGGGTCGCCAACATCGGCCAGGCGATCCGCCGCGAGGTCGCCGGCATGAGCGCGGGCATCGAGCAGGCGCTCGAGCGGGCGAGCGAGCTCGAGGTCCTCGTCCACCGCGAGGTGTCGGCGCTGGAGCGCTCCTACGGCGACCACGAGGCGAAGATCCGCGCCCTCTTCGAGGAGCTCGTCGCCGAGCGCCAGATGCTGATGGCGAACTCCGACCAGATCCGCGAGGAGCTGGAGACCGCCAAGACCGGCCTCGCCGCGCTGGTGGGCGACCTGCAGGATACCGTGTCGAACCGCCTGTCGGAGGCGACCGGCTCCATCGGCTCCACCTTCGAGGCCGAGACCCAGCGCATCGCCGACGATCTGCGCACCTCCGGCCAGTCGCTCCTCACCACCTTCTCGCAGAGCGGCGATGCCTATGTGGGCAAGCTCGTCGACCGCTCGCACGAACTGGAGATGCGGCTCACCGACACCGGCGACGCCGTGGTGGCCAAGCTCGAGACCGCCTCGCAGTCCCAGTCCGACGCGGTCCACTCCTTCGTCGAGGCCCTCATCAACGCGCTCAACGACCAGTCCGAGGCGACCATCGCCGCGGTCAAGGGCGCCTCCGGAGCGCTCGTCGGCAGCCTCCATTCGGAGACCGGCCAGACCGTGGAGACGATCCGCTCAACGGCCGAATATCTCGTCGGCAGCCTTCAGGCCGAGGCGGGCTCGGCGACGGAGACGATCCGCTCCACCGCCGACATCCTGATCGATTCCATCGCCGGCCAGTCGAAGGAGATCACCGACGAGTTCGGCCGCGTCGGCCAGGAGCTGGTCGACACCCTCGCCGACCGCACGGTGGCGATGACGGAGAGCTTCGCCTCGACGGGCTCCACCATGGCCGACACGGTGCTGGAACGCGCCGAGGAGGTCACCAGGGTGCTGATGTCGGCCGGCGAGAAGGTGTCGGGCGCCATCAACGAGGTGAACGCCACCCTCAACATCACCGTCGATTCCAAGCTCGGCGAGGTGCAGGCCACCCTCGCCGACGCCAGCGACCGCTTCAACACCACCATCGCCGATCGCATGGGCGCGCTCGACGCGAGCGTGTCGCTGTCGTCCGAGCGGCTGTCGAACACGGTCGAGGATCGCATGAACGCGGTCGACACCTCGGTCACCTACGCCTCCGAGCGGCTGACGAACATGCTCGACGAGCGCCTGGAGACGCTGGAGAACGCCGTGTCCGGCACCGCCGAGCACTTCACGAGCCTCGTCGACACCTCCGTCCAGAGCCTCGACGGGACGCTGGAGCGCTCCTCGCGCACTCTGATCGAGATCGTCGAGGGCCGCCTCGGCGACGTCGACGGCGCCCTGACGCGCACCGCCGAGTACCTCACCAACAACCTCACCGAGCGGGCCGGCGCCGTCACCACCGAGATGACGCGCGCCAACGAGCAGCTCACCGCGACCTTCGACACCCAGCTCGCCAGCATCGACAACACGCTGTCGCGCGTGTCCGAGGAGGTGGTGGCGACCGTCGACGAGCGCCTCGCCACCATCGAGTCCACCGTGGTCACCGCGTCGCAGACGCTGGAGAACCAGGTGAGCGACCGCCTCACCGTGGTGACGACGCAGATGTCGGAAGCCGGCGAGCGGCTGACCGGCGTCGTCTCCGGCTCGCTGAGCCATCTCGACACCACCCTCTCCGACGCGGCCCAGCGTATCGGCGGGATGATCGAAGGCCGCCTCGGCGAGATCGACGAGCGCGTCGACGCCGTGTCGCGTCACGTCTCCTCCACCATGGCCGAGCGCATGAGCCTGATGGAGCGCGAGGTGTCGGAGTCGGCCGAGCGCGCGGCCGAAACGGTGTCGCTGCGCTCCACCATGGTCGACGAGCGCCTCACCGAGACCGCCTCGCGCCTCGTCGCCGCCATCGAGAACAAGATGGGCGAGCTCGACGCCACCATCGGCCAGAGCGGCTCGCTCACCTCCAACGCCATCCAGGCCGCCACCGAGGAGCTCTCCAACCAGCTCCTCAACCAGGTGGACCAGGTCAGCTCCACCCTCGGCGTGCTGGGCGACCGCCTGACCGACGCCGTCACCGCCTCCTCCTCGCAGATGAGCGACACCCTCATCACCCGCGCCGACCAGCTCGAAGAGACGCTGAACGTGCTGGGCGACCGGGTGGGCAACGTCGTCAGCTCCGCCACCTCCGAGTTCTCCGAAACGATCGGCCGCCAGGTGGACGATATGGAGCACCGCGTGCACGCCCTCTCCGACCACCTGTCGGGCACCGTGCAGTCGACCACCACGGCGATGCTGGAATCGTTCGGCGGCCACATCCACGAGGTGGAGGAACGCCTCACCCACCTCGGCGACCGCATGACCGAGTCGATCTCGGGCGCCTCCACCCAGATGCACGACGCGGTGTTCGCGCAGATCGACCAGATCGAATCCTCGATCAACGCGCTGGGCGACCGGCTCACCGATTCCGTCACGCAGACCTCGACGTCGCTGTCGGAGACGCTGCTGCGCCAGGCCGACCGCTCCGACGAGCTCCTCAAGGAGCGCCAGACCCAGCTCGAGCAGAGCTTCATCAGCTACGCGGCGACCTTCGAGACGAGCCTCAACCACTTCTCCGAGGCGCTGGAGCGGACCTTCGTGGACGGTACCGAGCAGGCCGGCAACACGCTGTCGGTGCGCACCGACAACGTGGTCGAGCGCATCAGCGGCGAGGTCGACCGCGTGGCCGACGTCATCGCCGGCTCCGGCTCCTCGCTGGTCGAGGATCTCGCGGTGCGCGCCGAGGCCTTCACCGATCGCCTCGAGACGATCCACGGCAGCATGAGCCAGACGATCACCGTCTCCGGCGGCGAGCTCGCCTCCCGCATCGAAGGCACGGCCGACCGCATCGAGCACGCCATCACCTCCGAGGGCGCGACGCTCGACGCCACGCTGCGTCATTCCACCGACGCCTTCCAGGAGAACATGAAGGCCAACACCGACCGGGTGCGCGAGAGCCTTTCCGACGCCACCCACGACGTGTCGTCGGCGATGAAGAAGCACACCACCGACATTGCCGAGACGCTCGCCCACGCCGGGGTGGAGATCGCCGAGGCGGTGTCGGACCGGGGCTCCACCGCGGCTCGCGAGATCAGCCAGTCGGCCATGCAGATCGCCGACATCATCGCCGATCGCGGCAACGCCATCCGCGTGTCGCTCGAAAACGAGGTGACGCGCTACGAGGCCGTGGTGGCCGACAACTCGGCCCGCCTCGAGGCGATCGTCGCAACCACCGCCGAGAGCTACGAGCGCACGCTGAGCGATCGCATCGACACCATGTCGGCCTCCTTCGACGCCGAGACCAGCGCCTTCGCGGGCCGCATGGACATGCTGCGCGAGCAGATCGGCAGCGACCTCACCCGCCTCTCCACCCTGCTCGACGAGCGGGGCACGCCGGTGGCGCGCGAGCTCGCCGAGACGATCGAGCGCTACGACGAGCTCGTCAACGAGCGCTCCACCCAGGTGGTGTCGGCGCTGACGACCCACGCGACCGAGGTGGCGAGCGTCCTCACCGAGCGCCTCGAGGCGATGGAAGAGGCGCTCGACGGACGCGTCGAGAAGGTGTCCGACGCCCTCGTGGAGCGCGCCCGCACCATCTCCGATGCCCTCGCCGACGGCCAGGCCTCCATCAACGACGCCTTCGCCGCCCGCCTCGAGGAGGTGACGCAGCTCAGCCGCGAGGCCACCCACGGCATCGCCGACGGCCTCGCCGGCGAAGGCGAGCGGGCCCAGGACGCTCTGCGCACCCTCGTGGAGGCGACGCAGCACGACATCCTCGAGCCGATGCAGCGGATCGCCGACCAGCTCTCGCAGGAGACGACCTCGGTCAACCAGATGCTGGCCGACACCATGGCCTCGATGTCCGGCGAGGTCGCCTCCGGCGGCCAGATGATGCGCGACGCGATGGTCGAAGCCCTCGACCAGCTCCTGCGCATGATCGACGAGCGCACCGAAGCGACCCGCAGCGCCATCACCGAGACGATGGCCAGTGCTCATCACGCCCTCACCGAGGAGGGCGGCCGCACCACCGACGCCATGCAGCAGGTGGCGCGCGACGCCGCCGCGTCGCTGTCCGACCTCCGCGTCGTCATCGACGAGCACGGCGACCAGTTCCTCAACGCCCTCGCCGAGCGCGGTGCCGGCGCCATCTCGGAGCTGCGCGAGACCCACGCCGCCCTCATCGACGAGCTCGGCGGCACGCTGGAGCGGGTGCAGGCCACCAACGCGGCGCTGCACGACATGCTCGGCTCGGTCGGCACCACCCTCGCCGACATGGAGAACAATCTCTCCACCCGTGGCGAGGGCTTGCGCCAGGTGGTGCAGGCGGCTCTGGCCGACACCAACCGCACCGGCGAGGAGATGTCGCGCCAGGCGAACGCCCTGCGCGAGGCGGCCGACAACGCCCTCGGTGACCTCGCCTCCATCGCCCAGCGCATCGAGCGCGACGGCGAGTTCCTGGCCGGTATCGTGGAGCGCTTCGAGGGCGACGCGTCGGCCTTCGACAGCCGCATGGACGAGCGCCGCGCCGCGCTCGAGGACCTCTCGGCCAACCTGATGACGAAGTCGGAGCAGGTGGACTCGCTGATGCGCTCCTTCACCGAGCGCGTCGACGACCAGCTGCGCAGCACCGAGGAGCGCGTGCACGACGCCCGCATCCTGCTGGAGCGCACGCTCGACGAGGCCGCCCGCGCCGTCGGCCCGCAGCTCGAAGCCCTGCACGAGAATGCCAGCGCCGATGCCGAGCGCATCCGCGAGAATCTGCGCATCTCGCACGAGGCGATGGCCGCCGAGCTCATCGAGGCGCTGCAGGCGGTGGCGGACCGCTTCCAGTCGGCCACCTCCGACATGCGCCAGTCGGCCCGCAGCGTTCAGGAGGAGTTCGAGACGACGCGCTCCGCCCTCGAGCGCTCGGTGATGGAGCTGCCGGAGGAGACGGTGCAGAACGCCGAAGCGCTGCGCCGGGCGGTGACCGACCAGCTCGCCGCCGTGCGCGAGCTCGGCGCCATCGTCGCCCGCCACTCCGGCCAGGGCGAGATGGCCGCCGCGACCGAGGGCAGCAGCGCCGGCCGCGACGCCTACCGCCGCGCCGAACGGCGCGTGCCGGAGAGCCGCCAGACGCCCGAGCGGGCGGCCACCAACGGCCGCGCCGGCAATCGCCTGCCGAGCGAGAGCGGCTGGATGAACGGCCTGCTGCGCCGCGCCGACTCCGAGGAGGAGAGCCTTCCCGCCGCGCCGCAGTCCGCACCGTCCGCCGACAACGAGCTGTCCCGCCTCGCCAAGCCCGCCGCGCGGGCCATCGAGGACGGCATCTACCGCGAGCTGTGGCAGCGCTTCAATCGCGGCGAGCGCCAGGTCTTCTCCCGCCAGCTCTACACGCTGGACGGCCAGCAGACCTTCGAGGACGTGCGCCGCCGCTATCAGCGCGACCGGGACTTTCGCGGCTACGTCGACCGCTATGTCGACGAGTTCGAGAAGGCGATCGCCGACACCTCGCGCAGCGACACGTCCGGCCGCCGGACCCGCGACACGCTGATGTCGGACGAGGGCAAGCTCTACACCCTGCTCGCCCACGCCTCCGGCCGCCTCAACTAGCCGGCCGCCGACCGGCCGAACGCCACAACGCCCCGCCGCCGGATGCGGCGGGGCGTCTTCGTTTCGCCGCCCCCACCCTCGCCGCTCCCCATCCTCGCCACCGCCGAACCGCTGCCGCCGAGGCCGTCACGCACCCGTCGGCCGCGGATGGTAAGATCGTCGGCGCGGGCACGCCGCGGCGACCATCCGGAAAGGCCTCCCAATGCGACGGTTCCTCGTGCTCATCGCCGGTCTCCTCGCCGGTCCGGCGCTCGCCGATGGCGCCGTCGGCTTCCAGCGCGTCACCATGCCCTCGCCGGCGGGGCTCACGGTGGGCGTCTGGTACCCGACCGACGCGGCGGCGCCGCAAGAGCCCAACACGCCCTTCCGTCAAGCCCTCGCCCTCGGCGCGCCGGTCGCGGGCAAGGACCTTCCCCTCGTCGTCATCTCCCACGGCAACGGCGGCTGGATGGGCGGCCACGCCGACCTCGCCCTCGCCCTCGCGCGCGCCGGCTTCGTGGTCGCCGCCCCCAACCACCGCGGCGACAACAGCGAGGACGAAAGCGCCTCGCCGGCCGAGTGGATGGTCTCCCGCCCCGCCGACATCCGCGCCACCATCGACTATCTCGCGACGGACTGGCCGGCGGCCGGCGCGGTCGACGCCGAGACGGTGGGCCTCTACGGCTTCTCGTCCGGCGGCTACACCGCGCTCGCCGCGGCGGGCGCGCGGCCCGATCTCGCCCTCGCCCGGCACCACTGCGAGGAGGATCCGGCGGAATTCGCCTGCCGCATCGGCATCGTCTCCGGCATGGGAGACGCGGGCGCCGAAGCCGATCCCGACGCCTTCGTCGCCGATCCGCGCATCGGCGCCGTCGCGCTCGCGGCGCCAGGCCTCGCCTTCGCCTTCCCCGCGGAGGCGCTCGCCACGGTGGACGTGCCCGTCGCCCTCTGGTCCGGCGCCGCCGACGAGCGCGTGCCGCACGCGACCAACGGCGCCCATGTCGCCGCCGCCCTCCCCCACCTCACCCGCGTGACGGTGGTGCCGCAGGCCGGCCACTTCGCCTTCCTCGCCCCCTGCAATCCGCGGCTGAAGGCGTTCAACCGCCGGATCTGGGACATGGTCTGCGTCGACGCCGAGGGCTTCGACCGCGCCGCCTTCCATGGCGAGCTGAACGCCGCCCTCGTCGCCTTCTTCGAGGCGACGCTCAGGCCCTGAGGCGCCTCACTCCGCGGCGATGAAGTCGGCGGCGCGGCGGGCGATCATCACCGTGGGGGCGTTGGTGTTGGAGGAGGTGATCGCCGGCATCACCGAGGCGTCGACGATGCGCAGCCGACCCACCCCGCGCGCCTTGAGCCGACCGTCGACCACCGCGGCATCGTCGGTCCCCATGCGGCAGGTGCCGACCGGGTGGAACACGGTGTCGGCGGCGGCGCGGATGAAGGCATCGATCTCGTCGTCGCTCCTCACCGCGGCGCCCGGCTGCATCTCCTCGCCGCGCCAGGGATCGAATGCGGCGCCGGCGAAGATCCGCCGCAGGAGCCGCACCCCCTCGCGCAGCACCCGCCGGTCGGCCTCGGCCGACAGATAGGCCGGGTCGATGAGCGGCGGCGTATCGGGTTCGGGCCCCGCGAGGCGGATGGTGCCGCGGCTTTCCGGCCGCATCTGAAAGATGTTGGCGAAGAAGCCGTCCCCCTCCCGCACCCCGGGCGGGGCACGGAACGGATTGACCCGGATCGTGGCGCTCGTCAGCGCCGGCATGAAGTGGCTCTGCAGATCGGGCTCGGGGAGAGTGGGATCGGAGCGGAAGAAACCGCCCGTGAGGAGCGGGAAGCAGGCCGCCGGCCCGCGGCCGAACACCAGCGCCTCGGCGAGCGCCAACGCCGCCCGATCGGCCCGCAGCAGCCGGTTGAGCCCGCCGGGCTGCAGCGCCCGATGCTCCACCCGCACCAGGAGATGGTCGTGGAGATTGCGCCCGACGCACGGAGCGTCGACCACCGGGGTGACCCCCGCCGCCGCGAGCTCCGCCGCCGGACCGACGCCCGAGGCCATCAGAATGTGCGGCGAGCCGACCGTCCCGGCCGACAGCACCACCTCGCGCCGGGCGAAGATGCGCTGCTCGACCCCGTCGCGCCGGATGGTGATCCCCGTCGCTTCGCCGTCCGCGATGTCGAGCCGCATCACCGTCGCGCCGGTGACGAGACGCACCCGCCCCGCCTTCACGGCGCGCATCAGGAGGGTGCCGGTCGGCGCCCGCCGGCCGTGGCGGATGGTGAAGCGATAGCGCCCCGCCCCCTCCGGTGCGGGGCCGTTGAAGTCGTCGGTGCGGCCGAGGCCCGCCGCCGCGGCGCCGTCGAGGAAGGCGTCGTAGAGGTCGGTCCACCACCCCGGCATTTCGATACCGAGCGCCCGCCCGCCGCGCGGGTCCGACAGGTCCTCCACGCTCTGAAACGCCGGCTCCACCTGCTGCCACGACCAGTCCCGCAAGCCGCGCTGGGCCCAGTGGTCGTAGTCGGAGGGAAGGCCGCGCGCCCACACCATGCCGTTGATCGCGCCGGAGCCGCCGACCACGCGTCCGCGCGGAAAGTGCAGCGACCGCCCGTCGAGATGGGCCTGGGGGGTGGTGGCGAAGGGCCAGATATAGCGCGGCGAGCGCAGGAAGTAGCCGGTGAGAAGCGGCACCGACAGCAAGGGGTCGCGCGCCGGCGGCCCCGCCTCCACCACCAAGATCGAGAGGTCGGTCCGCTCGGCGAGGGTGGCGGCGAGCATCGCCCCCGCCGACCCCGCCCCCACGACGACGATGTCGGCCTCCGCGAGGACGGGAAGGCCCGTCGCGTGGTGGCTCATACCGCGGTCACGCCGCCGTCCACCACCAGGACGTGGCCGGTGATGAAGGCGGCGGCGGGGGTGGCGAGGAAGAGCGCCGCGCGAGCCACCTCGTCGGGAGCGCCGAGCCGACCCAACGGGACCTGCGCCACGAGGCCGGCGTGACGCTCCGGGTCGGCGCGGGCGATCGCCGTCATCGGCGTCTCGATCGGCCCCGGCGCCACGGCGTTGACCCGGGCGCCGAAGGTGGCGAACTCCACCGCCAGCGTCTTCGTGAGGCCGTTGACGGCCGCCTTGGAGGCCGCGTAGGCCGTCGCCCGGCGATGGCCCACGAGGCCGATCTGGCTGGAGAAGAGAACGAGGCTCCCCGTCCCATCCCGGCGGAAGATGCGCTCCACCGCCTTCGCCGCATGGAAGGCGCCGCCGAGATTGATGCCGAGGATGCGTTCGAAGTCGGCGTCGTCGGTCTCGCCGAGCCCGCGATGCTCGAACACTCCGGCCGAGACGATCACCGCGTCGAGCCCGCCGAGGGCGATCTCGGCCGATTCCACCGCCTCCGTCACCTCTTCCTGGCTGGTGACGTCGCACGGCAGGACGATGTCGCACGGCACATCGTCGCCGCTCTCGCCGACGGACGGCAGCATGGTGCCGGCGACGTCCGCCCCCGCGGCCACGGCGAGCGCGACAGCGGCCTGGCCGATCCCCGACCCGGCGCCGATCACGAGGAGGCGAACTCCCACCATGTCGACGAGCGGCTTGCCCGCCCGCTCCGGCAACTCGGCTTCCTCCACCACCATGCTCATGCCGCCCGCACCCGCGTCACGATCCGCGCCGCGCGCCCGGCGTGGCCTCCCGGTGCCGGTCTCGGCATCTTGTCCACTCGCATGATATCAACCTCCATGAAGCTCCCACCATGATGCCTCGTGCCGCGGCCGCTCTCCATGAGCGGCGTCACGATGGGGTGCCCTTCCGCTGCGGCTCGCCGAGGCGGAACGCCCGAAGGCCGCCGAAAGATCGGGCCGTCGCGATCAGGCCGTCGCGATCGCCACCTTCTGCCGCACTGCGCCGGTTCGGGCATTGTGAAGTTGTACTAAACATATATCAATAGGCCGCTGCGGGCCGAGGGAGAACAGCATGGCGAAGGACGAAGTGACGGCGCTCGAGGAGCGCCTCGCGACGATCAAGGCGGAGCGCGGCTATCTTCTTCCCCACCATGGCCTTCTCGCCGTCGCCGCTCCCGAATTCCTCGACGCCTACGGTGCCGCCTACCGGGCGATGACCCTCGCCTCGCGGACCCTCGACGCCCACACCAAGGAGTTCGTCTGGCTCGCGATCCTGATCGCCACCGACGAGGCCGAGGCGACCCATCATCTCAAGAAATTCGCCGACGCCGGCGGCACCGCGGCCGAGTTCGACGCGGTGGTGCGCCTCGCCGCCCTCGCCCGCGGCACCGCGGCCTATCGCTTCGTCGCCGCCCACTGGCAGGTTCATCGGCCGGACTACGACGCCCGCGCCGCGATCCGCTCCGCCCGCGAGGACGTGGTCGCCCGCTTCGGCGCCGACCCGACCCACGCCCTCCTCGCCGACGCGGCGATGCGCGTCTGCCTCGACCAGTGGGACGAGCTCGCCCACGCCATCGAGGACGCCTACGCCGCCGGCATCGGCGAGGACGTGCTCGCCGAGACGCTGGGCCTCACGATGTTTCCCGCGAGCGTGCCCCGCTTCGTGCGCGCGGCGGGGGTGTGGCTCGATCTCATTCGGGCCGGCCGGGTCGCTGCGTCGCCACGCTACCTCGCCTGGGCCTCGCTTTCCGGGCAAGGTGGCTACGACGAGGCGGCCGGCAAGACCGCCTGAACCCCTCCTCGCCCGCACCACCCGATGGGGGCCGGGCGGCTGTCTCCACAAGGAAATCGCCCTGTGACCATCATCGACAGTGTCGGCCGGAAGCGCGGCTATCTTCTGCCCTACCACCGGATGCTCGCCGAGCACGACCCGGAGCTTCTGTCAGCCTACGACACCTTCTATTCGCGCCTGACGCTGACGGAGAAGGTGCTGCCGCCGCAGGAGAAGGAGATCGTGTGGATCGCCCTTCTCGCCGCCGCCCGCGAGGGGGTGGGCAAGCTGCACCTGAAGCGCGGCGAGGAGGCGGGCCTGAGCCGCGAGGAGATCCAGGCGGCCGTCGCCCTGTCGGCGGTGTCGGAGGCCTACACCGCCACCCATTTCGCGGCGACCCATTGGGCCGAATACACCCCCGCCGACACCATGCTGACGGCCTACCGCTCGCTGATCGCGACGGCGCGCGGGCCGATCGAGCCGCGCGTCGCCGAGCTGGCACTGATCATCTGCCACGCCGCCCGCACCGACGAGAAGCCGATGCGGCTCCATCTGGAATCCTATTTCCATCTCGGCGGCAGCGCGGACGCCCTCTCCGAGGCGCTGGCCTTCCTGTTCCTGCCGCTCGGCGCCAACCTCCTCATCGAGGCGGTCGAGATCTGGGCGAAAGCCGCACCGGAACTCGACATCCCCGCCCCGTTCGCCGCGTAGGCGGAGACGCCGACGGGCTCGGTCGCCGCGCAGAAGCCGGGGCCACCAAGGCCCCGGCGCACGACGATCAGGCCGCCTGGATCATGTCCCAGGCGCCGGGCCCGTAGATCTCGTCGGCCAGGCGCTTGTTGAGCGGCGCGAGCTCTTCGGCGAGACCGTCCGTCGGCAGGTCGATCACGCTGTCCGGACCGTTGGCCCCGGCCCAGGCGTCGAGGTCCTTGCTCTTCTGGGCGAGGCCCACCTCGTAATATTCGGGCCCCTCCAGCTCGTCGAAGGTCGACTGCAGGATGTTCTGCTCTTCCTCCGGCAGCCCGCCCCAGGCGGCCGAGGAGATCACCTCCTTGTCGAGCGCCAGCCCGAAATCGGCCGACACCACGTACTTGCACACTTCGTAGAACTTGGAGGTGACGCCGGGGTTGAGCGCCGTCAGCACGCCGTCGACGATGCCCTGCTGGAGCGCCAGATAGATCTCGTTGAAGGGGATCGGCGTCGGCACCGCACCGAAGAAGGAGAGGCCCTCGAGGCACCCTTCGATCTGGGCGGAGCGGATCTTGCGACCCTTGATGTCCGACAGCGAGGAGATCGGCTCCTTGAGCATCAGGTTGAAGGAGCCGAGGCGGCCGACGCCGAGCAGGCGGCCATTGTAGCGGTCCTCGAGCACGGCGGAGGCCTTCTGGCCGATCTCGCCTTCCATCACGCGCTTGGCCTGCTGCCCATCCTTGAAGAAGTAGGGGCTGTAGAGAGCGTCGAACTCGCGCGTGCCGGTGTAGGCGCCGTTGTAGATGTCCACCGAGCCGAGGGCGAGCGAGTTGAGCAACTTCTGCTCGCCGCCGAGCGAGCCGGCGAAGATCTCGAGCGACAGCGCGTCGTCCGTCTTCGCCTTCAGGGCGGCGGAGAGCTTCTCATTGAACTGGTTGGAGATGCTCGTGGGCGCGCCCGCGTTGGCGTAGCGCAGGATGGTGGGCGCCTGGGCCCGGGCGAGACCCGGAGCGAGCGCCCCGGCACCGAGGGCGCCGAGCCCGGCAAGGGCCGTGCGGCGAGTGATGGTCATGGTCGATGCTCCCCCTTTTGATGAGCTTGTGGCGGCCGTTACCGCATCAACAACGTCGGCAGAACGAGAGTGACCCAGGGCACGTAGGTGAGGAACAGCAGCACCCCGAAGAGCACGAGGTAGTAGGGCCAGCCTCCGAGGAAGACGTCCATGACGCCGATCTTGGCGACACGGGCCATCACGAAGAGGTTGAGCCCGATCGGCGGAGTGACGCCGCCCAAGACGAGGTTGAGCACCATCACGAGGCCGAAATGGATGGGATCGATCCCGAGCCCGCCGAGGAGCGGAAACAGGATCGGCACCAGGATCAGCATCAGCGGCAGCGGCTCCATGATGGTGCCGAGCACCAACAGGCCGACATTGACCAGCATGAGGATGACGTAGGGGTTGTCGCTGATCGACAGGATGGTGTCGGTCAGCACCCGGCCGAGACCGGCGAGCACGGCCAGCGAGCCGAAGATCTGGCTCGTCGCCACCGTCATCATCACCACCGCTGTGGTCATGGCGGCGGAGATCGCGGCGTTGAAGAAGCCCGTCAGCGACAGGTCGCGATAGACGAGCGCGCCGAGCACGAGGGTGTAGAGCACCACGATCGCCGCCGACTCGGTGGGGGTCGCGATGCCGAACACCTTGCAGGCGACGATGAGGATGGGCGCGCCGAGCGGCAGGAGCCCGCCATAGATCGCGGCGCGGCGGGCAGGTCCCGTCAACTTCTCCTCCACCGGCAGGCCGCGCCGGCGGGCGAGAAAGCCGCTCATCGCGATGAGGGCGAGGAACATCACGAAGCCCGGCAGGATGCCCGCGATGAAGAGCTCGCCCACCGAGATGTTGGCGATCGAGCCGAGCAGGATGAACATGATCGATGGCGGGATGATCGGCGCGACGCACGCCGCCGCCGAGATGACCCCTGCCGCGTAGCGCGCCGTGTAGCCGCGCTGCTTCATTTCCGGCACCAGCACGGTACCGATGGCGGCGGTGTCGGCGATCGCCGAGCCGGAGATCCCCGCCATGAAGAGGTTGCCGGTGATACCGACGTTGGCGAGACCGCCCGGCCGATGGCCGACGAGGCTCGAGGCGAGCGAGATCAGCCGTCGGGTGACGCCGGACTTCGTCATCAGCTCGCCGGCGAAGATGAACATCGGGATGGCGAGGAGGGAGAAGGAATCCACCCCCGCCGTCAGCTCCTGCACGAAGAGCACCGGGTTGATCGGCCGCGCCTCGAACTGGGAAAGGCCGATGAAGGCGAGCGAGGCCACCCCCACGGCGAACGCGATGTCCATCCCGAGGAACACGAAGATGAAGAGCAGGACGATGACGACGGCGAGCAGCATCAGCGCGCTCCGCGGCGGCGAGCGTCAGAGCGCATCATCGGCCTCCTGGCCGGAGCGGTCCACCTCACCGCGGGCGATGCGGTAGAGGCGCCAGACCTCGTTCGCCAGCAGCAGCACGCAGGCGATGGGCAGCGGCAGATAGGTCCAGATGTCCTTGAGGCCGGTGGACAGCACCGTGTTGCGGGCGGTGAGCTTCAGGATCGGTTGCGAGTACCACAGGATCACCAGGAGCATCGCCACGATGGACAGATGCATGACGAACTCGATGACGCGCCGCGGATTGCGCGGCACCTTGTCGATGAGCACCGTCATGCGGATGTTGAAGCCGAACAGGTAGGCGAACCCGGCGCCAATGAAGCTCATCCACACGAACAGCAGCTTGGGGATGTCCTCGCCCCAGATCGGCGGAGCGTGAAAGAAATAGCGCATCGCCACCGAGTAGAGGACGAGGCCGGTGAAGGTGATCAGCACGAGCCCGCAGACGAGACCGGCGCCGTAGCGCAACCAAGTCAGGCGGCGACCGCTCTCTTTGCCCATCGAGAGCCTCCATGTCCAAGATCGACGACGGGTGCCGGCGCGCCCCGTCCGCGATGCCGCCGCGGCTCGATCTTGCCGTTACCCGACACCACGCGGCACGTCACGCTTGCACGCCTCCCCATGCATTTGGCATATTGTTATCTCAATCGAACAAGTTGTCCAGCCGCGAATGCGACATCGTGGGGGATGGGTGCAGAGGCCGATGGCGGATAACCGGCACGAAACCGAATGCGGCACGGCATGAATACTCCGCCGGTCTTGCCTCGTCCGGCGCCGGGCCCGGGCGAATCCGCGTCGGCGCGGCACGGCCGCCCGGCCGACGTATCCGGCGCCGCCTTGCAACCCGCGTTCCAACCGGGGACGCCGGGGTGGTGAAGCCGCCGCCCGCACGCGGTCACGGCGAGGCCGGCGTCTCGGCCGCCAGCCGCTCGCCCCTCTACCACCAGATCTATCTGATCTATCGCGACGAGATCCTCGCCGGCTCGCACAAGGCGGGCGACCGGCTGCCCTCGGAGCACGAGCTCGCCCGCCTCTACGGCGTCTCCCGCATCACCGCCAAGCGCGCTCTGTCGGAGCTCGCGGATGCGGGCCTCGTCCGCCGCCACCGCGGCCGCGGTACCACCGTCGCCTACGAGCGGCCGGATCCGCCGCTGCGCGCTTCCGCGGCCAACTGGCTCCGCTCGCTCGCCGCCATGGGCCGCGACACGACGGTGGAGGTGCTGGAATTCTCCTACGGCGCCGCCAACGGCGAAGAGGCGGACGCCCTAGCCCTCCAGGAGGGCGCCGAGGTGCAGCGCTCGCTGCGGCGGCGCAGCCACGCCGGCGAGCCCTTCTCGCTGCTGGCGACCGTCCTGCCCGCCGCCATCGGCCGCACCTTCGACGAGGCCACGCTCGAGACCACACCCCTCATCGCGCTGATGCGGGCGGCGGGCGTCGGCATCGGCGAGGCCCGCCAGGCGATCAGCGCGACCCTCGCCAATCAGGCGACGGCCGCCCATCTCGGCATCGACGTCGGGGCGCCGCTTCTCAAGGTGCAGAGGGTGGTGCACGCGACGAGCGGCGCACCGGTCGAATATCTCACCGCCCTCTACCGTCCCGACCGCTACCAGCTCGACATGGTCCTCACGACCGACGAGCGGCTCACCGACGTCGCCCCGCTCGACCCCACCGATCCCTTCGCCGCCTCCACGGAGAGCTGAATGGCCCCGCGCTTCGAACTCGGCCTCTTCCTGCCTAACACCTCCGGCGGGACCGTGATGGGGGCGACGCTGCCGCCCGACAATCTGCCCACCTTCGCGACGAACCGTGCCATCGTCGCCCGCGCCGAGGCGGCCGGCTTCGACTTTGCCCTGTCGCAGGTGAAGTGGCGCGGCTATGGCGGCCCGTCACGCCACTGGGACTACGCGCTCGAATCGTTCACCCTCACCGCCGCCCTCGCCGCGACCACCTCCCGCATGCGCCTCTTCGCCTCCGTGGCGATCCGCACCATTCACCCCGCCGTCGTCGCCAAGATGGCCGCCACCATCGACGACGTGGCGCCGGGGCGGTTCGGGGTGAACATCGTCGCCGGCTGGAACAAGTTCGAGTACGCCCAGATGGGCCTCTGGGCGGAGGACGACTACTACGCCCACCGTTACGACTACGCGGCGGAGTATCTGGAGGTGATGACCCGCCTCTGGGCCGACGGCCGCGTGTCCCACGAGGGGCGCTTCTTCACCCTCGAGGACTGCACCTCCTGGCCCACCCCGGCGCGGCGGCTGCCGATCGTCTGCGCCGGCCAGTCCGACGAGGCGATCGCCTTCACCGCCCGCCAGGCCGACTACGCCTTCGTCGGCCGCATGAAGGACGACATCCCCGCCCTCGGCGCCCTCGCCGGCAAAATCGCCGAGGCCGCCGCCGCCGAGGGCCGCACCGTCGGCGCCTATGTGCTGATGACCGTCATCGCGGCCGACACCGACGCCGCCGCCCTCGCCCGCCGCGACGCCTACGTCGCGGGCGCCGACACCGAGGCGATCGCCAACTGGCTCGGCGCCTCCGGCAACGACTCCCACCGGGCCGGCCACGCGGCGATGCCCACGCTGCAGCGCACCTTCATGGGCTTCCATCTGGTGGTGGGCAGCCATGCCACCGTCGCCGCCCACCTCGACGCCCTCGCTGATACCGGCGTCACCGGCGCCTGCCTCGTCTTCCCCGACTTCGCGCCCGACCTCGACGACTTCATCGACAACGTCGTCCCTCGCCTGACCCGCTTCACCGCTCTCCCCTAAAACCCTGATTTCACGGGCGTTCCGGCGCGTACATGTGCGGTTCGCCGGAATGCGGGTCAGGGCGTGCCGCCGTCCTCCAGCGCCTGGCGCAGCTTGCTGGCGAGATCGGCGAGGCGGTAGGGCTTGCTCAGGAGAACGACGCCGGGCTCCAGCCGCCCATGGGCGATGATCGTGTGGTCGGTGTAGCCGGAAGTGTAGAGCACCGGCAGGTCGGGGCGCATCTCGCGCGCGGCCTCGGCGAGCTGCTTCCCGTTCATGCCGCCGGGCATCACCACATCGGTGAAGAGCAGCTCCACCTCCGGGTGGTCGCGCAGCATGATCATCGCGCTCGGTCCGCTCTCCGCAGCGATCACGGTGTAGCCGAGCCCCTTGAGGAGATCGGTCGCGTGGTCGCGCACCATGTCGTCGTCCTCGACGAGAAGCACCACCTCGTCGCCGCCGACGATCTCGCCGCGCCGGGTCGGCTCGTCGATGGGGTCGGACGTCGACACCGAGCGCGGCAGGAACAGGCGGACGCTGGTGCCCTGCCCTTCCTCCGAATAGACGGCGATATGGCCGCCCGACTGCTTGACGAAGCCGTAGACCATCGAGAGGCCGAGGCCGCTGCTCGAGCCCGCCGACTTGGTGGTGAAGAAGGGCTCGAACACCCGGTCGAGCGTCGCCGCGTCCATGCCGTGGCCGGTGTCGGTCACGCTCACGAGCACGTAGTCGCCCGCCTCCACCTCCACTGTGCGGTTCACATAGTCCTCGTCGAGCACGACGTTGCTGGTCTCGATGGTGAGGTGGCCGCCGTCGGGTTGCATCGCGTCGCGGGCGTTGATGCACAGGTTGAGGATGGCGTTCTCGAGCTGCCCGGGGTCGACCTCGGCGAGCCAGACCTCGCCCGGCATCACGATCTCGACCTCGATATTCTCGCCGATCGCCCGCCGCAGCAGCGGCTCGAAGTTGGTGATGAGGGTGTTGACGTCGGTGGGGCGCGGGTCGAGCGGCTGACGCCGGGCGAACGACAACAGGCGCTGCACGAGATCCGACCCGCGCTCCGCCGCCGAGCGCGACATGGTGAGGAGCGTCATGAGGTCGGGCCGGTCGACCGCCTTCTTGAGGAGCAGGTCGGTGCTGCCCACCATGATGGTGAGGAGATTGTTGAGGTCGTGAGCGATGCCACCGGTCAGCTTGCCGAGCGAATCGAGCCGCGCGCTCTGGGCGATCTGCTGCTCCAGGCGCACCTTCTCGGAGATGTCGGTGTTGATCGTCAGGATCGCCGCGTCGCGCTCGTCGCTCGCCGGGATCAGCGACCAGTTGGCCTGCACCGTCAGCACCGAGCCGTCCTTGCGGTATTTGTCCATCCGCCCGACCCAGTGGCCGGTTTCGATCGTCTCGCGCATCGCCGCCCGCAGCGCCACCGGATTGTGGTCGATGAGGTCGGAAATGTGCCGCCCGATCGCCTCCTCCGCCGAGAAGCCGTAGACCCGCTCGGCCGTGCGGTTCCAGTAGGTCACGACGTTGGCGGTGTCGCGCACGATGATCGCGTCGGCGGACTTGTCGAGCATTTCCGCCTGCCACGTCATCAGCGACTGCTGCCGCTTGCGGGAGGTCACGTCGCGCATCACCGACACGAAGTGGGTCACGTCGCCGGAGGTGTCGAAGAGGGGCAGAATGTCGAGCTCGAGCCAGAACGGGTCGCCGCCCTTCTTGTAGTTGAGGAGCTCGGCGCGCACCGGCTCGCGGCGCACCAGCGCCTCGCGGATCCGCCGCGTTTCGGCGCGGTTGGTGCCCGGCCCCTGGAGAAGGCGCGGCGTCGACCCGATGGCTTCGGCCATCGTATATCCCGTGTTCGCCTGAAACGCCTCGTTGAGGAAAACGATGCGCGGGCCGGGCGGGTCGAGCGGATAGGCCTCGGTGATGAGGACGATGTCGTTGAGCTGGGACACCGCCGCCTCGAGGAGGCGCAGGCGCTGCTCGCGCACCCTCTCGCGCTCCACGTCGCGGAAGATCACCGTCACCCCGTCGGCGAACGGGAAGATCGACACCGTGACCCATTTGCGCATCACCGGCGAGGCGTAGGTGAAGCGGCGCGAGGCCATCTCGTCGACCGCGCGGCGGAAGTTGTAGTCGAGCTCGGTGCCGATCAGCTCGGGGAACTCGTCCCACAGGCAATGGCCGAGAAGCTCGTCCTGATTGCGGCGCACGAGGCGCTCGGCCTCGGCATTGACGAAGGTGTAGCGCCACGCCCGGTCCCAGGTGATCACCCCGTCGGTGATGCTGCGCAGCGTGCCGTCGAGCTGCTGGGCGAGGCGGCGCGCATTGGCCTCGGCGATCTTGAGGTCGTGCACGTCGTTGAGCGTGCCGTACCACTCGACCACCCCGCCCGCCTCGTTGCGGATCGGCACCGCCGTCGCGTGCTGCCAGCGATACATGCCGTCCGACCCCCGCCGCATGCGGAAGTCGGTGGCGAAGGGGATGCCGGTGGCGAGCGATTCGGACCACAAAAGAGCGAAGCCCTCGGCCTCTTCCGGATGGACCACGCCGTCGAAGAGCTGCTCGTGCTCGAGGACGTTGGGTTCGCCGATGAAGTTGACGAGGCGGTGGCTTGCGAACTGCAGCCCACCGCCCGCATCGGCGACCCACACCTTCTGGGGCAGCGCGTTGGCGAGCTGGCGAAAGCGTTCCTCGCTCTGGCTGACGGCCCGCACCGAGCGCTCCAGCGCCTCCTCGCGACGGCGCGTGTCGGTGATGTCGTCGGCCCGGTGGATGATGAACTCGACCTTGCCGCCGATGCCGAAGACGGGCGAGTTGAGCGGCTCCCAGTAGCGCGTGTCGCCGTCCTCGCCGGCCGCCCCCGGAATCACCCGCTGCTGCAGCGGCATCGGGTCCGGCCGGCCGGTGGCGCGGACCTTTTCGAGCGAGGTGCGCAAGAGGGCCGCCGTCGCGGGCGAGTAGCCGAACGGCTCCGGCGGCAGCGCGTCGAACAGCTCGCGCCCCACGAAGTCGCCCCGCTCCACGCCGATCGCCTCGACGAAGGCGTCGCTCGCGCCGACCACCACGAGGTCGCTGGTGCACACGAAATAGAGCCCGGGTAGAGCCTCGAAGAGGGTGTTGAACTGGATGCCCTTGATCGCCGCCTCCTGGCGGGCGGCGCGCTCCAACTGGGCGATGCGCGAACGCTCCGCCTCGGCGAGCTTCTGCGGCGTGATGTTCTCCACGATGGCGACGTAGCCGAGCACCTCGCCGTCGCCGTCGCGGTCGGCGGAGGCGCTGATGCGGGTCGCGATGAAGCGGCCGTTGAGACCGCGCAGCAGCGCTTCGAAGATGCGGCTCGTCGTTCGCGTCGCGTTGAGCTCGGCAAAGGGATCGGCCTCGCTGCCCGGCGCCTCCATGATGAGGTCGAGAAAGGCGAGGCCGGCCACCTTGTCCTCGGGGGCGCGCAGCATCTCGCAGAAGGCGGGATTGGCGGACACGATCGCCTTTTGCGGATCGAGCAGCACCATGCCGGTGGCGGCGCTGCGAAAGATCGGCCGCAACAGGTTCGCCTGCTGCACGAAGTGCGATCGGGCGGCGTGGCCGAGATAGATCGAACCGCTCTGACCGACGATGGCGTCGACGCCGCCGCCGCCCATCGCTTCGATCCGCGTCGTCAACGCCTCGAGCTGCGCGATCAGCTCGTTGAGCGTCTCGCCATCGCCTTTGGCCGCCCGTTCGTCCTGCTCGGAAGGATTACCCTGCCTTTGCGTCATCTACCGACTGAGTTGCCACCACGCCGGCGCATGCCTCGGCAAGCGCGGTCGTATCGGAGAGGTCTCCGATAATATGACGGACCATTGAAGCGGACTTGACCACGACATGAGGCGTCACCACCACCCGATCCGTCACGCCGCGCTCGGGCTCGGTGATCAGATCGACCACTTCGAAGCGCTGTGTCATGGCTGGATTGGCATGGCAAAATGCGGCGAGATTTCGTCTCGCACGTGACGAATTGGGGGCATCGCCAAAGACATAGAGAACGATTTCCAAGCGACGCTCCATCTTTCCGTGAGGGCTATTTTTTAAGCAAACATTCTTAGTCATTAAAGACGCTGTGAACGCTGTCACCGCTGTGCGACAGAGCACGGCCCTCACGCCGCTATGTCTCAACCCTCATATGCAGGCAATTGGGCCAAGGCGTCAATATGACGTGGACCCCTGATATTCAGCACTTTTCTGCAACGCAACCCCTCGGAGCCCGAAAGCGATCAATCAACCCCGCCGGCTTTATGCAATATATGACCAAAAAGCGTCACGTTACTTTCCTTGGAAGAATAGCGCTCCAATTACACAAAGACAACAATTTCTTAACAATTCACCCTATAGCGAGATCCTATAAGCAATTCCTAAGCGCAAGTCTCCGAATCGTCCCATTCCAGCGCAGACCGTGGCGAGAATGCGGCGCCGCCTCATGATCGGTCGAGTATTGGAGGGGTGGGACGGCCGTCTCGCAGCGCCGATATCTCGGCCCTGCGGCACCCGTCGTCAGACGGTGTCGGCCGTCTCGAGAGCCCGGCGGAGGGCCGCCGCGAGCTGTTCGCGTGTGAACGGTTTGCGCAGCAGGATCTTCGGCCCTTCCGCCCCTTCGGTGGCGGTGAGCTGGTCCGAATAACCGGACATCAGAACGACGCTGAGCCCCGGTCGCAGCTGGCCCGCCTCCTTGGCGAGACGACGCCCGTTCATGCCGCCCGGCATGACGATGTCGGTCAACAGGAGGTCGATGTCGGGATGCTGGCGCAGGATGCGCATCGCCTCGGGGCCGTTGCGGGCCACCTCCACGCGATAGTTCAGCCGCTCCAGCTTGCTCTCCAGCGAGGCGGCTACGAGGTCGTCGTCCTCCACCACCAGCACGAACTCGTTGCCCGATTCGGCGGTGCCGAGATCCTCCGGCTCCTCCTCGAGCTCGACGTCGCCGGTCACCACCGGCAGGTAGAGCTTGATGGTGGTCCCGACCCCGACCTCCGAATCGAGCTCGATGTGGCCGTTCGACTGCTTCACGAAGCCGAACACCATGGACAGGCCGAGGCCGGAGCCGCGCCCCTCCTCCTTGGTCGTGAAGAAGGGCTCGAAGCAGCGGCTCACCGTCGCCTGGTCCATGCCGTGGCCGGTGTCGGAGATCGACACCATCACGTAGGTGCCGGGCAAGACGCTGCCGTTCTTGCGCGTCATGCTCTCGCCGAGCCAGCACTCCTCCACGTCGATCCGCAGCACCCCGCCGTCCGGCATCGCGTCGCGCGCATTGATGCACAGGTTGAGGATGGCGTTCTCGAGCTCGTTCGGATCGATCATCGCCCGCGACAGGTTCGCCGGCGAGTTGATCTCGAGCTCGATGTCCTCGCCGATCGCCCGCCGGAGCAGGTTCTCCATGCCGAGGAGCAGGCCGACGAGGTCGGTCGGCTTCGGCGCCAGCGTCTGGCGCTGCGCCACCGCGAGGAGCCGGCTCGTCAGCTTCGCCCCACGGTTGGCCGCCGTCAGCGTCATGTCGGCGAGTTTGCTCAGCATCGGATCGTTCGACACCCGATCCACCATGATCTGCGCCGCGCCGATGATCACCGTCAGCATGTTGTTGAAGTCGTGCGCGACGCCGCCCGTCAGCTTACCCACCGCCTCGAGGCGCTGGGTGTGGCGGAGCATCTCCTCCACGTTCTTCTGGGTCGTCAGGTCCTGTAACGCGCCGGCGAGCTTGACGATGTTGCCGTTCTCGTCCCGCACCGCCTCACCGACGGTGCGCACCCACAGGACGTTGCCCTGGGCGTTCTCGACGCGGCATTCCTCGTCGTAGGGCGTGCCCTGGTTGATGCAGGCCATCATGGCCCGCGTCATCTTTTCCCGGTCCTCGGCCACGATGAAGGCGAGCACCTGCTGCAGCGTCGGCGTCGCCCCCTCCGGCAGGCCGTGGAGGGCGCACATCTCGCGCGACCACGTCACCCGCCACGTGCCGACATCCACCGTCCAGCCGCCGAACCGGGCGATGCGGCCGGCCATCTCCAGGATGCGGCGCTGCTCGGCGTCGGCCCGCTCGGCGATCTCCTGATCGGTCACGTCCTGCAGCGTGCCGGCCATCACCACCGCCCGGCCGTTCTCCTCCACCTTCGCCACCGACCGCGTGACGCAGAAGCGCAGCTCGCCGTCGGGCCGGATAATGCGGTGCTTGATCGCCGTCGGCCCGTCTCCGCAATAGGACGCCTCGCGCGCCGCCATGAAGGCCGCCCGGTCGTCCGGGTGGACGAGGTCGATGAACACCGTGCCTTCGCCGTCGACGTAGGTAGTGTCGATGCCGAGGATCTCGCGCGCCTCCTCGGTCCACTTCACCTCCTGGGTTCTGAGATCGCGCTGCCAGCTGCAGATGTGCGCGATGCGCTGCGATTCGGCGAGGAGACGAGCGCGGTCGGCAAGGTCCTGCTGGGAGGCGACCAGCTGCGCCTTGGCGGTGTGCTCGCGCTCCACCAGCCGGTTGAACGCGTTGGCGAGGTCGTGGAGCTCGCTGAAGCCGCCGCCGCGCATGCGCGCCTCGGGCTCGCCGCTCTCGATGCGGGCGATCACCCGCGTCATCTGCCGCAGCGGCACCGCGATCACGCGGAAGCTCATGGCGAAGCCCGCAACCACCAGAAGGCCGAGGCCGCCGCCGGCAATCGCCAAGATGGCGATGAGACGCGCCAGCGCCTTGTCGATCACCTGGCGCTGGTAGCTGTGCGCACGGTCCATGGCGATGTCGAGCGCGATGCCGAGATTGGCCATCTGGCTGATCAGCGATCGCGCACGCATCGGAATCGCGAGCGGCCCCGCGGGATCGTTGGCACCGCCCGCGTCGGAGGCCTCCGGCAGCCCCCGGCCGAACTCGGTCAGCAGCAGCAGCATCGGCTCGACCCGCTGCGCCGCCTTGTGCGCCTCGGGGGCGACGGCGGCGACCGCGTCGAGACGGCGGACGATCCCTTCCCCATCGGCGATCACGGCACCGAGAAGCGCACCGTCGGTCTCGTAGAGGAGCAGGCTGTCGGCGGCGACGGAGAAGGCGTCGATGTCGCTCTTCAGATCGACGAGCTCGGTGAGCACCACCTGACTCTTGCGTGCCTCGACATAGGTGACCCAGCCGAGGCCCGCGAGCGCAGCGATGCCCGTGAAGGCAACGATGATGACGACGATCGCGAGGCGATAGAGCTTCACGGAGCGCCGCGATGTCTTGCGCCCAGGGCGCCCGGCAGCCGCGCTGCCGAAGGCGTGACCGTCGCCAAGGGATCGATGCGAATGATGTCGAGCAGCCGGCCGTTCGCCTCCACCGGCTTGCCGTGTTCGTGCGCCAGCCATGCGAGACGGTGCTGAAGCTCCGCAATCAGCGACCAGTCGACGCTGAGGTCGAAGCTGATCGCCCCCTCGAGCGCCGCCGTATCCGCCGTATCGAGGCCCGCATAGTCGGCGAAGATGGCGCCGGCCAGCGCCGGATCCGCCTCGATCTGCTCAATCGCCTCGCCGAGCGCCGCGAGGACGCGCGAGCACGTCTCCGCGCTCGCCTCAACGAGCTCGCGCCGCGTCACCAGCACCCAGCGCGAGGTGTAGAGGTGGTTGACCGAGAAGATGTGCGCCTTCTCGCCGAAGCGCCGCTTCAGGCGTGCGGTGAAGGGCTGCCAGGTCACCACCGCCTGAACGTCGCCGCCGGCGAGCCTGTCGCCGGCCTCCTCGGCGTCGATGTCCACCACCTCCACATCCTGCGGGGCGAGCCCGTAGTAGGAGGAGAAGGTGGCCCAGAGAAGACGCGGATCCGGCGCGTTCGGGACCCCGACGCGATGCCCCCGCAGCCAGGAAGGGTCGGTCACCGCGTCGCCGCCATAGGCGACGACGTGCTCGTAGTCCGTCGACTGACCGAGGCTCGCCAGAATGACCGGATCGTTGGGCTCGCCGGGGGCGGGATCGCGTGCGAGATCCTCGGCGAAGGCGGCCAGCCCGAGGGTGGTGAAGTCGATCTCGCTGTTGCGCAGGGCCATGAGGTCCTGCGCAACCGACCCGATGGAGCGCAGCCGCCCCTCGACGGCATTCTTGGCGAAGAGCGACAACTCCTCCGCGACGATCATCGGCAGATCGGCGTAGTCGGGCGTCGTGCTCTGATGGGGATCGGTCTGGGCGGCGGCAGGTCCGGCGGCCATGACGAGCGCCAGTATCAGCCAAGCCCAGGCACGCGCCGTCCGCCCGGATCGGCCGGCATCGGACCGTGCTACTCGTGTCACATCTTCAGCGACAACCAAAATGTCATGCATCTTCGAGCTGCCATCGCTGATCATTATGCGGCTTGGGTCTTCGAGGAGCTGGCACAGACGATGGCATCATTCCTAAACTCAACGCGCAACGCTTACCACACTCCCGCTACCGATAAATAAGCTTGGCTACTCGGGTCGAATCCCTGCAGCTGCCTGGAAACGGCAATAAGAAGCAAAGGGATCATAGGCGATTAAAGAGAATATAAAATGCAATGTTTTGTAAAATGCTAGCATTCCACTCGCGTATTGCGCAAGTCTCCCCGGTTTCGATACCAAGGGTTGCTCCCCTCAGGCGGCGATGAAGGCGTTCGGGTGCGCCGCCCGCAGGGCCTGGATCCGTCGGATCGTCCCGCTGAGATGGCCCCGCATCGCCTCCGCGGCGCCCTCCGGGTCGTTGACGAGGAGCGCGTCGAGCACCGCCCGGTGCTCGTCCACCACCGCCTGCATCTTCTCGGTCCGGGGCACGTCGAGCCGGCGCGCCCGCGCCAGATGGCCCGACAGGCCGCTGAGGAGCCCGTAGATGCCGAGATGGCCGATCTCGGTGAAGAGCAGCCGGTGGAAGGTGTCGTCGAGGCTGTAGAACATGCCGATCTGGTCGATGTCGCCGACCAGCGACTCCTGCATGCGAATGAGCGCCCCGGCCTGCCGCCAGGCATCGTCGTGGCGACCTGCGGCAAGCTTACGCACCACCTCGGTTTCCACCGAAACGCGCAGGAAGTGCGCCTCGAACATCGCCGAGGCGTCGATCCGCGTCACGACGGTGCGCGACTGCGGAAAAGTCACCACCAGCCCGTCGCGCTCGAGGTGCTGGATCGCCTCGCGCACCGGTGTGAGGGAAACGCCGTATTCGCGCGCGAGCTCGGCGCGCGACAGGATCGAGTCCGGCGCGATCTCCATCGAGATGATGCGGCGACGCACATCGTCATAGAGCCGCGCCGCCGCGGACGAGCCCGCGCCGGACACCATGCCTCGGCCCATGCCACTGCGGTCGGCACCGTCGTCCAGAACCATCGCCAATCCCCTTCGACACGGGTGTTTAAGGCGGCACGCCGCACTGCGAAAGCGGGTACTCCCAACCGTTTGCGAATATCACCCAACTAATATATTACTATTCTTCAACGGCACCAACGTCCCATTCTTGCGGGGCCCGGTGAACCGAATAACAAGGGAGGACGGATATGATGGTCAGAGGAATGGCGACCCTCGCCATGTCGACCGCCATTGCAGTGATGGTGGGCTTCACCTCGCCCGATGGGGCCGAAGCGCGCACGCTCAAGGTTCAGACGAGCTCCAACGCCAGCCACTACAGCCTCGTGTTCCTGCGCGAGGAGTGGTTGCCGAAGCTCAAGGAGATGACCAACGGCTCGCTGGAGATCGATCTCCTGCCCATCGAGTCGGTGGTGCCGCGGCGCGAGACACCCGAGGCGATCGGCGTCGGCATCCTCGACGGCGACCTCACCTCCATCAACTACTTCGCCGGCAAGGACCCGGCCTTCGCGCTGATGGGCGACCTCATCGCCGGCTACGACACGGCCGACCAGATCCAGACCTACTGCGCGCGTGGCGGCGGCAAGGAGATGCTGCAGAAGATCCACGACAAGTACCACCCCGGCGTGAAGGTGGTGGGCTGCGGCGCCTACGCCCGCGAGGCGTTCGTCTCCACCGTGCCCATCCGCGGCGTCGCCGACCTCGCCGGCAAGAAGATCCGCTCGCCGGAAGGCCTCGCCTCGGACGTGTTCAAGCGCGCCGGCGCCGCCCCCGTCGCCCTGCCGGGATCGGAGACCTACGGCGCCCTCGAGCGCGGCGTGATCGACGCGGCCGACAATTCGGCCTACGCCAACAACGACGCCAACGGGATGCACAAGATCGCCAAGTTCCCGATCTTCCCGGGCATCCACTCCACCCCGATCCTGCAATTCACCCTCAACCAGCAGGTGTGGGACGAGCTGACGCCGGCCGAGCAGACCGCCCTCGAGGTCTGGTACGAGGCCGCCTACAACGACCTGCGCCGCGCCGTCGATCTGCAGGACCGCAAGCTCGTGGCCCGCGACCGCGCCGCCGGCGACCTCGAGATCATCGACTGGTCGCAGGAGGAGCGCGACAAGCTGCGCGCCATCGCGGTGGAGGCGTGGGAGGCCTTCGCGGCCGGCTCTCCGCTCGCCAAGGAGACCTACGAGTCGCACCTCAGCTTCATGAAGGAAGCCGGCCTCCTGGCCGACTGACGGCCACGTCCCGTGGGCGCGGCACCACCGCGCCCACCATCACGACGACAATCAGAACAACATCTTGCGTTGCCGAGCGGGCGACGCGTGCCGCGCCGACCGCCTGAAGCCGCCCATCGTGGCGGCCGGCGCCGGCCACCGGACGCCGCATCACCCGCCGCCACCTGCCGTCGCAAGGGGGAGACGACATGGCTACCGACACGCAACAGCGTATCGACCGGGACACCGACGTCGAGATCGCCGGTGACGACCCGATCCATGCCGAGGGCACGCTCCCCTTCGATCGCTATGGCCCGGTCGACCATGTCAGCCACTTCAGCGGCATCGCGGTCTCCGTGCTCTACATGGTCGCCGCCGGGGTGACCCTCTACGAGGTGTTCGCCCGCTACCTCTTCAACGCGCCGACGCTGTGGGCCTTCGAGGTGGTGATGGTGCTGTGCGCCACCACCTGGATGCTGTCGTCGGGCTACATCACGCTGAAGCAGCGCCATATCGGCATCACCGTCTTCCACGTGATGGCCTCCGAGCGCACCCGCTGGTGGCTCGACACGTTCGCGATGATCGTCGGCATCGTCGCGCTCTACATGCTGCTGTCCGACGCCTCGCTGCGCGCCTACATCTCCATCAGCCAGCTCGAGAAGACCGGCAGCGCCTTCAACTCGCCGATGCCGATGGTGCTGAAGTCGCTCCTGGTGCTCGGCGGCTTCCTCTATCTCACCCAGCTCCTCGTCAACCTTCACCGCCACCTGAGGCTGCCGCTGTCGCGGCTCGTGGTGAAGCTCGTCGCGGCGTTCATGCTGATCTACTTCCTCGCCGCCGCGCTCACCGCGATCATGGGCGAGGCCTCGGTGTTCGGCACCGTCTCCGGCTTCTTCTCCGACATCGCCGCCGCGCTCGATCCCTCCCGCGCCCTCAACATGCGCGCCTACGACCTCGGCACGATCTCCGTCATCATGGTGATCCTCCTCGTCGCGCTGATGATGACGGGAATGCCGCTCGGCATCGTCACCCTCATCGTGTCGGTGATCATGGCGATCGCCTTCTTCGGACCGCGCGGCCTCTATCTCGTCTCGACCAACGCCGCGGGACTTCTGGAGCACTACACCCTCGTCGCCATCCCCTTCTTCGTGCTGATGGCATCGATCCTGGAGCGCGCCGGCATCGCCGAGGACCTCTTCGACGCGATGAGCATCTTCTCCGGCAACCTGCGCGGCGGCGTCGCGGTGCAGACCGTCATCGTGGCGGTGATCCTCGCGGCGATGTCGGGCGTGATGGGCGGCGAGATCGTCATGCTCGGCCTCGTCGCGCTGCCGCAGATGTTCCGCCTCGGCTACGACCGCAAGCTGACGATCGGCCTGATCTGCGCCTCGGGCGCCCTCGCCACCCTCATTCCGCCGTCGATCATCATGATCGTCTACGGCCTCTCCGCGGAAGTGGGCATCGGCGATCTCTTCATGGCCGGCGCGATCCCCGGCATCATGCTCGCCCTCTTCTACGCCGGCTACGTGCTCCTGCGCGTCAACCTCAACCCCAAGATGGCGCCGACGGCGGCCGAGGTGGCGGAGATCACCGGCCACAAGGGCGGCCTCTCGCGCGCGCGGATGACGGCCGTCATCCTCTGCATCATCCTGATCGCGGCGGTGATGGGCTCGATCTACGGCGGCGTCGCCTCCGTCACCGAAGCGGCGGCCGTCGGCTGCCTCGGCTCGCTCGTCGTCGCGGCCGTGCGCAACCAGTTCCGCTGGAGTGTGATTTCGGCGGCGCTGCTCGGCTCCATGACCACCGTCGGCACCATCATCTGGCTGATCCTCGGCGCCGTCTCCTTCGTCGGCATCTTCAACCTCGTCGGCGGGGGCGACTTCATGCGCTCCCTCTTCCTCGACCTCGGTCTGCCGGCGATCGGCACGATCCTCGTGATGATGGCGATCCTCGTCGTGCTCGGCACCTTCATGGAGTGGATCGCCATCGTGTTCATCACCGTGCCCGTGTTCGCGCCGGTGGTGGAGACGCTGGCGCCCGACCTCGGCCTCACCGTCGACCAGGCGAAGGTGTGGTTCGGCATCCTCTTCGTGATGAACATCCAGATCTACTTCCTGTCGCCGCCCTTCGGCCCGGCCTGCTTCTGGCTGAAGTCGGTGGCCCCGCGGGACGTGACGCTGCAGGAAATCTTCCTCTCCGTGCTGCCCTTCATCGTCCTTCAGATCATCGGTCTCGCCCTGGTGATGATCTTTCCCCAGATCGCCCTCTGGCTTCCGGCCGCGCTCAGTTAGAAAAGGAGACCCGCCATGATGGGACGCGACGCCCGCAAAGACATGGACGCCTACGGCTTCGCGCCGTGGATCGTCGGCGTCTTCCTCGCTGCCGGCCTCATCGCCCTCATGTTCGAGTTTGCTGCACCCATTTCCTGATTCGAGACCCCGATGACCCGCAAGACCTACGACCAACTCCGCTCCGCTCGCTGGATGGCACCGGACGACTTCCGCTCCTTCGGTCACCGTTCGCGCACCATGCAGATGGGCTACGGACCGCAGGATTGGGAAGGCAAGCCGATCATCGCCATCGTCAACACCTGGTCCGACGCGCAGCCCTGCCACATGCATTTCAAGGATCGCGTGGAGTGGGTGAAGCGGGGGATCCTGCAGGCCGGCGGCTTCCCGATGGAGCTGCCGGCGCTGTCGCTGTCGGAGAACTTCGTCAAGCCGACGACGATGCTCTACCGCAACATGCTCGCCATGGAGACCGAGGAGCTGTTGCGCTCCCACCCGATCGACGGCGCCGTCCTGATGGGCGGCTGCGACAAGACCACCCCCGGCCTCACCATGGGGGCGGTCTCCATGGGGGTGCCGTTCATCTACCTGCCCGCCGGGCCGATGCTGCGCGGCAACTACGCCGGCCAGGTGCTCGGCTCGGGCACCGATTCCTTCAAATACTGGGACGAGCGGCGCGCCGGCACCATCACCAAGGAGGAGTGGCAAGGCATCGAGGGCGGCATCGCCCGCTCCTACGGCCACTGCATGACGATGGGCACGGCCTCCACCATGACCGCCATCGCCGAAGGGCTCGGCCTCACCCTGCCGGGCGCCTCCTCCATCCCGGCCGCCGACGCCAACCACCAGCGCATGGCGGCGGAGTGCGGCCGGCGCATCGTCGACATGGTGTGGGAGGACCTCACACCCGACAAGATCATCACCGAAGCCGCCGTCAGAAACGCCGTGACGGTGGCGATGGCGACCGGCTGCTCGACCAACGCCATCATCCATCTCATCGCCATGGCCCGGCGCGCCGGCATCCCGCTGACGCTCGACGACCTCGACGCCATCGGCCACACCACCCCGGTGATCGCCAACGTCCGCCCCACCGGCAAGGGCTACCTGATGGAGGACTTCTTCTACGCCGGGGGCCTGCGCGCGCTCATGAAGGTGCTCGGCGACAAGCTCGACACCTCGGTGATCACGGTGACGGGTAAGACGCTCGGCGAAGGCCTCGAGACAGCGCGCGTCTTCAACGACGACGTCATCCGCCCGATCGACAATCCGGTCTACCACGAAGGCTCGCTCGCGGTGCTGCGCGGCAACCTCGCCCCCGACGGCGCGGTGATCAAGCCGGCCGCCTGCGATCCGAAGTTCCGCGTGCACGCCGGCCGCGCCCTCGTCGCCGACAGCTACGACGAATTGAAGGCGATCATCAACGACCCCGACCATCCGATGACGCCCGACACGGTGCTGGTGCTGCGCAACGCCGGACCCCAAGGCGGGCCGGGCATGCCCGAATGGGGCATGATCCCGATGCCCCAGGCGCTGCTGAAGAAGGGCCATCGCGACATGGTGCGCCTCTCCGACGCGCGGATGTCCGGCACCTCCTACGGCGCCTGCATCCTGCACGTCGCTCCCGAGGCCTATGTGGGCGGCCCGCTGGCGCTGCTGCGCACGGGCGACATCGTCGAGCTCGACGTGCCGAACCGCACCCTCAACATGCGCGTGTCGGACGAGGAGCTGGAGCGTCGCCGCGCCGCCTGGACGCCGCCCGCCCCGCGCTACGGGCGCGGCTATGGGGTGATGTTCACCAAGCACATCATGCAGGCGGACTCGGGCTGCGACTTCGACTTCCTGACGACGGCATATGGCCCCGCCGTGCCCGAGCCGGCGATCAACTAGGCCGCCCGCCGTGCCCCGCGCCCCTCGCTCCACGCCCCAGGCAACGGCCGCGCCATCGTCCGCGTCCGCCCCTCCGGCGTCACGAGGAGCGCGAGGAGAGGCTTCGCGCCGGGCACCCGTGCCGGGGCGCGCTCCGTGCGCGCCCGCTCCGCCATCGCCTCCGCCAAGCGGCGCGGCGCATCGCCCCGCCCGGCAAGCGCCGCCTCGACCTCGCCCCGCACGACGCCGAGGTCGGCAAGCTCCGCCGGAGACAGCTCCAAGAGCGTCGCGATCGCCCGTCGGCGCCGCCGCGCGTCACGCCAGCGGGCGGCGACGCCGAGGAGGCCCGTTCGATCCCGCAGCGCGGTCCGTTCCGTCATCACATCACCTCGTCGATTGGACGAGGGGGACTGTGCGCCCGCACGACACATCAGTCGAACGAATTGTTCTGACGTCAAAGGTCAGTCATTTTGATCCATCGCCAACGATGGAGCCCGCCATGCCGACCCCTCTCCTGGAGCACGACCTCATCCGCACCTTCGTCTCGGTGTGCGAGACCGGCAGCTTCAAGGCGGCCGCCGAGCGCGTCCGTCGCACGCCCTCGGCGGTGTCGATGCAGATGGCGCGGCTCGAAGACCAGCTCACCACGCGCCTCTTCGAAAAATCCGGCCGATCGGTCGCCCTGTCCTCGGCGGGCGAGGAGCTTCTGAACTACGCCCGGCGCATCCTCTCGCTCAACGAGGAGGCGGTGTCGCGCTTCCTGGGACCGCGCCTCTCGGGCCTCGTGCGCGTCGGCGCGCCGGACGACTACGAGACGCGCCTCCTGCCCCCCACCCTCGCCCGGTTCTCCAAGCTCTGCCCGGAGGCGGAGATCGAGCTCGTCCTCGGCCTCAGCCCAACATTGGTGGAGCGCCTCGGGCGCGGCGAGCTCGACATCGCCTTCGTCGCCGCCGAGGCCGCCCAAAAGGGCGGGCTGCCGGGCGAGATCCTCCACGCCGAGCCGCTCGTGTGGCTGGGGCGCGCGGGGGGTACGGCAATGTTCCAGCGCCCCGTGCCGCTGGCGCTGCCGGGCTACAACTGCCCGTGGCGCCACATGGCGGTCGAGGCGCTGGAGCGGGCGGGGATCGCCTATCGCACCGCCTTCTCCTGCGAATACTCCCACGGCCAGATGGCCGCGTTGATGGCCGACCTCGCCATCTCGCCGCTGCCGGCGAGCTACATCACCCCGCAGCTCGAGCGCGCGAGCCCCGACCTCGGTCTGCCCGCCCTCGGCAATGTCGCGACGCACATGTGCCTGCGTCCGGGGGCCGACGACCTCACCCACACCCTTGCCAGCGTCGCCCGCGAGACGCTCACGACCCCCAACGGATCCATGCCATGAACATGATCGAGAAGCCGCAGCGCGAGCGCCTGATTCCGGCGAACCCGATGCAGGCGGGCCTTGCCCCCGGCCCCGCCACCCTCGACCGCATCGCCAAGGTCACGGTGAGCCTCGCCGCCCTCCCGCTCCATTCCCCGATTTCCGACGCCAAGGTGCTGACGGGCCGCCAAAAGCCCCTCACCGAGATCGCCTTCCTGTTCGCCGAGATCACCTCCGAAGGCGGCCACACCGGGCTCGGCTTTTCCTATTCCAAGCGCGCCGGCGGCCCCGGCCTCTTCGCCCACGCCAAGGAGATCTGCGGCGAACTCATCGGCGAAGATCCCAACGACACCGCCCGCCTCTACGACAAGCTCTGCTGGGCCGGTGCCTCCATGGGCCGCTCGGGCCTCGCGGTGCAGGCGATCGCCGCGATGGACATCGCGCTGTGGGACATGAAGGCGAAGCGCGCCGGCCTCCCCCTCGCCAAGCTGCTGGGCGCCCACCGCGACGGGGTGCGCTGCTACAACACCTCGTCCGGCTACCTGTCGATGGCGATGGACGAGGTGAAGGCGCGCATCGACACCGCCATCGCCCGCGGCATCGGCGGCATCAAGCTGAAGGTCGGCCAGCCCGATCCGATGGTCGACATCGCGCGCCTCGAAGAGGTGCGCGCCCACGTCGGCGGCTCGATGCCCGTGATGATCGACGCCAACCAGCAATGGGACCGGGTGACGGCGTTGCGCTTCGGCCGCATCGTCGAGCCGCTCAACCTCACCTGGATCGAAGAGCCCCTCGACGCCTATGACGCGGAGGGTCACGCCGCCCTCGCCGCCGAGCTCGCCACCCCCATCGCCACCGGCGAGATGCTGACGAGCGCCGCCGAGCATGCCGAGCTGATCCGCTGCAATAGCGTCGACTTCATCCAGCCCGACGCGCCGCGCGTCGGCGGCATCACGCCGTTTCTGAAGATCTGCGCCCTCGCCGACCACAAGCGCATGCGCCTCGCCCCCCATTTCGCCATGGAGATCCACCTCCACCTCGCCGCCGCCTATCCGCACGAGCCGTGGGTGGAGCACTTCGAGTGGCTGGAACCCCTCTTCAACGAGCGCCTCGAGATCCGCGACGGCCGCATGTGGGTGCCGGACCGCCCCGGCCTCGGCCTCACCCTGTCGGACCAGGCGAGAGCCTGGACGTCCGCGACCCACACGGCGTGACCATGCAGCGCCTGATCCCGGAAAACCCCGTCGCCGCGGGTCTCGCCACCGGCCCCGCCACCCTCGACCGCATCACCCGCGTGGTGGTGCGCCTCGTGCGTGTGCCGCTCAATGTGCCCCCGGTCGCCGATGCCAAGGTGATGACGGGGCGGCAGAAGCCGTTCTCCGACGTCCCGTGCCTCATCGCCGAGATCGAGAGCGCGCACGGGCCGACGGGCCTCGGCTTCGCCTATTCGATCCGCGCCGGCGGCGAAGGGATGTTCGCCCACGCCAAGGAGATCGCCGGCGAGCTTCTGGGCGAAGACCCGAACGACATCGCCCGCCTCGCCGAAAAGCTCGCCTGGGCTGGCGCCTCCATGGGCCGGTCGGGCCTCGCGATGCAGGCGATCGCCGCCTTCGACATCGCGCTGTGGGACATGAAGGCCAAGCGCGCCGGCCTGCCGCTCGCCAAACTCCTCGGCGCCCACCGCGACGGGGTGCGCGTCTACAACACCTCCGCCGGCTATTTCTCTTCCGACGACGGCGCCGTGCGCGAGGGCGTCGCCCGCGCGGTGGAGCGCGGCATCGGCGGCATCAAGCTGAAGGTCGGCCAGCCCGACCCGATGAAGGACATCGAGCGGCTCGAAATGGTCCGCCGCGTCGCCCCCGACACCCCGATCATGATCGACGCCAACCAGCAATGGGACCGCATCACCGCGCTGCGCTTCGGCCGCATCGTCGAGCCCTTGAACCTCGTGTGGATCGAAGAGCCCCTCGACGCCCACGACGCCGAAGGCCACGCCGCCCTCGCCGCCGAGCTCGCCACTCCCATCGCCACCGGCGAGATGCTGACCTCCGCCGCCGAACTGATGCGCCTCGTCGACCTTAACGCCGTCGACTTCCTCCAGCCCGACGCCCCGCGCATCGGCGGCATCACGCCGTGCCTCAAGGTGATGGCGGCCGCCGACCACAAGCGCATCCGCCTCGCGCCGCACTTCGTGATGGAGATCCATCTCCACCTCTCCGCCGCCTACCCCCAGGAGCCGTGGGTCGAGCACTTCGAGTGGCTCGAACCCCTCTTCAACGAGCGCCTCGAAATCCGCGACGGCCGCATGTGGGTGTCCGACCGCCCCGGCCTCGGCTTCACCCTGTCGGACGAAGCGACCCCCTGGACAACCGCCACCCACGAGGCCCGCCCGTGACCACCCCTTCGCCCACTCCCGTTTCGCCCGCCCCCGTTTTGCCGGAGACCATCGAGAAGCTGCGCACCGTTTCGGTGGCGACCCTCGCGACCGCCCTCTTCAAGCGCGGCTTCCGCAACCAGGTGATCCAGGACGTCCACCCCGTGGGCGCCAAGGGCCGCAACATGGTGGGCCCCGCCTTCACCCTGCGCTACATGCCCGCCCGCGAAGACCGCAACACGCTGGCCGCCTTCCGCAATCCCGAACACCCCCAGCGCCACGCCATCGAGACGTGCCCGCCGGGCGCCGTCCTCGTCATGGATTCGCGCAAGGACGCGCGCGCCGCCTCCGCCGGCGACATCCTCATCACCCGCCTGATGACCCGCGGCGCCGAAGGCGTCGTCACCGACGGCGGCTTCCGCGACGCGATGACCATCGCGACGCTCGACATCCCCGCCTACCACCACCGCCCGTCGTCCCCCACGAACCTCACCCACAACGAGGCGATCGACATCAACGTCCCCATCGGCTGCGGCGACGCGCCGGTGTTCCCGGGCGACATCGTGGTGGGCGACGACGACTGCGTGATCGTGATCCCCGCCCACCTCGCCGACGAGATCGCCACCGAGGCGGTGGAGATGACCGCCTACGAGGACTTCGCCCTCGAAAAGGTGAAGGCGGGCGAAACCATCATCGGCCTCTACCCGGCCACGAAAGAGGAAAACCTCGAGCGCTTCGCCGCCTGGCGGAAACAGAACGGGAGGTAGGAATGCCCACTCTCGACGCCCCCACCCGCCCCAACGATCCCGTCATCCGGCTCGATCCGGCCGACAACGTGGTCGTCGCCCGCGAGGCGCTGCCGGCGGGCACGACGATCGGCTCCGAAGAGGTGACGACGCTTCAAGACGTCCCCTTCGGCCACAAGATCGCGACCCGCCCCATCGCCAAGGGCGAGCCGGTGCTGAAATACGCCACCATCATCGGCTTCGCCGGCGAGGACATCGCGCCCGGCACCTGGATGCACTCCCACAACGTGCTGATGGACGGCTTCGAGAAAGACTACCGCTACGGCGAGGACTACCGCCCGACCGAGCTCCTGCCGCCCGACGAACGGGCCACCTTCATGGGCTACCGCCGCGCCGACGGCCGCGTCGGCACGCGCAACGTCATCGGCCTCTTCATCACGGTGAACTGCTCGGCGACGGTCGCCCGTAAGATCGCCAACTATTTCGACGAGGACCGCCTCGAAGACTTCCCCAACGTCGACGCCGTCGTCCCCTTCGTGCACGAGCAGGGCTGCGGCATGGAGATGACCGGCGAGCCCATGGATCTCCTCCGCCGCACGCTGGCGGGCTACATCCGCCATCCCAACGTCGCGGGCGCGGTGGTGTGCTCGCTCGGCTGCGAGCGCAACAATCTCCAGGAGTTCTTCGAGAAGGAGAGCCTCGCCGCCGGCAAGATGCTGCACACCGTCTCGATGCAGGGCCTCGGCGGCACCAAGGCCGCCATCGACGCCGGCAAGGCCGCGGTGCGCGAAATGCTGCCGCTCGCCAACGTCATCGAGCGGGTGCCCTCGTCGGCCGAGCACATCCTGGTGGGCCTCCAGTGCGGCGGGTCGGACGGATTTTCCGGGCTTTCGGCGAACCCCGCGCTCGGCAAGGCGGTCGACATCCTGGTGCGCCACGGGGGGACGGCGATCCTGTCCGAAACGCCCGAGCTCTACGGCGTCGAGCACACCCTCACCGCCCGCGCCAAGACGCCGGAGGTGGGCAAGCGCTTCATCGAGCGCATCGAGTGGTGGCTCGAATACAACCGCGGCCGCGACACCCAGATGAACGGGCGCGTCTCCCCCGGCAACAACGCCGGCGGGCTCGCCAACATCATCGAAAAGTCGCTCGGCGGCTCGAAGAAGGGCGGCTCGACGGGGATCAACGCCGTCTACAAATATGCCGAGCCCGTCACCGAGCACGGCCTCGTCATCATGGACACGCCGGGCTTCGACCCGGTCTCGGCGACGGGCCAGATCGCCGGCGGCGCCAACCTCGTGTGCTTCACCACGGGGCGAGGCTCCTGCTTCGGCTCCTACCCCGCGCCCACGATCAAGCTCGCCACGAACACGCCGATGTACGAGCGCATGACCGGCGACATGGACATCAATTGCGGCACCGTCATCGACGGCACCAAGAGCCTCGAGGAGATGGGCGAGGAGATCTTCGCCAAGATCCTCGCCGTCGCCTCGGGGCAGAGGTCGAAGAGCGAGGCGCTTGGGGTGGGGGAAGAAGAGTTCGCCCCCTGGCCCATCGGCGTCACCGGATAGGAGGCTTTCATGGCGATCACCGCCGACACTCTGGCGAAACTCAAGAAGTGCAGCCAGGGGACGCTGACGACGCAGCTCTTCCGCCGCGGCTTCCGCCAGCAATTTTTGGTGGGGCTCACCCCGCTCAATCCCAAGGCGGGGCCGTTCGCGGGTGAAGCCTTCACCCTGCGCTTCATCCCGAGCCGGGAGGACAAGGACTGGGACCTTGGCGACCTCAAGAAGCGGGGCGAGGACAACATGCAGTGGGAGGCCGTCGAGACGATCGGCGCGGGGGCCGTGCTGATGATCGATTCGCGCAACGACCCGCGCGCCGCCTCCGCCGGCAACATGCTGATGACGCGGATGATGCGGAAGGGCGTCGCCGCCGCGGTCACCGACGGGGCCTTTCGCGACGGCACCGAGATCGCGGCGATGGACTTCCCCACCTACTGCCGGGCGAACACCGCCTCGACCCGCCCCGCCTTTCACCGCGCGGTGGCGATGCAGGAGCCGATCGGCTGCGCCGACGTCGCCGTCTATCCCGGCGACATCGTGGTGGGAGACGCCGACGGCGTGACGGTGATCCCCCGGCACCTCGCCGAGGAGATAGCCGAGGCCGGGGTCGAACAGGAGTTGCGCGAAAAATTCCTCTTCACCAAGATCGACGCCGGCGCGCCGCTCTGGGGAACCTATCCCGCCGACGAGGCGACGCTCGCCGAGTTCGAAGCCTGGAAGCGGGAGGGCCACACCCTTTGAGAACCGCCGACATCCTCACCGGCCTTCGCGATCCCGCGGCCCGCGCCGAAGCGCTGATCCTGCACTATTTCCGCATGTGCAACGACGCCGACCACGCCGGCCTCGTCGACTGCTTCACGCCGGACGCGGTGCACTATTTCCCGCCGGGGCTGCCCGGCGCCCCGTGGCGCGGCGCCGAGGCCATCGCCGACGGCTGGCTCTGGTGCGTGAAGACGCTCGGCAGCCGATGGACCATCGAGAAGATCCTCACCGGCCCGCAAGGCCGCGAAGCGGTGATCGAGTGGACCCACTGGAAGACCGCCGTCGGCGAGGCCCTGCGCGGCGACGAGTGGTACGTCTTCAACGAGGGCGTCACCAAGATCGCCGAGATCCGCGCCTACTACGCTTCGCCGGTCGACAAGGCGACGCCCGTCAACAGGCTCCATGAGTTCGACTACGAAGGCCGCGGCTACCACATGCTGCCGCCCTCTCCCCCGCCCACCGTCGAATAGCCGGCGACGACTGCGCCCCACCCGCCCGCCGGCACGGCGCCCGACTCGGGCTCTCCACGAGTGCGGCCGATGAGAGCGGCACCCACTCGCCACCGCGTGCCCCATAGGTGTGGGCGATCGCCGCGGCGGAGGGCCAGCGGGCGCAGCGCGCCGTAGGGGCTCGCTCTCAGAGTTGGGCGGAGGCGACGACGCGATCCCAGAACTCGGGCGCCTTGCGCAGCTCCATCGGCATCGCCGCCGCCTTGGCGAGGCCCGACAGCGGGTCGGCGCCGCGGAGTGCCGCGGCGATCTCGCCGGCGCGCGGATCGTCGAGCGTGCCGGCCGCCGAGGCGCGGGCGGCATGGGTCATCCACAACCCCGCCACCCGGGCGAAAGCGTCAATGGGTGTCCGCCCGGCGAGGGCGACGAGCGCCGGCTCGAAGATGCGCGGGCCGAGCTTCTCGGTGCCGTCCATCGCGATCTGCGCCGTGCGATGGGCGATGGCGGGGTTCTTGAAGCGCGTCACCAGAGCGTCGGCGTAGGCGTCGAGATCGACGCCCGGCACCGGCGCGAGCGTTGCCCGGGCCGCAGCGAAGTGCGCACGTACCGCTTCCTCATATTGCGGCACGGCGAGCACGTCGCGCACCAGCGGCAGCCCTTCGGTGGTGCCGATATAGGCGATCAGCGAGTGGGCGCCGTTCAGCATGCGCAACTTCATGCGCTCGTAGGGCACGACGTCGGACACGAAGAGCGCGCCACCCGCCTCCCAGGCCGGCCGGCCGGCGGGGAAGCGGTCCTCGATCACCCACTGGCTGAACGGCTCGGTCTCGATCGCCGCGGCGTCCTCCACGCCGAGGGCGGCGGCCGCGTCGGCCCGCGTCGCCGCCGTCGCGGCCGGCGTGATGCGATCGACCATCGAGGAGGGAAAGGCCGCGTCGGCGATCATCGAGCGGACGCCGCGCGGGACGATCTCCGTCACGAGGCGGTGCAGGACGGCACCGTTTTCCGGGAGATTGTCGCAGGACAGGGTCGTGAACGGGGCGACCCCCTCCTCGTGGCGCAGGAGGAGCGCCGCCCCGATCAGCCCCGGCAGGCTCTGCGGCTCCTCGATCACTCCGCTGCGCCGCCGCATGAGGTCGCCCATCACGGCGGGGTCGGTGTCGTCGAGCCCGCCCGTCACGGCGTCCCGCCCGTAGCCCTTCTCGCTCACGGTGATCGTGACGACCCGCGTCGCCGGATCGGTCAGCGCGGCCATGATGGCGCCGCGATGGGTGGCGAGGGGCCCGAGCACGCGGCCGAGACTGCCGATCACGCGCACCGGCACGTCCGCCCCGCGCTCGATCAGCGAGTAGAGCCCGCTCTGCGGGTTGAGCGCGGCGGCGGCGTCCGGCCGGCGCAGGCTCACGCCCAGAATGCGCCAGTCGCCACCCTCTGCGGCAATGGCGTCGTCGGTGTAGACCGCCTGATGGGCCCGGTGGAAGGCGCCGACGCCGATATGGACGACGCCGCAGTTGACGCGGCGCCGATCGTAGGCCGGCGCGCGGACGGTCGGTGGAAGCCGCGTGTCCTCGTCGAGCCGGCCCGTCATCGTCGCACCGCTCTTAGGGCGGCCTCCACCCCGCGCAGCTCGGCGAGCCCCTTGATGCGCCCGACCGTCGGATAGCCCGGCTGGGCGCCGCGCTTCAGGTCGTCGGCGAGGTCGTGGCCGTGGTCGGGACGCATCGGGATCACCGCGTCCGCGCGGCCCGCGGCGGCGCGCTTCGCCTCCTCGGCGAGGACCGCGGCGACGAGCGCCACCATGTCCACCTCGCCGTCGAGATGGTCGCTCTCGTGGAAGCTCGTATAGGGCGCGGTGCCCGGCCCCGGCTCGTGCCGCACGTTCCGGAGGTGGAGGAAGTGCACCCGGTCGCCGAGCCGCGCCATCATGCCCGGCAGATCGTTGCCGGCGCGCGCGCCGAGCGAGCCGGAGCAGAGCGTCACCCCGTTCGCCGGACTGTCGACGGCATCGAGCATCGCCCGATAGTCGGCCTCGGTGGAGACGATGCGGGGCAAGCCCAGGAGCGGCACGGGCGGGTCGTCCGGATGGCAGCAGAGGCGCACGCCGAGCCGCTCGGCGGTCGGCACCACCTCGGCGAGGAAGTCGGCCATGTGGCGACGCAGCCGGTCGGCGTCGACACCGTCATAGGTGGCGATCGCCGCCTTCACGTCGTCGAGCGTCAGGGTGCGGTCCGACCCCGGCAGGCCGGCGGTGATGGCGGCCGCGAGCTCCTTCTTGCGCGCCTCGCTCATCGCCGCGAAGCGCTCTTCGGCGGCTTGCGCGAGCGCGGCGCCGTGCGCCTCCGCCGCCCCGGCCCGCGCGGCGAGGTGGATGTCGAACACGGCAAAGTCGACGAGGTCGAAACGCATCGCGGTGCCCCCGTGGGGTAGGCGCCAGTTGAGGTGGGTGCGCGTCCAGTCGAGCACCGGCATGAAGTTGTAGCAGATCACCGTCACCCCCGCCGCCGCGAGATTCCCGAGGCTCTCGCGATAGGCGGCGAAGTGGGCCTTGTAGTCGCCGACCTGGCGCTTGATGTCCTCCGAGACCGGCAGGCTCTCCGCCACCACCCAGGTGAGGCCGGTGGGCTCGCCCCCGTCCGTCTCGATCATCGCCTTGCGCTTGGCGATCTCCTCGGGGCTCCAGACGACGCCCTCGGGAATGTGATGGAGAGCGGTGACGACGCCCACGGCTCCGGCCTGCCGCACGTCCGTGAGGCTCGCCCGATCCTGCGGCCCGAACCAACGCCAAGTGTGCAGCATTCCACCTCTCCCGAAAACTTGTATGGAAGGTTGACTAGTATGGAAGACTAATGCAAGCGTCCTGACCCATTGGCAAGGGCAAGAACGCGATGACCGAGGCCACTCCGCTCGCCGAAGGGACGACCGACAGCCCGTCGGGCGCCGAACGCGTCGCGCACGCGCTGCGCGAGGCGATCGTGCGGTGCGAATTGTCGCCCGGAGACGTGTTGTCGGAGGCCGAGGTGTCGCGCCATTACGGGGTGAGCCGTCAGCCGGTGCGCGAGGCCTTCATCCGCCTCGCCCAGGCCCGCCTCGTGGAGGTGCGCCCCAAGAGCGGCACCCTCGTCTGCCCGATCGACGAGGAGATCATCCACGGCGCCCGCCTGGTGCGCGAGGCGGTGGAGGTGGAGCTCCTGCGCCGCATCGCCGCCACCGGCCCGCTCGGCCAGCGGGCGCGGCCGCTCCAGAAGCTGATCGCCGCTCAGGAGGTGGCGAGCGAGAACCCCACCCGCTTCCTCGCCCTCGACGAGGCCTTCCACCGCACCCTCGCCGAACTCGCCGGCGGCGCCGACGCCTACGCCATGATCGACACGGTGAAGGCCCAGATGGACCGCGTCCGCTACCTCTCGATGGAAGACTTCCACTGCCGCCGCCTGATCGGCCAGCACCGCGCCGTGACCGACGCGCTCGCAAGAGGTGACGGCGACACCGCCATCGCGGTGATGCGCGAGCATCTCACCGAGATTCTGCGATCGGTCCGGCTGATCGCCGAACGACACCCCGCCCTTTTCCAGCGGGACCGCAACCCGCGCTCCGGCCCCCTGCGCCGGTCGCGTCGCACGCAACGGGAGGATACAACATGAACCGCACGAAGCTCATCCTGGGCGCCACCGCGCTCGCGGCGGCCCTTGCCACCCTTTCCGGCGCCGCCCTGGCGCAGGAGCGCACCCTGAAGCTCGGCCACCTCGCCAACGAGGACAATGTCTGGCACAAGGCCGCGCTGAAGTTCGCCGAAGAGGTCGAGGCGAACACCGACGGCCGCATCGTCGTCGAGGTCTATCCCAACGAGTCTCTCGGCAAGGAGATGGACCTCATCAACGGCATGCAGCTCGGCACCGCCGACATGACGATCACCGGCGAGAGCCTGCAGAACTGGGCGCCCATGGCCGCCCTCCTCGCCGTGCCCTACGCCTACGGGTCGCTCGAGGAGATGGACGCGGTCGCCGGCGGCGAGATCGGCGACGCCATCGTCGATCAGATCATCGAGCGCGCCCAGGTCCGCCCGCTCGCCTACTTCGCCCGCGGTCCGCGCAACCTCACCTCCAACCGCCCGATCAAGACCCCCGACGATCTCGACGGGCTGAAGCTGCGCGTGCCCAACGTGCCGCTCTTCGTCGACGTATGGGCCGCCCTCGGCGCCCAGCCCACCCCGATGGCCTTCTCCGAGGTCTTCACCTCGCTCCAGAACGGCACGATCGACGCCCAGGAAAACCCGCTCGCCCTCATCAAGTCCGCCAACTTCAACGAAGTGCAGGACTACGTGAACCTCACCGAACACGTGCGCTCCTGGATCTATCTCGTCATCAGCGAGATGACCTGGAACCAGCTCTCGCCGGAGGATCAGGAGGCGGTCGCCGCGGCCGCCAAGGCGGCACAGGCCTACGAGCGCGAGCTCTTCCTCGCCGATGAGGACGCGCTGAAGAAGGAGCTGCAGGACAAGGGCATGGAGTTCGTCGAGGTCGACAGCGCCGCCTTCGCCGCCAAGGCCAAGGACGCCGTGCTCGCCAACGTGTCGGACGAGATCAAGCCGACCGTCGAGCAGCTCTTCAACGACTGATCCGACGTCTCGACGACGATCCGACGGCCGTGCGGACTCTTCCCGCGCGGCCACCCTCACGTGGCAGGAAGAAGCGCAACTTGCGATGAGTGACCGATCCCCACGGCCGGACGCCATGCCTTTCGACCAGCGCGTCGCCCGCTGGTTCACCCTGATCTGCCGTGTCGGCACCGGCGGCGCCTTCGGCGTCCTCCTCCTGTCGGTCACCGTGCAGGTGGTCGGGCGCACCATCGGCTCCTCGCCGGTGTGGACGGAGGAGCTGACCCGCTTCGCCCTCCTCTATCTCGCCGCCTTCGGCACCGGGCTCGCATTGCGCACGGGCGACCTCGTCAACGTGGACCTCGTGGCCGAGGCGATGCCGCGCCCCTTCGCCTGGCTCCTGCGCCTCCTCTCGGCGGCCGCCGTCCTCGTCCTGTCGCTCGCCCTCATGTCGGCCGCCTGGCGCTTCACCTCCATCGGCGCGTTCCAGACCTCGCCCGCCCTCGGCTGGCGCATGACCTACATCCACGCCTCGATGCTCGTCCTCCTCGCCCTCCTCGGAGTCTTCGCCGCGCTCAGGATCTGGGGCATGCTGCGCGGCCACGACGACGGCCTGCCGATGGGCGACAGCCCCGAGGCCCTCGCCCACGAGGAGCGGCACTGATGGACGTCGTGGTCCTCATCGGCGGCTTCGTCGTCGCCCTTGCCGCCGGGGTGCCGGTGGCGGTGTCGCTGGGGCTCGCCTCGTTCGGCTACATCCTCTTCACCGGCCTGCCGCTCGCCGTCATCCCGCAGAAGATGTACGCGGGCATCGACGTCTTCGTCCTCCTGTGCATCCCCGGCTTCATCCTCGCCGGCAACCTGATGAACAGCGGCGGCATCACCGAGCGGATCATCCGCTTCGCCACCGCCCTCGTCGGCTGGATGCGCGGCGGCCTCGGCCTCACCAACATCGCCGGCTCCATGCTGTTCGGCGGCATCTCCGGCACCGCCGTCGCCGACGCCGCCTCGATCGGCGGCATGATGATCCCCGGCATGAAGAAGGCCGGCTATCCCGGCGCCTTCTCCGCGGCCGTCACCGCCGCCTCCTCCACCGTCGGGCCGATGATCCCGCCCTCGGTGCCGATGATCATCGTCGGCGCCCTCTCCGGCATCTCGGTGGGGCGCATGTTCCTCGCCGGTGCCATCCCCGGCGTCCTGATGGGCATCGCGATGATGATCGCCTGCTACCTCATCGCCCGGCGGCGCAACTTCCCGCGCGAGCCGTGGCAGGGGCTCGGCGAGCTCGGCCGCGCCTTCGCCTCCGCCTTCTGGGCGATCGCCATGACCGCCCTCATCATCGGCGGCCTGCTCTCCGGCCTCGCGACCCCGACCGAGACGGCGGTCGTCGCCTGCATCTACGCCACCATCGTCGGCCTCTTCGTCTACCGCGAGCTGCCGCTGAAGAAGATCCCGTCGATCATCGTCGACAGCGCCGTCTCCTCCGCGGCGATCCTCGCCCTCGTCGGCTTCGCCAACGTGTTCGGCTGGATCCTCGCCTCCGAGCGCATTCCCCAGACAATCGCGGCGGGCGTCCTGTCGATCACCGAAAACAAGTTCCTGGTGATCCTCCTCATCAACATCCTGCTCCTCTTCATCGGCACCTTCATGGAGACGATCGCGGCGCTGATCATCCTCTTCGTGCCGCTCCTCCAGCTCGCGACGGCGGTGGGCATCGACCCGCTCCACTTCGCGACCTTCGCCGTGCTGAACCTGATGCTCGGCCTCACCACGCCGCCGGTCGGGGTGTGCCTCTTCGTCTGCGCCAACATCGCGCGGCTGCCGCTCGCGCCGGTGGTGAAGGCGATCGTCCCCTTCCTCATCGCCAACATCGCCGTGCTCCTGCTCGTCTCCTACGTGCCGGCCACCGCCACCTGGCTGCCCAGCCTCCTGATGGATTGAGCCATGACCGCAACGCGCGTCCTTCGCCTCCACGCCGTCCACGACATTCGCGTCGAGGAAGAGCCCGTCGCCGCGCCCGGGCCCGGCGACGTGCTGATCGCCATGGAGCGAGGCGGCATCTGCGGCTCCGACCTTCACTATTTCCATGCCGGCCGGGCGGGCTCGGCGATCGTGCGCGACCCGATCATCCTCGGCCACGAGGCCTCCGGGCGCATCGCCGCGCTGGGCGCGGGCGTCGGCGGCCTCGCCGTCGGCGATCTCGTGGCGGTCAACCCGTCGCGCCCCTGCGGGAGCTGCCGCTTCTGCCTCGCCGGCAAGCAGAACCAGTGCCTCGAGATGCGCTTCCTCGGCTCGGCGATGTTCCGCCCGCACGAGAACGGCGCCTTCCGCGATCTGATGACGGTGCCGGCCGAACGGGCCGTCCCGATGCCCAACGCAAGCGCCGCGGCCGCGGCATGCGTGGAGCCCCTCTCGGTGTGCCTCCACGCCGCCCACCAGGCCCCGAGCCTCCTCGGCGCCAAGGTGCTCGTCACCGGTGCCGGCCCCATCGGCGCCCTGATGGTGGCGGTGGCGCGGGCGGCCGGTGCGGCGCGGATCGTCGCCACCGACCTCGCCGCCGCTCCCCTCGCCGTCGCCGAGGCGATGGGCGCCGACGAGACCGTCAACGTCGCCGAGAGCGACGCCCTCTCCGTCTACGCGGCCGACAAGGGCACCTTCGACGTCGGCTTCGAGTGCACCGCCGCCGCGCCCGCGATCCGCTCCATGGTGGAGTGCGTCGCCGCCACCGGGACCATGGTGCAGGTCGGTATCGCCGCCGACATCACCGTGCCGCTCAACCTCATCGTCGCCAAGGAGATCGCCTTCAAGGGCTCCTTCCGCTTCCACGCGGAGTTTGGCGAGGCCGCCGGCATGATCGACGGCGGCCGCATCGACGTCACGCCGATCCTCACCGGCACGCTGCCCCTCGCCGACGCCGAGGCGGCCTTCGCCCTCGCCGGCGACCGGGCGCGCGCCGTCAAGGTCCAGCTCGCCTTCGGCGGCTGACGCCACGAACCAGCCGTCCCTTCGGGGCGCGGCCGGCCGGTTGTGAAGTTGCTTTTCCGCAAACTCAGCGTTTCGCGGAACGATGTCCTGCGCCCTCAGCACGGAGACGGTATCGGGACTCGAAAAATCGCAGAAATACCGAATGTAAAACGATAGCCCAAGCGGGTTGAGCACGACAGAACTTTGCACTAGCCTCCGCAGCAAGCGGCAAAAGTCCGTATCACTTGGGAGGTATTCTTGATGGCCCACCGGACCATTCTCGCGCTCGCGGCGGTGGCCGCCACCGCGCTCACCCCGCTCGCCGCCTCGGCACAGACCATGCTGAAGTTCGCGCACGTCTACGAGGCGAGCGAGCCCTATCACACGTGCGCCGTCGCCGCGAGCGACAAGCTCATGGAGGCCACCGACGGCCGCTACGGCTTCGAGGTGTTTCCCGCCTCCTCGCTCGGCAAGGAGGTCGACATCAACGAGGGCCTCGGCCTCGGCACCGTCGACGTCATCTACACCGGCCAGCTCTTCGCCGGCCGCGCCTACGGCCCCGTCGCCATCGGCGGCGCGCCGTTCATGTTCCGCGACTTCGACCACTGGGACAAGTATCGCAACTCCGACCTCTTCCAGGAGCTTGCGGACGGCTACGAGAAGGCCACCGGCAACCACATCACCTCGGTGACCTACTACGGCGCCCGCCACGTGACCTCGAACAAGCCCGTGCTCAAGCCCGAGGACATGAAGGGCATGAAGATTCGCGTGCCGAACGCCCCGCTCTACATGATGTTCCCCCGCGCCGTCGGCGCCAATCCGACGCCGATCGCTTTCGCCGAGGTCTATCTCGCCCTGCAGCAGGGCACGGTGGACGCGCAGGAAAACCCGCTGCCCACCATCCAGGCGAAGAAGTTCTACGAGGTCCAGTCGGACATCAACCTCACCGGCCACATCACCGACGCCCTCCTCACCATCGTCGGCGGGCCGCGCTGGAACCAGCTCTCCGACGAGGACAAGGCCGCCCTCGACAAGGTGCTCGACGAGACCGCCGAGTGCGCCACGAACCAGATCATCGAGAACGAGAAGAACCTCGTTCAGTGGTTCCGCGACCAGGGCGTCAACGTGAACGAGGTCGACCGCACCCCGTTCCGCGAAGCCACCATGAAGCTCCACAACGGCGACATGGCCACCTGGGACCAGGACACCTACGACCGCCTCCAGGCGATCCAATAGGACGACCCGGCCCGCCGCCCGGGCGGGCCGGCTTCCCCCTCTGCGATCGAGGCCTCGATGACTACAGAACCGGCCCTTCCCGCCGAAGAGGAGGAGATCGACCTGTCCGATCTCCAATGGGACGACGGCATCGTGCTCGTCGTCTTCTGGGCGCTCGCGGGCGTCGTCTTCCTGCAGTTCTTCACCCGCTACGTGCTCAACAACTCGCTCGGCTGGACCGAGGAGATCGCCCGCTTCCTGCTCATCGCGGTGACCTTCATCGGCGCCGTCATGGCGGTGCGCAAAAGCAGCCACATCGCGGTGGAGATCCTCTATCGCTGGATGCCGCGGGGTCTGCGCCGGGTGCTTCAGACCATCGTCGACCTCACCGCGGTCGCCTTCTACGGCTTCCTCACCTGGTGCACCGTGCAGCTCGCCGGCCGCACCTTCCAGATGATGGTCTCGATCGACGTGCCCAAAGCGTACGTCTACTGGGGCGTCGCGGTCTGCTTCGCCGCCATGACGCTCTACGCCGTCCTCGTCGCGATCCGCCACCTCGTCACCGGCACGAGCCGCCTCATCGACCCTGAGCGGCACACCGCCACGCCCTCGATGGATTGAATGGAATTCGTCATCCTCTTCGGGCTCCTGTTCGGAGCCATCGCGCTGGGCTTCCCGGTCGCCATCGCGCTCGCCGGCTCGTCCGCCATCTTCATCGCCGTCACGGGCCAGGTGCCCGAGATGGTCGTCGCCCACCGGATGATCAACGGCGTGGATTCCTTCCCCCTCCTCGCCGTGCCGTTCTTCATCCTCGCCGGCAACCTCATGAACACCGCCGGCATCACCGAGCGCATCTTCGAGTTCGCCAAGGCGCTGATCGGGTGGATGCGCGGCGGCCTCGGCCACGTGAACATCGGCGCCTCGGTGATCTTCGCCGGCATGTCCGGCGCCGCCGTCGCCGACGCCGGCGGCCTCGGCGCCATCGAGATCAAGGCGATGCGCGACGCCAAATACGACCCCGGCTTTGCCGTCGGCATCACCGCCGCCTCCTCCACCATCGGCCCGATCATCCCGCCCTCGCTGCCGATGGTGATCTACGGCGTCGTCGCCGGCGCCTCGATCGGCCAGCTCTTCGCCGCCGGCTTCATCCCGGGCCTCGTGATGGCCGTGGCGCTGATGATCATGGTCGCCTACTACTCCCGCGTGCGCGGCTACCCGCGCGACCAGCGCTTCTCGATCGTTCGCCTCGGCACCACCTTCCGCCAGGCCTTCCTGTCGCTGCTCACCCCCGTCATCATCGTGGGCGGCATCCTCACCGGCGCGTTCACGCCGACGGAGGCGGCGATCGCGGCCTGCGTCTGGGCACTGATCCTCGGCCTCGTGGTCTACCGCACGCTGTCGTGGAAGCGCTTCCTGCGCGTCTCCTTCGACACCATCGAGACCACCGCCGTGGTGCTCTTCATCGTCGCCGCGGCCTCGATCTTCGCCTGGGTGCTCACCTCCAACCGCCTGCCGGAGCAGTTCGCCTCGCTCCTCCTCGGCGCGTCGGACAACCCCATCGTCATCCTGATCCTCATCAACCTGATCCTCCTGGTGGTCGGCTGCTTCATGGAGACGGTGGCGGCGATCACCATCCTCGTGCCGGTGCTCCTGCCGATCGCCGTCAGCGTCGGCGTCGACCCGGTCCACTTCGGCGTCATCATGGTGCTCAACCTGATGATCGGCCTGCTGACGCCGCCCATCGGGATGGTGCTCTACGTGCTCTCGCGGGTGTCGGGCGTGCCGTTCGAGCGCTGCGTCACCGCCACGGCACCCTTCCTGATCCCGCTCGGGCTGGTGCTCCTCCTCATCACCTTCATCCCGGCGGTCACCCTCTGGCTGCCGACGCTGATCTATCGCTGAGGCGTCGGCGGAGCGGACGAGACCCCTCCACCCGCCAATGGCGCATCCTGTGACCGTGGTCACGTGAGCCCCTTCGAGGGCTCACCATCTCCATCCTGTCGCCGGGAGGTTCCGGAGACAGGAAACAAAATCAAGGAGATGACCAATGACCATGAAGACTCGTATGATCGCCTTCGGTACCGCGATCGCCATCGGCCTCGGCGCTCTCGCGGTCGGTGGCGCCGCGCAGGCCGCCCCGCTCGCCACGGCCAATCTGTCCCAGTCGGGCACCGTGGACTCCGGGATCCAACAGGTGGGGCACAAGAAGCATCACGGCCACCGCCATCACGGCCATCGCCACGGCCACCGCTTCCACGGTCACCGCCACGGCTGGTACCGCCCGCATCACCGCCGCTGCTACGTCAAGCGCGTCCGGCTCTGGGATCCCTACTTCGGCAGCTACGTGTTTCAGCCCCGCCGCTTCTGCCGCTGATCCGTGCCGACGAGCAGGCCCATGCAACACAACGAAACGGCGTCGCCTCCGGGCGGCGTCGCCCCCTACCGCCGCGGCGGCCGGGCATCATCCCCCGAGACGGGGAGCGCGCGCCGCCGGTGCGATCAGCGCTTCTTCGCGGCGACCCGCTGACGGCGCACCGTGCGCGGTCGCGCCCGCACCGTCGGGCTCCAGTGGCGGGCCGACTTCGACCCCGTGCGCACCAAATCCATCTGCAGCGTATAGCGATCCGGCCGGTAGAGGGCGTGGAGATACTCCATCCCCTGCTCCTGCGGCCCGTAGACCACGCGGGTGAGCGACACCAGCGGCGCCCCCACGTCGACGTCGAGCGCCTCGGCGACGTCCGGTCCCGCGAGCACGGCGCTGATTTCCTGCCGCGCCTCCTCCGAGCGCAACCCGGTCCGCTCCATCAGCTCCAACAGCGGCATCTGAGCGAGATCGGCTTCCGAATAGACCCGGCCGATCCGCTCCGGCACGTAGGCGGTCAGGTAGGAGAAGGCGACGCCGTCGACGAGGCGCACGCGCGTCGAGCGCTGCACCTGCTCGTCCACCGCGAGGTGGAGCGCGTCGCGCACCACCTCCGGCGGGCGCATATATTCGAAGGACAACAGCCGCACGTCGGTCGACCGGCCCATCTCGATGAGATGGCCGAACACGTTGGCGACGTCCGCGATGACGGCGTGCACCTTGGGCTTCTCGCCCTTGACGAAGGTGCCGGAGCCGGCGCGGCGCTCCACCATCCCCTCCTCCGCCAAGCGGGCGAGAGCACGGCGGATGGTGACGCGCGAGACGTTGAAGTCGACCGCGAGGCTCGGCTCGCCCGGAAGGCGGGACCCCGCCGGCAGATCGCCCGTGGCAATCTGATCGCGCAGCAGGAGATACACCTTCTGGGTCTTCAAAGGATCGGTTGCTAGCCTCACCGTCGCCCCACCAAGGCCCCGAGTACGTTCTGAAGCTGTATGAGGTCCGTTACAGATTGCGTCAACAATCTTCTGGCCGGAGGCGACCGGCCGGCGCCTCAGCCGGCCGGCTCGAGCCTGTCGATGCCGCCGCGCGCTCCGCTCCAGGCGAGCGGGGCGGCGAGGAAGGCGTTGACCTCGGCGATGAGGTCCGGATCGAAGGTCTTGTCATCCGCCGCCACCTTCAGAACGTCCGACCAGCGCGCCAGCGCATGGATCTTCAGCCCGTGCGCGGCCATCCGCTCGTGGCTGTCGGGGAAGATGTCGTGGTGGAAGACGACGAAGCAGTGCGACACCTCCGCCCCGGCGTCGCGCAGCGCCTTCAGGAAGCGGATCTTGGAGCCCCCGTCGGTGGCGAGATCCTCCACCAGCAGCGTCCGCTGGCCTTCGGTGAAGTGGCCCTCGATCTGGGCGTTCCGGCCGAACCCCTTGGGCGCCTTGCGGATATATTGCATCGGCAGACCCATGATGTCGGCCATCCAGGCGGCGAAGGGGATGCCCGCCGTCTCGCCGCCCGCCACCGCGTCGAAGCGCTCGAGCCCCACCTCGCGCACCATGGTGCCGACGCCGAGCTGCATCAGCATCGAGCGCAGCCGCGGAAAGCCGATCAGCTTGCGGCAGTCGACATAGACCGGCGACTTGAGGCCCGAGGTGTAGGTGAACGGCTCGTCGGGGCGCAGATGCACTGCCTGCACCTCGATCAGCGCCCGCGCCGCGACGCGTGCGACGTCCTCGCGGCTCGCGATCGGGACGGTCAGCATGTGGGGCTCCTCTTCGCGTGCGGCATCAGGCGACCCGCCAGGTGAGGGCGAAGCCGGGATCGAACATCGCGATGGGTCCGTCGGGCGTCGCGATCGGGGGAAGCTGATAGGGGTCGGTTCGCACCAGGCTCACCGTGCCCTCGTTGGCGCCGAGCCCATAGTAGGCGGCGCCCTTTTCGGCGACGAAGCCCTCCAGCTTGTCGAGCACTCCGGCGCGCTCGAACACCTCGGCGAGGATCGGCAGCGAGACCGGCGCCGTGAAGCAGCCCGCCGCGCCGCAGGGGCCGAGCTTCTTCGGATCGGTATGGGGCGCGGAGTCGGAGCCGAAGAAGACGCGCGGATGATCGGACGTCGCGGCCGCCACCAGCGCCTCGCGATCCTCGGCCCGCTTCACCACCGGCAGGCAGTAGTTGTGCGGCCGGATGCCCCCGGCGAGGAGGTCGTTGCGGTCGATCACCAGGTGGTGGGCGGTGATGGTGCCGGCGAGATTCTCGCCGCCCGCCATCACGTAGTCGATGCCGGTGCGCGAGCTGACGTGCTCGAGCACCACCTTCAGCTCCGGCACCCGGCGGCGCAGCGGATCAAGCACCCGCTCCAAAAACACCGCCTCGCGGTCGAAGATGTCCACCGCGTGGTCCGTCACCTCGCCGTGGATGAGGAGGAGAAGGCCGCGCTCGGCCATCCGCTCCAGCACCGGCGTCAGTGCCTCGATGTCGTTGACGCCGGAGGCGGAGTTGGTGGTGGCGTGGGCGGGGTAGAGCTTCGCCGCGGTGCAGACATTGGCGGCGGCGTCGATCTCCTCCGGGCTCGTGTCGTCGCAGAGATAAAGCGTCATCAAAGGCTCGAAGCGCGCCCCTTCGGGCAGCGCCTCCTCGATCCGCGCCCGATAGTCGGCCACCATCGCCGCCGTCGTCAGCGGAGGCACGAGGTTGGGCATGACGATGGCGCGGGCAAAGTCCGTCGACGCGCCGGCGACGGCCTCGAGGATCGCCCCGTCGCGCAGGTGGAGATGGAAGTCGTCGGGGCGGCGAAGGGTGATCTGGTCGCTCAAGAGGCTCTCCGGATGAGGTCGCGGACGCCGACGCCGTGGGTCAGGCAATAGTCGGCGAGGGCGTCGATAAGATGGATCATGGTGGAAGGGCGCGAAAGGGTCGCCGTCCCCACGGCGACGGCGGAGGCGCCCGCTGCGAAATAGTCGAGCACGTCCTTGAGGCTCGCGACGCCGCCGCAGCCGATGATCGGCACGTCGAGGGCGGAGGCGATCTCGTCGACGATGCGCAGATTGACGGGCTTCACCGGGGCGCCGGAGAGGCCGCCGGTGCGGTTCGCGAGGCGCGGCCGCCCCTCCGCGTCGAGGGCGAGGGCGAGCATGGTGTTCGACACGATGAGCGCGTCGCCCCCGGCCGCCACCGCGGCCTTCGCCACCTCCACCGGTGCCCCCGCATTGGGCGAGAGCTTGCACCAGAGCGGCAGCCCGGTCGCGGCGCGACAGGCGGCGACCGCCCGGTGCGTCTCGTCGGGATCGAGGGCGAAGGCGCGCCCGCCCGCCTCGAGGTTGGGGCAGGAGAGGTTGAGCTCGATCGCGCCGAGCCCTTCGCCGGACAGGCGCGCGACGAGGGCGGCGAAGGCATCGACCCGGTCGGCCGACGCCGAGACCACGATCGGCGCGCCCTGGTCGCGATAGCGCGGCAGCACGTCGGCGATGAAGGCGTCGGTGCCCACCGAGGGAATACCGATGGCGTTGACGAGGCCGCCCGCCTCCTCGGTGAGGCGGGGCGCCGGGTGGCCGGGCCGCGGTTCCGGCATCACCGTCTTCGGCACCAGCGCGCCGAGGCGGCCGAGCGGAAAGATCCGCCCGTGCGCGTAGGAGAAGGTGCCGGACGCCGGCACCACCGGGGCCTTCAGCCTGAGGCCGCCGATATCGACGGAGAGGTCGACGGCGCTCACGCGAACACCGGCGCGTCGAGCGGCGCGACGGGCCCCTCGCACACGTTGATCACCTCGCCCGAGCGCAGCCGGCGGATGCAGACGAGGCAGGCGCCGATGCCGCACGCCATCGGCGCCTGGAGCGCCGCGTGGCCGGGGATCGAACGCGCCTCGGCGTAGGCTTGCAGCCGAGCCATCACCGTGTCCGAGGCGCCGGCCGCGATCATCGCGGGGCCGATCTCGTCGAGCGCGGCTTCGAGCCCGTCGAGCGGCGTCGCGATCAGATCGTTGCATACCCCGGCGAACAGCGAGAGGACGAAGCTGTCCTGCTCGGCCGCGCCCACCGCCCCGGCCGGCGCGTCGTCGGGCCGCGTCACGAACACCGCGTTGAGCCGCTGGCCGGCGATGTCGCGCTCCTCCGCCAGCGCCAGAAGCGTGCCGAAATGGGAGGTGTCGGTGACGATCAAGACATCGTCGGCAAGGTCGGGAAAGGGGTGGCCGAGCGGGCCGACCACGTGCACCGTCTCACCCGCAGCGACCTCGGCGAGCACCCGTGTCCCGGCGCCCACGATGCCGAAACCGAAGCGCAGCTCCGGCTCCACCGACAGGATGGAGAGCGGCCGGCCGAGAAGCGGCGCGCCGGGCCGGTTGGCGCTCGCGAGCAGAAACTGACCGGGCCGCGCGCCGGCGAACTGCGGCGGGCTCTCGAGCGTCATCATCACGACGCCGGCCTCCTCCTCCGCGCCGAGGACCTTAAGATCGCCATCGAAGATCGGCGCCTCGCTCATCGGCCGTCCCTTCCCTTGCCCGCCGCTCCCTCGCCGGCCGCCGGGACCATGCCCGCTCCGGCGCTCATCTCTGCGCCCCGAGAAAGCCGCCCAGGAAGCCCGCGATGTTGTCGGTGAGGGCCGGGCCGAGATAGCCGCCCTCCTGGATGATCGCGACCGGCAGCCCCGCCGCCGCGATCAGCGCGCCGGCCCTGCGGATCCCGTCGGTGGTGATCGTCATGCCGCCGAGCGGGTCGCTCTCGTGGACGTCGAGCCCGAGCGACAGGACCAGAACGTCGGCGCCGAAGCTCTTCACCGTGTCGAGGCCGACCGCGATCGCCTCGTGCCAGGCGGCATCGTCGGCCCCGAGCTTGAGCGGCAGGTTGCGGTTCGTCCCCTCGCCGGCGCCGATCCCGGTCTCGTGGGCGTGCCCCACGAACCAGGGGTAGAAGTGGTTGGGGTCGGTGTGCACCGACACCATCATCACGTCCGGCCGGTCGTAGAAGATCGCCTGGGTGCCGTTGCCGTGGTGGACGTCGATGTCGAGCACCGCGGGGCGCGCGCCGCCCTTCGCCAGCCGCTCGGCGGCGATGGCGGCGTTGTTGAGGAAGCAGTGCCCGCCGGCCACCTCGCGGCTCGTGTGGTGGCCCGGGGGTCGCGCCAGCGCGTAGGCGGCACCCGCGCCACCGGCGACGGCGTCGGCCGCGGCGACAGCGCAGTCGGCCGCGCGAACGGCGGCGGCGAAGGTGAACTCGCCCACCGGGCAGGCGAGGTCGCCCATGTGCCACCCGGCCCGGCCCACGACGCCGGCCGGGTAGGACGCCTCGCCCCGCCGTGGCTGAACGTTGGCGACCACTTCCGGCGAGGCGCCCGGCAGTGCCTGCCACGCCGCCCAGGCGGTCTCCAGAAAGTCGAGATAGCGGGGCGAATGGACCGCCGCGAGCGGCGCGCGGCCCGCCGACGGCGGCGCCTCGGGGGTGAGGCCGGCAGCCGCGACCCCGGCGAGCAGCCGCTCCGCCCGCTCGGCGCGCTCCTCGTTGGCGACGGGGCGGCCGCGCAGCAGGAAGAACTCGGGCGCGTGGCGTTCGGTTTCGGCGGCATAGAAGACGCGCATCGAGGCTCCTTCGCGATCGGCGGACGCGGCGGGCGAAGATCGGCGCGCGCCGCGCCTCACCCACTTTCGCATGCCACCCGGCCGGCGCCATGTCACCCCTTAGTCTCAATCCCCAGACAAAGCGCAGCCATACGCCGGGCGCATAGGACCGCCCGCCGGTGGCATAGGGCCGCTCGCCGGGCGCATGGGACCGCCCGCCGGGGGACCTAGCACGGCGTCTCCGGCAACACCGCCTCGAGGCCCTCGGGATAGAGCGCGATGCCGGCGGCGGCGAGCTCGGCCGGCGCGAACCAGGCGGCGCGGAAGGGCGTCCCGTCGTCCTCGCGCAAGTGCATCTCGGGCCGTCGGTAAAGACCCCGGTCGAGGAGATCCACCGGCGCGGCGAATACCACCTCGTGCCCCGCCGTCCCCTCGTGCTCGTAGATGTTGTCGAACACCAGCCACTCGCCGGCGATCGCGATCTCGCAGCCGACCTCCTCGCGAAACTCGCGCCGCAGCGCCGCCTCGCGCGTCTCGCCGAACATCACCGAGCCGCCGAGCGGACGCACTCCCTTCACGCGGCCGTCGTCGGCCGTCACCTCGGCCGCGAGCAGCCGGCCCGCATGGATCACGAGCCCGATCACCTTCACGCGGATCCCGCCTGCCGGCCGCCAAACGCTCATGCTTCCTTCTCCCGAACGTGATCGTGGTGCGCCAGTTTGACACGCGCCACATGATCGTCAGACTGCGCTTGCCGACGTCTGGAGAGGCCCTTGACCGCACCATCGCGACGCCCAACCGAACGCGACGATGTGCACGGCGCGAGGCTCGCGCCGCATGCCCCTCCGGCCGGCGATCCCGCCAACGACGACCCCCTTACCCAACAGGAGCTTACGCGATGAAACGCATCCTGCTTGCCGCCGCGCTCGGCCTTGCCGTGGCCGGCCCGGCGGCCGCGCAAACCTCGGGCGGCCGCCTCAACGTGGTGATCCAGCCGGAGCCGCCGGGCCTGATGCTCGGCCTCATCCAGAACGGGCCGACCCAGATGGTCGCCGGCAACATCTACGAAAGCCTCCTGAAATACGACACGGAGCTGAAGCCGCTCCCCTCCCTCGCCGAATCCTGGGAGATCTCCGACGACGAGCTCACCTACACCTTCCACCTCAAGGAAGGCGTGACCTGGCACGACGGCGAGCCCTTCACCGCCGACGACGTGATCTTCTCGGTCGACAAGTTCCTGCGGGAGACCCACCCCCGCCTGCGCGTCTCGCTCGCCTACGTGGACACCATCGAGGCGCCGGACGACCACACCGTGGTGTTCACGCTGAAGGAGCCGTTCGGCCCGTTCATCGGCATCTTCGAGGTGGGCACCATGCCGATGCTGCCGAAGCACATCTACGACGGCACCGACTACGCCAACAACCCCGCCAACGCGACGCCCATCGGCACCGGCCCGTTCAAGTTCGACGAGTGGGTGAAGGGCTCCTACATCCACCTCGTCAAGAACGAGGACTATCACGTCGAGGGCGCGCCTCATTTCGACGAGGTCTACTGGCAGGTGATCCCCGACGCCGCGTCCCGCTCGGTCGCCTTCGAGACCGGCGAGGTGGACGTGCTGCCCGGCGGCTCGGTGGAGAATTTCGACATTCCCCGCCTCACCGCGATGGACGGCGTCTGCTCCACCGGCAAGGGCTGGGAGTACTTCGCGCCGCACGCCTGGATGTGGCTCAACAACCGCGAGGGGCCGACGGCGGACAAGCGCTTCCGTCAGGCGATCATGTACGCGATGGACCGCGAGTTCATGCGCGACGTGATCTGGAACGGCTTCGGCACGGTGGCGAAGGGGCCGGTGTCCTCCAAGACCAACTTCTTCAACGAGAACCTCAAGGACTACCCCCACGATCCGGACAAGGCCAAGGAGCTGCTCGACGAGATGGGCTACGACGGCACTCCGGTGCGTATCCTGCCGCTCCCCTACGGCGAGACCTGGCAGCGCTGGGCCGAGGCGGTGAAGCAGAATCTCGAAGAGGTCGGCATCGCGGTGACGCTCGATTCCACCGACGTCGCCGGCTGGAACCAGAAGATCTCCGAGTGGGACTACGACATCGCCTTCACCTACCTCTACCAGTACGGCGATCCGGCGCTCGGCGTGACGCGTAACTACATCTCCTCCAACATCGCCAAGGGCAGCCCCTGGAACAACGTCGAGGGGTACGACAACCCGCGCGTCGACGAGCTCGCCGCGGAGGCGGCCGTCGCCGTCGGCGCCGACACGCGCCAGAAGCTCTACGACGAGATGCAGGACATTCTGGTCGAAGACGTCCCCGTCGCCTGGCTGCTGGAGCTCGAGTTCCCCACCATCTACCGCTGCACGGTGAAGGACCTCGTGACGACCGCCATCGGCGTCAACGACGGCATCGGTAACGCCTACATGGAGAAGTGACGGCGGAAGGGGCCGCCCCCGCGGCGGCCTCTTTGGCGGGCGACGAGCGATGCCCCCGTCGCCTCAAGCGTGTCCCCTCGAGCCGAAGCGCCCGAGGGGACAGACATATTCGCGTTCGACGAGAGAGAGCACGATACGCCTCAGTCGGCGGCGCAAAGGCCGTCGATATATTGGCGGAACTCGGCGAGATAGACCTCCATCCAGTCGTGCAGATAGCCGCGCTCGGACGAGCCGAACGCCGCTCCCTCCTGCACGCGGCCGACCATCTCCTTGTCCTCGGCCGTCGCCACCACGATGGTCTGGCGGATCGCCTCCACGTAGGCCTCCGGATCCTCCATCCCCGCCATCGCATGGGGCGAGAAGGAGAGGCCCCAGCGCGCGTTGGTGCGCCCCGGCGCCATCGGCTCCAGCGCGATCCACCACATGAAGTTCGGGTCCACCGCCGCGAGCCCGTTGGGATAGAGGGCGATGACGTGGAACTGGCGCCGCTGATCGGCGGTCAGCGCCGCGTTGTGGATCGGCGGGTAGTCCTCCGGCCGATAGGAGTTGTGGTGCAGCGAGAAGAAGTCGTGCCCCGTCGGCCCCTTCTCGGCGAGCTTCGTCGGGTTGGTCGGCCCGATCGACCCCTTGTGCGAGTAGGTCACGTGGTAGCTCTCGATGAAGTTCTCGAAGAGCGCCTTCCAGTTGCCCTCCCAGATCTCCTCGTCGACGACGATGCGGTCCTCGTAGTCCTCGATCCGGTGGTTGGCGAGGAGCGCGGCAAGCTCGCCGAGCCGTGCCCCCGGCGCCGGCAGGTCGAACCGGCGCGACACGAAGACGAAGCCGAGCGCCACCTCGCAGGCGAGCTCCTCGAGCCCCATCTCGCGCGTCTTGAGAGCGCAGAAGCCCTCCCGGTCGGCCACCCCCATCAGCTCGCCGGCCATCGTGTAGGTCCAGGCGTGGTAGGGGCAGACGATCCGCTTCTTGTTGCCCGACCCGTCGAGCAGCTTGGCGTAGCGGTGGAGGCAATAGTTGGCGAAGGCGCGGATCGAGCCGTCCTCCTGGCGGATCACCACGATGGGACGACGGCCGAGCTTGGCGGTGACGTAGTCGCCCGGATTGGGCAGCGCGCCGGCCCGCGTCACCATCACCCAGTCCCGGTCGAACACATGGGTCTGCTCGCGTTCCAGAAGCGCGGGGTCGGTGTAGCTCTCCTGCGGCTCGGCGCGCAGGGCGTGGGTGGTCTGACGGTCGAGCATCGCAAACGCTCCCGAAGCTGGAATCCTTTTAAAGAATAGGTCTACCTCCGGTCGATCGGCACCGGAATCTGCGGTCACCGCCGCACAGATTTCCAGCGATCTGCCCATCCTCGTGGCAATTCCGGCCGATCCGCCCGCTGTGATCGAACTGTCATGCACCTCTCGTATGGGCTGGCGCCAAGCTCAATCCTCTTCGGGAGTTCTTCATGCAACGGATGGTTCTCGCCACCACCGCGATGGCGCTGACGCTCGCCGCCGCCTCCGCCCAGGACACACTGCCCCAAGCCGGCAGCCAGTGGTACACCGATGGCGAGGCGACTCTAGCGGCGATGTTGTCGCATCAGCCCATCGTCGGGCGCGCCAAGAACGTCATCCTGTTCGTCGCCGACGGCAACGGGATCGCCACCAACTACGCCACCCGCCTCTATGCCGGGCAGCTCGATGGCAAGCTCGGCGAAGAGCACGTCCTGCCCTACGAAGCCTTCCCCAACCTCGCGCTGGTGAAGACCTACAACGTCAACGCCCAGACGCCCGACTCCGCGCCGACCGCCGGCGCCATGAACACCGGCGTGAAGCAGGTCTTCAACACCATCAACCTCGCTCCCGAAGGCGCCATCCACGACGACTGCGCCTCCGAGGCCGCCAATCGCCTCAAGACCTTCGCCGAGATCGTCAGCGAAGCCGGCAAGGCGGTCGGCATCGTCTCCACCGCCCGCATCACCCATGCGACCCCCGCGGCCGTCTACGCCAAGACCGCCAACCGCAACTGGGAAGGCGACGTGCCGGAGGGCTGCACCGATTCCAAGGACATCGCCACCCAGCTCATCGACCAGATGAACGCCGGCGTGATCGATCTCGCCTTCGGCGGTGGCCGCCGCTACTTCCTGCCCGCCGACGTGACCGACGGCGAGGGCAAGAAGGGCCGCCGCAAGGACGGCCAGAACTACGTCGACGCCATGACGAAGGCCGGCGGCCAGTACGCCTGGAACACCGAGACCTTCAAGGCGCTCAACCTCGACGGCTCGACCCCGGTGCTCGGCCTCTTCGAAGACAGCCACATGAAGTACGAGGCCGATCGCGATCCGGCCGAGGAGCCCTCGCTCGAGGACATGACGCGCGCGGCGATCAGCTACCTCGCCAACAACGAGGGCGGCTTCTACCTCGAGATCGAGGCCGGCCGCGTCGATCACGCCAACCACGACGGCAACGCCTATCGCACCGTGACCGACGGCGTGGAGTTCGCCGAGGCCGTCGCCGCCGGCGACGAGCTGACCGCCGACGAGGACACCCTCATCATCGTCACCGCCGACCACGAGCACGCCATCGCGCTCAACGGCTACTGCGGCCGCGGCAGCCCGATCCTCGGCCTCTGCTACGACGTCGCCAAGGGCCAGCTGAAGCACTCCGACGAGCTGGTGCTCGCCGCCGACGGCAAGCCCTACACCGTGATCGGCTACCTCAACGGCCCGGGCGCCGTGCTCAAGCAGCAGGAGGACGGCACCTACTCGGGCGAGCGTGCCGAGCTGACCCAGGAGGAGGTGACGGATCCGGAATATCTCCAGGAAGCCCTGATCCCGATGTCCTCCGAATCGCACTCCGGCGAGGACGTCGCCCTCTACGCCAAGGGCCCGATGGCGCACCTCTTCGACGGCACCGTCGAGCAGAACTACATCTTCCACGTGATGAACCACGCGGTGAGCGCGGATTGATCAGACCGGCGCGGCTTGCCGCGCCACCCCGGGCGGCCCCGGCCGCCCGGCCCGTCCAGTCCAAGTGAGGGTTTCGATGGATCGCAGGCAATTCACCTTCGGTGCGCTGGCGATGCCGGCTCTGTCGCTCGCTGGCCCCGCCGCGGCCGCCGACACCGTGCGCATGCGCGACCTCTACAACAAGGACCTCAGCTTCTCCGACTACGCCGAGGCCCACGCCGGGGAGCGGATCGCCGTCGCTGGCTTCATGGCGCCGCCGCTCAAGGCCGAAGCCACCTTCTTCGTGCTCACCAAGCGCCCCCTCGCCGTCTGCCCCTTCTGCGAGAGCGAGGCCGAGTGGCCCGACGACATTCTCGCCATCTACACCAAGCGGGCGATCGTCGTGGTGCCCTTCAACGTGCGCATCGTCACCCGCGGCATGCTGGAGCTCGGGACCTTCCGCGATCCGGAGACCGGCTTCCTGAGCCGCGTTCGCCTCGCCGACGCCAGCTACGATCGCGCCTGAGCCACACGCCCATGGGTCTTGCCCTGACCATCACCGATCTCGTCGTCGAGGCGAGCGGCGGCCGTCACCTTCTGTCGGTGCCGCAGCTCGACGTGCCCGCCGGCTGCCATCTCGGCATCTCCGGTCCGTCGGGGGCGGGCAAGTCCACCTTCCTGCACGCCCTCGCAGGCCTTGCCCGCCGCACCTCGGGCCACGTCCTGTGGGACGGCTGCGACATCCTCGCGCTGCGCCAGGGCGCCCGAGCGCGCTTCCGGCGCGACCACATGGGCTTCGTCTTCCAGGACCCGCTCCTCTTTGAGGAGATCTCCGCCCTCGCCAATGCCGGCGTCGCCGCCGCCTTCGCTCCCCGCAGGCGCCGCGCCGCGGTGACCCTCGCGGCGGGCGAGGCGCTTACCACCCTCGGCGTTCCGACGCGCCCGGCCCGGCCCGCGGCCACCCACTCCGGCGGCGAGCGCCAGCGCATCGCGCTCGCCCGCGCGCTCGCCACCGACCCGCCGATCCTGCTTGCCGACGAGCCCACCGCGAGCCTCGACCGCGCCACCGCCGACACCCTCGCCGACGCGCTCCTCGGCGCCGCCCGTGCGGCGGGCCGCACGCTCGTGGTGGTGAGCCACGACCCCGCGCTGATCGCCCGGATGGACCGCGTCCTGACCCTCCGGAACGGCGAGATCACCGAATGAACTCGCTCGACCTCTGGGATCGTCTCCCCGCCCTCGCCCAGGACGGGCTCACCTTCCTCGCCCTGCTCTTGCCCGCCCTCCTCGTCGGCGTCGCGGTGATGGCGGGCCACCGGCCGCTCGCCCTCGTCGGCGCCATGCTGCGCCGCTTCCCGTTCACCAACGCCCTCTTCGTCCTGCTGATCGCGGCGTCGGTGGGGCTCGGCGTCGGCCTCATCGCGCAGGAGCGCGGCCTTCGCATCGGCACCGCCCGCGCGGCGGAGAAGTTCGACCTCGTGCTCGCCGCCCCCGGCAGCGAAATCACCATGCTCCTCGCCGCCGTCTACCTCCAACCCTCGGACGTCCCCCTCCTCGGCGGCGACGTCTACGCCGAGGTGACGGAGAACCCGCACGTCTCGATCGCCGCCCCCATCGCCTTCGGCGACAGCTACGACGGGGCTCCGGTGATCGGCACCACCCCGGACTTCGCCGGCCACCTCGCCGGTCCGCTCGCCGCAGGGCGCATGTTCGCCACCGAGCGAGAGGCGGTCGCCGGCGCCCGTGTGCCGCTCGCGATCGGCGACGAGTTCACCCCCGCCCACGGCGTCGGCGCGAGCGCCGACGAGGAGGCTCACGAGCACGCCCACTTCACCGTCGTCGGGCGCATGCCGATGACGGGCAGCCCATGGGATCGCGCCATCCTCGTGCCGGTGGAGGCGGTGTGGGAGGTCCACGGCCTCGCCGACGGTCACGCCGACGGCTGGTCGGGCGAGGTGGGCCCGCCCTTCGACATGGCGCGCTTTCCCGGCACCCCGGCCATCCTGGTGCGCGCCGACGAGCTCTGGGCCAACTATGCGCTGCGCTCGGAGTTCAACCGTGCCGACGTGATGGCCTTCTTCCCCGGCGCCGTGCTCGCGGGCCTGCACAACATCCTCGGCGACGTGCGCCAGGCGATGAGCCTCCTCGCGGTGGCGACCCAGGTGCTCGTCACCGCCGGCGTGCTCGCCGGGCTGCTGGTGCTCGCCCGCCTCACCGCCCAGCGTCTCGCTCTCTTGCGCGCGCTCGGCGCGCCGGCCCGCTTCGCCTTCGCGGTGGTGTGGGGCTATGCGGCGAGCCTCATCGTCGCCGGCGCGATCCTCGGCGTCGGCGTCGGCTACGGGGCCACCATCGCCCTCTCCGCGATCATCACCGAGCGCACCGACATCCTCGTGACCGCGCGCCTCGACTGGCCAGAGCTGCATCTGGTGGCGGGCTTCGTCAGCCTCACCCTGCTCCTCGCGCTGCTGCCGGCCGGGGCCACCCTCTCCCGCGACATCGTGCGGGACCTGCGGGCCTGAGCCGGCCCGATCCGGTCGCCTCAGATCAGGATGAAATCGTCCGCCGTCAGCGATCCCGTCGCGACACCCACGAGCGTCGCCACCACGTCGCCCTCGAAGAGGATGCGGCTCCCCTGGAAGGACAGGTCCTGGAAGCGCATCCCGTCGGTGAGGCCCATGAGGTCCTCCCCGTCCACGAAATCGCGCACCGTGACGACGGCCCCCTCGTCGATCACGAACACGTCGTCGCCGTCGTCGCCGGTCGCGACATTGCGGCCCGCCTCGCCGAACAGCGTGTCGTCGCCGTCGCCGCCGATCAGCGTGTCGTTGCCGGCCGCGCCATAGAGGAGGTCGTCGCCGCTGTCGCCGATGACGGCGTCGTCGCCCGCGCCGGCCTCCACCGTGTCGCCGCCGTTGCCGCCACGCACCGTGTCGTCGCCGGCGCCGCCGCGCACGAGATCCGCCGCGCCGCCGCCGTCCACATAGTCGTCACCCGCCCCGCCATCGAGCGTGTCGGACTGGGTGCCGCCGCCGACGACGTCGTCGCCGCCGCTGCCGGAGATGGTGTCCTCGCCCGGACCGCCGGTGAGCGTGTCGTCGCCCGCGCCGCCGTCGATCCGGTCGTTGTCCGCCGCGCCGCGCACCAGATCGGCGTCACTGCCGCCGATCACCACGTCGTCGCCGTCGCCGCCGAAGATCACGTCGAGGCCCGAGCCGCCGTCGAGCGTATCGTTGCCGTCACCGCCGGCGAGGGTGTCGGCGCCGTCGCCGCCCACGAGGCGATCCTCGCCGACGTCGCCGGTGACCCGGTCGTCGCCCGCCTCGCCGAGCAAGGTGTCGCTGCCCTCGCCGCCCGTCAGCGTGTCGCCACCGTCCCCGCCGCTCAGCGTGTCGGCGCCGGCGCCGCCGTCGACGACATCCGCGCCGTCGCCACCGAAGAGCTCGTCGTTGCCGTTGCCGCCGGTGATGCTGTCGTTGCCCGCTTCGCCGCGGATCACGTCGTCGCCGCCGGCGCCGGCGAGCGTGTCGGCGCCGCCGCCGCCCCACAGACGGTTGCCCGAGCCCGTCGCCGCGACGTTGTCGGCGCCCGCTCCCGTCACCACCGACTGGCTGCCCACATCGGTGCCGGTCATCACCACGCGGCCGGCTACGCCCGCCTCGAGGAACAGCGCCTCCCCGTTCTCCGCCGTGTTCGAGGCGAAGCTCGAGCCCTCTACGAGGGTGTTGCCGCCGGCGCTGCGATAGATGGCGCTGCCGTCCCCCTCGGCGACGTTGCTGCTCAGCGAGGTGCGCGTCAGCGTGAGGTTCGTCGGCCGCGTGATCTGCAGCGCGCCGCCGTCCCCGTCCGCGACGTTGCCGGAGATGCTGGTGTCGGTGATCACGATGGTGGTGACGCCGGTGCCGCCGGCGACGGTGCGGATCGCCGCTCCCTCTGTGGCCGCGTTGTCGGCGATCTCGGTGTCGGTGACGCGAAGCGTGCCGCCCGACACGGTGATCGCTCCGCCGAGGGTGCCCGTCACCGTCACGTCGCCAAGGGTGGCGTCGGTGTTCTTGAAGTCGAGCGCGGCGGCGCCGTCGAGGCTCGTGTCGTTGTCGTCGAACAGCGTCGTCGTCACCGTCGCGGTGGCCGAGCGCGTGGCGATGGCGGAGCCGCCCCCGCGCCCGTCCACGGTCGTCGCCGCGTTCCCGGAAAAGCTGGAGCTCGACACCTCGAGCGTGCCCACCGACCAGATGGCGCCGCCGAAGCCCTCGGCGGTGTTGTCGGCGAACGCGCTGTCGCTCACCGTCACCGTCGTGTCGGCCTCCGCGGCGGAGATCGCACCGCCATAGGCGAGCCCGGTCGAGGTCGCGAGATTGTCGGAGAAGGAGGACTGGGTGACCGTCAACTCCCCCGCCGACGCCCCGAGCGCGATGGCCCCGCCCGAGCCCGCCGTGTTGCCGGTGAAGGAGGAAGCCTCGATGGTGAGCGCGCTGCCGTTGGAGTAGACGGCCCCGCCCGTCACCGCGGTGTTGCCGTCGAACACCGTGTCGGTGAGCGTGAGGGCGCCCGACACGTGGTAGATCGCCCCGCCCGCCCCGTCGCCGGTGCCGCCGGAGAAGGCGATCGTGGCGAAGGACGCCTCGTCCGTGTTGACGACGAACATCGGCGCCGCGTCGACGCCGTCGGCCACCGTCACGGTGATGTAGTCCGTCCCGTCGGCGGCGGCGCTCGCATCGATGACGACGTCGTCGAGAATGCGGATCGGCTCGAGCCGGTCCGTTCCCGAGCTCGTCACCGACAGCGCGATGGTGCCGCCGGCGAGCGAGGGATCGAACACGATGGTATCGACACCGGGCGAGGCGTTCGCGAGGGCCACCGCCTCGCGCAACGTGGTGCCGGGGCTCTCGCCCACGCGCTCGTCACCCAGGCTGTCGACGATGAATGTGGCCATCGCGTCCCCCATCGCGGCGCCGGCCGCCCGCCCGAGCCCCACGGCGTCGAGCTTCGAGACATCAGTCGTAGAGCCTGCGGCGGCCCCTTGGAAGCGCCCGTCGGCGAGGGCTCACACCCTTCGACGCCTCAGAGAATGGCGAAATCCGCCGTGGTGAGGTCGGGCGTGTCGACACCGTTGAGCCGGGCGACCATGTCGCCGTCGAGAAGGATCTTCTCACCGCGGAACTCGAGATCGTCGATCCGGACGCCGTCAGTGAGGCCGATGAGATCCTCGCCAAGCGTGAAGTCGCGCGGGACGAAGGCTTCGGCCGCAAAGTAATTTTCGAAAACGGAGCGAAAAAAAAAGCGCCGCACGACCCCGTACGGCGCTCTCGTCTCGTTTCGTGCGGATCGGCCGTCCGGACGGCCCCGGCGTTATTTCGGGCGGATGCGCACCACCACGTCGACCCGGGAGATCTCCATGCCGTCCGGCGCCTCGGGGATGCGGTTCAGCGCCAGCGAGTGGCCCGGAATGTCGGTCACCATGCCGTTGCTCTCGTCGAAGAAATGATGGTGATCGTCGGTGTTGGTGTCGAAATAGGTCTTGGTGCCGTCCACCGCGATCTCGCGCAGCAGACCCGCTTCGGTGAACTGGTGCAGCGTATTGTACACAGTCGCCAGCGACACAGGGACGCGCGCGGTGACCGCCTCCTCGTGCAGCCCTTCGGCCGACACGTGGCGGTGACCACGCCCAAACAGGATATTGCCCAAGGCCACACGCTGGCGCGTGGGCCGGAGGCCTGCCATTTTCAGCATATCCCGCACGTGAATGCCTACAGGCTGCACGTCCTTCGCGCCGTCTGTCGTCTCACGCGAGAAAAAGACCGCCATGACCTATCCTGTTTCCAACCTCTGCGCGCGGCCCTGATGCCGCATACATTCATGGATATAACGACTCTACGAGTCCAGATCAACGCATCTCGTGTCCGAGCTTGCGTGAGGTGCTTGCCATGGGGCCACCTTCGGCCCTAACAGCGGGGGGAATCATTTCAGCAAATCGGGTCGCCCCCGTTTGCGCCGCCCCGCCCACGAACCAACATGGGGGGCGAGGCCCCAACGAGCAGACAGACGTAACCGATGGCAATCACGAACATCACGAAGCGGTCGCAGTTCGAGTACGAGGATTTGCTGGCCTGCGGGCGCGGCGAACTGTTCGGCCCCGGCAACGCCCAGCTGCCGCTGCCGCCGATGCTGATGTTTGACCGCATCAGCCACATCTCGGAGGACGGCGGGGCGCACGGCAAGGGGCAGATCCGCGCGGAGCTCGAAGTGCGCGAGGACCTCTGGTTCTTCGCCTGCCACTTCAAGGGCGATCCGGTGATGCCCGGCTGCCTCGGCCTCGACGCCATGTGGCAGCTGCTCGGCTTCTTCCTCGGCTGGCTCGGCGGGGAGGGCCGCGGCCGGGCGCTCGCCGTCGGCGCGGTGAAGTTCTCCGGCCAGGTGCTGCCCAAGGTGAAGCTCGTCGAGTACGGTCTCGACCTGAAGCGCGTCATGCGCTCCAAGCTCACCCTCGGCATCGCCGACGGCTGGTTGAAGGCCGACGGCGAAGCCATCTACAAAGCCGAAGATCTTCGGGTCGGCCTTTTCAAGGACGCGGCGCAGCCCTCTTGAGCGCGCGCCAGTCGGGATTGGAGTATACATGAGACGGGTGGTTGTCACCGGAATGGGCATCGTCTCGCCGCTCGGCGGGTCGACGCAAGAGGTGACCGCATCGCTGCAGGAAGGGCGCTCGGGCATCGTCCGGGCCGAATCCTATGCCGAACACGGCTTCCGCTGCCAGGTGCACGGTGCCCCGACGCTCGACGCGTCGGAGAGCGTCGACCGGCGCGCCATGCGCTTCCACGGCGGTGGCACCGCCTGGAACCACGTCGCGATGGACCAGGCCATCCGCGATGCGGGCCTCGAGCCGGACGAGATCTCCAACGAGCGCACCGGCCTCATCATGGGCTCGGGCGGCCCGTCGACGCGCACCATCGTGGAGGCGGCCGACATCGCCCGCACCAAGGGGCCCAAGCGCATCGGCCCCTTCGCCGTTCCGAAGGCGATGAGCTCCACCGCCTCGGCCACGCTCTCCACCCATTTCAAGATCAAGGGCGCGAGCTACTCGATCTCCGCCGCCTGCTCCACCACCAACATCTGCATCGGCCACGCCGCCGAGCAGATCATGCTGGGCAAGCAGGACATCATCTTCGCCGGCGGCTGCGAGGAGCTCGACTGGACGCTGTCCGTCCTGTTCGACGCGATGGGCGCGATGTCGACCCATTATAACGACACCCCCGCCGCCGCCTCCCGTCCGTTCGACAAGAACCGCGACGGCTTCGTCATCGCCGGCGGCGCCGGCGTCCTGGTGCTCGAGGAGCTGGAGCACGCCAAGGCCCGCGGCGCCAACATCATCGGCGAGATCGTGGGCTACGCGGCGACGTCGGACGGCGTCGACATGGTCGCCCCCTCCGGCGAGGGCGCGGTGCGCTGCATGCGCGCCGCCCTCGCCCAGGCGGGCAATCGGACGATCGACTACATCAACCCGCACGCCACCTCCACGCCCATCGGGGATCTCAAGGAGATCGAGGCGATCCGTGCGGTTTTCGGCAGCGACATCCCGCCGATTTCGGGCACCAAATCGCTCTCGGGCCATGCCCAGGGCGCGGCGGGCGTGCACGAGGCGATCTACTCTCTCCTGATGATGCGCAACGGCTTCATCTCCGCCTCGGCGCACATCGAGGAGCTCGATCCGGCGTTCGACGATGTGCCCATCGTCCGCGAGCGGCAGGATGACGTGGCGCTCGAAACGATCCTGTCCAACGGGTTCGGTTTCGGCGGCACCAACGCCTGCCTGGTTCTGGCACGTTACGATGGGTGAGGCGATGGTGAAGGCAAGCGGCCTGATGGCCGGCAAGCGTGGCGTCGTGATGGGCGTCGCCAACAACCACTCGATCGCCTGGGGCATCGCCCGGCAGCTGCGCGCCGAGGGCGCCGAGCTCGGTCTCACCTATCAGAACGACCAGTTCGGCCGCCGCGTCCGCCCGCTGGCCGATCAGGTCGAGGCGGCGTTCCTGGAGCGCTGCGACGTGGAGGATCTGGCGACCGTCGACACCCTGTTCGACACCGCCGCCAAGACCTGGGGGTCGATCGACTTCTTCGTCCACGCCGTCGCGTTTTCCGACAAGAACGAGCTCAAGGGCCGCTACGCCGACACCACGCGGGAGAACTTTTCCCGCACCATGGTGATCTCCTGCTTCTCCTTCACCGAGGCGGCGAGCCGCGCCGCGCCGCTGATGACGAACGGCGGCGCCATGCTCACCCTCACCTACAGCGGCTCGGTGAAGGTGATGCCCAACTACAACGTGATGGGCGTCGCCAAGGCGGCTCTGGAATCCTCCGTGCGCTATCTCGCCGCCGACTTCGGCACCAACGGCGTGCGCGTCAACGCCATCTCGGCGGGCCCGGTGCGCACCCTCGCGGGCGCCGGCGTCACCGACGCACGGCTGATGTTCAACTATCAGCGCAAGCATTCGCCGCTGCAGCGCACCGTCGACATCGAGGAGATCGGCCGCTCCGCCGCCTACCTCCTGTCCGACTATTCGTCGGGCGTCACCGGCGAGATCCACTACGTGGATTCCGGCTACAACATCATGTCGATGCCCAAGCTCGACGAGCTCCGCGCCGAAGAGCGTCGCGAGATCATCGAGGAGAAGGTCGGCGAGGTGAAGCCCGACATCCTCGCCGAAGGCTCGTGAGCCTCGCACCCGCGCCCCGCGGCTGGCCGGCCCGGCCGACGGACGCGGGGCCGCTCGTGAAGATCTGCGGCCTGACGCGGCCCGACCTCGCCCGCGCCGCCGTCGCCGCGGGCGCCGACCTCGTCGGCATCGTCCACTTCCCGCCGAGCCCGCGCCACCTCGATCTCGACGCCGCGGCCGCCGTCGCCGACGCCGTGCGCGGCACGGCGACCGTCGTCGCGCTGGTGGTCGACGCCGACGACGCCACCCTCGACGCGCTCGTCGCCCGGGCCCGCCCCGACGCCCTCCAGCTCCACGGCAAGGAGACGCCTGAGCGCGTGGCGCACCTCGCCGCCCGCCACGGACTGCCGGTGGCGAAGGCGCTCGGCGTCGCGACCGCCGCCGACCTCGCGGCCGCGGCGCGCTACGACGCCCTCCTGGTGCTCGACGCCAAGCCGCCGAAGGACGCCGATCGCCCGGGCGGCCACGGCCAGCGGTTCGACTGGCGCGTGCTCGACGCCCTCGACCCGGCCCGCCCCTTCATGCTGTCGGGCGGCCTCGACCCGGAAAGCGTCGCCGAGGCGGTCGCCACGGTCCGCCCCTACGCCGTCGACGTCTCCTCCGGCGTCGAGACGAACCGCATCAAGGACATCGCCAAGATGTCGGCCTTCGTCGCCGCCGTCCGTGCGGCTTGAGGCGAATCGAACTCTATCCAATTGAATATTCATCAGTTTCCCCGCTCAAATAGTGTCATTTGAGCGGGGAATGCCCTCACCACGGTCGGCGCAGACTCAGGCGTACTTGATGATGGCGTTGTGGAAACGCCGCGCCTCGATCACCAGGCGCTGCGGCAGCTGCTGCGTCTTCACCTTGCGGCAGTTCGCGTTGTAGGCACCGTCCGCCGGGTTGTAGTCGCAGACGATCCAGACATCGGGATCGGAGGTCGGAAAATAGTAGACTTTCGGCGTATGCGTCATGATATTTCCTTTCAATACAGCTTGTTAAACTCATACATTTCCTACGCTGTGACGGCTCACGCCGGTGTCTTGTTCACCCAAGCGTCGCCGTTGGCGCCGCCTATCGACCGTCGAGGTTGCGGGAGACCGCCATGCCGATCTGAGCGGCTTGGAACGCGCCCGCCGCTTGGGGAGTGAGGCTGTCGTCCGGCCCGGCCGGCCCGATGGTCAGGAGGATTTCGTGGACGCTCCCGCGCTCGGCGGAGGCGATCGGCCCCGCGGCGTTGAGCGTGATCGTGTTGATCACCACCTTCGGCGACACACTGGCGCTGGTATCGATCTTGAATTTGATGTTGTGCGTCAGCGCCGACTTCTTGAGCGCCGTCTTGTCGGACGTCGGCACGCCGATGGTTCGTGTCCCGGCCACGATGATCTGAGCAAACAGCCACTCCTTGAGCTTCAGGTCACTTTCGATCAGCAGCGATCCCTTGCTCAAAGGGGCGATGACAGCCTCCTCACATCGCCCCTCTTGCTCGACTGTTTCAATGAGTTCGTAGAAGTTGATCGAGTTGGTGCGGTTCGCTTCGGCCGACATGTTCGCGCCGCCCCCGAGCGTGAACGGACCGGCGTTCGGAAAGATGCCGACAGCGGACGCACCGACGGACGACTTCTCCCGCACGGTCATCGTCAGATTGCCGAGAATACCCCACTTCCTGAGGTATCCGGCAATCTCAGCGCTGTGATTCAACTGAGCCTGTCGTCGATCTTGCTCGAACACAAAGGCGACAGAGTCGCGAATATCACAGTCGATCTTCTGCAGGATGCCGAGAACCAGTGCTTCGGTGTCAGCGGGTCCGCCGGTGACCGTATAGCTCGGCACTCGAAACCCGCATCCCGCAACGACCCCAAGCAAGAGAGCGACAAATATTCTTATCACAATGCGCATTGCAGCAACCCTTTTTCAAATGAGGGTGTCTATACAGCGTTGAGAAATATCACTTTGATCGATGCACAAAGATAAACACGACATGCACCGACGTTATTGCGATTTTTGAGGAAAAAGGCATTTCCGTGACACATTTCGCTCTCTTGAGGCAAAATAGACACAGCATGACCGTCTCTATGCCGCCAGGGCGGAGCGGTTCGGGCGTGACGGCCAGCGGCGACGCACCGCGTCGCGCGGAGGGCATCGTGTCGCGTCGCCGGGCGCGCGGCGCCTCGGAGGCGGGGGGCCTCGACCCCGGCGGGCGGGCCGGCGATCGCCGCGCTTGACCCCCTTCCGGCCTTCATGCTTTCACCGGTGCTCAACCCGGATGACGGCGACGACGATGCCCCGCGGCGAGGCCGCCGCGCCGGAGTCCCGGCGGAGGCATCGGCGGCCGCCGAGCCGGTCACCTTCGAGGATCCTATCGTGAGCGAACGGCCCAATTCCTATCGCACCGGCCCCGACGACCGCGGCCGCTTCGGCATCTTCGGCGGCCGCTTCGTGGCCGAGACGCTCATGCCGCTCATCCTGGAGCTCGAAGCCGCCTACGACGCCGCCCGCGCCGACCCCGCCTTCGCCGCCGAGATCGCCGCCCTCGCGCGCGACTATGTGGGCCGCCCCTCCCCGCTCTATTTCGCCGAGCGCCTCACCGAGGAGCTCGGCGGCGCCAAGGTCTACTTCAAGCGCGACGAGCTCAACCACACCGGCTCGCACAAGATCAACAACTGCATCGGTCAGATCCTGCTCGCCAAGCGGATGGGCAAGACGCGCATCATCGCCGAGACCGGCGCCGGCCAGCACGGCGTCGCGACGGCCACGGTGTGCGCCCGTTTCGGCCTGCCCTGCGTCGTCTACATGGGCGCCAAGGACGTGGAGCGTCAGGCGCCCAACGTCTTCCGCATGAAGCTCCTCGGTGCCGAGGTGGTGCCGGTCACGGCCGGCGCCGGCACGCTCAAGGATTCCATGAACGAGGCGTTGCGCGACTGGGTCACCAACGTCGAGGACACCTTCTACATCATCGGCACCGCCGCCGGGCCGCACCCCTATCCGCGCATGGTGCGTGACTTCCAGTCCATCATCGGCACCGAGGCGCGCGAGCAGATGCTCGCCGCGGAAGGGCGCCTGCCCGATCTCCTCGTCGCGGCGGTGGGCGGCGGCTCCAACGCCATCGGCCTGTTCCACCCCTTCCTCGACGATCCGTCGGTGGCGATCACCGGCGTGGAGGCGGCCGGCGAAGGGCTCGAGGGCGACAAGCACTGCGCCTCCCTCACCGCCGGCGCGCCCGGCGTCCTCCACGGCAACCGCACCTATCTCCTGCAGGACGACGACGGCCAGATACTCGAAGGCCACTCGATCTCGGCCGGCCTCGACTATCCGGGCATCGGCCCCGAGCACTCCTGGCTCAAGGAGATCGGCCGCGCCTCCTACATGCCGATCGACGACAAGGAGGCGCTCGCCGCCTTCCAGCTCCTCGCCCGCACCGAAGGCATCCTGCCGGCGCTGGAACCCGCCCACGCCCTCGCCTATGTCGCCAAGGTTGCACCGACGATGGCGAAGGACCAGATCATCCTCATGAACCTGTGCGGCCGCGGCGACAAGGACGTGCACACCGTGGCCGCGGCCCTCGAGGCCGGCGCGGTGAGCGCGCATTGATGGCCTATGCCCTCGCCGTCCGCATCTCGCTGGAGCGGGCTGCCGAAGCATTGCGCCTCGAGCAGTCCGACGCCGCATTCGACGAGGAAATCGTGATGCTGTCCAACGTCATGCGCGATCTCGGCTTCACCTGGGAGTATGGCGAGCTCTACGTCTATCGCGGCGAGCAGGGGATGGCGGCCGTGATGTCGGCGATCGACCGAATGTCGCGGATCGACTGGATCGCCGAGTCCATCGAGGACGTGCACGCCTTCCGCCTCACCGACGAAGCCGATCTCACCGGCATCGTCAGCCGACGCGCGGGGGGCATGTGACGACGCTCCGCCATCCGGCCGCGTCCGCCGCCTCTCGGCCGACGGCTGCCGCCGCCATGCCGTCCTCGGCGCGCGACGGCATGCCCTCGATCAGCCTCTTGCCGGGCGGTACGCCCCCCGCTTGCCAGCCCCTGTCCGGAACCCGCCCATGAGCCGCATCGCCGCCCGCTTCGAGGCCCTCGGCCGCGACAATCGCGCCGCCCTCGTCACCTTCATCACCGCCGCCGACCCGTCGATCGAGACCTGTGCGGAGATCCTGAAGGGCCTGCCCGCCGCCGGGGCCGACGTCATCGAGCTCGGCATGCCGTTCACCGATCCGATGGCCGACGGCCCCGCGATCCAGGCCGCTGGCCGCCGCGCGCTGGCCGCCGGCGGCTCGGTGTCGACGACGCTTCGGCTCGTGCGCGACTTCCGCCAGCACGACGACACCACCCCGATCGTGCTGATGGGCTACTACAACCCGATCTACCATCGCGGCGTCGACACCTTCCTCGCGGAGGCGACGGAGGCCGGCGTCGACGGGCTCATCATCGTCGACCTGCCGCCGGAGGAGGACGACGAGCTCTGCCTGCCCGCCCGCGCCGTCGGGCTCGACTTCATCCGCCTCGCCACCCCGACCACCGACGACAAGCGCCTGCCCGCCGTCCTCGCCAACACCTCCGGCTTCGTCTACTACGTGGCGATCGCCGGCATCACCGGCACCGCCAGCGCCGCGGCGGCCGACATCGGCCGCGCCGTCGCCCGACTCAAGGCGAAGACGGCGCTCCCCGTCGGCGTCGGCTTCGGCGTGAAGACGCCGGAGCAGGCCGCCGAGATCGCCCGCGTCGCCGACGCGGTGGTGGTGGGGTCGGCCATCGTCTCCACCATCGAGGCGTCCGGCGGCGATCCGGCCCCGACCCTCGCGTTCGTCAAGGCCCTGTCCGACGGCGTTCGCCGCGCCCGCACCGAGGTCGCCGCATGAACTGGATTTCGTCCGTCGTCCGTCCGAAGATCTCCTCCTTCTGGACTAAGCGCGACACTCCGAAGAACCTCTGGATCAAGTGCCCGGAAACGGGCGAGATGGTGTTCCATCGCGATCTGGAGCAGAACGGCTGGGTGGTGCCCGGCTCGGGCTTCCACATGCGCATGCCCGTCCCCGCCCGCCTCGACAGCCTGTTCGACGACGGCCAATATGAGCTCCTGCCGCTGCCGCAGGTGCCCGTCGATCCGCTGCGCTTCCGCGACGAGCGGCGCTATCAGGACCGCCTGCGCGACGCCAAGGCGAAGACCGGTCGCGAGGATGCGGTGACCCTCGCCAAGGGCCTCCTCGAGACGCTGCCCGTCACCGTCGCCATTCAGGACTTCGCCTTCATGGGCGGCTCGCTCGGCATGGCCGCGGGCGAAGCCATCGTGAAGGGGGCGGAGACGGCGGTGGCCGACGGAACGCCCTACATCCTCTTCGCGGCCTCCGGCGGCGCGCGGATGCAGGAGGGCATTCTCTCCCTCATGCAGATGCCGCGGACCACGGCGGCGCTCATCGCGCTGCGCGAGGCGGGGCTTCCCTACGTCGTCGTCCTCACCAATCCGACGACCGGCGGCGTCACCGCCTCCTACGCGATGCTCGGCGACGTCCACATCGCCGAGCCCGGCGCCCTCATCGGCTTCGCCGGCCCGCGCGTCATCGAGCAGACCATTCGCGAGAAGCTGCCCGAGGGCTTCCAGCGCGCCGAATATCTCCATGAGCACGGCATGGTCGACATGGTCGTCCACCGCCACGAGATGAAGGCGACGCTCGCCCGCCTGCTGCGCATTCTCACCCATCAGGCGCCGCCTCCCGTCGAGACGCCCGCCCTCCCCGCTCCGAAGGCGGAGGTGGAGGTGCCGGCCGAGCCCGTGGCGACGTCCGCGGCCGACGCCCAGACCCAGACCGAGGCGCCCGCCGACGAGGAGCCGGCGACCGCCGCGACCTGACCATGGACGCCACGTCACCGATCCTGGAGCGGATCGCGGCGCTGCACCCCAAGCGGATCGACCTCTCGCTCGGGCGCCTCGAACGTCTGCTCGCCGCCCTCGGCAACCCGGAACGCCGGCTGCCGCCCGTCATCCACGTCGCCGGCACCAACGGCAAGGGCAGCGTGGTGGCGATGCTGCGCGCCATGCTCACGGCCGACGGCAAGACCGCCCACGTCTACACCTCGCCCCACCTCGTCGCCTTCAACGAGCGCATCCGCATCGCCGACGCGTCGGGCGGCACTCTCGTCGACGACGCGGCGCTGACGGACGCGCTGACCCGAGCGGAGGAGGCGAACGGCGGCGAGCCCATCACCTTCTTCGAGATCACCACGGCCGCCGCCTTCCTCCTCTTCGCGGAGAACCCCGCGGACTATCTCCTTCTCGAGACCGGCCTCGGCGGCCGGCTCGACGCCACCAACGTGGTGGAGCGCCCGCTCGCCTCCGTCATCACCACCATCGGCATCGACCATGTGGGCTTCCTCGGTCCCACCCTCGCCGACATCGCCGCCGAGAAGGCCGGGATCATCAAGCAGGGCGTGCCGGTCGTGTCCGCCCCCCAGAAGGCGGAGGCCTCGACCGTCATCGAGCGGCAGGCGGCCCGGATGGCGGCGCCGCTCCATCTCGGCGGTGCCGACTGGTCGGTGCTGCAGGAGCACGGCCGCCTCGTCTTCCAGGACAATGACGGGCTCGTCGACCTGCCGGTGCCGCGCCTGACCGGGCGCCATCAGTTCGTCAACGCCGGCGTCGCCGTCGCGACGGCCCGCGCCACCCACCTCATCGACGATCCGGCGAGCCTCGAAGCCGGGCTCGCCCGCGTCGACTGGCCGGGCCGGCTCCAGCGCCTCACCCGCGGCCGGCTCATCGACTTCGCCCCCCGCGAGGCCGAGATCTGGCTCGACGGCGGGCACAACCCCGATGCCGGTGAAGCCATCGCCGCCGCCCTCGCCGACCTCGAGGACCGCGTGCCGCGCCCGCTCTTCCTCATCGTCGGCATGCTCAACACCAAGGATCCGGCGGGCTATTTCCGCGCCTTCGCTGGCCTCGTGCGGCACGTCTTCACCGTGCGCGTGCCCTCCGACGCGTCCATCGAGCCGGCCGCCCTCGCCGCGGCGGCGGAGGAGGCCGACATCTCCGCCGAACCCGTCACCTCGGTGCGCACCGCGCTGCGGCTCCTGGAGCAGAACTGGCGCTTCGAGCCGGCGCCGCGCATCCTCATCGGCGGCTCGCTCTACCTCGTCGGAGACGTGCTGGCGCAGAACGGGACTCCGCCGCTTTAGTTTCCGTGCTACACGACCCGTTCCATCGTGCGGATTGAACCATGGCGCTCGAAGTCGACACCCTCCTGGACCGTCGCCGCCTGACCCGGCGGCTTGCCGTGTGGCGCGCCCTCGCGATCCTCATCGTGATCGCGGCCGTGGGCGCGGCCGTCTACTGGACGGTCAGCGCCGGCGGGTCGAGCCACATCGCGCGCCTGCCGATCCGGGGCGCCATCGTGTCGGACAGCGACCTCATCGATCTCATCGAGGATCTCGGCGAGGACGACAGCGTCGCCGGGGTCGTCGTCACCATCAACTCGCCGGGCGGCACCACCGTCGGCGGCGAGCGCCTCTACAACGCGCTGCGCGACGTCGCGGCGGTGAAGCCGGTCGTCGCCCAGATCGACACCCTCGGTGCCTCCGCCGCCTACATGACCGCCCTTGCGACCGATCACATCGTCGCCCACCGCTCCAGCCTGACGGGCTCGATCGGCGTCCTCATCCAATACGGCCAGATCAGCGAGATGCTCGATCACCTCGGCATTCAGGTGTCGAAGGTCGATTCCGGCCCGCTCAAGGCCGAGCCGAACCCGTTCGAGCCCACCGACCCCGACGCCGTCGCCGCGCTCCAGTCGATCGTCGACGACAGCTACGCCTGGTTCCTCGGCATGGTCGTGGAGCGCCGCGGCCTGACCGAAGCCGACGCCCGGCGCCTCGCCGACGGCCGCATCTTCACCGGCCATCAGGCGCTCGAGGAAAAGCTCATCGACGAAATCGGCGGCGAGGACACGGCGATCGCCTGGATGGAAAGCGAGCGCGGCATCGCCAAGGACCTGCCGGTCAAGACCTATACAACCAAGGATGACGGCGACTTTTCCTTCACCGCGCACATGGCGGAACGCGTGGTGGACGGCGTTTTCGCGGCGCTCGGACTGCCCCTTCCGTCCACTCGGCCGACAGCTTCGGTTGACGGTTTGTGGTCGCTTTGGCAGGCTTCCATCACATCGGACCTAAAGGTGACATACAATGATTAAGTCCGAGCTGGTGACACGCCTCGCCCTGCAGAACCCGCACCTTTATCAGCGGGAGGTTGAAGGCGTCCTCAATGCGGTGCTGGACGAGATTTCGGACGCCTTGCGCGACCGCAATCGGGTCGAGTTGCGTGGCTTCGGGGCGTTCTCCGTGCGCCTGCGCGGCCCTCGCATCGGCCGCAATCCCCGCACCGGCGAATCCGTCCCGGTGGAGGAGAAGGCCGCTCCCTTCTTCCGCACGGGCAAGGAGATGCGCGAGCGCATCAACAACGCCGACGACGACGGCATGAGTCGCGCCGCCGAGTAGACCCGTGGCGCGCTTTGCCGGAACCGCGCTGCTCGTCCTGCTCGCGGCCGCGGTCATGGTGCTCGCGGTGGCGAACCGCCATCCGGTGACGATCCGCGTCGACCCGTTCGACGCGCACGGCCTCACTGTCGCGGTGCCGCTCTACATGCTGATCTTCGCGCTGATCGCCCTCGGCGTGGTGATCGGCGGGCTTGCCGGCTGGCTCGGCCGCAAGGACGCGCGCCGCGCCGCGCGGGCCGATCGTCGGGAGTTGAAGCAGCTGCGCAAGACCGCCGCGCCGGCTCAGCCGACCGTCCTCGCCCTCGCCCCTCCCCCCAAGAAGGCGGGGCGGCGACGGCTCGGCGCTTGACCCGGTTCAGCGCGACGGCGCGTGGTAGCGTGGCACGGCGCCGCCGTGGTTGGCGCGCGGAGCGTCCGCTTCCAGCGCGGCCATCGCCGGGGTGACGGGCACGCTCGGCGGCACGTCGATGGTCGGAAACACCAGCGTCAGCCCGTGGCCCGCCGCGCGGCCGGGAAAGGCGAGCTGCGCCCCCATCTGCTGCGCCGACGCGTCGATGATCCGCATGCCGAGCCCGCGCCCCGCCGCGGCAGGATCGACCCCCACCCCGTCGTCTTCGAGGTGCACCTCGAAGACGCCGTCAGCGCCGCGCGCGCCGATGATCGACACGATGCCCTCCCGCCCGTCGGGAAAGGCGTGCTTGAACGAGTTCGCCACGAACTCGTTGCAGATGGCGGCGAGGGCGGTCGCCTGCTCGGCGCTCACCAGGGCCGTCTCGCAGCGTGTCTCGAGCCTCACCCCTTCCGGCGCCGAGGCGGCGAACAGGCGGCCGAGCTTTTCCATGTAGCTGTTGAGGGCGACTTCCTCGCCCACGCTCGCCGCGTAGAGTTCCTGATGGAGCAGCGCCACCGACGAGATCCGCCGCCCGACCGTCTCGAGCACCTCGCGCGTCGCCTCCTCCTGCGCCCGCCCGCTCTGAAGGCGGATGAAAGAGGCGACAGATTGCAGCGAGTTCTTCACCCGATGGTCCACCTCGTGCTGCATCACCTCTTGGCGCTTGAGCGCTTGGCGCAAGTCGAGCTCCTTGGTCACCTGGCGCGCGAGCACGCGGATGGTGGTGCGCTGCAGATCGGTCAATTTGCGTGGCTTGGTGTCGAGCACGCACAGGGTGCCGAACGGCACGCCCGAGGGCGTGCGCAGCACCGCGCCGGCATAAAAGCGCAGGGCGGCCGGGCCGCTGCACAGCGTGTTGGCGCAGGAGCGTGGGTCCTCCAGCGTGTCCTCGATCTCGATCACATCGTCGCTGTCGAGAGCGGTGACGCAGATCGACTGGCTGAGCGGCGTCTCGCGAACCCCGAGCCCCACTTCCGCCTTGAACCACTGCCGCTCCTGGTCGATCAGGCTGACCGCGGCCATCGGCGTCTCGCAGATCGCCGCGACGAGCTCGGCGATCTCGTCGAAAGCCCGCTCGCGCGGCGTGTCGAGAATACCGTAGGCCGTGATCGCGGCCACCCGGCTCTGCGCGCTCGCATTGTGTGAGAAAGTCACGATCGGCGTCCTCCGGACAGGGCGTCGCTCGGCGGCGGTGCCGTGGAGTGCGCCGACCCGGTTGATAGAAGGCACGATCGCGAAAATCAAACCATTCTAAATTGCGCAGAAGCGCTCGGCGCCGCTCTTTCCCTCGGGAATCCTGGGAGAAATTGGCAGAGCCACAATCTCCAGAAGAAAACTGATAGGATTATTTTCTATAAGTCGGTGCCGATGGACGGCGCTTCGAGGCATGCGTGGTTCATGCACTCGAGCTCGAGCGTCGACTGGGCAATACCGAAGCGCGCCTTGAGCTTCGCCTTGATCGCCGCCTTGATGGCGTCGGCATGGGTCCATTCGCCCCGGTCGATCACCACGTGGGCGTCGAAGGCGGTGGCGTTCTCCTGCATCTGCCAGAAGCGCACGCGGTGGACATCGGAAACGCCGTCGATCTCCTTCACCGCGGCGATCACGTCGGCGGTCTCGATCCCCGGCGGGCTGCCCAGCATCAGGATCCGGATCACTCCGCCGATCTCCTTGAACGACATCCACAGAATGTAGCCCGAGATCAGCAGCGTCACCAGCGGATCGACGATGTGCCAGCCGAACAGGATGATCAGCGTGCCGGCGAAGATCACCGCCACGGAGCCGAGCGCGTCGGCGACATTGTGCAGGAACGCGGCGCGGATGTTCATGCTCGTCTTCGACATCGAGAAGGTGAGGAGCGCGGTGACGACATCGATCACCAGCGCGACGCCCGCGATCCAGACGACCACCCAGCCCTCCACCCCCTCGGGCTCGAAGAAGCGCATCACCGCCTCGCTCACGAGGTAGAGGCCGACGACGATCAGCGTGGTGTAGTTGATCAGCGCCGCGACGATCTCGATGCGGCCGTAGCCGAACGTCATCCGCTCGTCGGAGCCGCGGCGGGCGATCTTGCGCGCCCCGTAGGCGATCACCAGCGACAGCGCGTCGGAGAGATTGTGCAGGGCGTCGGCGATCAGCGCCAGGCTGCCGGCGAGTACGCCGCCCACCACCTGCACCACCGTGAGCAGGAGATTGACGAGGACCGCGAAGCCCACCTTGAGGTCGCCGGCCGCCGGGTCGACGTGGTGATGGTGGGCATGGCCGTGCCCGCCGTGCCCATGCCCGCCGTGATCGTGCCCGTCATGATCATGGCCGTCATGATCATGGCCGTGGGCGTCGTGGCTGCCGGCGGCCGCTTGCGTGCGCTCGTCGTTCATCGCCATCCCCCTCACCGCGGCTTGAGCGCCTTGATAGACCGGGGCACCTCCCCGCGCCACCGCTTGTCCGGCCATGTCGTCTCCGGTGACGTCGTCCCGTCGCCGGACACCATGATCAGGCCGCGAGACGATCGGTCGGGTCGAAATGGTAGTCGACCTCGCGGAGCGGGCGGTCGGGGAAGAAGAACAGCACCCTGAGCCGTCCGCGGCGATGCGCCTCGGTGAGATGCCACGCGTCGGCGGGAATGAACGCCGTCGTCCCGGGCTTCAGCTGATGCACCTCGCCGTCGACCGTCAGTCGCCCGGTGCCGGTGATGACGTGATAGATCTCCTCCGCGGCGTGATGGTGCCACGGCAGCGCCTCGCCCGGCCCGATCTCCATCGCCCCGAGCGCCAGCCTTCCCCCGGCCGACATCACCTCCGCCCAGCGCACGCCCCTCAGCGTACCGTGAAGCGGATCCTCCCAGTCCTTCCAATCGACGTCGTCGACGTTGCGGATGCACGGTTTCACAAGCACCTCCATCGGGTCTCATGGACGGTCGCGGCGCGCTGCCGGCACCACCCGAGGAGTCCGAGAGGCGGCGATGAGTTCCATCCCCGCGCGCTGTACCGGGCAGCGCCTATCGCAGGCTCCACAGCGCCACCTCGATGGTCGCCGCCCGTCCGCGGATGGGCGCGGTGATCATCGCTTCGGCCGGTGGCTGCGCCGGCCGCGTCAGCGCCGCCATCAGCGCGGCGGAGGCGGCGATGTTGGCGCCCGCCCCCTTGGCGACGTCCATCAGCCGGCTCGCGACGTTCACCGCGTCGCCGGTGACCGTCACCTGCTGGTGCTCGTCGTGGCCGAGACGCGACATCACGACGTCGTCGAAGTGGAGCCCGACGCGGGCGTCGAGATCGCCCACCGCCCCGTCGGGCGGCGCCGTCGCCCGCACCGCCGCAATCAGCGCCCGGGCGGCGAGAAGCGCGCGGTCGGCGTCGTCGGGCCGGGTGTCCGGCATGCCGAACACGGCGAGCGCCCCGTCGCCCATATAGTTCAGCACCACGCCACCGCCGGCGTGCACCACGTCCGCGGTGTTGGCGTGGAAGTCCTTCAGGAGGCGCTGAGTGCCGTCGAGCCCCAGCCGCTCGCTGTGGCCGGTGAAGCCCTTGAGATCGACGAACAGCACGGCGACCGTGGCCGTCACCGGACGGGCGAGATAGGTGGGGTCGTCGGCGAGCCGCCGGGCAAGGGCGGGCGACTGGAAGCGGCCGAGCCTCGTCACCCCCTGCCGATCGCGCGCCGCCCGTCGCCGCTCCACCAGATAGCGGGCCGCCGCGACGACGGCGAACACCGGCACCGCCACCGCCGTCGGCAACGCCAGGCTGAGCCACACGCCCTCGGCGAACATCACGCACACCGCGGCGAGCCACGCCGCGAGCAGGCCCATCGCGATCGCGAGCCCCGCCGTCAGCGGCGCCAGCGCGATCGCGAGGCTTCCAGCCACCGCGATCGCGCCGGTCGCGGCGACATCGACCCGCCGAACCGCCACGTTGCGCACGAGCCCCGGCGTGTCGACGAGCTGGGCGGTGGCGGTGGCGAGGATCTCCACCCCCGGCGTCACCGCGTCATAGGGCGTCACGAAGGTGTCGCCGACGCCCGACGCCGTGTAGCCGAGCAGCACGAGGCGCCCACGCAGCCGGTCCCCGGCGCGTCCGGCGAGGAGCTCGGCGACGGAGACGCGCGGCACCGTCCCGCCGGGCCCCATGATCCGCAGCGGCTCGTGAAAGCCGAGGTCGAGCGGCACGACGCGCTCGCCGATCGCCACGCTCTCGGCGCTCAGCCGCGGCTCGGCACCGGCAAACAACGCCGCCGCCCGCAGCGCCATGTGCGACAGGAGACCCGTTCCGCTCAGCATCACGAGGGGCACGTGGCGCGGCGTTCCCGTCGACGCGGTGACGACGTTCACCATCCCCACCTCCGCGCTCTCCTGGAACTGCGCGTCGGGCCACACCACCTCCTGCGGCCGCGGCACCGTCGTCGCCACCGCATCGGCGGGGAAGCGGGCGGCGGCACCGATCACCGTCGGGATGCGCTGCAGCGCCCCGGCGAGCGCGGCGTCGCCCGCGGCATCCTTCCTGCCGACGAGGAGCACGTCGACGGCGAGCGTCCGCGCGCCCGCGTCGGCGATCGCCTCGACGATCTGCGCGAGGCGCGCGCGCGGAAGCGGGAAGCCCAGCCCGGCCGCGTCCACCGTCGCGTCGTCGATCGCCACCACCCTCACCGCGGTGTCGTGCGGCGTCTCGCCGAAGAGGAGGAGACGGAGATCGACGAGGCTCGCCTCGATGCCGTCCAACGGGCTGCGGCGGCCGAGGAGATGCGGTGCGCCCGCGACCGCCGTCAGGGCGAGCGCGGCGACGACGCCGACGATCGCGACGACCGCCGGCGCGGTGAGCCTCACAGGCCGAAGCGTTCGAGTAGCGCCCGCGCCCGCGCCGCGCCCCAGGTGCGCACCACCAGCGGCTCGCCCGGCGCCACGTCGACGCCCTCGCCCGGCCCCAGCGTGACGCCGCCGCCACCCCCGCGGTGGGTAACGCCCACCGATCCTTCCACCACGAAGACGGCGGTGGACCCCACCGCCACCTCCACCGCGAACAGCGTGCCGCGCACCGACGCGATCGCATGGGGGGTGAGGATCTGCGCGTCGCCGGCGGGGTGCTCGCGGATCAGAAAGCGCCCGCTCTCGAGCACCATCTCGGTGCGCTGCGTGCCGCCCCGCTCGGACACGACGAAACCGAGCTGCGCCGCAGCCTCGCGTTCCAGGAGGATGCCGCCGCAGTCCACCATCACCCGCGGCGGGTTCGGCAGGTTGCGCACGCTGCACGTCGGCATCTGCTGGGCGGCCGCCGGCATCACCGTCACCGCCGCCGCGACGAGCAGGGCGGCGACGAAGCAGGCGAGGTCTCGAGCAGTCATCCGGCGGTCTCCCTTGTCGGCACAGCCTCATCGCCTCGCGGGCATGAGGATCGCGCCACCCGTCCGGGCCGCGCGAAGGTCTCCCATAAAGCCCGAGATTGTCGGCGGCGTCGACCAGACCAATGGTACGGACATAGCCGACACTCGAAAAAACCCCCTAAAAACAGTCGCCCGGACCGATTAAGTTGCTTACGCTGCAGGCACAACTCCTTTCACTACATTGCAGAATCAGGGCTATCCTGATTTTTCTTCGCTTCTTTCTTACGCAGGACTTGCCCTCACGGTCGGCTTCGTGTCTCCTGTCGCCAGCGATCAACAAGAATCGCATAGGGAGGAACGCCATGACCAACCCGACCCGACGCCGCTTCCTTCAAACGGGCGGCGCCGCTGTGGCCGGCGCGTCCGCACTTGCTGCGCCCACCATCGTGCGTGCGCAGGACGCCACCGTGCTCAAGGTACAGTCCGCCTGGACCGCCTCCAACATCTTCCAGGAGATGGCCCAGCAATACGCCGATCGCGTGGAGGCGATGTCCGGCGGACGGCTGCGGATCGACCTGCTGCCCGCCGGTGCGGTCGTGCAGGCCTTCCAGCTGCAGGACGCCGTGGCCGACGGCGTGCTCGACGGCGGCCACCACGTGACGGCCTACTGGTACGGCAAGAACAAGGCCGCCTCGCTGTTCGGCACCGGCCCCGTGTTCGGCACCGACGCCACCCAGATGCTCGCCTGGATCCACTTCGGCGGCGGCAAGGAGCTCTACCGCGAGCTCATCGAGGACATTCTCGGCCTCGACGTGGTGGGCTTCTTCGCGATGCCCATGCCGACGCAACCCCTCGGCTGGTTCAAGAAGGAAATCACCTCGCTCGACGACGTGAAGGGCCTCAAGTACCGCACCGTGGGTCTCGCCACCGACATCATGAACGGCATCGGCATGTCGGTGACGCAGCTTCCCGGCGGCGAAATCGTGCCGGCGCTGGAGCGCGGCGTCATCGAGGCGTTCGAGTTCAACAACCCCACCGCCGACAAGCAGTTCGGCGCGCAGGACGTCTCGAAGAACTACATGCTCGGCTCCTACCACCAGGCGGCCGAATTCTTCGAGATCATCTTCAACAAGAGCCTGTTCGACAGCCTGTCCGCCGAACAGCAGGCGATCCTGGAGTATGCCGCGGAGGCCGCCTCCACGGCCAACTACGGCCTCGCCATGGACCGCTACTCCAACGACCTCGTCTCCCTGCGGGACGACTCGGGCGTCAAGATCTCGCGCACCCCGGCCCCCATCATGGCCGCGCAGCTCGACAGCTGGGACAAGGTGCTCGAGGACCTGACGGGCGACGAATATTTCAACCGGGTGGTGCAGTCCCAGAAGGACTGGTCGGAGCGTGTGGGCTACTACATCCTCCTCAACCAGGCCGACTACAAGCTGGCCTACGACCACTACTTCCCGGAGAGGCTCAACTTCTAGGGCGCCCCGCGCGCGACCGGCCACGGTCGCGCCGCAGAAGAAGCGCTCGGAGGCTTGGGAGGGGGGCATTCCGCCGAATGCTCGTCGCGACAACTGAAACGCCGGCCTCGTGGCCGGCGTTTTTACCGCCGCGCCGCACGATACGCCCGACATCATTAGGAAAGGCTCGCGATGGAAGCCTATATCCGCTTCGCCGACAAGGTATCCGCTTGGGTTGGCCGCGCCTTTGCGTGGTGCATCATTCTCATGACCTTCGGCGTCGCCTATGAGGTCTTCGTTCGCTACTTCCTGCGTGCGCCCACCACATGGGCCTTCGATATCTCCTACATGATGTACGGGGCACTGTTCATGATGGCCGGCGCCTACACGCTGTCGCGCGACGGGCACGTGCGCGCCGACGTGTTCTACCGCCTCTGGCCGGTCCGGGTGCAGGCCACGGTGGAGCTGATCCTCTACTTCATCTTCTTCTTCCCCGGCGTCCTCGCCCTCATCTTCGCCGGGTGGAAGTACGCCTCGCGCTCGATCCGCTACCAGGAGGTCAGCGTGATGAGCCCGGCGGGCGTGCCGATCTTCCAGTTCAAGGTGCTCATCGTCGCCGCCGGCGTGCTGCTGCTCATCCAGGGGATCGCCCAGGTGTTCCGCTGCATCCTGTGCATCCGCCGCGGCAGCTGGCTGGAGCGCGAGAGCGACGTGGAGGAGCTCGAGACGCAGCTCATGAAAGGCGAGGCGCTCGACATCATCCATCACGGCTCGGAGGCGGCCGACATCGTCGTCCCCGCGTCCACCCCGCGCGAGGAGAACGACCGGTGACCGACCCTCAAGTGGCCGTCTTCATGCTCGGCTCGTTCATCATCATCATCATGCTGGGCTTTCCCATCGCCTTCACGCTGATGGCGATGGCCGTGGGCTTCGGCTATTACGCCTACTTCGACGCCGCCCGCCAATGGCGCCTCTACGACCGCCTTCTCGAGAACGTCGACGCGAGCACCTTCGACCTCGTCCGCGAGTGGTTCCAGGGCTTCTTCAACAACCGCATCTTCGACCTCCTCGTGAACCAGACCTACGGGGTGATGTCGAACGACGTTCTGACCGCGGTGCCGCTGTTCCTCTTCATGGGCTACATCGTGGAGCGGGCGAACATCGTCGACCGCCTCTTCGGAACGCTGCAGATCGCGGCGCGCCGCATCCCGGGCTCGATGGCCGTCGCCGCGCTGATCACCTGCGCCCTGTTCGCCACCGCCACCGGCATCGTCGGCGCCGTCGTCACGCTGATGGGTCTGCTCGCCTACCCGGCGATGCTCAACGCCCGCTACCGCATCAGCTTCGCCTCGGGCGTCATCTGCGCCGGCGGCACGCTCGGCATCCTCATTCCGCCGTCGATCATGCTGATCGTCTACGCGGCGACCTCCAACGTCTCGATCGTCCGCCTCTACGCCGGGGCACTGCTGCCGGGCATGCTGCTCGCCGGCCTCTACGTGGTCTACGTGGTCGGCCGCGCCATCCTCAACCCGCAGGTCGCCCCCAAGCCGCCCAAGGACCTCACCCAGGACGTCAGCGTCGGCCAGGTGGTGTGGATGATCATCACCTCCTTCCTGCCGCTCGCCGTGCTGATCTTCTCGGTTCTCGGTGCGATCCTCTTCGGCCTCGCCACCCCGTCGGAGGCGGCGGCGGTCGGCGCCCTCGGCGGCCTCGTCCTCGCCGTCGCCTACCGCGCCCTCACCTGGGACCGGCTGCGCGAGAGCGTCTACCTCTCGGTGCGCACCTCGGCGATGGTCTGCTGGCTCTTCGTCGGCTCCTGGACGTTCGCCTCGGTGTTCTCCTATCTCGGCGGCGAGCAGCTCGTGTCGGAGTTCGTCACCGGCCTCGACCTCACTCCGCTCCAGTTCCTCATCCTCGCCCAGATCATCATCTTCCTGCTGGGCTGGCCGCTGGAGTGGTCGGAGATCATCATCATCTTCGTGCCGATCTTCCTGCCGCTGCTCGGCGTGTTCGACATCGATCCGCTGTTCTTCGGCATCCTCGTGGCGCTCAACCTGCAAACCTCCTTCCTCACCCCGCCGATGGCGATGAGCGCCTACTATCTGAAGGGCATCGCGCCACCGCACGTGCGGCTCGCCGAGATCTTCGCGGGCTGCATGCCGTTCCTGGCGATGGTTTTCATCACGATGTTTATCCTCTACGTCTTCCCGAACATCGTCTTCTGGCTGCCGGGGTTGGTCTACGGAAAGTGAGCATTCCTTCCGCCGTTGAAATCGCGGAGCGCCTGGCGGCGGGCGCTCTCTCCGCCCGCGAGGTGGCCGACAGCTGTCTCGAGCGCATCGGCGCCCGCGACGGCGAGGTGCGCGCCTTCGCCCACCTCGACCCCGCCCAGGTGCGCGCCGAGGCCGACGCTCTCGACCGTCACCGCAAGGCGGGCCGTCCGATCGGCCCGCTGCACGGCGTGCCCGTCGCCGTCAAGGACATCATCGACACCGCCACCTACCCGACGGAGAACGGCTCGCCGCTCGACGCCGGCCGACGGCCCCGGCAGGACGCGACCCTCGTCGCGCGGTTGCGGGCCGCCGGCGCCCTCGTCATCGGCAAGACCGTCACCACCGAGTTCGCCTACTACCGCCCCGGCCCGACGCGGAACCCGCACAACCTCGCCCACACGCCGGGCGGCTCCTCGCAGGGCTCGGCCGCCGCCGTCGGCGACGGCATGGTGCCGCTCGCCATCGGCTCGCAGACCGCGGGGTCGGTGATCCGACCGGCCTCCTTCTGCGGCGTGGTGGGCTACAAGCCCACCTACGGCATGGTGTCCCTCGCCGGCGTCCTGTCGATCTGCGAGCCGCTCGACACCGCCGGCGTGTTCGCCACCACGGTGGAGGACGCCGCCCTCGTCGGCACCGTCCTCGCCGGCTACGACGCCGCCGACCCGCGCACCCGCCCGGTCGCCCGCGCCGACCTCCTCGCCGCGGCCCGCTCCGAGCCGCCGGCCGCACCCCGCCTCGCCATCGTGCGCGGCCCCACCTGGGACGCCGCCGAGCCCGACCTCGTCGGCCTGATCGACGAGATCGCCGAGGCGCTCGGCGACGAGGCCGACGCCGTCGACCTCCCCGCCCCCTACGACGACGCCTTCGCCCTGCAGCAGCGCCTCATGAAGGTCGGCTTCGCCCGCCACCTCACGCGCTACCTGGAGCGCGGCGCCGATGCCGTGTCGGAGCTCATGCGCGCCGCCATCGCGGAAGGCGCGGCGGTCACGGCGGTCGACTATCTCGCCGCCCGCGACATGCAGACGGCGCTCGCCGTCGGCCTCGACCGGGTGTTCGACCGCTACGACGCGATCCTCACCCCCGCCGCCCCCGGTGAGGCTCCGGCCGGCATCGAGGCGACCGGCAGCCCCGTCTTCAACGCGCTGTGGACCTTCGTCGGCACGCCGGCGATCACCCTGCCGCTCGCCACCGGTTCCACCGGCCTGCCCATCGGCCTCCAGCTCGTCGGCCGGCCCGGCGAGGACGGGCGCCTCCTGCGCACCGCCCGCTGGCTGCAACGCCGCCTCGCGGAGGCTTGAACCCGACGCCCGCCTCATGATGCCGCATTTCTCGCCCCTCCTCTGGATCGCGATCATCGCGATCACCCTGACGGCCGGCCTGGTGAAGGGCCTCGTCGGGTTCGCCATGCCGATGATCATGATCTCCGGCCTCAGCTCGGTGCTGCCGCCGGACGTCGCCCTCGGCGCCCTCATCGTGCCGACGCTCGCCACCAACCTATTGCAGGCGCTGCGCCAAGGCTGGCATGCGGCGATCGCATCGGTGCGGGCCCATCGCCGCTATGTGGCGGTGGTCGTGGTGGTGCTCGCCTTCAGCGCCCAGCTCGTGGCGATCCTGCCCTCCTGGGTGCTCTTCCTGGTGCTCGGCACGGCGGTGGTGACGTTCGCCTGCATCCAGCTCGCCGGCCTGCGCATCCACATTCCGCCAGAGCGCCGCACCCTCGCGGAGGTGTTCTTCGCCGCCCTTTCCGGCTTCTTCGGCGGCATGTCCGGCGTCTGGGGGCCGACGACGGTGATGTACCTCACCGCTCTCGACACGCCGAAGACCGAGCAGATCCGGGTGCAGGGCATCGTCTACGGCCTCGCCGCCGTCGCCCTCACCATCGCGCACACTAACTCGGGGGCGTTCAACGCGACCACCGCCCCCTTGTCCGTGCTGCTGCTGATCCCGGCGCTCGCCGGCCTCGTCATCGGCGTCCGGCTGCACGACCGGCTCGACCAGGACAAGTTTCGCCGCGCCACTCTCGCGGTCCTGGTGATCGCCGGCCTCAACCTCGTCCGCCGCGGCCTCTTCAGCTGACCACCGCCCGCGCCGCTGCGGTCGACGCGCCGTGTTCCGACCGCAGCACCGGCGCGAGTGCTTCGCCGAGGCGACCGTGCTCCTTCAGCCATGCCGCGATGCGGTGATTGCTGACCTCGTACCGATGCACGCTCACCCCCGGCAGCCCCTCGATGCGGTCGGCGGCGACGCGGTCGCGCATGTGGTCGTTCGAGACATGCACCACGATCTCAGTGGTCGTATTCCTCTGGAGCACCGGCACCAGATCGAGGTGCGTGCCGTGCTGTCTAATATCTTCGGCACGGGTATCTTGTGAGCGAAACGCTCGGACCACGGCCGGCGTCAGTGCGGTCTGCGGCCCGAAGGCGACGACACGAGCCGCGCCCATGAGCACTCCCATCAGAATCGCACCGAACCCCCCGGCGCTCGTCCCGACGCAGGACACCTCACGAACCGTCGGCGGCAGCATCGCCCGGAGATATTCGGCGGTGTCGGTGACGCCCTCGGTCAACCCGAGCAGTCCAAACTGATACCAGGCCTGATGGAGGTCCTTCACGAAGTAGGATGTCTGGTTGCCCGACGAGAGGAAACGTTTGAATTCGGCGAACGGCATGCTGAGCGCCGTCGCCATGCCGCCGAACGCAATGATCGGATACTCGTCGTCGCCGGCGTCGCGCTCGATGGGAGCAAGGCTCGCATAAGGCGAGTTTGCCGGGCAGACGCCGATATCGAGATGTCGGATGAGCGCTTCCGTGAGGGCGAAGTTCTTCTTCCGCTCCAGCTCGAGCTGCCGCCACAGCCGCCCGACACGGGTCTTGAGCTGCTTGAGTTCGTCTTCGCAATCAGTCGCTTCGGTCACGTGCCGCTCTCCCTGGTCGTGCGAACCGCCGGGCGGCAAGCCGAACGGCCAACCTTGCGCTCTCACGACAGCCGCTGTATCCGTAGCATGTTGGACTTGGGTCGCGAAACTCGACCGAGTTCTGCGGTCGGGCCGTATTTTTCACGCCTGATCGAAGCGAACGGCATACCAACGGGCTGATGGAGGTCGACTGTCTTGACCAAATTGGATTGGGTCCTGTCGTTCATCGCCCTTGCGGGCTTCATCGTCTTCGTCGGCATCATCAGCGCCTTCGTGATGGAGCCCGATCTCGCCATCGTCATCGCCATCTCCGTGGCGCTCGCGGTCTACGATTTCTGGATTCGCCCGCTCCGCACGCGCCGCGCCGCACGCTGATCGACGGGGCTCGCGGCTCGGCTCAGCGGCGCATCCGAGAAAGAGATATTCGGCGAGGCCTTGCGTTCTGTTGCGCTGCAATACAGCATGGATTAGAGCGAAGCACAGATTGCCGCACCCAAGGTCGTGGCGATGAGCCCTCAAGGCCGGTCGGCGGGCCGGTCGCGTAAATTCGTTGGAGCGTTGTGTTGATGAAGCACCCCTCGCTGGACTTTCTCGTCGAGGTCGCGATCGAGGCCGGAGCAGCGATCCTGCCCCACTACAGCCCGGACGGGACCGCCGCACGCTCCAAGGATGACGGCTCCCCCGTCACCGTCGCCGACGAGGCGGCCGAAGCGATCATCCTGAAGCGGCTCGCCGAGCAGGGCGTCACCGCCGTCATCGCCGAGGAATCCGTCGCCGCCGGCCGGATCCCGGACGTGGCCGACGACTTCTACCTCGTCGACCCGCTCGACGGCACCAAGGAATTCATGACCGGCAGTGGCGAGTTCACCGTCAACATCGCCCGCGTGAAGAACGGCAAGCCCATCGCCGGCGTCGTTCTCGCCCCCGCCATCGACACCGTCTACGCCGGTGACGAAACCGGCGCCTGGCGCGGCAAGGTGGTCGACGGCAAGGTCACCGAGAAGACCCCGATCAAGGCCGCCGTCCCCGGCGACGCGCTCAAGGTGATCGCCTCCAAGTCGCACCTCAGCGACGAGACGAAGACCTTCATCGAGGCCTACAACGTGGCGAGCTTCCTCTCGTCGGGCTCGTCGCTGAAGTTCTGCAAGGTGGCCGAAGGCGCCGCCGACCTCTATCCGCGCCACGGCCGCACCATGGAGTGGGACACGGCCGCTGGCCACGCCGTGCTCCTCGCCGCCGGCGGGCACGTCCTCACCGAGGACGGCGCCGCCCTCACCTACGGCAAGTCGGACCACCCGTCCGGCACCTTCGCCAACCCCTATTTCATCGCAGCCGGCGCCTTCGACCCGTTTGCGAAGGACGCCCCTTTCCGCGCGGCAACGCCCGCCACATAAGGATTTCATTTGCGTCAGGATCATTTCGGAAGACGGATGTCGTTCAACCCGCCACCACGGCTGGTCTCACATCCCGACCCCGTCCGACCCGACAAAATTGCGCTCGCCGGTTGTCAGGCGCAGAATTTGCAATCGGCTGTGTACTTTGCCACATCGGCGCACGGCGTCGTCATCGGACCAGGCTGCCGCCGCGACCCGCCCCGGCGATCATCAAGAGGAGAGCGTTATGGCCGTTGATCGCGGCTCGCACCTGAAACGGCTAGAAGACGAGTCTATCCACATCATCCGCGAGGTGGCGGCCGAGTTCCGCAACCCGGTGATGCTCTACTCCATCGGCAAGGACTCGGCGGTGATGCTTCATCTCGCGATGAAGGCGTTCTACCCGTCGAAGCCCCCCTTCCCGCTCATGCACGTGGACACCACCTGGAAGTTCCGCGAGATGGTCGAGTTCCGCGACCGCAAGGCGCGCGAGCTCGGGCTCGATCTCATCGTGCACATCAACGAGGAAGGCGTGCGCGACGGCGTCGGCCCGTTCACCCACGGCTCGGCCTACCACACCCAGGTGATGAAGACCGATTCGCTCAAGCAGGCGCTGACGAAGTACGGCTTCGACGCGGCCTTCGGCGGCGCCCGCCGCGACGAGGAGAAGAGCCGCGCCAAGGAGCGCGTCTTCTCCTTCCGCACCGCCAACCACGGCTGGGATCCGAAGAACCAGCGTCCCGAGCTCTGGCACCTCTACAACTGCCGCGTGGCGAAGGGCGAATCGATCCGCGTCTTCCCGCTGTCGAACTGGACCGAGCTCGACATCTGGCAGTACATCATGATGGAGAACATCGAGATCGTGCCCCTCTACTACGCCGCCATGCGGCCGGTGGTGGAGCGCGACGGCACCCTCATCATGGTCGACGACGATCGGATGCCGCTCGCCGACGGTGAGGAGCCTGAGCAGAAGCTCGTCCGCTTCCGGACCCTCGGGTGCTACCCGCTCACCGGCGCCATCGAATCGTCGGCCGCCACTCTTCCCGATATCGTGGCCGAGATGCTGATCGCCCGCACGTCCGAACGTCAAGGTCGCGTGATCGATCAGGACGAGAACGCCTCGATGGAAAAGAAGAAGCGCGAAGGTTACTTCTGATGTCCCAGTCCGCTGCCCCGGCGTCGACCGTTGCCGTCGACCTTTCGCCCGAAGCCTTCGCCGAATATCTGGAGAGCCAGGAGAAGAAGTCCTTCCTGCGCTTCATCACCTGCGGCTCGGTGGACGATGGTAAGTCCACCCTCATCGGCCGCCTCCTGTTCGAGACCAAGCTGATCTTCGAGGATCAGCTCGCCGCCGTCGAACGGGACTCCAAGAAGCACGGCACCACCGGCGACGACATCGATCTCGCCCTCCTCGTCGACGGCCTTGAGGCCGAGCGTCAGCAGGGCATCACCATCGACGTCGCCTACCGCTTCTTCACCACCGACAAGCGCAAGTTCATCGTCGCCGACACGCCCGGCCACGAGCAGTACACGCGCAACATGGCGACCGGCGCCTCCACCGCCGATCTCGCCGTGCTCCTCGTCGACGCCCGCAACGGCATCCAGGTGCAGACCAAGCGGCACGCCTTCCTGGTGTCGCTCCTCGGCATCCGCCACGTGGTGCTGGCGATCAACAAGATCGACCTCGTGAACTTCGACCAGAACCGCTACGAGGCGATCAAGAAGGACTTCGCGTCCTTCGCCCACGGCTTCGACTTCGACACCATGGTGGCCGTCCCGATCTCCGCCCGCTACGGCGACAACGTGGTGGCCCGCTCCGAGCGCAGCCCCTGGTATGACGGGCCGACGCTGCTCGAGCACCTCGAGACCATCGAGGTCCAGTCCGACCTCGAGGATCGCCCCTTCCGCATGCCGGTGCAGTGGGTGAACCGCCCCAATCTCGACTTCCGCGGCTTCTCCGGCACCATCGCCACCGGCCGCGTCCGCCCCGGCGATCCCGTCGTGGTGGCCGGCTCCGGGCGCGAGGCCAAAATCGCCCGCATCGTGACCATGGACGGCGACCTCGAAGAGGCCGCCGCTTCCGAGGCGGTGACGATCGTGCTCGACCGCGAGATCGACGTCTCGCGCGGCGACATCCTGGTGCCGCCGTCGCACCGGCCGGAGGTCGCCGACCAGTTCGCCGCCCACATCGTGTGGATGGCCGAGCAGCACCTCTATCCGGGGCGTCCCTACCTTCTGAAGATCGGCACCCGCAGCGTCACGGCGCAGGTCACCGAGATCAAGCACCGGATCGACGTCAACACCTTCGACCACCTCGCCGCCAAGGAGCTCAGCCTCAACGAGGTCGGCTTCTGCAACATCTCGCTGTCGGAAGAGATCGCCTTCGATCCCTACGAGGCGAACCGCGACACCGGCGCCTTCATCCTGGTCGACCGCCTCACCAACCAGACGGTGGGCGCCGGCATGGTGTGGTTCGCGCTGCGCCGCGCCACCAACATCCACTGGCAGGCGCTCGACGTCGACAAGAACACCCGCGCCGCCCTCAAGGGTCAGAAGCCGGCGGTGCTGTGGTTCACCGGCCTCTCCGGCTCGGGCAAGTCGACGATCGCCAACCTCGTCGAGAAGAAGCTCAACGCGCAGGGCCGTCACACCTACATCCTCGACGGCGACAACGTCCGCCACGGCCTCAACCGCGACCTCGGCTTCACCGACGCCGACCGCGTCGAGAACATCCGCCGCGTGGCCGAGACGTCGAAGCTCTTCGTCGACGCCGGCATGATCGTGCTCGTCTCCTTCATCTCGCCGTTCCGCTCCGAGCGGCGGATGGCGCGCGACATGGTGGAGGACGGCGAGTTCCTCGAGGTGTTCATCGACACGCCCATCGAGGTCTGCCGCCAGCGCGATCCGAAGGGCCTCTACAAGAAGGCCGACGCCGGTCAGCTCAAGAACTTCACCGGTGTCGATTCGCCCTACGAGGCACCGGTCGAAGCGGAGATCGTCATCGACACCACCGTCGGCGAGCCCGAGGAGAACGCCGAGAGGATCGTCACCCTCCTGCGCGAGCGCGGCGTCATCGACTGACGCCACCGCGAGACCCGTTCCGAAAGCCCGCCGGCCATCCCGGCGGGCTTTTTTCGTTCTCGGCTCGCCGTCGCGCCGAGGCTCGTGCGAATCAACTCGCAACTTTTTGGTTGCCTTTCTCGACATGGCGCCCCATTATGCAACCATTCAGTTGCGCATAGAGGTTGCCATGAACACCGCTCAGAGCTCCACCGACATCGTCGTCGAAAGCGTCGACATCGCCGCCCCCGTCGCCCGCGTCTGGCGTGCCCTCACGGACCATCGCGAGTTCGGCGAATGGTTCGGCGTCGTCTTCGCCACCCCCTTCCGCCCCGGCGAAACGGTGCACGGGAGCCTCACCATTGCCGATTTCGCCGGCCTCCCGCTCGAAATCACCGTGCGGGAGATGGATGCGCCGCGCCGCTTCGTGTTCAGCTGGCATCCGTACGCCGTCGAGCCGGACCACGACTATACCAAGGAGCCGCAGACGCTGATCGAATTCACCCTCGAGCCACGCGACACCGGCACCCGTCTGACGGTGCGCGAGAGCGGCTTCGACGCCCTCCCCGAGGCGCGCCGCCCGACGGCCTTCCGGATGAACACGAAGGGCTGGCCCATCCAGCTCGGCAACATCGCCCGCCATGTCACGAGCGGCTGACAGGGCCCGTCTCGGCGATCATGCCCCGGTCTTCGCGGCGCTCGGCGACCGCACGAGGCTCGGTATCGTGGCGACGCTGTCGAGCGGCGAGCCCCGCTCGATCAGCGCCCTCGCCGACGCCTCCGACCTCAGCCGGCAGGCCGTCACCAAGCACCTCAAGGTGCTCGAAGGCGTCGGCCTCGTCTCGAGCCGCCGTCTCGGCCGCGAGACGCTCTACACCTTCCGCCCCGAACGCCTCGACGACGCCAGCGCCGGCCTCGCCGCCATCTCCCGCCAATGGGCCGACGCCCTCGGCCGCCTCAAGCACTTCGTGGAGCGCGACCCGGACAGCTGACCGGCTCCGCGACCCCGTCAGGGCGACAGCACACGCCGCACGAGATCGACGTGCTCCGACGCCATCCGCCGCCGCGCCGCCTCTCCGATCTCGCTCCAGTTCGTCACCACCCAGCGGTCGATCGCCTCGACGATCCCCATCATGCAGTCGACGAGCAGCCCGTCCGGCAGATCGGTGCGCACCACCCCGAGGGCCTGCCCGCGTAGGATGAAGCCGCCGACCCAGGCCCGCGCCGCCTCCACGATGCGCTCCGTCGGCCCGCTCTCCGCCCCCTCGGCACGCAGCCGATAGAACATCCAGCCGAGCGCCACCGACCGGTCGTCCGCGCTCGCCGCCGCGATGATCGCGCGATAGTAGTCCTCGCACGCGCTCCAGAAGGCGTCCGCCGAGAGACTCGCGACGTCGAACCGGCCGGCGCTCTCGAAGAGGTCCGCCACGGACCCTTCCACCAGGGTGGCGAAGAGATCGGCCTTATCCTCGAAGTAGTAGTAGAACGAGCTCTTCCCCATCCCCGACCGCTCCAGGATGCGGTTCAGCGAGGCGCGCTCGTAGCCGTTCTCGGCGAACTCGTCCGCCGCGCTCTGCATCAGCCTCGTTCGCCGCGCCGGCGCGAGCCGGTCCAGTCTGCGTCTGCTCATCGCTTGACCATAGCGGTCACCGCGCCTAGAACCATGAGTGTGTACCACATGGTACACAGTGGTTGCGGCCGCTTTCCCCGGCCGAGTGACGTGCGATCGGAGCGACATCATGAAGATCGGCATTTGCGGCGCCGGCATCGCCGGACCCTGCCTCGCCCACTTCCTTCTGCGGAGCGGTCACGAGGTGACGCTCATCGAGCACGCGCCGTCCTTTCGCAGCGGCGGCTACGTGATCGACTTCTGGGGCGTCGGCTACGACGTCGCCGAGCGCATGGGGCTCGTCGAGCCGATCCTCGCCGCGGGCTATCGGGTGAAGGAGGTGCGCCTGCTGAAGGCCGACGGCAGCGTCGGCGGCGGCTTCTCCACCGACGTCTTCGGCCGCATGATCGGCGACCGGTTCACCAGCCTGCCCCGCGGCGACCTCGCCGCAATCATCTACGGCACGGTGAAGGACCGGGTGGAGACCCTCTTCGGCGACACCGTCACCGCCCTGGACGACGACGGCGCCGGCGTCAGCGCCCACCTTGCGAGCGGCGCCATCCGCCGCTTCGACCTGATGGTGGGCGCCGACGGCCTCCACTCCACGGTGCGCCGCCTCGTCTGGGGCGACATCGCCGCCGAGCGCCCCCTCGGCTACCACGTCGCCGCCTTCGAGGCCGTCGGCTATCCCCACCGCGACGAGAATGTCTACGTCACCCACGCCGAGCCGGGTCTCAGCCTCTCCCGCTTCGCAATGCGCGACGACCGCACCCTCTTCCTCATGATCTTCTCCGCCGCCCACATGCCGGAGGCCGAGCCGCGGGACGATGCGGAACGCCGCGCCCTCCTCCACAAGGTCTTCGGCACGGTCGGCTGGGAGGCGGCCGAGTTCCTCGCCGCGCTCGACGCGGCGGACGACGTCTACTTCGATCGCGTCAGCCAGATCGAGATGCCCGAATGGAGCCGCGGGCGCACGGTGCTCGTCGGCGACGCGGCGGCCTGCGCTTCGCTGCTCGCCGGCGAAGGCACCGGCCTCGCGATGACCGAGGCCTATGTGCTCGCGGGCGAACTCCAGCGTGCCGGGGGCGACGTCTCGGCCGCCCTCGCCGCCTACGAGGCGCGGCTACGCCCCTTCCTGGCGGAAAAGCAGAAGTCGGCGCGCGCCTTCGCCGCCTCCTTCACGCCCGAGACCGCGTTCGGCGTCTGGCTCCGCCGCGTCGCGACGCGCCTTCTGGTGATCCCGCCGATCGCCGACTATTTCGTCGGCGAGAGCGTCCGGGACGACTTCACCCTGCCCGCCTACGATCTCTGAGCCGGCTCAATGAACTTGCGTTCACCGAAGCGGCGCCGGTTTCTTTGTCTGCGCGCGTTCCGAGCGGAAAACCGGCTCCACTCTTCCTGAACGCGCGCTAGCCGCCCTCCGGCAGCATGCCGGTGCGCTCCCAGTGGAGCGCGTGGTCGAGCCGATCGTCGCCCCAGAACAAGGCGCCGTCATGGGTCACGAACGAGGGCGCGCCGAAGATGCCGTGTGTCTTCGCTTCGTCGACGGCGGCGAAGAGCGCGGCCTTTGCCGTCGCATCGGAGGCGCCGGCCACCACGCGCTCAGGATCGAGCCCCGCCGCCGTCGCCGCGTCGGCGAGGACGGCGAGGTCGGCGCAGTCGCGCCCCTTGCCGAAGATCTCGCCGAACACGGCGCGGCTGAACGCCGCCCGCTCCTCGCCCTCGAGCGCCAGCGCCGCGCGCCCCGCCGCCACGCTTTTCTGGGGAAACACCGCGGGACGCACGAACGGGATGCCGCGGTGCGCGGCGCGCCGGCCGATGTCCATCCACATGTAGCCCGCCTTCGCCTCGCCAACGAGATTGGGCGAGCCGGCATGCCCTGCCTCCGCGAAGATCGGCCCCAGCAGGAACGGGTGCCACGTCACCTCCACCCCCGCCGCAGCGGCCTTCTCGGCGATCCGCATCGCCGCCAGATAGGAATAGGTGGACGAGAAATCGTACCAGAACATCAGCGCCATCGCGGCGTCTCCTCGCTGCGGCGCGCCATCGTCGGGCGCGTCTTTGCGGCCGAGCCTCGCACCGCTTCGTGACCTCGCGCAAGCTTGACGGGCCGCACCGCGCTCGCCATCGTCCGCCCGCCGTCGGAGACCAGCCCATGCGTTTGCGTTCGCTCGCCCTCGCCGCACTCCTCTTGACCCTCGTCGCCGCCGCCGCGCCCGCTCGCGCGGCCGACCCGCGCGCCGCGATCATCGACGCCGCGTGGGACACCCGCCCCTTTCTCGACGATCTCGAGGCCGTCGGCGTGCAGGTGATCGGACGCTATCTCGCCCGCTGCCCGCAGCCGGAGCGCAACATTCCGGAGAAGCGGCTCATCGACCAGGGTCCCGCCAGCGACCGCAACAGCGAGGTGAGCCAGATCCTCGCCCACAACATGGCGATCCTGTCGATCTATCAGTACAACAACGACTCGAAGAACAAATTCCACGGCAAGGACCGCGACGGCAATCCGCTGCCCGACGCCGCCTGCCGCATCACCACACGCGAGCGCACCCCCACCGCCGAGGCCGAGCTCGACGCCCGCGCCGCCGTGACCCAGGCGAACGCCCTCGGCCAGCCCCGCGGCACCGCCATCTATTTCGGCGTCGACATCGCCTTCAACGCCGCCGACACCACGACACGCGCCGCCATGGTGGACTATTTCCGCACCGTGGGACGCATCCTGTCGCGCTCCGGCTACCGCCTCGGCGCCTACGGCAACGGCGACGCGCTGGAGGTGCTCCAGGCCGAGCGCCTCATCGACTATGCCTGGCTCTCCGCCTCGCGCGCCTATCCGGGCACCACGAGCTTCCACAACTCCGGCCGCTGGCATCTCTTCCAGAGCGGGGTGAACCTCGAGTGGTTCGGCGGCGACCCGGGCTCGTGCCGCCGCGGCCTGCCGCTCGACGTCAACATCAAGAATGCCCGCTTCGCCGACGGCGGCATCGGCATCTGGACGCGCCGCGGCGCCGTCATGGTTGACCCCACCCGCACCCGCGCGATCTACGACGCCCGCCGCTTCGCCTGCGACGGCGACGCCCGCATTCGCCGCACCGCGCGCTCCGGCCCGCGCGACCTCATCAGCGCCAACCAGCGCTGCCGCGGCGGGCGCACCGTCTCCCATCCCGACACGGTGGACTATGCCAACGCCGCACGCGTCGGCCGCACCGCCGGGGACGTGGTGGAGGTCGACCACGACGACGACGGCACCTTCGACGGCTGGACCGCCCGGTCGAACCTCACCCCGAGCTTCTCCCGCAAGCCGGCGTGGATCTTCTCGAGCGCCGAGCGCGGCCGCGCCCACTGCCCCTGAGCCCGGAGGATCGAGCCCGGGCGGGGTCGCACGCCTAGCGCGCGTTCAGGAAAAGTGGAGCCGGTTTTCCGCTCGGAACGCGCGCAGACAAGGAAACTGGAGACGGCTCGGTGAACGCGAGTTCATTGAACCGGCTCTAAAGCTCGGGAAGCTGCACCTTGTCGTTCACCCCGAACAGCATCGTCAGGATCGCGACGCGCACCCACATGCCGTTGCGCTCCTGCCGCCAATATTTGGCGCGCGGGTCTTGGTCGATCGCGACGTCGAGCTCGTCTCGCCGGGGCAGCGGATGCATGATCACGCAGTGATCCTTGAGGAGCGGCAGATGCTCGGCCTTGAGGTGGTAGCGTCGATAGTCCTCCGCCCCGCCCATGCCCGGCACGTCGTACTCGTCCTGGATCCGCGTCATGTAGACGGCGTCCGCCGCCTCGATCGCCGGCAGGAAGTCCGTGGTCTCCTCGAACGCCATCCCGGCGGCCATGAGGTCGCGCCGTAGATCGTCCTCGATGCGGAAACCTTCCGGCGAGGCGAAGATGATCTTCACCCCGTCGTAGTTGGTGAGGAGGCGCGCGAGGGAGCGCACCGTGCGGCCGCGCTTCAGGTCGCCCACCATGCACACGGTCTTGCCGTCGATGCCGCCTTCGGTGCGCAGGCTGCGCGTCAGAGTGTAGATATCGAGGAGCGCCTGCGTCGGGTGCTCGTCCGGCCCCGAGCCGGCGTTGACGATCGGCACCGGGCGCGGCGTCGCGTCGAGCATGTTCGCCACGCGCTCACACAGCCCCGCGATCGGCGAGCGCATGATGATGAGATCGACGTAGCTCGAGAAGGTGCGCAGCGAGTCCTCCACGCTCTCGCCCTTGCGCTCGGACGAGGTCGCCGCGTCGCGGATCTCCGAAGCGTTGATGCCGAGCACGTGGCAGGCGGACTGGAAGGACAGGAAGGTGCGGGTCGAGGGTTGGGTGAAGTAGAGCATCGCCCGTTTGTGGGGCAGGAGGCTCGACAGATAGACGATCCCCTCGCGGCTCTTGTCGAAGCGGCGGATGGTCGTCGTCAGCTGGTAGAGATAGTCGAGAAAGGCACGGTCGAACTGGCTGGAGCTCAGAACGTGCCGCAGCGGTCGCGATGGGGGGTTGACCGGCGTCATCATTTCCATCGGCGCCTCCGCGTGGTGTAGCGTGGCATCGGATCCTCGCGCATCGTCCCGCGCGCGGCGGGGGTCGGAGGGGCTATAGCGCGCCCCCGCCCGCGCCGGCTAGATGGAGCCCCCGAATATTCCGCCGCGCCGTCAGCCCGTCCCCGGAGCCGTCCCACCCATGATCCTCTCGCGCGCCCGCCGCCGCACCCTCTCCTTCGGCCTCCAGACCCTCTTCGGCGTTCGCAAGCGCGGCTTCTTCATCCCGATGCGCCACGCCGCGACGGGCGAGGGCTACGCCGCCCGCCCCTTCGACGCCCTCGCCCCGCTCTTCGCCGCCGCCGAGCCGAGGATCGCCGCCCATCTTGCCCGCATCGAGGCCTACCGCGACGACCTCGCCGCGCTGCAGGGCCCCGCCCCCGAGCCGCGCTTCGACCAGACCTGGTTTCCCCGCCTCGACGCCGCCGCCCTCTACGCGCTGGTGCGCGACGCCGCCCCGGCGCGGATCGTGGAGGTGGGGTCCGGCCACTCCACCCGCTTTCTGTCGCGCGCCATCCGCGACGGCGACCTCGCGACCAGCCTCACCGCCATCGACCCCGAGCCGCGCGCCGACCTCGCCGGCCTGCCGCTCACCCTCGTGCGCCGCACGCTGCAGGACGCGGGCCTCGCCCCGTTCGCCGACATCGCGTCCGGCGACCTCGTGATGGTCGATTCCAGTCACGTCCTGATGCCGGGCACCGACGTCGACGTGATCCTCAACCACGTGGTCCCGCGCCTTCCGGCCGGCACCTTCCTCGCCTTTCACGACATCTTCCTGCCGAACCCCTACCCGCCGGCCTGGCCGTTCACGATCTACAACGAGCAGAACGCCGTCGCCCCGCTCCTCCAGGGCCGCGCCGAGATCGTGTTCGCGAGCGCCCACCTCGTCGCAGCGATGGCCGACCGTCTCGCCGGCACCGCCGTCGCGGCGATGCCGCTTGCCGAGGGCGCCCGCGAGAGCCTTCTCCTCCTCCGCCTCCGCTGAGCCGCCACCGCGCCGCCGCCGCAACGAAAAAGGCCCGGCGGAGCCGGGCCTTTCGGGTCATTTCGGCTGCGGGACGATCCGCAGATAGGGGCGCACCGCGTTCCACCCTTCGGGGTAGAGCGTCTTCGCCTCCTCGTCGGACACCGCGGGGACGATGATCACGTCCTCGCCGTGCTTCCAGTTCACCGGCGTCGCCACCTTGTGCTCGGCGGTGAGCTGCAACGAGTCGATCACGCGCAGGATCTCGTCGAAGTTGCGCCCGGTCGAGGCCGGGTAGTTCATGCTCATCTTCACCTTCTTGTCCGGCCCGATCACGAACACGGTGCGCACCGTCATCGTGTCGGAGGCGTTCGGGTGGATCATGTCGTAGAGCGTCGCCACCTTGCGGTCGTGGTCGGCGATGAGGGGGAAGTTGAGCGCCGTCCCCTGCGTGTCCTCGATGTCCTTCGCCCACGCGTCGTGGTCGGCGAGCTGGTCCACCGACAGCCCCATCACCACCACGCCGCGCTTTGCGAACTCGTCCTTCAGCTTGGCGGTGTAGCCGAGCTCGGTCGTGCACACGGGGGTGAAGTTCTTCGGATGCGAGAACAGCACCGCCCACTTGCCGTCGATATAGTCGTGGAAGCGGATCTTCCCCTCGGTGGTTTCGGCCTCGAAATCGGGGGCGATATCGCCGATCTGCAGTGCCATCTGGAATCCTCCGTCTTGAGCGCGAACCGCGGTCCGCCGTCGGACTTCACATCGCTTTGATATCGACGTCGCGCAACCCCCCATTATGTGTATTGGCACCCAACCACACCCAGGGAGGCCTCCGATGAGCGACATCAATCCCCTTCTGCCGCGTCAGAAGGTACCGGACCTCGCCGTGCCTCTCGTCGGCGGCGGCACCTTCGACCTCGCCGCGGCGACCGGCGACCCGTTCACGATGGTGGTGTTCTATCGCGGCCTGCACTGCCCGATCTGCAAGGCCTATCTGACGAGCCTCGAAAAGCTGCTGCCGGAATTCGCCGAGCGCGGCGTCGCCGTGGTCGCGATCTCCAGCGACACCGCCGAGCGTGCCGAAAAGGCCAAGGCGGACTGGCCGATACCGACGCTTCCCCTCGGCCACTCGCTCGCCCTGCCGGCGGCGCGAAGCTGGGGCCTCTACATCTCCTCCGGCCGCGGCGTGACCTCCGCCGGCATCGAGGAGCCGCCGCTCTTCTCCGAGCCCGGCCTTTTCCTGGTGCGCCCCGACGGCACCCTCTACTTCGGCACGACGCAGACGATGCCGTTCGCCCGGCCGCACTTCGACGACATCCTGAAAGGGATCGATTTCGTCGTGTCCAAGAACTACCCCGCCCGCGGCGAGATCACCGCGCTGCCGGCCGCCGCGGCCTGACGCCGCCCGCGCGAGACGACCGTAGCCTCGGCGAGGCTGCGGCCGTCCGCGTCACGCCGGCGGCCTATTCGATCTCCACCGCATAGTCGGAGAGCGGCGGCAGCGCGTCGACGAGGCCGGCGTCCTCCATGAAGGTCGCGAACGCCTCGTAGCGGTCGACGTCGAGCGCCTTGGGGTCGGCGGTGAACTTGTCGAGCGTGTCCTTGAAGGCGGCGTGGTTCAGCGCGTCGTCGAGGTCGGGCTGGGCCTTGAAGAACAGCGCCTCCGCGGCATCGGGGTTCGCCTGCGCCCATGTGGTCGCCGCCGCCACCGCATCGAGGAAGCGGCCCATCGCGGGCTCGTCCACCCGGTCGGCCCGGGCGATGTAGATCAGCTCCTCGTAGGTCGGCACGCCGTGCTCCTCCGGCAGGAAGGCCGTCCCCTCGTGCCCCTCGAGGCGGATCTGGGTGAGCTCGAAGTTGCGATAGGCGCCGATCACCGCGTCCACCTGCCCCGACAGGAGCGCCGGGGTCAGCGCGAAGTTCACGTTGATCATCGTCACGTCGTCGAGGCCGAGGCCGACGCCCGCGAGCATCCGCCCGAGCAAGGCATCTTCGAGCCCGCTCACCGAATAGCCGACCTTCTTGCCCTTGAGGTCGGTGAGGCTCGCGACGTCGCCGCCCTTGAGCGCCACCAGGCTGTTGAGCGGCGAGCCGATCAGCGTGCCGAAGCGGGCGACCGGCAGCCCCTCGGTGGCCTGCTGGTACAGCGAGGGCTGATAGGTGATCGCGATGTCGCCCTCGCCCGCCGCCACCAGCCGGGGCGGCGCCGACGGATCGGCCGGTGCCACGAACTCCACGTCGAGGTCGCGCGCGGCGAACTCGCCCCGCGCCTCGGCGAGGAACAGCGGCGCGTGATCGGGATTGACGAACCAGTCGAGCAGGACGGTGAGCCGATCCTCGGCCATCGCCGGCCCGGCGAGGGCCACCGCGCCGAAGAGCGCGAGTGCGGCACGAACGGAGCGTTTCATGATCATGAGCCTCCCAAAATTGTTGGGGCTAGGCTAGCTGAGCCATGCTGTCATGCAAGGCTATAAGGGGTCGCCAGCGTCCCGCCAGGGGGACTGCAGCCATGCTCAACTGACGGGCTGCCACCGCACCAGCCGGTCCGCCACCCGGTCCACGGCGAAGCGCACGACGAGGGCGAGCACCGCCAGGAGCATCAGCGCGGCGAAGAGGGTCGGCGTCTGGAGCCGCGCGTTGGCGTGGAGCATCACGAAACCGAGGCCGGCGGACGCGCCCACCCATTCGCCCACCACCGCACCGATCGGCGCCACGGTGGAGGCGACCTTCAGCCCCGCCACCAGCCCGGGCAGGCCGCCCGGTGCACGGATCAGCCACAGCACCTCCCGCTGCGACGCGCCGGAGAGGCGGGCAAGGTCGATCAGATGACGGTCGACCCGCGCCATCCCCTCCGCATAGGCGGTGGCGATCGGGAAGTAGATGATCAGCGCCGACATGGTGATCTTGGAGGCGAGGCCGTAGCCGAGCCACACCACGAGCAGCGGCGCGATGGCGAACACCGGCAGCGTCTGCGTCACCACCACGGCGGGCAGGATGAGCTGCCGCGTCAGCGGCGTGGCGGCGATGGCGAGCGCCGTCGCCACCCCCGCCGCGAGCCCCACGCCGAGCCCCAGAACGATCTCGAGCCCGGTGATCGCGGCATTGCGCAGAAGCATCCCGCCATGGGCGGCGAACGCGCCCATCACGTCGGCCGGCGAGGGAAACACGTAGCGCGGCGGCTGCAGCAGCGCCGTCGCCCCCCACCACACGAGCACCACCAGGGCGACGCCGGCGAGCGCCTTCAGGCCTCGCATCACGCCCCGCTCGCGCTGTCTGGGCCTAGCCCGGGCTCCACGCCTGGATGGCGGCGTCGACCGACTTGTAGCCGTCGCTGCCCTTGCGCAGCGTCAGGATCGCCCGGCGACCGGACTCGTAGAGGATCGGGATGTCGATCCAGTCCCGCTCGCGCAGCAGACGGAGGTTCGTCTCCCGGTCCGCCTCGTCCTCCGACAGGGCGATCCAGAAGAGGCCGGACGACACCCGCGCCGCCGCTCCGCGCAGGGCGTCGCCCCGCGACTGCTCGGTCTCCTTCATGATCACGCCGGGGACGTTCTTCACCCCGCCGCCCTCGAACGAGTCGGGCAGGTCGAAGGCGATCTCGATCAGGTGGCTCGCCGGCAGCGCCCCGTCGCGGTTTTCGCGAATGGTCAGCGTGGCGCTGATCCCGCGGTCCGGAATCTCGGCGTTGGCCCGCACCACCGGCTCGGGATCGCCGCCGCCCACCGACTGGCGCACCATCGACCACTCCACCGCCCCGGCGACGGCCGTGCCCTGCTCGCCGGCGCGCGCGGCCTCCTCGTAGAGCACCGCCTGCTGGCTGCCGCCGCCGCTGATGTCGGCGATCGGCGGCCGCGCGGGCGCCGGCTCCTGGGCGGTGCCCGTGGCGGCCGTCGCGGCCGGGTCGGCCGCCGCCACCTGCTCCTCGGCCTGCTCTGTCGCGGGGGTCGAACCGCCGTCGGTGGTGAACGGGCTCACGTCGTTGCCCACGGTGCGGGCCGCGTTGGTCGTCGCCTCGGGATCGGCGTCGCCTTCACCCTCCGCGCGCGGCGGCCAGGCGGTGGTCGTCACCGTGCGCGTGTCCTCCCCGTCGAGGGTCGAGGGCAAGCGGTCGCTGTTCTTCGTCACCACCGGGTCGGTCTCGGCGGCGATCGGGGCGCGGGTGCCGCCGCTCGACGGGCCACCCTGCGATTCGAAGCTGTCGATCACCGCCATCAGCTTCTCGCGCTGGGTGAAGGCGGCGTAGGACGCGCCGGCGAGGAGCGCCAGAACGATCACCGGCAGCACCATCCGCGAGAGCGTCGAGCGGCGACCCTTCTCGCCCTTGCGTTCGGCCTTGTCCTTGCGCGGCTTCTTGCGGGCCTTTTCGGGCTTCGCCTTGCCGCGGCCGCGCGACTTGCGCTCCGCGCGGCGCTCGGCACGCAGCGCGCGGGCCTCCTCGCGTCGCCGTTCCCGCTCGCTGACCCGATCCGGCCGTGCCGCCACGACATCGTCGTCTTCGTAGGTCTCGGCGTCGACGACGTCCTCGTCGTCGTAGTCGTCTTCCTCGTCCTCGTCGAACACCGCGTCGTGGCGACGGCCGCGGGTGTGCGGCACCTCGTCCTCGTCGAGCTCCTCCTCGAACATGACGGCGTCGGCGTCGTGCATGTCGTCCACCGGAGCGGGGACGGCCACCGGCTGGGCCGGCACGAGGGCGGTCTGCTGGGAAGGCTCGGGCGCCGCCTCGGAGGCGATGGTCGCCTGCGACACGGCGCTTTCGAGAAGTTCCGCCTGCTGCTCGCGGGCGCGGGCCTCCTCGGCCCGCCGCCGCGCCTCGCGCTCGGCCTCGCCCTCGCGGGCGGTGGCCGGCTGGCCGGACCGACCCGCCGGCAGCGCGCCCTGCACCGCCCGGCGGGTGCGGATCTGCCGGGCGATCTCGTTCTCGATCTTACGGATCGCGTCTTCCAGCGCCAGGCGCTGCGCCGTCACGTCGGAAGACGGCAGCGGCGGATCGAAGCTCTGAAGCTGCTTGAGGAGCGCCTTGCGCGCCTTATCATACACGGCCCGCCGCTGCGGCCCGCTTCCGTCGGGCAGCGACGCCACGGCTCGCTGCAGCACGGAATAAAAGTCGGTCATTTCGACCACACGCCCTTCCTGCCCACCGACATCGAATTAAACGCGAAAAGGGTCGTCAACAAGTATCGTATCGATTCGCTCTGGACTCGTCGACAACATCGACACCGGAGCTCCGACCAGTTCTTCAACATGACGCACATACTTCACCGCCTCAGCCGGTAACTCGCCCCACGTCCGGGCGCCTTTCGTCGAGCGCTGCCAGCCCTCCACCGTCTCGTAGATCGGCTGAACGCGAGCCTGCTGGGCCTTCGAGGCCGGCAGATGGTCCAACCGCTCGCCGTCGAGCTCATAGGCGATGCAGATCTTCAGCTCGTCGAAACCATCGAGCACGTCGAGCTTCGTCAGCGCCAGGCCATCGATCCCGCCGGCTTCCACGGCCTGACGCACCATCACCGCGTCGAACCAGCCGCAGCGGCGCTTGCGGCCCGTCACGGTGCCGAACTCGGCGCCTCGCTCACCCAACCTCTCGCCGATCTCGTTGGCCTGCTCGGTGGGGAAAGGTCCGTTTCCGACCCGCGTCGTATAGGCCTTTGTTATCCCGAGCGTGCGGCCGAGGGAAGAGGGACCAATGCCCGCACCCGCCGCCGCCTGACCCGCCACCGTGTGCGAGGAGGTCACGAACGGATAGGTGCCGTGATCGATGTCGAGCATCGTCCCCTGGGCGCCTTCGAAGAGGATGTTGCGCCCGGCCCGCACGGCCTCGCGCAGCGTCTTCCAGGTCGCCTCGGCATAGGCGAGCACCGGTCGGGCGCGCTCCAGCTCCTCGCGGATCGCCGGCGCCCCGATGGGCTCGGCGCCCAGCCCGGTGCGCAACGCATTGTGATGGGCGAGAAGCCGCTCGATCCGTCCGCCGAGGTCGCCCTCCTCCATGAGGTCGCACAGCCGGATCGCCCGGCGGCCGACCTTGTCCTCGTAGGCCGGCCCGATGCCGCGGCCGGTGGTGCCGATGGCGCCCGACCCGCTCGCCGCCTCGCGCAGCTGGTCGAGATCGCGGTGGACGGACAGGATCAGCGGGATGTTCTCGGCGACCTTCAGCGTCGCCGGCGTCACGTCCACGCCCTTTTCGCGAATCGCGTCGATCTCCGTCAGCAGCGCCTTGGGGTCGAGCACCACGCCGTTGCCGATGATCGACAGCTTGCCCTCGCGCACCACCCCGGAGGGCAATAGGCTCAGCTTGTACGTCACCCCGTCGATCACCAGCGTGTGGCCGGCATTGTGGCCACCCTGAAAGCGTACGATCACGTCCGCCCGCTCGCTCAGCCAATCGACGATCTTGCCTTTGCCTTCGTCGCCCCATTGGGAGCCGACCACAACAACGCTGCCCATCTGCCTCTTCTTTGCTCGCTATCCGGCGCCAGCCTCTTCCGATCTGCGCCCCGCCGTGTCAGAGACCGGCAAGCGGCGGTTCTCGCCCAAAAGACGCCGCCCGGGCAAGCGTCGCGAAAGCGTCATCTGTCCACGCCCCCACCCCGAGCCCGTTCGAATGCCGATGACCGCCCCTTTCGCCGCCCGCCTCGGCGCCCCCGTCCGCTTCCTCGCCAACCAGCCCTACATCCTGTTGGCCCTCACCATGTTTTTCTGGGCGAGCAACATGGTGGTGGGACGAGGCGTCGCAGGTCAGATCCCGCCGATCTTCCTCGCGCAGGCCCGCTGGCTCCTCGCCGGGCTCATCATCCTGCCCTTCGGCTGGCATCATATCCGCCGCGATTTCAAGGCGTTGCGGCAGCGCTGGAAGGCCGTTCTGATTCTCGCCATCCTGGGCATCACCGTCTACAACACCCTCCTCTATGTGGGCCTCAGGTCCACCACGGCGGTGAACGCCAACGTGCTGTCGTCGATGTTTCCCCTCACCATCGCGGCGCTCGGCTTCCTGCTCTACCGCGACCGGCTGACGCTCGCCCAGTTCCTCGGCATCGCCGCCGCCTGCGTCGGCGCGGCGGTGATCCTGTCCGGCGGCCAGCTCCAACGGCTTCTCGAATTCCGTTTTACGCCCGGCGACCTGTGGGTGATCGGCGCGCAGATCTGCTATGCGGGCTACACGGTGGTGCTGCGCGAGCGCCCGGCCGTCCACCCGATCGCCTTCCTCACCGCCACCATCAACATCGGCGCGGTCCTGCTGATCCCCTTCACCCTCGCCGAGGCGGCCGTCAGCGACATCCCCGTCAGCCTCGACGGGACGACGCTCCTCACCGTCGCCTACCTCGCGCTCTTTCCCTCGATCGGCGCCTATATCTGCTTCAATCGCGGCGTCGGGCTGGTCGGTTCGAACCGCGCGAGCCCGTTCTTCCACCTGATGCCCGTGTTCGGCTCGCTGATGGCCGTCGGCTTCCTCGGCGAGACCATCGGCCTCCACCACGCCATCGGCTGGCTGCTCATCGTCGGCGGCATCGCCGCCGCCCAGATGGGTCGCCGCGACGGTGCCGTGCGCTTCAACAAGGCCGGCACCGACTGATCCCTCAGCGGGGCACCGGGAGCCCGCTCGGCACGCTCGCAGGAATGCCGAGCCGGCCCGAGAGCGCCGTCTCGTCGCGCAGCGCCGCGAGGAAGGCGAGCAGCGCCGTCACCTCCGCCTCGCCGAGCGCCCGGTCCGCCACCTCCACGGCGGCGGCGATCTCCACCCCGTCGCTCATCAGCCCGTCGAAGTCGCGCGCGCCGTCGAGCGGCGGCAGCACCGCCGCGGCGACGTCGTAGCGGCCGATCGCCCGCGACGGCTCGGCGTGGTCGCGCAGGAAGGCGGCAAGGTCGCGATGCGCCCCGGCGTGCCCCCACGGCCCGGTCTCGGTCACGTTGCGCAGTGAGGGGGTGCGGAAGTGGAAGGCGTCCTCCGCCCTCCCCGTCACCTCCATGCGCCCCTCGTCGCGGCGGTGACGCTCGAAGCGCGCCCCCTTGCCCGGGCCGATCTGCGGCTCTCCCATGGCGTGGAAGCGGTGGTCGGTCTGGAACGCCCCGCTGTGGCAGGCGGCGCACCCGAGCGGCCCGTAGAAGAGCGCCATGCCGCGCGCCGCATCGCCCGACAGCGCCGCCTCGCCGCGCAGGAAGGCGTCGAACGGGCTGTCGTCGGAGCGCCACTCGGCCTCCACGAACGCGGCGACGGCGTCGGAGATGTCGGTGAAGCCGATCTCCCGCCCCGCCGCGATCTCCGGCTCGACGGCGGCGAACATCGCCGCATAGTCGGGGATCGCCGCCACGCGCTGGGCGATGATGTCCCATGCCCCGCCCGGCCCGGTGAGCCGCCCGAGGCGCACCGCCTTCGACACGTCGCTCTCGCCGTAGTGCCCGGCCATCTCGTCGGGCGAGAGCACCGGAAACATCGTCTGCGCCGACAACAGCGAGGCGAAGCCGGCGGTCATCTCGTCCTCGAGCGGCGTGCGCAGCCCCGAGGGCCGGGTGGGGTCCACCTCGATCCGGCCGTCGTGGAACATCACCGTGAACTCGCGCGCGCCGAGATTGAACAGCGCCTGCGCGTTCCGCGGCACCCGCTGCTCCGGCAGGTTGACGGGATCGACCACCCGCTCCGGTCCGAGCCCGGTCCCGCCTTCGCCGAGCGACAGCGACAGCCCGTCGCTGGTGGCAAAGCGGGGGTGGTGGCACGTCGCGCAGGCGATGTTGCGGTTGCCCGACAGAATGGGGTCGTAGAAGAGCAGCTGGCCGAGCTTCGCCTCGGCGGGGTCGACCGCCCGATAGTCGGCGTCGACAGGGGCGCGCGGCAGCGCGAGCCCGCCGGCCGCGAGCGCCAGCCCTCCCGTCGCGACGACCGCCAGAGCGGCGGCAATGGTCCCGATCCGCGCCTTCACGGCGTCTCCTCCCATCGGTCACTCTGGGAGACTACCCTACCCGCCGCCGCGCCCCAAGCGCCCGGCCGCCCCCGCGCGGCTCGCAAATCCGCCCCGGTAAGTACAAATGCCGCACGTGACGCGCACGAGCCCGACCCCTACGACGTCCTATTGTGATGCCGGCGCCAGCACACGTCTCGCGGAGAGGATGGAATGACCGACGATCGCCACCCCCCGGCCTTTCATGCCCTCTCGGTGCCGGACGCGCTCGCGGCGGTCGACGCATCGGCGAGCGGGCTGACGAGCGAGGAGGCGGCGCGGCGTCGGGCGATCCACGGGCCGAACCGGCTGCCCGCGCCACCCCAGCGCAGCGCCGTCCTGCGCTTCCTCGCGCAGTTCAACAACGTGCTGATCTACGTGCTGATCGCCTCGGCGGTGGTCACCATCGCGCTCGGCCACGTCGTCGACACCGGCGTCATCCTCGCCGTGATCCTCGTCAACGCCGTCATCGGCTACGTGCAGGAAGGCCGGGCCGAACGGGCGATGGACGCGATCCGCGGCATGCTCGCCCCCCATTCGGCGGTGATGCGCGACGGCCAGCGCCACGGTATCGACGCCAGCGAGCTGGTGCCGGGCGACATCGTGCTCGTCGAGGCCGGCGACCGCGTCCCCGCCGACCTGCGCCTCATCGAGGCGCGCGGGCTCAAGGCGCAGGAGGCGCTGCTCACCGGCGAATCCGTGCCCTCCGACAAGTCCACCGCCGCCGTCGACGCCGACGCGACGCTCGGCGATCGTACCTCGATGCTGTTCAGCGGCACCCTCGTCGCCGCCGGCGTCGCACGCGGCGTGGTGACGGCGACGGGCGCGACGAGCGAGATCGGCCGGATCAGCGGCATGCTCTCGGAGGTGGAGACGCTCACCACCCCGCTGGTGCGCCAGATGGACGTGTTCGCCCGCTGGCTCACCGTGTTCATCCTGCTGATCGCCGCGAGCCTCCTCGTCTACAACTACTTCGTGCAGCACCTCGCCTTCGCCGACCTCTTCATGGTGGTCGTGGGCCTCTCCGTCGCGGCGATTCCCGAGGGCCTGCCGGCCGTCCTCACCATCACCCTCGCCGTCGGCGTGCAGGCGATGGCGCGGCGCAACGCCATTGTCCGCCGCCTGCCGGCCATCGAGACCCTTGGCTCGGTGTCGGTGATCTGCTCGGACAAGACCGGTACGCTGACGCGCAACGAGATGATGGTCGCCGCCCTCGCCTCCGCCGAGCGCGTCTACAGCGTCGACGGCGACGGCTACGCTCCCGAGGGCGACATCCGCTGGCGCGATGCGGACGCCGACCCGGCCGAGCACGCCGTGCTCGTCGAGTTCGCCTGCGCCGCGGGGCTGTGCAACGACGCCGTGCTGCACAGCGGCCACGACGGTTGGCACGTCGAGGGCGATCCGATGGAAGGCGCGCTGATGGCGCTCGCCGGCAAGATCACCGGCGAGGGTCCCGATCCCTACGGCAGCTGGCGACGCACGGACGCGATCCCCTTCGACGCCGTCCACCGCTACATGGCCGTGCTCAACCACGACCACGACGGCCGCGCCTTCATCCACGTCAAGGGCGCCCCGGAAGCGATCGTCGCGATGTGCGCCAACGAGCGCACCGCCGACGGCGGCATCCGGCCCGTCAACCCCGACCACTGGCACGACGTGCTGGAGCGCCTCGCCGCCGACGGTCAGCGGGTGATCGCGGTGGCGGTGCGCGACGTCGAGCCGCATCAGAGCGTGCTCACCACCCAGGACATCGACGGCCAGCTCACCCTCATCGGCTTCATCGGCCTCATCGATCCGCCGCGCCCGGAGGCGATCGCCGCGGTCGCCGAGTGCCACGCGGCGGGGATCCGGGTGAAGATGATCACCGGCGACCACGCCGCCACGGCGCGGGCGATCGCGGTGCAGATCGGGCTGACCCACACCGACCGCGTCCTCACCGGCGCCGACCTCGAGGCGATGGACGACGCCGAGCTCGCCGCCGTCTCGCTCGACACCGACATCTTCGCCCGCACCTCCCCCGCCCACAAGCTGCGCCTCGTGACGGCCCTCCAGTCGCACGGCCTCACCGTGGCGATGACCGGCGACGGGGTGAACGACGCCCCCGCCCTCAAGCGCGCCGACGCGGGCATCGCCATGGGCCAGAAGGGCAGCGAGGCGGCCAAGGAAGCCGCCGAACTCGTCCTCGCCGACGACAATTTCGCCTCGATCGCCGCCGCCGTGCGCGAAGGGCGGACGGTCTACGACAACATCAAGAAGGTGATCAGCTGGACGCTGCCCACCAACGGCGGCGAGGCGACGACCATCGTGATCGCCCTCCTCGCCGGCATGGCGCTGCCCATCACGGCGGTGCAGATCCTGTGGATCAACCTCATCACCGGCGTCACCCTCGGCCTCGCCCTCGCCTTCGAGCCGAGCGAGGCCAACACCATGCGCCGGCCGCCACGCCCGCGCGGCGAGCCGCTCCTCACGGGGCGACTCATCTGGCACGTCGCATTGGTCTCGGCGCTCTTCGTCGTCGCCGTCTTCGGGATCTACACCTACGCGATCGACCGAAACTATCCGGTCGCCCTCGCCCAGACGATGGCGATGAACACGCTGGTGGTGCTGGAGATCTTCCAGCTCTTCTTCATCCGCAACATCTACGGCACGTCGCTGACCCTCGCGGCGGTGCGGGGAACGCCGGTCGTCTGGCTCTGCGTGTCGATCGCGACGCTCGCCCAGTTCGCCGTCACCTACCTGCCGCCGCTCCAGGCGGCGCTCGGCACGCAGGCGGTCCCCTTCGGCGACGGCCTCCTCATCGTCGGCATCGGCGTGGTCTTCTTCGCCCTCGTCGAGACCGAGAAGCAGATGCGCCTCGCCGTCCTCCACGCCGAGGAACGGCCCGCCCGCCGCTGACGCGGCGCACCGGCCGCGCCCCTGGGGATCTAGCGCGCTTGCCGCTCAGGTTGGATCAACCTGAGCGCAGAGCAATCGCGCCAGATCTGGAGAGCGAGCACGTCCCACTCAACCTGATCCAGGTTGAGCGGGACGTGCGCTAGCGGAGGCTGTCGGCGAGCTGCTTCAGTCCCTCGCCGTCCGACAGGGTCCGGCGCAGGCACTCGGCCGTCAGCGCCACCGTGCGGTCGATGTCGTCGGCGCTGTGGGTCGCGTTGATGAAGAAGCGCAGCCGCGCCGTCTTCTCCGGCACCGCCGGATAGATGATCGGCTGCACGTTGACGCCCATCTCGGAGAGGCGATGCGACATCAGCGCGGCGAGGATGCTGTCGCCGATGATCACCGGGATCACCGAGAGGCCTTCGCTGGTGCCCGTGTCGAGCCCCGCGGCCTTGGCGGCGGCGAGAAAGCGATGGCCGTTCTCGGCGAGGCGGGCGACGCGCTCCGGCTCCGCCTCCAGCGCCTCGAGCGCCGCGAGCGCCGCCGCGGAGGCCGCCGGCGGCAGCCCGACGGAGAACACGAAGCCCGGCGCCGTCGCCTTCAGATACTCGACGAGCGCGGAGGAGCCCGCGATGAAGCCGCCGCACGAGCAGAGCGTCTTCGAGAGCGTGCCCATCCAGATCTCGACGGCGTTGGGGTCGACCCCGTCGCGCTCGGCGATACCGCGCCCGGTGGCACCGACGACGCCGAGAGCGTGCGCCTCGTCGACGAGGAGCCACGCGTCGTAGCGGTTCTTGAGCCGCACCAGGCGCTGCAGCGGCGGCGCGTCGCCGTCCATCGAATAGAGGCCCTCCACCGCGATCAGCACCCGGTTGAAGCTGTTGCGGTTGGCGGCGAGGAGCTCTTCGAGGTGCTCCATGTTGTTGTGGCGGAAGGTGAGGCGCGTGGCGCCGGCGAGCCGCGTCCCCTCCACGATGGAATTGTGGATGAAGGTGTCGGTGAGGACGAGGTCCTTCGGGCCGAGAAGATGGCCGATGGTGGTCACGTTGGTGGCGTGGCCGGAGACCATCACCACCGCGTCCTCCACGCCGAGGAAGTGCGCGATCTTCTCTTCGAGCGCCCGGTGGAAGGGCCGCTCGCCGGACACCACGCGGCTCGCCGACACCGAGGTGCCGAACCGGGCCGTCGCCTCCTGTGCCGCCGCCACCACGCGCGGATCGCCGTTGAGGCCACAATAGTCGTAGGAGGAGAAGTTGATGTACTCGCGCCCGTCGATGATCGTGTGCGCCGCCGCCCGCACCTCATGGGAGCGGAAGAACGGGTTCTCGATCTTCAGGAGCTCGGCGGCGGCGCGCTGGATCTTCAACTCGCGCACGTCCCCGAGGGTCGAGAAGTCGAACGCGGAGGTGGCGGTGCGGCCTTCCTTCTCCTGCGGCACGAGCCGCTCGAAGCGACGCTCGAGTCCCGCCTTTCGCGAGGCCCGGGCCGCCGCGAGAAGCTGATCCTTGGCGACGTCCGTCAGGGCGCCGATGCCGCGCTTTTTCATGGAATGATGGTCCTCATGCCCGCGGTCTTCTCGCGGACAACGGCTTCGAGTTCTCCGAGCTCGCCCGAGACGCGCCCCGCATCCTGCCCGGTGTGGCGCGTGATGAGCGCTTCGGCGGCTTCGTCGGGCGCGGCCTCCTCGCCACGGCCACGCAGCACGACCTTCCTCGCAAGATCGGTCAGCGTCACCCCCGCCGCAAGGGACATCAGCGGAATATCGATGCCGAGACGCTGCTCGGCGGCCATCCGCAGCTCCACGCCCATGAGCGAGTCCATGCCGAGCGCCGTCAGCGGCTTGTGAAGGTCCACCTCGGAGGTCGGCAGCTTCAGGATGCGCGAGATCTCGCCCGCGAGGAGCCGCTGAACCTCGACGAGCGCCTCCGCGTCGGTGAGACCCTTGAGGCGCTCGGCGAGATCGATGGCACCGGCCTCGTCGCCCGCCCCGTCGGAGCCGTCGGCAAGGTCCTCGAAGGCGGGGCTCTGGGCGAGCGCCAGGTCCTTGCGCGCGGCGGCCCAGTCGACCTTGCCGATCATGCGCAGCGCCGGACCGGAGGTCATCGCGCCGTCGTCGAGCATCGCCTTGAGGCCGGCGAGGGCGTCCGCCGCGGTGATCGCGTGGCGGCCGAGCTTCTTCTGGAGGATCTCGCTGGTGCGCATGTCGCGCGACAACACGCCGACGTCGGCGATCGCCCCCCAGGCCACGGCGAGGCCGGGCTTGCCCTCCGCCCGCCGCCGCCGCGCGACCGCCTCCAGGAAGGCGTTGGCGGCAACATAGTTCGCCTGACCCGGATTGCCGAGCTGCACGGTGATCGAGGAATAGACCACGAAGAGGTCGAGCGGCATGTTCGCCGTCGCCGCCTCCAGCGCCAGCACGCCGCCGATCTTCGGGTCGAGCACCGTCGCGTACCGGTCGGCGTCGAGCGAGGTGATGAGGGCGTCGTCGAGCACCATCGCCATGTGGAACATGCCGCCGAGGGGGCGCTCGGCCACGATCTCGTCGACGAGCGCCTTGACGGCGGCGGCGTCGGTCACGTCGAGCGCGGCGACGGTGATCTCCACCCCCGCCTCGCGGTGGCGGGCGATGGCGGCCTCCACCGTGTCGTCCTTCACGCCGGAGCGGCTCGCGAGCACCAGATGGCGCGCCCCCTCGCCGATCAGCCACTCGGCGGTGGCGAAGCCGAAGCCCGACGTTCCGCCGGCCAGAAGATACGCCTTGTCGGGATCGACGACCGCCGCGACCGGCACCTCGGCGGGCCGCTCCGAGGCCGGCGCCTCGACGATGATCTTGCCGATATGGCCGGCGCTCTGCATCAGGCGGAAGGCGTCGCGCACCGCGCCGGCAGCGAAGGAGCGATAGGGCAGCGGCGTGAAGTCGCCCTCCTCGAAGAGGTCGATGATCGTGCCGAGGAGGCGCTTGGCGAGCTTCGCCCGATGCTTCATCAGCTGGTCGGCGTCGATGCCGAAGTAGCTGAGATTCTGGCGGAACGGGCGCAGCCCCAGCTTGGTGTCGGCGTAGAAGTCGCGCTTGCCGAGCTCCAGGAAGCGGCCGAACGGCTTCAGCACGTCGATGGAGCGCTCCATCGCCTCGCCCGCGAGCGAGTTCAGCACCATGTCGACGCCTTCCCCGCCGGTCGCCGCCATCGTCTCGTCGGCGAAGGTCAGGGTGCGCGAATCGAACACGCGGTCGGCGCCGAGGCGGGTCAGCAGCGCCCGCTTCTCGGTGGTGCCGGCGGTGGCGAACACCTTGGCCCCGCGCCACTTGGCGATCTGCAGCGCGGCGAGCCCGACGCCGCCGGCCCCGCCGTGGATGAGAACGGTCTCGCCCTCCTCCAGCCCGCCGAGCTCCACCAGCGCGTAGAAGGCGGTGAGGAAGGCGACGGGAATGGTGGCCGCCGCTTCCGGTCCGAGCGCGGCGGGGCGACGCGCCACGGCGTCGGCCCGCACCGTCACGTGGCTCGCGAAGCAGGCCGGCGCGAAGGCGATGACCGGATCGCCCGGGCCGAGATCCTCGACCCCCTCGCCCACGGCCTCGACGATGCCGGCGCACTCCATGCCGAGCGTCGGCCCGGCGAAGCCGTCCTGCAGCGCCTCGGCGGGGAGGAGCCCGAGCGTCCACATCACGTCGCGGAAGTTGAGGCCCGTCGCCTCGACCTTGAGCCGCACCTCGCCCGGCGCCAACGGCGGACTGGCCGCCGCCTGCCACTCCAGATGATCGATCGAGCCGCGCCGCGGGATGGCGAGCACCTTCGCCTCCCCCGCCTCGCGCGGCGCCGGCACCGCCGGCACGTAGCGCACCGCGGCCCGATGGTCGCTCGACAGCACCACCTCGCGCTCGGCGTTGGGCTGGGCGAGCTCGGCGAAGAGCCGCACCGCGGCCTCGCTCGCATCGAAGCTCGGCGCGATGTCGACGAGGCGGATCTGAAGGTGCGGAAACTCGTTGATCGCCACCCGGCCGAACGCGGCGACGGCGGCGGCGGACGGCCGCGTCTCGCTCGCCGAGACGCCCTGCGCGCCGAACGTCACGAGGGTGACGTCGCGCGCCTCGGTGCCGAGGCGGGCGAGGAAGGCGCCGAGCTCGGCGAGGTGGACGGGAAGCTCGGCCGGATCTGGTACGTCGATCGCGACGAGGGCCGCGCCGGTCGGCGTCGCGGAGAGATCGTCGACGGTGACGTCCTCGCCCATCGCCGAGAGGGCGATCGCCACCCTGCGGGCGCTCTCGCCCATGGCGTGCAGCGAGGGGAGCGTCTGCGCCTCCGCGGCCTCCTCGGCGGCCACGGCTTCGAGGCCGCGCCCGTGCGCCACGAAGAGGAAGGCGTCCGTCTCGCCGCTCGCGAGCGGCATCACCGAGCCGGAGAAGCCCGCGTCGTCGAGCGCGGCGGTCCACTCCTCGGCGGTGACGAGGCGGCCGATAGGGTTTTCCGCATCGGCCGAGCCCAACCACCAGGCGGCCTCGAGCCCGCCCACCGCATCGGCGAAGAGGCCGGGCGCGTAGGCGGCGCCGATCAACGCCCCGCCGGGCTTCATCAGCCGCGCGAGATCGCCGAGATGCACCGAGGCGAGGCTCGGCGGCAGCACCATCAGGTCGAACGGATGGCCGGAGGACGCGAGCTCCTCGAAGTCGACGAAGGCGACCCCCACCGTGCGCTCGAACACCAGACGGCCCCGCTCCAGCATGGTCTGGTCCCGGTCGCTCACGACGAGGCTCACCCGTGCTGGGTCGACGAGGTCGGCGACGGCGCGCACGAAGCGCATGTTGGACGCCCCGAGCACGCAGACGCGCATCGCCGTGTCGCCGCCCCGATCGAGCGTCGTGCGCACCATCTCCCGCAGCGCCGCGAAGGCGGGCGCCGAAAAGGGCGCGTCGGTGGTGAGCTCGTCGAACAGCGCCTCGGCGACCAAGGGCCCGTCGGCCGCGAGCCCGTCCGCCATCACCGCGGTGAGCCACTCGGGCAGGGCGGCGAGGATGGCGGCCTCGGCGAGCCGCTCCGGATATTCGGCGATGAGGAGGCTCACGACGTCGGCGACGGCGATGGAACGCTCGGCGACGGTCCAGCCCGCGCCGGCCTCCTCGGCCGCGCCGGAGGCCTCCAGCGCCATCAACAGGCGCGCCACGAGCGGAGCCGCGCTCGGCGCCAGCGCGCCCGTCGCAACGAGGTCCATGATCCGCGCCGCCCCCGAGAACAGCGGGGCGAGCGCCTCCGCGGCGGCGGCCTGCACGCCGGCCTCCACGAGCAGCGCCGTTTCCGACGGCTCGGCACCCGCCTCGGCCACCAGATCGGCCGGCAGGGTGGCCCGCACGGTCGCGGGCTCGGCGGCGCGGGTGACGCGCCGCAGGAGCGGCGCCGCCATCAGCGTCTCGCCGCCGGTGGCGCGCGACAGAGGCACCGCCTGGAAGCGCACCCCGGTCGCGACGGCGACCACCGTCCCCTCGCCGTCGCGCAGCGTGAAGTCGGCCTCGACGATGCCTTCGGTGGGCAGGCGGATCGCGATGTCGGCCTCGACCGGCGCGCCGGCCTCGGCGGCGAGCACCAGACGGCCGACGCGGATCGGCAGCACCGCGGTGTCGGTCCCGGCGAGCTTGCCGGCGAGGAAGGCGAAGAGGGCGTGGAAGCAGGAATCGAACAGCGTCGGATCGAGCGCGAAGTGGTAGCGCTGCGTCGCCGGGTCGGCCGGGGCGAGGCGGACGTGCGCATGCGCGTCGTCCACCAGGGTCACGAGGCTCGCGCGGCGGAACACCGGACCGTAGGGCAGGCCGAAGCTGCCGGTCATCTCGTAGAGTTTCGCCGCCGGCACCGTCGCCGCACCTTCGGGCAGCTCCAGCGCGGGACCGGCCGCCGGAGCCGACGGCGCCTTGCCGACGGTCGCCTTCACGTGCGGCGTCCACCCGTCCTCCGAAAGCCGTGGCCGGCTCTCGATGAGGAGCGTTCCGGGCGCGATCTCCCGGGTGCGAAGCTGCCGCTCCACGTCGCCGTCGATCACCAGCGGGGCGAAGATGTCGAGATTGCGCAATTCGATCGGGGCGCCCGGGTGGAGCGCCCGGCCCGCCGACAGGATCATCTCGGTGAAGCCCGCCGCCGGAAACACCACCGCCGATTCCACCTTGTGATCGGCGAGAAAGGGCACGCTCTTGGTGTCGATGAAGCTGCGCCAGTCGCGATCGTCGATGCGCAGGCGCGTGCCGAGGAGAACGTGCTCGACCTTCGCGTCGAGCCGCACCCGCTCCACCGACACGGCATGGCGGTAGGTGTCGTGCTGCCAGGGATAGTTGGGCAGGAGGTCGGGTCCGGCCCGCTTGGCGCCGAACACCACGACATCGTCGACCGCGGCGCCGTTCGCGAGCGCGTTGCGCACCACGGTGCCGATCGGCCCGGTGTCGGGATCGTTCTGCCGGAAGGAGCAGAACACCGTCGCCTTGAGCGAGGCGGACCGCGCGGCGTCGGTCATGTAGGTGGTGAGGACGGCGCGCGGACCGATCTCCAGGAACAGCCGATGGTCGGCGAGAGCGGCGACCACGCCCTCGCGGAACAGCACCGGCCGGCGCACATTCTCCCACCAATAGTGCGCGTCGAGCTCCGGCCCGGCGATGGGGCCGCCGGTCACGGTGGAGATCATCGGCACGCGGCACTCGCGCGGCCCGATCGCCTCCAGCGAGCCCATCAGCGGCTCGCGGATCGGCTCCACCAGGGCGCAGTGGAACGGATAGTCGAGATCGAGCCGCTTGACGGCCCAGCGCTTTGCCCGCGCCGCCTTGCCGAATGCGGCGAGCGAGTCCATCGGGCCGGAAATCGTGACGGAGCGGTTGGAGTTGATCGCCGCGAGCTCGAGCCCCGCGAACGGCGCGATCGCCGCCCGCGCCTCCTCCGGCGGCAGCAGCAGCGCCGCCATGCCGCCGAGGTGACGCGTCACCTCCTGATGGGTGGAGCGGGCGTGGATCACCCGCACCGCGTCGGACAGGCTCAGCGCACCGCTCGCCCAGGCCGCCGCCACCTCGCCCACCGAGTGGCCCATTACCAGCGAGGGCGACAGGCCCTGGCGGTGCAGCGCTTCCGTCATCGCCACCTGCAGGGCGAAGAGGAGCGGCTGGGCGATCTCGGTCCGCTCGATCTCGACGTCGAGGTCTTCGGAGAACAGCATCGTCACCAGCGACCAGCCGGCAACCGACATGAACACGCGGTCCGTCCGGTCGAAGGAGAGGCGGAAATCGGTCTCGCTCTGGTAGGCGACGCGGCCCATCCCGGCCCACTGCGAGCCGTTGCCGGAATAGACGAACACCGGCTTCTCGGCGGCGACGCTCGCCTCGCCGGTGATCGCCAGAGAATGCTCCTCGCCCTTGGCGACGGCGGCGAGCGCCGCCCCCATCTCGCCCGCCTCGGCCGGCGCGATCACGGCGCGGAACGGCAGGCGTTGACGCCGGTAGGCGACGGCGTTGGCGTAGCGGCGCGCGTCGGCCCCGCCGGCGAGACGGTCGGCGGTGGCACCGGCGAGCGCGGCGAGCGCGGCCTTGCTCGCCGCCGAGACCACCAGCGGTGCCTTGACCGGCGCCCCCGAGGCGGGCGCGACGGGCTCGCCGTCCTCCACCACCACGTGGGCGTTGGCCCCGCCGAAGCCGAACGAGTTGATGCCCGCAAGCCGCGGCTCGTCGCCGCGCGCGAGCGGCGTCGCCTCCGCCGCCACCGTCAGATTGAGCTCGGCGAAGCGGATGTCGGGGTTGGGCGCGTCGAAATGGAGCGAGGCCGGCAGCGCGTCGTTCGCCAGGGCGAGCTGCGATTTCAGCACGCCGACGAGGCCGGAGGCGGGCTCCAGATGGCCGAAATTGGTCTTCGAGGAGCCGATCAGCAGCGGCGCGTCGCGCTTGGTGGCGACGACCCGGCCGATCGCCTCGGCCTCGATCGGATCGCCGACGCGGGTGCCGGTGCCGTGCGCCTCCATGAAGGCGAGCCGGTTCGGGTCGATGCCGCCCTTGGCGTAGACCTCCTCGAGCAGCGCGGCCTGCGCCTCCATCGAGGGCAGCGAGAGGCCCGCGGTCCGCCCGTCGGCGTTGATGCCGGAGGCGACGAAGCGGGCGCGGATGTGGTCGCCCGAGGCCCGCGCCGCCTTGTCGGAGCGCAGCACGAGGGCGACGGCCCCCTCGGAGCGCACGTAGCCGTCGGCGCCGGCGTCGAAGGCGCGGCAGAGGCCGTTGGCCGACAGCATTTGCGCCCGCGAGAAGCCGATGAAAGGCACGGGATGGAGCAGCAGCGACACACCGCCGACGATAGCGGTGTCGATGCGGCCGAGGCGGATGTCCTCCATCGCGTGGTGGAGGGCGATGAGCGAGGAGGAGCACGCCGTATCCACCACGTAGCTCGGCCCGCGCAGGTCGAACACGTAGGAGACGCGGTTGGCGATGATCGACAGCGTGTTGCCCGTCATCGACTGGGGCTCGATGCTGGCGGTGTCGAGCTGGGCGTGGGTACCGTAGTCGATCGAGGAGGCGCCGACATAGACGCCCACCTTCTCGCCGGCGAGCTTGTCGGCGGGGATGCCCGCGTTCTCCAGCGCCTCGACCACCACCTCGAGGAGAATGCGTTGCTGCGGGTCCATCGCCTGCGCCTCGCGCGGCGAGATGCCGAAATAGCTCGGATCGAAGGCGAACGGCGCCTCGACCTGGCCGGCGGCGAAGGTCACCGCGCGTCCGGGGCGGGCGCGGTCGGGATGGAGGTGCTGGCGGGTGCCGAAGCGATCCTCGTCGAGTTCTGTGATGACGCAACGGCCGTTGATGAGGACGTCCCAGAATGCGTCCAGGCCCCGGGCCGACGGAAGTCGGCACGCCGACCCCACAAGTGCAACCCTCGAAGCGGACACCGTCATACGCACGATCCTCTAGCCCGACCGACGAGACTGGACTTGGGGCCCGGTCGCACGGGATGTGCGCCCTGTGCCGGTCGCACGCACGCATCGGGCAGCCCATATGACGCGCGCGGCCTTTGACGCATAGGCGATTGCTTTTTGCGTCGCAAGAACACCTCCAAACTACCCCACCGCACTCGACGTCGCGTGACGCGGCGCCGCCGACCCCCGCAACGCCGACAAATGGGGCATCACCGCCCCCTTACAGCCGCACGTTGCAGCGGCGACACGCTGAGCGAAATCCAGCATTAAAGCAATGTCCTGTGAGCCGAGCTCGGCAGCGCGACCATCCTTGAGCGCACCAATACCCTGCAAATGTGCCATCAATCCGGCCATGAACGCGTCGCCCGCCCCCACCGCGTCGACGATCGGCCCGGCCATCGAGGGGACGAACCCCTCGCCCGCCGCGGTCCACGCCCACGCCCCGTCCGCCCCCGCGGTCAGCACCACGAGCGCGGCCCCAGCCTCGAGCAGGCCTTTCATGAACGCGTGCGGCGCCTGCTCTCCCAGAAAGGCGAGGTCCGCCACGCTCGCCTTGACGATCGCGCCCGGACCGGAGAGACGCACGAGCCGCGCCTTGTAGGCGGCGAGGTCGACGATGCTCGGCTGGCGCACATTGTAGTCGATCGCGACGCGCGGCGCGGTGGCGGCCAGCGCCTCGATGGCGGCGGCGACGGGCTCGCGCGCCAGCACCGCCGAGCCGATCACCAGGCACTCGGCCCCGTCCGGCAGGCCCGGCGGCACGGTATCCACCATCACGGCGTCCGGGTCGGCGATGTTGAAGCGCGGCTCGGGGCCGGAAAGGTCCACCACCGCGACCGGCGTCGCCCGCGCCGCGACGCGCACGGCGGCGACGTCCACCCCCTCGCCACGCAGCCCGGCGAGAAGCTGCACCCCCAAAGTGTCGTGCGACAGCTCCCACAGATACCCCGCCCGGCCGCCGAGACGTGCAACGCCGAGGGCGACGTTATAAAGGGAGCCGCCGACGATGGGTCGGAACAGCGTTTCCCCGCCCACCGTCTCCGGCATCAGGTCCACCATCGCCTCGCCGCACGTCACGATCACCCGAGGGTCTCCATCGTCGCCCGCCGCTCCCCTCGCCTATCCGACAACGCTAACGTCGCCTCATCAAGTCTATTCCGCAGCGCGCGGTATCGGGATATCACGTTGTGAATCAATGAGAGATGCCATCAACCGATTCTCCGACGCCCTCGATACCACTCCCGTCCGGGCGTGGTCGCTGATCGTATCGATCTACGGCGACTGCGTGATGCCGCGCGGCGGCGAGCTTTGGCTCGGCACGCTGACCGAGCTCCTCGCCGCGCTCGACGTGGAGCCGGGCTCCACCCGCACCGCGATGAGCCGCCTCGCCCGCGACGGCTTCCTCGAGCGCCACCGGGTCGGCCGCACCAGCCACTACCGCCTGTCGGGCGAGGCGCTCGCCCTGTCGCGCCGGGCCGAGCGCCTCATCTATCGCACCACCGCTCCGACGCCGCCACCCGGATGGGAGATGGTCGTCACCCTTCCGCCGGGCGCCGCCGACCGCAAGCAGCTCGCCCGCGCGGGCTATGCCGCCCTCGTGCCCGGCGTCTACGCCCGCCCCCACGCCGACGACGCCCCGCCGCCCCCCGACGCGGTCATCCGCCTCACCGCCACCGGCGACGACGCCGCCCTCGCGACGGCCCTCTACCCCCTCGCCGACATCGCCGCCCGCTATCACGGCTTCATCACCGCAACCGCGCAGATCACCCCCTACGCCGAGGACGCGGACCCGCTCCAGGCCCTCGCGCTGCGCATCATGCTGGTGCACGGCTTCCGCCGCATCGTGCTGCGCGACCCTCATCTGTCGCGGGATGCGCGCCCGGCGGACTGGCCTGCCGACGCCGCCTACCGCGCCTTCGCCACCCTCTACCGGCGCCTGGAGCCGCTCTCCGACAGCTGGCTCGACGACAATGCCCAGAACGCCGCCGGCCCGCTCCCCAAGCCGGACGACGCCCGCCGCTTCTGCGACCCGACCCCCGCCACCGTCGATATGTGACAGATTTTAACTTGACGAGACCGATTTAGTCACACATTTTATCCGCAGCATAAAATAAGGGGGGACGTTGCCGTGTACACGCAGGCGCTCAACAACCTCGATCTGCCGCAGAACGACGAGGGCGACCCGCGCGAGGCCCGCTTCATGGCGCGCATCGATGCGGAAGAACGCATCGAGCCCAACGACTTCATGCCGGAGGGCTACCGCAAGACGCTGGTGCGCCAGATCGCCCAGCACGCCCATTCCGAGATCATCGGCATGCTGCCGGAGGGCAACTGGATCACCCGCGCCCCCTCGCTGCGCCGCAAGGCCGCCCTCCTCGCCAAGGTGCAGGACGAGGGCGGGCACGGCCTCTATCTCTATTGCGCGGCCGAAACGCTCGGCAAATCGCGCGAGGAGATGATGGACGAGCTCGTCGACGGGCGCGCCAAATATTCCTCGATCTTCAACTACCCGACGCTGACCTGGGCCGACATCGGCATGATCGGCTGGCTCGTCGACGGCGCGGCGATCATGAACCAGATCCCGCTGTGCCGCTGCTCCTTCGGGCCCTACGCGCGGGCGATGATCCGCATCTGCAAGGAAGAGAGCTTCCATCAGCGCCAGGGCTACGAGCAGATCATGACGCTCTGCGCCGGCACGCCCGAGCAGAAGGAGCTGGCGCAGGATTCGCTGAACCGCTGGTGGTGGCCGTCGATCATGATGTTCGGCCCCTCGGACGGCGATTCGGTACACTCGGCGAAGTCGATGGCGTGGAAGATCAAGCGCTTCACCAACGACGAGCTGCGCCAGAAGTTCATCGACGCCACGGTGCCCCAGGCCCACCGCATCGGCCTCGAGATCCCCGACCCCGACCTCAAGTTCAACGAGGAGACGGGGCATTGGGAGATCGGCGAGATCGACTGGGAGGAGTTCAAGCGGGTGCTGGCCGGCGGCGGTCCCTGCAACGCCGACCGCGTCGCCGCACGCAAGGCCGCCCAGGAGAACGGCGCCTGGGTCCGCGACGCCGCGCTCGCCTACGCGCAGAAGCGCGCGGCCCGCGAGAGCGAGACGCTCGCGGCCTGACCGCGGCGCGAACGTGAGGCCCGGGCCATGCGCTTGTGGTACGCGCCGACCTCGCCGTTCTCGCGCAAGGTGCGGATCGCGGCGGCGGAACTGTCGCTCGACGGCGCCCTCGCCCTTGAGGAGGTGAACCCGTGGACCAGCGCGGCGCTGCGCGCGGTGAACCCGCTCGCCAAGGTGCCGACGCTGGAGCGGGACGTGGGCGAGCCGCTCTACGAGTCGGCGGTGATCGTGGCCTATCTCGATGCCCTCGACCCGCCCGCCAGGCTGCATCCGCCGGCGGGCGAGGCGCGGTGGCGAGCGCTCCTCGTGCAGGGCCTCGCCGACGGGGCGATGACCGCCGCCGGCCGCCTCTTCGCCGACGAGCAGCGCCCGGACGGGGAGCGTTCGGCGACGATGATGGCGCGCTTCCATACGGCCATCGATGCGGCACTGGACGATCTCGCCCGGCGCCCCCTCGACGACGAGGCGCCCACCATCGGCGAGATCTCGGCCGCCGCGTTCGTCGGCTACCTCGATTTTCGCTGGCCGGGCCACCCCTGGCGCGAAGGCCGACCCGCCCTCGCCGCCTGGTTCGACCGCTTCGCCGCGCGCCCCTCCATGCGGGCGACGGCCTACCGATTGCCGCAATGAAACAGTCGTCCCGCCGACGGGCCGCAACGACGAGATGACGCGAGAGCTCCGACAACGATGACCAACCTCACCCCCCTCTGGGAAGTCTTCATCCGCACCCGCAACGGCATGGCGCACCGCCACGTCGGCTCGGTGCACGCCGCCGACGCGGCGCTGGCGCTCCAGGCGGCGCGCGACGTCTACACGCGCCGCGGCGAGGGGCTGTCGATCTGGGTGGTGCCGTCGAACGCCATCACCGCCTCCGACCCGGCGGAGAAGGACGAGATGTTCGAGCCCACCGCGTCGAAGGTCTACCGCCACCCGAGCTTCTACGACATTCCCGACGACATCGAGAACATGTGAGGCGGGAGATGACGACCCTCACCCTCACCGCCCCGTCGCCGCATCTCGCCTTCCTGCTGCGCCTTGCCGACGACAACCTCATCCTCGGCCATCGCCTCTCCGAGTGGACGGGTCATGCGCCGATGCTCGAGGAGGACATCGCCCTCGCCAACATCGCGCTCGACCACATCGGCGCCGCCCGCTCGCTCTACGACCGCGCCGCCGAGCTCCACGGCGAGGGCCTCACCGAGGACGACTACGCCTATCGGCGCGACGCGCGCGGCTACCTCAACTGCCTGCTCGTGGAGCGCCCCAACGGCGACTTCGCCCACACCATCGTGCGCCAGCTCCTCTATTCGGCCTTCGCACTGCCCTACTGGGCCGTGCTCACGGCCTCGACCGACGCGACGATCGCCGCGATCGCCGCGAAGTCGGAGAAGGAGGCGCGCTACCACGTGCGCCACTCCGGCGACTGGTTCCTGCGCCTCGGCGACGGCACCGACGAGAGCCGCACCCGCACCGAGGCCGCCCTCGCCGCCCTGTGGCCCTATACCGGCGAGCTCTTCGAGGTGGACGCGACGCTCGAACCCCTCATCGCCGAGGGCGTCGCCGCCGACCCGCGCAGCGTGCACGCGGTGTGGCAGCAGACGATCGACCAGGCCCTCGCCGCCACCGGCCTCACCGTGCCGGAGGTGCCGTTCATGCAGACCGGCGGGCGCACCGGCTACCACACCGAGCATCTCGGCTTCATCCTCGCCGACCTGCAGTTTATGCAGCGCGCCTATCCGGGGGCGACATGGTGAGCGCGCGCACCCCCGCCGAGGAGCGCGCCTGGCGCGCCGCCGCCACGGTGATGGACCCCGAGGTGCCCGTCCTCACCATCGAGGACCTCGGCGTGCTGCGCGAGGTGCGCGAGGAGGCGGGCACCATCGTCGCCACCATCACCCCGACCTATTCGGGCTGCCCCGCCATGGACCTCATCTCGGTGCAGGTGGAGGTGGCGTTGCGCGACGCCGGCTTCCAGGACGTGAAGGTGAAGCGCGTCCTCTCCCCCGCCTGGACCACCGACTGGCTCTCCGAGGAAGGCCGCCAGAAGCTGCGCACCTACGGCATCGCCCCGCCCGCCGGGGCCGCCGGCCGCGGCGCCCTCTTCGGCGAGCCCGCCGTCGCCTGCCCCCACTGCGGCTCGACCCACACCACCAAAGTCTCCGAATTCGGCTCCACCGCCTGCAAGGCGCTCTACCGCTGCGAGAGCTGCCGCGAACCATTCGATTATTTCAAATGCCACTAGAAACCGTCGCCGCGGAACGCCCGCGCTTCCACCCCCTCAAGATCGCCGACGTCCGCCGCGAGACCGACGACGCCGTGTCGATCGCCTTCGAGATGCCGGCCGACCTCGCCGAGCGCTTCCGCTACGCGCCGGGCCAGTATCTCACGCTGCGCACCAAGCTCGACGGCGAGGAGGTGCGGCGCTCCTACTCGATCTCCTCCGGTCTCGACGATCACGAATGGCGCATCGCGGTGAAGCGCGTCGAAGGGGGCCTCTTCTCCGCCTTCGCCAACGAGCGCCTCGCCGCCGGCGACACCATCGACGTGATGCCGCCCGCCGGTCGCTTCGTGCTCCCCGAGCCGACGGGACCGCGCACCATCGTCGCCTTCGCCGCCGGCTCGGGCATCACCCCCGTCGCCTCGCAGCTGCGGACCGTCCTGGTGCGCGAGCCTCAGTCCCGCGTCTTCCTGTTCTACGGCAACCAGACGTCGCGCTCGATCCTTTTCCGCGAAGCCATCGAGGACCTCAAGGACCGCTACATGGGCCGCTTCTCGGTCCACAACGTGCTGTCGCGCGAGGCGCAGGACGTCGCCGCCCTCAACGGGCGCATCGACGGGGAGAAGGTCGCCGGCTTCATGCGGCACGTCGTGCCCGTCTCGACGGTGGACAACTTCGTGCTCTGCGGTCCCGCCACCTTCCTCGAAGGCTGTACCGACGCGCTGAAGGCGCTCGGCGTCGACGCGGCGAAGATCCTGCTCGAGCGCTTCACGCCCGACGGCGAGGCGCCGCGCGCGCCCCGCGCCCGCCCGTCCACGGAGCCGGACGCGGCGAAGGCCACCGTCGCCGTCACCCTCGACGGCGTCACCACCGAGCTGAAGGTCGGCCACGACCAGCGCATCCTCGACGCCGCCATGGACGCCGGCCTCGACGTTCCCTACTCCTGCCGCGCCGGGATGTGCTGCACCTGCCGCGCCAAAGTCACCGAAGGCGGCGTCGCGATGGCGGTCAACTACTCGCTGCGGCCCGACGAGGTGGACGAGGGCTTCGTCCTCACCTGCCAGTCCACCCCCACCACGGACCGGGTCGCGGTGGACTACGACGCGGCCTGACGGCCGCCCGGTGCGGGTGCGTGCGTCACGCCCTGCATTCTATGGTTGATTCGACGCCCATTGTTACGTGATGCAACACCAATTGAGCGTAGAATCAGTCCCCTAGGGGGGTTGTTGCGCTGCGGTAACTTCTTCGTTGCCAACCCCATGCTACTTCAATCCTCATGAAAGTGATTCATGTGGGCGTGATCGGTGCCGGCTCGTTCGGTCGTCACCACGTCCGCCATCTCAGTCAACATCCGTCCGTCGCGAAGGTGACGGTCGTCGACCGTTCGCCGGAGCGGGCCCACGCCGCCGCCGACCCCGTCGGCGCGGACGTGGCGCGCCACGCCGGCGATCTCGCGCTCGACGCGGCGGTGATCGCCGCCCCCACCGAGTTCCACAAGGAGATCGCCAGCGACCTCCTGGAGCGCGGCGTGCCGGTGTTCGTGGAAAAGCCCATCGCCGCCACCGACGAGGAGGCCCGCTTCCTCGTCGATCTCGCCCGGCGCAAGGGGCTCGTCCTCCAGGTCGGCCACATCGAGCGCTTCTCTCCCGCGTTCGAGACGCTCGCCGCCTCCGTCAGCGGCGTGCGCCACATCGCGGCGCGGCGCCACAATCTGCCCCGGCCGACGCCGCCGGTGGTCGACGTGGTGCTCGACCTGATGATCCACGACATCGACCTCGTGATGCGCCTCGCCGGCGCGCCCGTCGCCGCGGTCGCGGCGACGGCGTGCGACGAGAGCGGCCGCGAATCGGTGTCGGCCCACCTCACCTTCAGGAACGGCGTCGCGGCGGAGGTGTCGGCGAGCCGGCTCTCGCCCGCGACCGACCGCACCCTCACCGTCCACGCCGCGAACGGCGTATGGCGTGCCGATCTCGTGGCCAAGCGGCTCGACCGCTGCCACGCCGGCTCCGTCACGGAGGTCGCGCTCGGCGACCCCCGCGACAACCTCCAGACCGAGCTCGACGAATTCGTGCGGGCCGTCCTCGGCGAAGTGTCGCCGCGGGTCGACGGAGCGGCCGGCGCGGCCGCTCTCGCCGTCTGCAACACGATCCGCGCCAACCTCGCCACGCCCCTCCTGTTGACTGCCTAGAGGTCCACGATGACTGCCATTCTTGCACGGGTCCCGGCCACTGAAACGCAGCCGATCCCGCTGTTCGACCTCAAGCGTCAACAGGCCCGGCTACGCCACGACATCGACCGGCGGATCGCCAAGGTGCTCGACCACGGCCAGTTCATCCTGGGCCCGGAAGTGACCGAGCTCGAAAAGGAGATCGCCGCCTTCTCCGGCGTCAAGCACTCCATCGGCGTCTCCTCCGGGCGCGATGCGCTGATCATGGCGCTGATGGCGATGGGCATCGGCCGGGGCGACGCGGTGCTCGTGCCCGCGTTCACCTTCTCCGCCACCGCGGCGGTGGTGATCGCGGTTGGCGCCACGCCGATCTTCGTCGACGTCGACCTCGTGACCTACAACATGGACGCCGACGCGGTCGACGCGGGCGTCGCCGAAGCGCGGCGCGCCGGCCTCACCCCCAAGGCGGTGATGCCGGTCGACCTCTTCGGCCGCCCCGCCGACTATGCCGCGCTGAAGGCCGCCGCCGACGTTCACGGCCTGCCCCTCATCGCCGACGCGGCGCAGAGCTTCGGCGCGATGGCCGGCGGACGCCGCGTCGGCGCCCTCGCCCCGATCAGCTGCATCTCGTTCTATCCGACCAAGCCGCTCGGCGCGTTCGGCGATGGCGGCGCGGTGCTCACCGACGACGACGACCTCGCCGAGGCCGTCCGCCAGATCCGCACCCACGGCCGCCAGGGCGACGGCGACGAGGCGATGCGCATCGGCATGACCGGCCGGCTCGACACCATCCAGGCGGCGATCCTCCTCGCCAAGCTGCAGGTGTTCAAGGCCGAACTCCACCGCCGCGCCGAGATCGCCGCCCTCTACGACGCCCGCCTCGACGAGGCGTGCGAGCTGCCGCCCATCGACGACGACGACGTGCGCTCCGCCTGGGCGCTCTACACCGTGCGCGTCAAGAACCGCGACCGGATCCGCGCCGCCCTCGGCGAGCGGCAGATCGGCACCGGCCTCTTCTACCGCGTGCCGCTCCACCGCCACCCGGCCTTCCGCGGCCTCCTGTCGGGCAACGAGAAGCTCGCCGTCGCCGAGCGCCTCTGCGACGAGGTGCTGAGCCTGCCCATGGGCCCCGACCTCACCGACGAGGAGGTGCTCCAGGTGGCCGACGCGGTGATCGAGGCCGTCTGACGGCGTCGATTACGAAACCGCCGCCATCAAAGCGGCGTCGAATGCGAAACAGAGGCCGCGGAGCGGCCTCGACTGCAAAAAGAGACCGCGGAACGGTCTCTATCGCAAAAAGGTGACATAGCACGCATTGCCCATCGCGGCGGAATGCGCCATGTCCGCTTGCGGACAACAGGAGCATCGCCGCGATGAGCGACAAACCGATCGATCTCTACTACTGGCCGACCCCGAACGGCTGGAAGATCTCCATCATGTTGGAGGAGCTCGGTGTTCCTTACACCGTGCACTACGTCAACATCGGTGCCGGCGACCAGTTCAAGCCGGAGTTCCTGGCCATCTCGCCCAACAACCGCATGCCGGCGATCGTCGATCACGACGGGCCGGACCGCAAGGAGATCTCGGTCTTCGAGTCGGGCGCGATCCTGCAATATCTCGGCCGCAAGTTCGGCAAGTTCTATCCCACCGACGAGCGCAAGCGCGTCGCCGTCGACGAGTGGCTGATGTGGCAGATGGGCGGCTTCGGCCCGATGCTCGGCCAGAACCACCACTTCAATTCCTACGCTCCCGAAGACGTGCCCTACGCCAAGAAGCGCTACACCGACGAGACGCACCGCCTCTACGGCGTGCTCAACAAGCGCCTGCAGGGCCGCGAATTTATCTGCGACGAGTACTCCATCGCCGACATGGCCTGCATCGGCTGGGCCAACGGCTGGGAGCGTCAGAAGATGGACATCGAGGAGTTCCCCAACGTGAAGCGCTGGCTCGCCACCATGAAGGCGCGCCCGGCCGTCGAGCGCGGCATGACGCTCGGCAAGGAAGAGCGCGAGAAGATGCAGCTCGCCAGAGACAAGGGCGCCCAGTCGGTGCTCTTCGGCCAGCGCGCCCGCTGACCCTTTCGGAGCACGCCCCGCCCGAGTGGCATCACTCGAGCGGGACGCGCTCGCCGAGCGGGCAATACATGATCATCGTCGCATCGAGTCGGCCGCTGCCGTCGGGCGCCAGCGAGTAGCCGGGGATCGGGCCGACCCGCCGGTAGCCGACCGAGACATAGAGCGGCTCGGCGGCATCCCCCACCAGCGTGTCGAGGGTGAGGAGGCTGCGCCCCCGCGCCCGCGCCGCCTCGTGCAGCGCCTCCATGAGGTGGCGCCCGATGCCCCGCCGCCGCGCCTTCGGGTGGACGAGGAGCTTCGTCACGTCCGCCCGGTGGGGCTGGTTGGGCGGCGTATCGCAGGCGAGTTGCACGGTGCCGACGATCTCGCCGTCGACCCACGCGGCGAGCACCACCCGATGCCCCGCCACCACCGCCGGCCGCACCTTGTCGAGAAAGAAGGCCCGTGCCTCCTCGAGGCTGAACGGGCACACGAAGTTGACGCTCGCCCCGCCCGCGACGCACGCCTGCAGCACCTCCGCGAGCGCCGGCAGGGCGGCGTCGAACGCCTCGACGTCGAGCGCCTCGATGCTCACACCCATCTCGTCCCCTTCACATCATCGCCAAAAGGTAGCGGGCGGCGGTCTCGCCGGTCTCGAACGTGCTCGGGCCGTGGAGGCGGTAGCGGAGGCAGTCACCCGGGCCGAGATCGTGAACCACGTCGCCGAGGCTCACGCCGAGCCGGCCGTCGAGCATCACCAGATGGTGCTCGAGCCCCGCCCGCGACGGAGCGTCATAGTGGATGCGTCTGCCGGCGGGGATCGCGCACTCGATCACCTCCCCCATCAACGGCTCGCCGGGCGGCGACACGATGCGCCGCCGGAAGCCCGTCGCGGGGTCGACCCATTCGGCCTGCTCCCCCCGCCGCACCAACGGCGCGAAGCTGACCTCCACCATGGCGAGAAGGCGCGACATGGTGATGCCGTAGGCCGCGCAAAGCCGGCCGAGCACCTCCGCCGTCGGGCTCACCTCCGCCTTTTCCAGGCGCGACAGGGTCGCCCGGCTCACCCCGCACCGCTCGGCGAGCGCCTCCAGCGACCAGCCACGAGCCGCTCGCAGCGCCCGCAGCCGCTCCGCCATCCGCTCGTCGAGGGTAGGCGCCTCATGTCTCATTCATGAGAATATCTCTCACAATTGGGAAATCGGCAAGCCCCTCCGCGCTACGTCGACCCGACCGCGGAGACCGCCGCACCCGTGCCGCCGGCGCCCTCCCCGGAGCTCAGAAGGGCGACCTGCGCGCCCACCGGGCGGCCCGGCGGCTGATCGGTGCCGAGATAGGTCGTCTGCGCCGGAATGGCGAAGGCGGAGCCCTCCTCGGCGACGATGCGCATGACCTTGAGGAAGAGATCTTCCTGGATCTTGAGGAACTGCCCCCAGTCGGCGCTGCGCACGTAGGCCCAGATCTCGACGTTGAGCGCATAGTTGCCGAAGCCGCGGAAGCAGACGCGCACGGTCTTGTCGTCGACCCGCTCGTCGGCCCGCAGCATGGCCGCGAGCGCCTCGATGATCGCGCTCAGCTGCTCCGGCGTCGTCTCGTAGCGCAGCCCGATGGTGCTCTGCATCAGGTTGGAGTCGCGCCGCGTGTAGTTGGTGATCGACATCTGCGCGAAGTCGGCGTTCTGCACCGTGACCTGGGTGCGGTCGAGGGCACGGATCTTGGTGGAGCGCAGGCCGATCATCTCCACCGTGCCGAGCATGTCGCCGAACTTGCAGAAGTCGCCCACCTTCACCGGCCGGTCGGCATAAAGGATGATGCCACCGATGAAGTTCTCGAGCGTCGGCCGCACCGCGAGGGCGATGGCGAGACCGCCCACGCCGAGACCGGCGATGACGCCGTAGAGCGGCACCCCGAGCCGCGTCGCCCCCACGAAGACGATGTAGCCCGCCACCGTGAGACCCAGCACGCGCATGACGAGGCGGATGAGGCTGGCGTCGAGGCTCTCCTGGCCGATCCGCGGCGAGGTGATGATCATCGCGGCGAGGGCGTTGAAGGCGAACACCGCGATGAAGGCGAGCGCCACCGCCTGGAGCGCCTCCACCACCAGCTCCTCGATGGCGAGCACGTCGCCGGTGAGGTTCACGAAGTCGTCGAGCGCCCGGTCGTAGAGGCCGAGGAGGATGACCACCGCGATCGGCAGCCACAGTCGGCTCAGCGAGCGCCGCACCGCGTTGAGCGACTGGACGCGATGGCGCTCCCAGCGCACGGCCGCGTAGACGATGCCGCCGAAGAGCGCCGTGAGCACCACCAGGGCGATCCACTGCCACACCGCCTGCTCCTCGTAGGTCGCCAGCAGCCAGGACGGGAAGTTGATCACGAAGCGGTAGATCGACACCGGCATCGAGAGGCCCGGCGCGGCGACGAAGTGCTGGTAGAAGTCCACCTTGTCGGCGGACTTCTGGGGCATGTCCTGCACCTCGGCGTAGAACGCGGGTAGGCGCTGGACGGTGTCGCTCGAGAACAGGAAGACGGGCTCCCCGTCGGGTCCCTTGAGACGCACCATCCGGATTTCGGTGCCCGGAATCGTCCAGCCGTTGGGCGCGTCGCCGGCCTCCACCTCGGCCTCGTCCGGGATCGCCGTGAGATCGGGAACGGGAATGCGGTCCATGATCTCCTCGAGCAGGAGAACGGAGCGCAGCGCCACCGTCGCACGGTTGACCGGCGGCACCTCCGAGAGGTCGAACGTCGATCCCGCCCGGTCGAGGTTGCGGATCGCCTGCTGCTTCAGCCTCAGGACCTCGCGGCTGTCGAGGATCTCATCGTCGTTGGCGGCGACGTCGAACGCCTCGAGGAGGGCGCCGATGGCGTCCTGGGCGAGGGCACGAAAGCTCGCGAATGTCTGCCGCGGCGACCCGACGGGGGCCGGCGAGAGCGGCGACACGGGGATCGCCCGGTCGGCAGCCGAGAGAACGTCGCTGGCGTCGAGCCTCCCGTCCGGCCCCAAGTCCACGCGCGATGAGACCCCGGCGGGCGGCGCGGTGGCGGGCGAGGCGGTGGCGGGCGAGGCGGTGGCGGCCTGACTCGCGGTGTCGGTTGGAGTGGTCGCGGCGGCTGGGGTGGTCGCGCCGCTCTCCTGCGCCCGAGCCGGCGCGGTGAGAAGCAACGCGCCGAGCACGAGAGCCGTCACGGCCCGCATCCACACGGCATTCAGCAAAGTCGTCCGGCCCGTCACGGCGCTCATCGCCTCCCCCACTGCTCGGACGCGTGTCGAAGTCGCCCACGCCCGTCTTACCGCGCGGCACGGCGGCGACGCCACCCGCACCCACCGGCTTCATGCAAAAGAGAATAGGCCAACAAAGTCGATGAACCATGTCATCCCGGCAAGACATCGCGCCAGCCTCCCCCAGAAACCGCCGGCGATCCGCGTGAGAACGTGCCGCGCATCGATGCGTGACGATGGGGATGCGCGCGACGAGGACGCGGCATGACTTGCTCCCGCGGGGCGAAGTCTGTTCGCGGCCGCGGCAGAGCCGGCCGCCACTCACATGGTTGTGCGAGGATCGCAGTCAGGGCGCCGAGCGTCCGGGAACGGCCCAAAGCGGCAAGCTCAGGCGGCCTCCCAAAAACCTCCTCCGGACACTGCTTCCTCCATACCCTCGTGGTCGAGCGGGTGCATCGCCAGATCTACCCGACACGCGACACTGCCCGTCACAATCTGTTCGGCCTCATCGAGGGTTTCCACGATCCCCGTCGCCTCCGCTCCGCCCTCGGTAATCGATCACCAGCCGAGGCCGAGCGCATGGCGGCATAAATCCGCTCACTGTTTCGGGGCAGGATCGGGCCTAGGCGATCCCACACGGCCCATCAGAACGCCGCGGGCGCGACCTCCCCCGATGGCTCTCATGATGCGATCAACGCCGGCTCCACACCGCGCTCAGCACTCTGCCGCCCAGCTCGCGCTGAACAACCTCTTAAGAAGTCTCGGCTAACCCGCCTCGGGCGAGGCCCGGCGAGGCGCGATCACTCGGGCGAGCCCCGCGCCTCTCCCGTTTCGTGCCGTTTCGCCGAGGTGTGGCATGGCGGCCCCCGGGTCGCCGCGTTGCGGCACGCGCGCCGCAAACCATATGAAAACGGCACTTCAACGGTACGAGTTCATGACACACACTTCAGAAGCGCCGTGGCACGGCACCACCATCGTCACCGTCCGCAAGGGCGGCAAGGTGGTGATCGCCGGCGACGGCCAGGTTACGATGGGCCAGACCGTCATCAAGGGCGGGGCCCGCAAGGTCCGCCGCATCGGCAAGGGCGACGTGATCGCCGGCTTCGCGGGCGCGACCGCCGACGCCTTCACCCTACTGGAGCGGCTCGAGGCGAAGCTGGAACAATATCCGGGGCAGCTGATGCGCGCCGCCGTCGAGCTCGCCAAGGACTGGCGCACCGACCGCTATCTGCGCCACCTCGAGGCGATGATGATCGTCGCCGACGAGAACGAGACGCTCGTGCTCACCGGCAACGGCGACGTGCTGCAGCCCGAGGAAGGCATCGCCGGCATCGGCTCCGGCGGCATGTATGCCCTCTCCGCCGCCCGGGCGCTCGCCACCACCGATCTCGGCGCCGAGGAGATCGCCCGCCGCGCCATGGCGATCGCCGCCGACATCTGCGTCTACACCAACGATCAGGTGATCGTCGAAAGCATGGACGCGGCCTAAGTGATGACCGGCCGCGCTTCGGGCGGCCTCCGGCGGGGCTCGACGCACGCCGGCGAAAGGACTTCAGATGACCAACTACTCTCCCCGCGAGATCGTCTCCGAGCTCGATCGCTACATCATCGGGCAGAAGGAGGCGAAGCGCGCCGTCGCCATCGCGCTGCGCAACCGCTGGCGCCGCCAGCAGCTGCCTGAAGAGCTGCGCGAAGAGGTGATGCCCAAGAACATCCTGATGATCGGCCCGACGGGCGTCGGCAAGACCGAGATCTCCCGCCGCCTCGCCAAGCTCGCCAACGCCCCCTTCATCAAGGTCGAGGCGACGAAGTTCACCGAGGTCGGCTATGTCGGCCGCGACGTCGAGCAGATCGTGCGCGATCTCGTCGAGATCGGGCTGACGCAGGTGCGCGAGCGGCGCCGCAAGGAGGTGCGCGCCACCGCCCACCTCGCCGCCGAGGGCCGCGTCCTCGACGCGCTCGTCGGCAAGAGCGCGTCCCCCGGCACCCGCGAGAGCTTCGCCAAGCGGCTCAGAGGCGGCGACCTCGACGACCGCGAGATCGAGATCGAGATCACCCAGACGCCGCAGATGCCGAACTTCGACATTCCCGGCATGCCCGGCGCCAACATCGGCGTGATGAACATCGGCGAGATGTTCGGCAAGGCGTTCGGCGGCCAGAAGAAGACCCACCGCACCACCGTGCGCGATTCCTACGAGCTCCTGATCGCCGAGGAGAGCGACAAGCTGCTCGACCAGGAAAAGCTCACCCAGGAGGCGCTGAAGCAGGTGGAGGAGAACGGCATCGTCTTCCTCGACGAGATCGACAAGATCACCGTGCGCTCCGACCGGGCGGGCGGCGACGTCTCGCGCGAGGGCGTGCAGCGCGATCTCCTGCCGCTCGTGGAGGGCACCACCGTCGCGACCAAGCACGGGCAGGTGAAGACGGACCACATCCTCTTCATCGCCTCCGGCGCCTTCCACGTGTCGAAACCGTCGGACCTCCTGCCGGAGCTGCAGGGCCGCCTGCCGATCCGCGTGGAGCTGCAGCCGCTCACCAAGGAGGACTTCCGCTCGATCCTGACGGAGACCGAGGCGAGCCTCATCAAGCAGTCCGAAGCGCTGATGAAGACCGAGGAGGTGACGCTCGACTTCACCCCCGACGGCATCGACGCCATCGCCGAGCTCGCCGTGGACATCAACGCCAGCGTGGAGAATATCGGCGCCCGGCGGCTGCAGACCGTCATCGAGCGGGTGCTCGACGAGATCTCCTTCAGCGCCACCGACCGCGCCGGCGAGACGCTGACGATCGACGGCGCCTATGTGCGCGACGCCGTCGCCGAGATCGCCAAGGACGCCGACCTCTCGCGCTACATCCTCTGAGGCGTCGCGGGGCGAGCGGAGGGGCCGGCCCCTTCGCTCGCCCCTCGCATCAGCCGGGCGGCGCCATTGCGTCAGCCGGGCGGCGCCATCGCGACGTCGATGTGCGGCAGCTCCCGTCCGAGCGCGAGGCAGTGGCGCAGCGAGGCTCCCGTCCGGCGAAAGCCCACCTTCTCGAGCACGCGAAGCGAGCGCTCGTTGCCCTCGAACGCGCCGGCGACGAGCCGGGAAAGGCCCATCGGCCCGAACGCGTGGCGCACCACCGCCGTCGCCGCCTCGGTGGCGTAGCCGTGCCCCCATTCGGGGCGGCCGAGCCAATAGCCGATCTCCGCCGCATCGTCCCCCAGCGGCACCAGGCCTATGGTGCCGATCAGCCGGCCTCGCTCGTCGTCGCGCCGCCGGATGGCCCACACCATGTCCTGTCGCGCCAGAATGTCGACGAAGCCCACCGCGTCGCGCAGGCGATAGGGATGCGGCACCCGCGCCAGCCAGCGCGAGACGTCGAGGTCGCCGGCGAGCCGCGCCATCCGCTCGGCGTCGTCCCGCACCGGCAGATCGAGCCGCAGCCGGTCGGTGAGAAGCACGGGCCGATGGTCCGGGTCGCGGCCAGACCAGTCGGCCGCGACGATCATCGGGCGAGAAATTCCTCGTCCACCGGGACCTGCAGGCCGGTCACGAGGCGGTTGGTCTCGTTCGCCATGCCGACGACGCCGATCAACTCGGCGAGCATCGCGTCGGTCATCCCCTTGGCGCGGGCCGAGGCGGTGTGGGAGTTGATGCAGTAGGTGCAGCCGTTCGTCACCGACACCGCGATGTAGACGAGCTCCTTGGTGAGGGGATCGAGGCTCCCCTTCCCCATCACCGCCTTGAGATCGGCCCAGGTGCGCGCGAGGAGCGCCGGATCGTTGGCGAGCACGCGCCAGAAATTGTTGATGAAGTCGCCGCCGCGCGTCGCCCGGATGTCGGCGTAGACCGCCGCCACCTCGGGCGGGGCGTCCGCGTCGGAAACGAGCGGCAGGAGCGGCGGCAACCCGCTCATCAGCGCGACACCGTGATCGCCGCCCCGTCGACCGTGGAGCCGTTGAAGCGCGAGGCCTCGCTCGCCGCGAGCGTCGCGACCGGGGACGCCGTGTCGCCGCCCTTCAGCGTCACCGTGCGGCCGGAGAGATCCCACGCCGAGATGCCCGAGAGCTGCGGCGAGGAGCAGCCGCGCGTGGAGGCGCGATAGCCGCCCGTCCAGGTGGTGAGCGACATGAAGAGCTGGCAGGTCTCGCCACCCGAGGTCAGCGTCCAACCGCCGAGGAGGTCGGTGCGGCCGATCTCGATGCCGGTCGTCGGCGTCACCGCCGCCACCTGGGCGGGCTCTTCCGGGGTCTCGTCGGGCAACGGTTCTTCGGAGATCGGCGCCTCCGGCTGCTCCTGCACCGGCGGCGGGGCGAGGTCGGCGCGCTGGACGGGCTGGGAGGGGGCCGGGCGCAACGGCTGCGGCGCCTTTCGCCCGCCGCCGAAGCAGCCGGCGAGCGCGAGGGTGAGCGCTGCGAGAAGCACTCCCTGTCCGACGCGGCGGGTCGTGGCGAACGCAATCATGAGGAGATCCCCCCGTTTGGGATTGAGGCGGCCGGCGGCAAGGGCGAGTCTAACGTTGCCGTCCTTATCAAGCGGTAAGCTTCCTGTGGACACCGGCGTGGTGGGCGAGCACCAGATCCGGCGGACGGTGGCCGTCGAGAAAAGTGCGGATGTTGATGATGACCTTCTCGCCCATATCGATGCGGCCTTCAACGGTGGCCGAGCCCATGTGCGGCAAGAGGAGAGCCTTGCCCTCGCGCGCGAGCGCCTGAAGCCGGCTGTCGACGGCCGGAACGCGGGTGTAGACGTCGAGCGCGGCGCCGCCGAGAAGGCCGGCCGCGAGCCGCTCGATGAGCGCCGCCTCGTCGACGATGTCACCGCGGGCGATGTTGACGAGCACCGCCTCCGGCCGCATCAGCGCCAGGCGGCGCGCCGACAACAGGTGATAGGTCGCCGGCGTCTGCGGACAATGGATCGATACGATGTCCATGTTGGCGAGCATCTGGTCGAGGCTCGCCCAGTAGGTCGCCTCCAGCGGCTCGACGACCGAGGCGGCCGCCGGACGCGGCGCATGATAGTGCACCGACATGCCGAAGGCGCGCGCGCGCCGCGCCACCGCCGCCCCGATACGCCCCAATCCGACGATCCCGATGCGCCGGCCCGACACGCGGTGGCCCATCATCCAGGTGGGCGACCAGCCGTGAAAGCGGCCCTCCTCCATCACCTTCACCCCCTCCGGGATGCGCCGGCGCAGGGCGAGGATCATCGCCATCGTCATGTCGGCGGTGTCCTCGGTGAGGACGCCGGGGGTGTTGGTGACGGCGATGCGACGCGCCGCCGCAGCGTTGAGATCGATGTGGTCGACGCCGTTGCCGAAGTTGGCGACGAGGCCGAGGTCGGGCCCCGCCTGGGCGAGCACCGCGGCGTCGATGCGGTCGGTGATGGTGGGGACGAGCACGCGCGCGGTGCGCATGGCGTTCACGAGCTCCGCCTGGGTCATCGGCACGTCGGCGGTGTTGAGCCGCACGTCGAAGAGCTGACGCATCCGCTCCTCCACGGGAGCAGGGAGCCTGCGTGTGACGATGACGGTTCCAGCCATGAAGTTCCCCAGCAACCGGCAAGCGTGACTGGCAGATCGGTAACGATGACGCAACCCGAAGATGGCACGATCGGGCGTCCATGAAATGGGGGACCGATGAAACTCTTTCCATCGTTGCGCCACCCGGTGTGGGTGGTGATGGGGCTCGCCGTGGCGATCGCCGTGCTCGCGATGCCGGGCACCCCGAAGGCGGCGAGCGCGCTCGGCACCGGCGACAGCGGCCTGCCCGTGCCGCGCTTCGTGAGCCTCGCCTCCTCAGAGGTGAATGTCCGGATGGGTCCGTCGACGAGCCACAAGGTGAAGTGGACCTTCATCAAGGCCGGGCTGCCGGTGGAGGTGCTGCGCGAGTTCGGCAACTGGCGCCAGGTGCGCGACGCGGAGGGCGAGGAAGGCTGGATCCACGCCGCGCTCCTCTCCGGCCGGCGCACCGTGCTCGTCTCGCCCTGGGCGAGCGACGAGAACGTGCCGCTGCGCGCGGTGGCCAAGGCGACGGCCAAGCCCATCGCCTACCTTGAGCCCTCGGTGCTCGCCGACGTGAAACGCTGCGACGGCTCCTGGTGCTCGATCTCCGGCCGCGGCTGGCAGGGCCTCGTGCCCCAGCGCCTCCTGTGGGGCGTCTACCCGAAGGAAACCGTCGACTGACATGGGGCGCCCGCACCCGAGCGGAGGGAATCTCCGTGGTCGATGCCTTGCCCGATCACGGAGAGCCCAGCCCCCGAACCGACCATCCCGACAAATCCACGATCGACCCCGACGCCTCGCCCGCCGGCACGCACACCCGGGCCAACGACGAGGGCGGGCTACGCTCGGGCCGGATCCCGCATCGCGAAGGTGCCTCAGCATCAACCGAAACCCCCGGTGGAGGCAGGGCGCTCGTTGAGCCGGCGATGACCTCGTAAACGATCATGGGCCCGGCGAAGCGCCACAGCGCATTGCAGCCGCTCGAGAGCCGGGGGTTGCCGCGCTCGCGCGGGCAAGGCATTCGAGCGTCGCCGCGCAAGCCGGGCCCTTCGGTCGGAGCCTTCTTGCCCCCATGGCCCCGCCGTCCGCCACGGGGCAGGGATGCAGGACAGGGCCTCACCCGGAAACGCCGAACACTGGTTTACTCGGAGCGCATCGAGCCATTTCATGCTCGAACCGGAACCAGGCTCGGAACCGGCCTTGCACGGAAGCCCATCGTGGTTGGAGACGCCGTGGCCCTCGAAGCTGAGCGGGATGCCGACGGGTTGCATCGCAGGGAGCATCCCGGCGGATTGCGAACCCTGCCATACCTCGTCGCATCCCTCGGGTTCCACGTCGTCGTCGTCCTCGCGCTCACGATCGCATTCAGCGACGTGACGCCGCTGACACCCGTGTCTCCGGTTCCGATCGTAGTCGATCTCCTCCCCGAGGCGGCCGTCCCTGTCGCCGAGCCTGCGGCCTCACCCGCCGATGCGGAGGCGGTGGCCCCCGGCGCGCTCCCCTCCGAGACCGAAGCGGCCCCCGCACCGTCGCCCGAACCGCAATCTCAAGGCGTCCTCGTGAGACCGGCGACGATGCTGGCCGACGCCACGCTCAACGAGCCCGCCAACCGCAAAGCACGAGAAGCACTGAGGACGCTCGGCACGGACGACCGGATGGAGCAGCTGTGTGACGTCGAAGCGATGGAGCAGATCGCGGTGTGGCGCCCGAACGAATACCGGCCCGAACTGCTCGTGGCTTACGCGTTCGCCGACACGGTCTTTTCCGGGCGCACGGTCACGGCGGAGGGGGCCGCCTTCCGAAGCAAAGACAATTGGTACCATCTCGACTTCACATGCGAGGTCGCCGAGGACATGGAGCGCGTCGTCGCATTCGAATTTCAAGTCGGCGACGTCATTCCACGCCATTTGTGGGAGCAATATTACCTTGAATCCAGTCCGGTGGACGGGAACGTCGACGCGAATTGAGCGTGCTCGTCCTTCGGCGCGGCGACGTGCCGGTGCGCCGATCGGGACAAGGGCTCGGTAGAGCGCGTCCCGCTCCCCGCGCTCAAACGCACTCACGGTTGCAGGCAACCCGTGGGTTCGCACGGCGGGCCGTGACGAGAGCCCAGGCCTGCCCGGCAAGGCGGCACCGTGACGCCATTTTGGCTTCCCGAGCGTCGAGACTTCCTCTAGCGTCGCGCCATGCAGACGAACTTCACATTGGACCAGCTCGAAGATCCGGCCATCCGCGAGGCCGACGGCATCCTCCGATCCTGCGTCCATTGCGGCTTCTGCACCGCGACCTGCCCCACCTTCGTCCTCATCGGGGACGAGCGGGATTCGCCGCGCGGACGCATCTATCTCATCAAGGACATGCTGGAGAAGGGCCGCGCGGCGACGCGCGAGGACGTGACCCACCTCGACCGCTGCCTCTCCTGTCTCGCCTGCATGACGACGTGCCCCTCGGGCGTCCACTACATGCACCTCGTCGACCACGCGCGCGCCCACGTGGAGGCGACCTATCGGCGTCCCTTCGCCGATCGGCTGATCCGCTCGCTGCTCGCGCGGATCCTGCCCTATCCGGCGCGCTTCGGTGCAGCGCTGCGGCTCGCCCGGCTCGCCCGCCCGGTGGGCGCCCCGGTGCTCCGCCGCCTCGCGGGGCGGCCCGCGCCGAGCCGCGTCGGCAACGAGAACCGGCCGATGACGGCGGGCCTTCCCTCCGCCGTCAACACGCCGCGCCGCACCGCTCCCAACGCGAGCCTCCTGTCGCGCCTCGAAGCCATGCTGGCGCTCGCGCCGGCGAGCCTCCCCGCCGCCCCGGCCGAGGAGCCGGCCACCATCACCACCCCCGCGATGCGCGTCGCGATGCTCACCGGCTGCGCCCAGAGCGTGCTCGCCCCGTCGATCAACGCGGCGGCGCGGCGGGTGCTCGCGCGCGCCGGCGTCGCCGTGGTGCCGGCGCCGGGCGAGGGCTGCTGCGGCGCGCTCGTCCATCACATGGGCCGCGAGGCCGACGCCCTCGACGCCGCCCGCGCCAACGTCGACGCCTGGTGGCGCCTCCACGAGGCGGGCGGGCTCGACGCCATCGTCATCACCGCGTCGGGCTGCGGCACCACGGTGAAGGACTACGGCTTCATGCTGCGCCACGACCCGGCCTACGCTCAGAAGGCCGCCACCATCGCCGCCCTCGCCAAGGACGTGACGGAGGTGCTCACCGGGCTCGAGCTCGGCGCGCCCGTCCGCCGCACCGAGGCGGCCGTCGCCTACCACAGCGCCTGCTCGATGCAGCACGGGCAGAAGATCCGCCGCGAGCCCAAGACTCTGCTGCAGGCCGCCGGCTTCACCGTGAAGGACGTGCCGGAGGGCCACCTCTGCTGCGGCTCGGCCGGCACCTACAACATCATGCAGCCCGGCATCGCGGTGCAGCTGCGCGATCGCAAGCTCGCCAACATCGACACCACCGGCGCCGCCATCGTCGCGACCGGCAACATCGGCTGCATGACGCAGCTCGGCGCCGGCACCCGCCCGGTGGTGCACACGGTGGAGCTGATCGACTGGGCCTATGGCGGCCCCGCCCCCGCGGCCGCCGCCGGCCTCCTCGAGCCGGAGCCCGCGGCCGCCTGACGCACGCCGGCTGGACAGCCGGCACCTCCGCCCTGTCTGATAGGCCGGCATCCGGCCGACATCAGGGGAGGATCCGATGAGCTCATCCGACACCGACGTCTACGCCCGTCAGGGCTTCGGCGGCGCGCTCGACTTCGTGCCGCCCGCCGCCCTCGTCGTCATCGACTTCCAGGAAGGCTTCGCCGACCCCGACGTCTTCGGCGGCGGCAACATTGCCGAGGCGATGGCCGCGACCCTCCCTCTCCTCGAAAAGGCGCGGAGCTGGGGCTGGCCCATCGCCCACACCCGCGTGGTGTTCGCCGAGGATGGCTCCAACGCCAACCGCTTCTCCGACAAGCTGCCCGCCCTGCTGCGCCTCACCCCCGAGGCGTCCATCACCCCGATCGTCACCTCGCTGGCGCCGCGGCCGGGCGAACTGGTGATCGACAAGCAGCTCCCGTCCGCCTTCGCCGACACGCCGCTGCGGGCCTTCCTCACCCGGCAGGGCGTGCGCACGCTGGTGGTCGCCGGCTGCACCACCAGCGGCTGCGTCCGCGCCACGGTGATCGACGCCATGAACGCCGGCCTCGTCCCGGTGGTGGTGGAGGACTGCGTGGGCGACCGCGCGCTCGGCCCGCATGCCGCCAACCTCTTCGACATGCAGCAAAAATACGCCGACGTCCTCTCCCGCGACGCGCTCCTTTCCCGCCTCGGCGACCGCGCCGCCGCCTGAGCTGGAGCGGCGGCGCGGGCCACCGCCACGGGCTCGCCCGCCGAGGACGGCGCGCCATGCCGTTTTGCATTCTCGCAATCCGTCGGGCCGCCGCCCGACGGCGTCGTCGTTTGTTGATTTAGCGCATCATGTAGCAGACTTGATACAAGGCGGAGCGTCGCCGCCCCCGGCGGGGCGAGGGCTTTGATGACGATCCGTTGGGCGGAAACGCCGGGACTCGCTGACCCCCGATCGTGAAATGGTCATCCAATCGTCATCCGGATGACGGTTCGGCAGGTCATCCTGTCCTATCCATCTCCCATGACGGTACAAAACAGGCTACCTTCGTCAAACATCCAATTTCCGGTCTCGCATTCGAGCGAAATTGTGTAACAAACTAACTGTGATGCAGCCGATGCTCAGCCTTTGTCGTGCGGTGGCCTCGACCTCTTGCGTCGCGCCCATGCTCACGCCCCTGCCCGCGCCCCGCTTCGCGACGCGGCGCCGGCGCGCGCCCGACGGCAGGGGCGGCGGTCGAGTGACGTCCCCTGCGTGCGCTCCGCCCGCCACGCCGCTCGCCGAGGCCGCATGACCCGCCCCGCCCAGTTCGCCCCCCATCTCGACAGAGACTTCGTGGGCTACGGGGCGAACCCGCCCGATGCCGCCTGGCCGAACGGCGCACGGATCGCGGTCAACATCTGCCTCAACATCGAGGAGGGCGGCGAGCCGTCGGTTTCCGACGGCGACGAGTTCACCGAGGGCGGTCTCACCTTCTCGCGCCCGGGCAAGTCCTATCTGCGCGATCTCGGCGCCGAATCGATGTTCGAATATGGCAGCCGCGTGGGCTTCTGGCGCATCCACCGGCTGCTGCAGGAGCGCGCCCTACCGGCGACGATGTACGTCTGCGGCCTGGCGCTGGAGCGCAACGCGGAGGTCGCCGCCGCCATCGGCGCGGCCGACTACGATCTGTGCGGCCACGGCTGGCGCTGGGAATATCCGATGGACCTCACCGAGGACGAGGAGCGGGATCGCATCGCCCGCACCATCGCCGCCGCGGAGCGCACCGTGGGGCGCCGCCCCGAGGGATGGTATTGCCGCTACGCGCCGAGCCACCACACCCGCCGGCTGCTCGTCGAGGAAGGCGGCTTCCTCTACGATTCCGATTCCTACGCCGACGATCTGCCCTACTGGACGACGGTGGGGGGCGCACCCCACCTCATCGTCCCCTACAGCCTGATGGCGAACGACGTTCTGGCGATGCGCTCCGGCCTCGCCACGGCCGACCTCTATTTCGCCTTCCTGCGCGACGCCTTCGACACGCTCTATCGCGAGGGCACCCACACGCCACGGATGCTGTCGGTCGGCCTCCACGGCCGCATCATCGGCCATCCAGGCCGCTTCCCGGGCCTTGAGCGCTTCCTCGACCACCTCGCCGCGCTCCCCGACGTGTGGGTGTGCCGGCGCGCCGACATTGCCCGCCACTGGTCGCAGAAGCACCCCTACCCCGGCGAACCCTAGCTCCGTCCCCGCTCAGGCCGACAACCCGCTCTCACTCGCCCGGCCCGCTCATTCCCGTGCGCGGGCAACAGAACACACATGGATCTGGACCGAACCTCATGCATCTGAACCTCTCCCACCGGGTCGCGGTGATCACCGGTGGCGCATCGGGCATCGGGGCGGCGTGCGCTCACCTCTTCGCCGAGGCGGGGGCCCTCGTGGTCACCATCGACACCAGCGACGCTCCGGCGCCTCCCGGCGTCGCCCTCGCCCTCACCGGCGACGTCGGCAACGAAGACGACGTGCTCACCAACGCCGACGAGATCATGGACCGGTTCGGCCGGGTGGACGTGCTCGTGACCGCCGCGGCCTTCTCGACCGGCACCACCGTGCCCGACACCGCGCTCACCGACTGGGAGGCGGTGATGCGCACCAACGTGACCGGCACCTTCCTGTGGGCCCGCGCCGCGGTGAAGGCGATGGGCCGCTCCGGCGGCGGCTCCATCATCATGATCGCCTCGCAGCTCGCCCTTGCCGGCGGCCGCTCCAACGCCGCCTACATCGCCAGCAAGGGCGCGGTGGTGAGCCTTGCGAAGACGATGGCCCTCGACCACGCCGCCGACCACATTCGGGTGAACACCCTCGTGCCCGGCGCCATCGAGACCCCGCTCCTCGCCCGCTCCTTCGCCCGCACCGGCGACGCGGAGAGGGCACGCGAGCGCTCCACCGCCCGCCATCCGATGGGCCGGCTCGGCCGTCCCGACGAGATCGCCCGCGCGGCGCTCTTCCTCGCCTCCGACGCCTCGTCCTTCACCACCGGCTCCTGCCTGATGGCGGACGGCGGCTGGCTCGCCGGATAGCCCACGGCCGACAGGAGCGGCCCCCACCTTCCGCCCCACGCGGGGCCGCGCTCATTCCGCCGCCGTCTCCATGCCCTTGCGCCAGGGCATGAAGTGCGCCTCCAGCACCGCCTGTAGGTCGACCTGCGGGTCGGGCCGCTCGACCTCCGCGTCGATGAAGTCGCGCAGTGCCTCGTGGCGGCGCACCAGCACCGTCAGGTCGATGTCCTCGAGCTGGGCGAGGTTGAAGATGATGAGGACGTGCCGGGCGATGGCGCTCCACAACAGCCCGGTCACCTCGTTGCACGCCGCATCGGAGATCGCGCGGTGGAAGCGTACGTCGGCCGCGAGTATCGCACGCCGATCGCCGGCCCGCGCCGCCATCCGCATCTGTCCGATCGCGACGTCGAGCGGATCGCGATCGCTGTGGCCGGCGCGGTAGTTCTCGAGCGCGTCGCGCAACAGCAGCGTCTCCAGGATGAGGCGCACCTCGAACACCTGGGACACCTTTTCCGGCCCGAACGAGGCGACCGAGTAGCCGCGGTGGCTGCGGCCGACGAGCACCCCTTGAGTCTGCAGGATCTTGAGCGCTTCCCTGATCGGCACGCGGCTCACCGCGTAGCGTGCCGCGAGCGTCGTCTCGACAACGCGCTCGCCGGGCTTCAGGTGCCGTGTGGCGATCGCCTCGGCGACGGAGTCGGCGATGGCCTCCGGCAAGAGCGCCCGCTTGAGCTGCGGGAAGGCGCCTATGGAATCATCGCTTTCCTTGATCATAAGCGAAAGCCCTCGCGGTTCGGTCGACTGCAGCAAGGCAGGCGGAACGCCGGGCAAGGGCCATCCGTCGAGCACGCTCGCCCACCATCGTCGCCGATCGTCAGCCCGAGAGAGGGGCGGGTCGGCGCAACGCCGATGATCGAGCGGTGGCGACGCCCGTTCCCTCCGATCTCGCCGCAGTGTCCATCCAAAGACGCCGCGTGTCGACGACCGGACCGCAGAACGGGAACACGATTTGATGGAGGGGCGGTCAGGAACCCTCGGCGAGGATCGCCGTGAGCGGCTCGGCGAGGCCCGTGACCTCCTCCGCCGCGTTGTAGGCGTGCACCGAAATGCGCAGCAACAGCGCCTCGCCGAGCGCCTTCACCGCCACCTCGGTCTGGTGCAGCTCCCAGAGGGCGTCACGGATCGCGGCGGCTCGTGCGGGCGTCGCGGGGCCGGCGTCCGGAAGGCGTATCGTGACCATTGCGGCGTGGAGGCCGTCGCCGCCGGCAAGGCTCGTCCCGAGCGCCGCCGCGAGGGCAGTCCCCGCCTCGTTGGCGACGGCGCGGTTGCGCGCCCGCATCTTGGCCCCGCCGAGCTGCTCGTGCACCGCCACCGCCTTCGGCAGGCTCAGCCAGGCGGAGGGGTCGCGGGTGCCGATCTTGCCGAACTCGGCGACGAGTCCCTGACCGTAGGCGTGGCTGATCACCGCCGGATGGATCGGCGGCGCGTCGGGCGCGGCGACGAGGAAGGCCGCCCCCTTCGCCGAGGAGAGCCACTTGTGGGCATTGCCGACGTACCAGTGGGCGCCGATCGCCGTCACGTCGAGATCGAGCATGCCCGGGGCGTGGGCGCCGTCGACGAGCACCGGAATGCCGCGCTCCCGGCAGGCCGCGACGATCTCCGCCACCGGCATGATCAGCGCCGACGGCGAGGTGACGTGATCGATGATGACGAGCCGGGTGCGCGGCGTCAGCTCCGCGACGAGCGGCTCCAGGATCTCCGCGTGATCGGTGAGCGGCATCGGCACCGGCACCTCTACGAGCTCCACCCCGGTGCGCAGGCCCCGGTAGCGCACGATCTCGCGGGCCGAATCGTAGACGTGGCTCGTCGTCACCACCCGCTCGCCGGGGGCGAAGCTCAGCGAGCGCAGCACCGCGTTGAGGCCGGCGGTCGTATTCTCCAACAGCACGGTCCGCTCCGGATCGGCCCCGACGAGGCGTGCGAGTGGGGCGATCGCCTTGCGGATGAGGTCGGGCAGCTCGTTCGCATAGAACCGGGCCGGCTGGCGCTCGATCCTCTGACGCCAGTTGCGCTGCGCCTTCATCACCTCGAGGGGCGTGAGGCCGTAGGCGCCGTGGTTCAGATAGGTCACGCCATCCTCGAGCCCGAAATGGGCGCGAAGCTCGGGTCCGTACTCACTCACTCAGCGCACTCCTCGTCGATCGCGATCGGCGCCCCTGCGCGCCCGCGCGGGCCATCGCCTGACAGGCCGGGATGATTTTGTCCACTTCAAGCATGAGGATGGCGTGGAATCGACGGGCGCGGAGGGGGTCGGCATCGTCTCGCCTGCTCCGCGCGACAGCGGGCTCGCGACGCAGCGAGGTTGTCCGTCCCGGGAAGCCGGTGCATCCTCCCTTCCATGACCAGCACCCCCATCGACGGGCCCGCCGACGCTGATCTTTCGGCGGCCGACGCCACGCACCTCCTCGCCGCCTTCGGCGCGGGCTCCGACGATCCCGTCGCCGCTCTCGCGCGCGCCGAGGCGCGCCTTGCCGCCATCGACCCGCGCATCAACGCGATGACGGTGATGAACCCCGCCGCCCGCGCCGACGCGAAGGCGAGCGCCGCCCGCTGGCGCGCCGGCAGCCCGGTCGGGCCGCTCGACGGCGTGCCGATCACGCTGAAGGACAACCTCGTCGCCGCCGGCATGAGCGCGAGCTTCGGCACGCCCGCTCTCGCCGAGCGCATCGCCGCTCACGACGAGCTGCCCGTCGCCCGGCTGCGCGCCGCCGGCGCCGTCTTCCTCGGCAAGACCAACGTGCCGGAATTCTGCCTGGAGGGCTACACCGCGAACAGCGTCTACGGCGCGACGGGCAATCCGCACGCGCCGGACCTCACCCCCGGCGGCTCCTCCGGCGGGGCGGCGGCGTCGGTCGCCGCGGGCGTGGTGCCCGTCGGCATCGGCACCGACGGCGGCGGCTCGCTGCGCCGCCCCGCCGGCCACACCGGCCTTGTCACGCTGAAGTCGACGCCGCACCACTACGCCCGCGCCGCGGGCCTGCCCGTCCTCTATCTCGACTTCGAGGTGGTCGGCGCGCTGTGCCGCTCGCTCGCCGACCTCATCCTCTTCGACCGGGTGCTGTCGGCGCGGGAGCCCGCCCCCGAGCGGCGCCATCCCTGGCGCGTGCGCTATGTCGAGCGGCTCGGCGACGCGCCACTCGATCCAGTGATCGCCGCGACCTGCCGCACCGCCGTGGAAGGCCTCGCCGCCGCCGGCTGGCGGATCGAGGAGGGACCCCTCCCCCTCGATACCGACCCGATCATCGAGGTATGGCGCGACATCTCCGCGATCGGCCTCGCCCACGCCTTCGCCGCCGATCCGGAGATGGCCGCGCGCGCCACCGAGCGCTACCGCGCCCTCGCCGCCGAGGCGGCCGCGCTTCCCGCCACCCACCTCTACGAGATCGTCACCCGCGTGCGCCTCCTGCGCGAGGCGGCGCGCGAGACCTTCGCCGACGTCGATCTCTTGATCACGCCCGCCACCGCCGCGCAGCCTTGGCCCAAGGCGGAGGCGTTCCCGCCGGTGATCGACGGACATGCGGTCGGCCCGCGCGGCCACGCCGTCTATACCGGCTGGGTCAACGCCGCGGGCCTGCCCGCCCTCGCGGTGCCGCTTCCCGCACCGGCGGGCTCGCTCCCGATCGGCCTCCAGATCATCGCCGGCACCGGACGCGAGGACCGCCTCCTCGGCGTCGGCAAGGCGCTGCTCGAAGCAGGAGTGACGGCGCTCCGTGGCTGAACGGCAGGCCGACACCGCATCGGGCGCCCCACCCGCCGTCGACCGCTCGCTGGAGCGCGCGCTCGGCGCCCACGTCCGTCGGCTGCGGCGCCAGCGCGACCTCTCCGTCGCCGACCTCGCCCACGCCTGCGGCCTCTCGATCGGCATGCTGTCGAAGATCGAGAACGGCCAAACCTCGCCGTCCCTCACCAGCCTGCAGGCGCTGGCGGGCGCGCTCAACGTGCCCCTTTCCACCCTCTTCAGCGAGTTCGAGGAGGAGCGCGACTGCTCCTTCGTGCCGGCCGGCCAGGGCGTCCACATCGAGCGCCGCGGCACCCGTGCCGGTCATGTCTACGAGCTGCTCGGCCACGCCCTCAACGGCGACATCACCGTCGAGCCCTATCTCATCTCCTTCCACGACGACGCCCAGCCCTACACCGGCTTCCAGCACGCCGGCGCCGAGCTGATCCACATGCTGGAGGGCGAGGTGGTCTACCTCCACGGCGCGAAGTCCTACCATCTGCGCCCCGGCGACACGCTGCTCTTCAACCCCGCCGCCGCGCACGGACCGGCTGAGTTCGTCGTCCGCCCGACGCGCTATCTCTCCATCATCGTCTATCCGCGCGAACTCTAGATCTTTCCCAAGAAGAAACGTTGTTTCCCCGCGTTGACGACCTCGCCGGCCGGGAGTATCGCGATGGACGTTGCGACGCGCCCTCTCCGGGTCGCGCCGCCCAGCACGAGGACGCGCCATGTGTGGCATCGTGGGACTGTTCGCTAAATCGCCGTCGCTCGAAGCGCACGTCGGCGCGCTCACCGCCCAGATGCTGGCGGTGATGGGCGATCGCGGCCCCGACAGCGCCGGCTTCGCCGTCTATGGCGCCGACACCGGCCGCCTCAAGCTCACCCTGCGGAGTCCGGACGCCGCCGCCCGCGACGGGGCGCTCGCGGCGCTTGCCGCCCGCTTCGGCGAGGTGCGGCCCGTCCGCCGCGACACCCACATCGTCGTCAGCGTGCCGGAGAGGGACGAGATAGCCGCCCGCGCCCTCCTCGCCGAGAGCGGCGTCGCCGTCGTCGGCGCCGGCCGTCGCATGGAGCTCTACAAGGAAGTCGGCCGCCCCGAGGCGGTCGCCGCCGCCTTCGACCTGCCGGCGATGGCCGGCACCCACGCCGTCGGCCACACCCGCATGGCGACGGAGTCGGCCGTCACCACGCGCGGCGCCCATCCCTTCTCGACCGGGCCCGACCAGTGCCTCGTCCACAACGGCTCGCTGTCGAACCACAACGGCGTGCGCCGCATGCTCGTCCGCGAGGGCATCGCCTTCGAGACCGAGAACGATTCGGAGGTCGCCGCCGGCTACCTCACCTTTCGCATGCGCGAGGGCGCCTCGCTGGAGGAGGCGCTGACCGCCGCCCTCGCCGACCTCGACGGCTTCTACACCTTCCTCGTCGGCACCCGCACCGGCTTCGCGGTGCTGCGCGACCCCATCGCCTGCAAGCCGGCGGTGATGGCCGAGACCGACGACTATGTCGCCTTCGGCTCCGAGTTCCGCGCGCTGGCGGGCCTTCCCGGCATCGAGGACGCGCACCTCTTCGAGCCCGAGCCGGGCCGCGTCTACGCCTGGGAGCGTCCGGAGTGAGCTACTTCGACCTTGCCGACCGCCCGCTGCGCGAACTGAACGCCGCCCTCCACGCCCTTCCCGTCGACACCAACGACACCCATTGGAACGTGGAGAACCCCGCCGGCCGCCACGCCATCGCCTGCGGGCTGACGGTGCCGATCACCGTCGATCTCAAGGGCCATGTCGGCTACTACTGCGCCGGCATGAACAAGGACGCCGACGTCACCATTCGCGGCAACGCCGGGGTGGGCGTCGCCGAGAACATGATGTCGGGCCGGGTGACGGTGAAGGGCGACGCCAGCCAGTCGGCGGGCGCGTCGGGCCGCGGCGGGCTCCTCGTCATCGAGGGCAACGCGGCGGCGCGCTGCGGCATCTCCATGAAGGGGATCGACATCGTGGTGAAGGGCTCGGTGGGGCCGATGAGCGCGTTCATGGCGCAGAAGGGCAATCTCGTCGTGTTCGGCGACGCCGGCGAGGCGTTGGGCGATTCGCTCTACGAGGCGCGGCTCTTCGTGCGCGGGACGGTCGCGAGCCTCGGCGCCGACTGCGTCGAGACGACGATGGGGGACGACGACCGCGCCGCCCTCGCCGCCGTGCTCGACGAGGCGGGGCTCGCCGATCCCGGCGACTTCCGCCTCTACGCCTCGGCCCGCAGCCTCTACCACTTCAAGGTCGACAACCTCGACGCCTACTGAGCCCGCCATCCGAGCCCGACATGACCCACAGGACGCTGCCCCGCTTCTCCGCCACCTTCGACCCGCACACGATCTCCGAGATCCAGCGGGCGGCGGCGACCGGCATCTACGACATCCGCGGCGGCGGGGCGAAGCGCCGCGTACCCCACTTCGACGACCTCCTCTTCCTCGGCGCCTCGGTGTCGCGCTATCCGCTCGAGGGCTACCGCGAGCGCTGCGGCACCGACGTCGTGCTCGGCACCCGCTTCGCCCGCGAGCCGGTGCGGCTCAAGATCCCCGTCACCGTCGCCGGCATGAGCTTCGGCTCGCTGTCGGCCCAGGCGAAGGAAGCGCTCGGCCGCGGCGCCTCGGCGATGGGCACCTCCACCACCACCGGCGACGGCGGCATGACGGAGGAGGAGCGCGGCCATTCCACGACGCTCGTCTACCAGCTCCTCCCCTCCCGCTACGGCATGAGCCCCGACGACCTGCGCCGCGCCGACGCCATCGAGGTGGTGGTGGGCCAGGGCGCCAAGCCCGGCGGCGGCGGCATGCTGCTCGGACAGAAGATCAACGAGCGCGTCGCCGAGATGCGCGACCTGCCGGAGGGCATCGACCAGCGCTCCGCCTGCCGCCATCCCGACTGGACCGGCCCCGACGATCTCGAGATCAAGATCGAGGAATTGCGCGAGATCACCGACTGGCGGATCCCGATCTACGTGAAGGTGGGCGCGAGCCGCCCCTATTACGACGTGGCGCTGGCGGTGAAGTCCGGCGCCGACGTCGTCGTGCTCGACGGCATGCAGGGCGGCACCGCGGCGACGCAGGAGGTCTTCATCGAGCATGTCGGCATTCCGACGCTCGCCGCGATCCGGCCCGCGGTGAAGGCGCTCGAGGACCTCGGCATGCACCGCAAGGTGCAGCTCGTCGTGTCGGGCGGCATCCGCTCCGGCGCCGACGTCGCCAAGGCGCTGGCGCTCGGCGCCGACGCCGTCTCGATCGGCACCGCCGCGTTGATCGCCCTCGGCGACAACGACCCGGCGCTGGAGGAGGAGTACCGGGCACTCGGCACCACCGCCGGCGCCTACGACGATTGGCACGAGGGCAACGACCCCGCCGGCATCACCACCCAGCGGCCGGAGCTCGCGAGCCGCCTCGACCCGGTGCTCGCCGGCCGCCGCCTCGCCAACTATCTCGGCGTCCTGACGCTGGAGGCGCAGACCATCGCCCGTGCCTGCGGCAAGTCGCACGTGCACAATCTGGAGCCGGAGGACCTCGTCGCCCTCACCATCGAGGCGGCGGCGATGGCGGGCGTGCCGCTTGCCGGCACCGACTGGATTCCCGGCCGCGGGCTCTGATCTTCGCCGACGGCGACGCGCCCTCCGGCAGCGGCCGGCGGCCCGGCGATCGGCCGCCCGGTGAAGTCCGCCACGATACGAACCTTGTGCGGACCTGCGGCTTGGAGGATGGTCGGGGGTGGACGGTTGGCAGGCCGGGTGGAGACGCGTTCCCGGTGAGGCTGAAGGCCGCCCTCGGGCCGGTGAAGCTGGCGGACTGTCCGCCTCGTCCGACCTGCGGCACCTCGACCTCCTGGGGATCCGAACGCGCCCCCGCGCGGTTCCCGATCGAGCTGCACGCCCGACCGGCCGCCCGCCATACGGCGGCAGGTCCGTCGGCGCGGCGGTGCGGACATCCGTCCGGACTGAAAGCGAGGTACGCTATCATGGCGAAGATGATGAAGGCGGCGGTCGTGCATGCGTTCGGCGAGCCGCTGGTGATCGAGGACATGCCGGTACCCGAGGTCGGGCGCGGCCAGATCCTGATGAAGGTGGCGGCGTCCGGCGTCTGCCACACCGATCTCCACGCCGCCTCCGGCGACTGGCCGGTGAAGCCGACCCCGCCCTTCGTGCCCGGGCACGAGGGCGTCGGCTACGTGGCGGCGGTCGGCGCCGACGTGACCGCGGTGAAGGAGGGCGACCGTATCGGCGTGCCGTGGCTCCACACCGCGTGCGGCCACTGCGAGCACTGCCGCACCGGATGGGAGACGCTCTGCTACGACCAGCAGATGACGGGTTATACCGTCAACGGCGGTTTCGCCGAATATGTGCTCGCCGACCCCGACTATGTGGGCCATCTGCCCGACGCGCTCGAGTTCGGCCCCGCGGCCCCGGTGCTGTGCGCCGGGGTGACGGTCTACAAGGGCCTCAAGGAGACCGGGGCGAAGCCCGGCCAGTGGGCCGTCGTCTCCGGCATCGGCGGCCTCGGCCACATGGCGGTGCAATATGCGAAGGCGATGGGGATGCACGTCCTCGCCGTCGACGTCGCCGAGGACAAGCTCGCGCTGGCGGCATCGCTCGGCGCCGACGCCACCGTCGACGCCCGCGCCAACGATGCGGTGGAAGAGGTCCGCAAGATCACCGACGGCGGCGCCCACGGGGTGCTCGTCACCGCCGTGTCGCGGGGCGCCTTCGCCCAGGCCGTCGCGATGACGCGGCGGCACGGCACCATGGCCCTCGTCGGCCTGCCGCCGGGCGACTTCCCGCTGCCGATCTTCGACGTGGTGCTGAACGGCATCACCGTGCGCGGCTCCATCGTCGGCACCCGCCAGGACCTCGTGGAGGCGCTGGAGTTCGCCGGCGAGGGCAAGGTCGCCTCCCACTTCTCCTGGGACAAGCTCGACAACATCAACGCCATCTTCGACCGCATGAAGGGTGGCAAGATCGATGGCCGCGTGGTGATGGAGATCGCCTGATCCGGAAGCGACGCCGCCGCGCCTCGGCTCAGCTCAGCGCGGCGGCTCCGGCGTTGCCGGGCGCGCCAGCATGAAGGTGTCGGTGAGCGCCCCGTCGCCGAGCCGGCGCACTTCGATGCGCGGATTATCGCCGCCGACGGTGAGGACGAGCCGCTCGCCCGAAACCGTCGCCGCCACCAGCTCGCCCGGCTCGATCGGAAGGGCGACGGGCGCCGCCGGCTCCGGCACGCTGGCCGTATCCCTCGACACGCGATAGACCACCGCGATACCAACGGTCACGAATCCGAGGCCCATGATCGCCGACGACACCAGGAGCAGACGGGTCAGCTTCTTGCGCACCCGCTCCATGGCGGGATCGAGCTCGCTCTCCGGTTCGATGTCAGTCACGGGCGCTCCATGGACGAGGACGAAATCGAGGTGAATGTGGAACGCGCAGGGCGTGCCGACGCGGCCCTCGCATCCGCGGTGGCGAACCTCAGCCGCACCCGCATCCAGGGGCTGATACGGTCTGGCGCGGTGGAACTCAACGGTGCACCGCTCGCCGACCCCAGCTACAAGGTGAAGCCGGGCGACACGCTGGTTCTGGTGCCGCCGCCCCCCGTCGCCGCCGAGCCCGTCCCGGAGCCGATCCCGCTCGACGTGCTCTACGAGGACGACGCCGTCATCATCATCGCCAAGCCGGCGGGGCTCGTGGTGCATCCGGCCGCCGGCCACGCCTCGGGTACGCTCGTCAACGCCCTCCTCCACCACTGCGCCGGCAGCCTTTCGGGCATCGGCGGCGTGCTGCGCCCCGGCATCGTGCATCGGCTCGACAAGGACACCTCGGGCGTGATGGTGGCGGCAAAGAGCGACGTCGCCCACCAGTCGCTCGCCGCCCAGTTCGCCGACCACGGCCGCACCGGGCCGCTCCGGCGGCGCTACACCGCCCTCGTGTGGGGCGAGCCGTCGCCGGCGACTGGCACCATCGACCGGCCGCTGGGGCGCCACCCGTCCGACCGCCAGCGCTTCGCGGTGCGCGCGGGCGGCAAGGAAGCGATCACCCACTATCAATTGAAGGAGCGGCTCGGGGAGGCGAGCCTCGTCGAATGCGAGCTCGAGACCGGGCGCACCCATCAGATCCGGGTGCATCTCGCGGCCATCGGCCACCCGCTCCTCGGCGACCCGCTCTACGGGGCGGGATTTGCGAGCAAGGCGAACCGTTTGCCGGAGGCGGCGCGGGCCGCCCTCGCCGCGCTCGGGCGGCAGGCGCTGCATGCCGGCCACCTCACCATCCGCCACCCGGTGACGGGCGAGACGATGGCCTTCGACGCGCCGTTGCCGGACGACCTCGCGCACCTCGTGACGGTACTGCGCACAAAATCGCAAGGCTGATTCATGTCCAGTTCAGCCCGATCAACGTGTACTTATGGTAAGTTGCAAGCTTCGGCCCGGCCTGGGAGTGTTGAATTCGCTCAGCAGAATACCCATGTAGAGCGGTCCCGCGGTGCCTTCGGACCGCGCACGCGTCACGCCCGACGGGTGGCGCACCCCCAATAGGAGGGACTTTATGGCCCAATCCCTACCGGCGATCGCATCCGGCGAGGCAGGACTGTCGCGCTATCTGGATGAGATCCGCAAGTTTCCCATGTTGGAGCCGCAAGAGGAGTACATGCTCGCCAAGGCGTACCTTGAGCATGACGACTCCGATTCGGCCCACAAGCTCGTCACCAGCCACCTCCGCCTCGTCGCCAAGATCGCGATGGGTTACCGTGGCTATGGTCTTCCCATCTCCGAGGTCATCTCGGAAGGCAACGTCGGCCTCATGCAGGCGGTGAAGCGTTTCGACCCCGAAAAGGGCTTCCGCCTCGCCACCTATGCTATGTGGTGGATCAAGGCGGCAATCCAAGAGTACATCTTGCGCTCTTGGAGCCTCGTCAAGCTTGGCACAACCGCCAACCAGAAGCGTCTGTTCTTCAACCTGCGCAAGGTGAAGAGCTCGATTCAGGCGCTGGAGGACGGCGACCTGCGCCCGGATCAGGTGAGCACCATCGCCGAGAAGCTCAACGTGCCCGAAGCGGACGTGATCTCGATGAACCGGCGCCTGTCGGGCGATTCCTCGCTCAACGCGCCGATCCGTCAGGAGGCCGATTCGGGCGAGTGGCAGGACTGGCTGGTCGACGAGAGCAACAGCCAGGAGGAAATCCTAGCCGAGAGCGAGGAGCTCGACAACCGTCGCGCCCTCCTGAAGAACGCCCTCGGCGTGCTCAACGAGCGCGAGAAGCGCATCTTCGAAATGCGCCGCCTCGCCGAAGAGCCGATGACGCTGGAGGCGCTCTCCACCGAATTCGGCGTCTCGCGCGAGCGCGTGCGGCAGATCGAGGTACGCGCCTTCGAGAAGGTGCAGAAGGCCGTCATGCGCGCCGCCCGCGAACTGGAGCGGCCGCAGGAGCAGCTCGCCTCCCCGGCCTGAACGACCGAACGACCCCTCGACGGCCCGGCCTTCCGCCGGGCCGTTTTTGTATCTGCTCGCCGCACGGCGCGGTGCGGCGCTGGAGCATTCCGCGCCCACATCGTTGAGCGGAAGCACGTCGTCCCGCCCAAGCGCTCCCACTTCGGCGGGACGGGCGCTATGCCGCGAGCGCCAGCCGCGACAGCGTCGGGTGCGGCTGCCCCTCCTCCGGGATCGCGCAGAGGCCGACGGCGGTCGCCCACCGCCCCACGCCTTCGCCGGCACTGAGGACGGCGAAGGGCACCGCGAGCACGAAGCCCGCGATCACCGGCGCGGCCCACGGGAGCACCCCCGGCGCCATCACCGCGAACACGGCGAAGAGGGCGATCCCCGCCGCCGTCTGCGGCAGGAAGGTGGTGATCGCCTCGCCCCAGCCGACGCGCCTCACCGCGCGCGACTGGGCCCGCCAGTCGAGCCGCTGGCCGAAGGCGAGGCCCACGGCGAACACCGCCACCGCGAACGCCACCACCGGCGCGACGATCGCCGAGCACAGAAGCTCCACCACGCCGCCGAGCACCACCTGGCCCCGGCCGCCGTAGCGGGCGCTCTCGCGCGCCGAGGCGACGACGCCGGCGAGCCCCATCAGCTTGGGCGCGAAGGTCATCGCCATCACCGCCGCGAAGATCGCGAGGCCGAGGCCCACCGGATAGTCCCCGACGCCCGCCGGCCCGAAGAGAAGCGCGACGCCGAAGCCCATGAACGCCATCCATGCCGGCGCGCCGAGATACATCAGGATCGCGAGCGACAGCTGAACCCGGCTCATCGGCCGCAGACCGGGCATCGCGAGGAGCTGAAAATACTGCATGTTGCCCTGGCACCAGCGCAGCTCGCGGCGGATGAAGTCGGGCAGCGTCGGCGGGTTCTCCTCGTAGCTTTCCCCCTCCTCCGCCAGCACCCGCACGTGGTAGCCGGCGCGCCGCATCAGCACCGCCTCGACCTGGTCGTGGCTCATGATCGCGCCGCCGAGCGGGCCCCTGCCGTTCAGCGTCGGCAGCGAACAGTGGTCGCGGAAGGCGCGGGTGCGGATCAACGCATTGTGACCCCAATAGGGGCCGCAATCGCCCGTCCACCAGGCCGAGCCCGCGGTATAGGCCCGCATCCCGTGGCGCATGCCGAACTGGAACACGCGGGTGAAGAAGGCGGTCGCGGGCGTGCCCACCACGAGGCTCTGCAAGATGCCGATGCGGCGGTGACGTTGCATGATGCGCACCAGGCGCAGCACCGCCGCCGCCCCCATGAAGCTGTCGGCGTCGAGCGGCAGGAAGAAGTCGTAATCCTCCCCCGCCCGGCGGCAGAACTCTTCCAGATTGCCCGCCTTGTAGCCGGTGTTGACGGCCCGTCGGCGATAGAAGATCTGATCGGCCAATGGGCTCTGCGCCCGCCAGGCGGCGACGAGCCTCTCCTCCTCCGCCGCGATCTCCGGATCGTCGGTGTCGCTCAGGAGATGCACGTCGAAATGCGCCGCCATCCCCTCGCGGGCGAGATCGTCGAGCATCGCCCGCACCCGCGCGATCGCCGGGCCCGGCGCCTCGTTGCGCAAGGCCATCGCGAGCGCCGTGCGGGTGGTGACGGGGGCGAAGGCCGGCGCCTCCAGCGCCAAGGGGTCGTCGCCGTCCTCGCCACGGGCGAGCACGAACGTGCCGATGATCGCGTTCCAGAAGCCGATGGAGAGCCACGGCAGCGTCGTGACGAAGGCGAGCCACATGCCGACCTTCGCGAGCGCGAAGCCTGTCGAGAACAGCACCACCCCCATCGCCACCGCGAGCGTGAGGATGGTGGCGCCGTTGAGCGTCGCCACCATGATCCGCCGGCGCCGTAGAAGGCGCCCCGCGCGCCGCAGCCGTCCCCGGTCCGACAGGGGCCGCTGCGTCGCGAACGTGGTGTCTGAGGCGGATCGGTGCACCATGGTCTCCCTTTCTTCGGCGGGCAGGCCGAACGTGGTCCCGCCGCTCTGGCGTCCGCGGCGTGCTGCCCCAACTGTGTTCGTTGTTCGGTTCGTCAACCGGGGAGTGAGATGCGGCATATTGCGGCCAGAGGATGTGACGAGCATCGCGCTACGGCGTTGTGGTGCGAAAGAAAAGACACGTATGCGTTAGCGTCCGCCCCGCTCCCGCCCGTCGGTTCCGACGCCGTCCGGCTCGTCGCCATCGCCTCGGCGGTGAGCCGCGGCACCGAGCGTCTAGTGCTCGAAGGCCGCGTCCCGGCGTCCGAAACGGAGCGGATGCGCTGCCCCCACCAGGAAGGCGAGTTCCCGTTTCCGGTGAAGTACGGCTACGCCCTCGTCGGCCGCATCGCGGAGGGGCCGGCGGCGCTGATCGGGCGCATCGGCTTCGCGCTCCACCCGCATCAGTCGGCCGCGGTGGTCGCCGCCGACGCGGTGTCGCTGGTGCCCGAAGGCGTGCCGCCGCGCCGCGCCACCCTCGCCGCCAACCTCGAGACGGCCCTCAACATCGTGTGGGACTCCGGTGCCTCGCTCGGCGATCGCGTCCTTGTGATCGGCGCCGGGGTGGTGGGCCTGCTCGTCGCGCGCCTCCTGTCCCGCATCGCCGGGGTGGAGGTGACGCTCGCCGACGCCGACCCCGCCAAGCGCGCCGCCGCGGAGGCGATGGGGGCCGCCTTCGCCGCCCCGCACTCCCTTCCCGCCGACGTCGACGTGGCGATCAACGCCACCGGCTCCGATGCCGGGCTCGACATGGCGATCGCCGCCGCCGGCCTCGAGGCGCGCATCGTGGAGGCGAGCTGGCACGGCGAGGGCACCCAGCGCGTCACCCTCGGCGGCGCCTTCCACGCCCGCCGCCTCACCATCCAGTCCTCGCAGGTGGGACGCATCCCCGCGGCGCGGGCGGCTCGCTGGACCCACCGCCGCCGCCTCGCTACCGTCATGCGCCTCCTGGAAGACGATGCCCTCGACGCCCTCATCAGCCACGAAGTCCCCCTCGCCGAAGCGCCCGCCCGCCTGCCCGGCCTGCTCAAGGAGCCCGGTGCGCTCGGGATTCTCATCACCTACGACGCCCAAGGAGCCTGAATGTACGCCCTCGAAGTCCGCGACCACATCATGATCGCCCATAGCCTCTCCGGCGACGCCTTCGGCCCGGCGCAGCAGCTTCATGGGGCGACCTTCGTGGTCGACGCCGCCTTCTTCTGCGATACCTTAGGTCCCAACGACATCGTGATCGATATCGGCCTCGCCGCCGACGTGCTGAAGCGCGTTCTCGGCGAGCTGAACTTTCGCAATCTCGATGCGTTACCCGATTTCGCGGCGACCCGGTCCACCACCGAGGTTCTGGCGAAGTGGATCTTCGATAAGCTCGCCGCCGAATTGAGAAGCGGCGGCATGGGGGAGGATGGCGCCAATGTCAGGCGGCTACGTGTCGCGCTCAACGAGTCCCACGTCGCCCGGGCCTGGTACGAAGCCGATCTCTGAGATGCGCCCAATCACGTTCGCCTATCCCGGCGATCTCGACACGCTCACCGGCGGCTACGGCTACGACCGGCGGCTCATCGAAGCCCTCAAGGCGGCGGGCCACACGGTGACCCCGCTCGCCTTGGGCGACGGCTTCCCCGATCCCGACGGGCCGACGCTCGACGGCGCCCTCTCCCGCCTCGCCGCCGTTCCCGCCACCACAACGCTGCTCGTCGACGGTCTGGCCTATGGCGCCCTGCCGGCCGAGGGGCTCGAACGGGTCGCCGCGCCGATCGTCGCCGTCGTGCACCACCCGCTGGCGCTCGAGACGGGCGTCGCGCCGGACGCGGCCCCCGCCATCGCCGCACGCGAGCGCGCCGCCCTCACCCATGCCCGCGCCGTGGTGGTGACGAGCCGCCACACCCGCGACACCCTCGTCGCCGACTATGGCGTCGCCGCCGACGCCATCCACGTCGCCGTGCCCGGCCTCGACGGGGCCTGGCACCAGTCCACCGCGCGCCGGCCGGCCCGTCCGCCGCGCATCGTGTCCGTCGCCAGCATCGTGCCGCGCAAGGGGTTCGACATCCTCGTCGCGGCGCTCGCGAAGGTGAGCGACCTCGCGTGGAACGCCACCATCATCGGCAGCCTCGATCGCGCGCCCGACGCGGTGGTCGCCCTCGCCAACCAGATCGCCGCCGCCGGGCTCGGTCGCCGCATCGCCTTCATCGGCGAGGCGGGGCAAGCGGAGATCCGCGCCGTCTACCGCGAGGCGAGCCTCTTCGCCCTCGCCTCGCGCTACGAGGGATTCGGCATGGTGTTCGCGGAGGCGATGGCGTCCGGCCTGCCGATCGTCGCGACCCGCGGCGGCGCGATCCCCGACGTCGTTCCCGAGACCGCCGGCATCCTCGTCGACGTCGACGCCGCCGATGCCTTCGCCGCCGCCCTGCGCACCGTCCTCACCGGTCCGGCCCTGTCGGAGCGCCTCTCCGCCGGCGCCGCCGCCGCAGCCAAGACGTTCGACGGATGGGAGGAGACGGGCGCCATCGTCTCCCGTCTGGTGCAGGAGCTGCAGGGTTGAGCTTTTCCGCCGACTGGCTGTCACTGCGCGCCCCGGCCGACGCCCGCGCGCGCAGCCTCGAGCTGATCGATCGCGCCGGCCGCATCGCCCGCGGAACCGTCGGGGATCGACTGCGGATCGTCGACCTCGGCGCCGGCACCGGCGCGACCTTGCGTGCGCTCGCCTCCCGCCTGCCCGGACCGCAGGACTGGCTGCTCGTCGACGCCGATGCCAGCCTCCTCGCGCATGGTAAGGCGCCGCCGGGCGACATCACCGTCAGCACCCGCGTCGCCGATCTGACCGCCACGCCGGCTCCCTGGGAGGGGCGGGCCGACCTCGTGACCGCGTCCGCCCTCTTCGACCTCGCCTCGCGCGACTACATCGCCGCCCTCGCCGACCGTCTCGCGGCCGACCGGACCCCGCTCCTCGCCATGCTGACCTATGACGGTCGGCTGGAACTCACCCCCGCCCACCCCTTCGACGCGGCGATGCGCGAGGCCTTCAACGCGCACCAACAAGGCGAGAAGTCGTTCGGCCGCGCCGTCGGGCCCGACGGACCCGCCGTCATCGTGGAGGTGTTCGCGGCGGCGGGCTTCGCCGTGGAGCGACGCGACACCCCCTGGGTCCTCGGCGAGGCGGACGCCGCGCTGATCGCCGCGACGCTCGACGGCTGGGCCGCCGCCGCCCACGAGATCCGCCCCGACGCGGCCGACGCCATCGCCGACTGGCGCGCCGCGCGGGCGGAGGGCGTCAGCCGCCTCCTCGTCGGCCACGAGGACGTTCTGGCGCTGCCGCTCAACTCCTGAGGTCGCAGTCGAACACCACGTCGCCGCCGGGGAGCGGCAGCACGGTGACGCGCGGCCGCAGCGCATCGTCGAGCCGGTCGATCCCCGGCAGATCGACGCCGATGGGACCGGAGCCGATCAGCATCGGCGCGACGAGGACGCAGAGCCGGTCGAGCGCGCCGGCGGCGAGGAAGGCGCTCACCGTGGCCGCCCCGCCCTCCACCAGCACTTGGCGCAATCCCCGCGCGGCGAGGGCAGCGAGGATCGCGGCGGGCTCCAGCGGCGCGTCCACCGCCGCCGGCGGGATCACCTCCACCCCTTCCGGATCGTCCGGCGCGGCGGCGCCGAAGACGATGCGCCGCCCGGGACCGGCGAGCATCCGCAGCCCCGCCCCCGCCCGGCGGCGCCGATCGATCAGCACCCGCGCCGGATCGCGGCCGATGCAGTGGCGCACGGTGAGCTGCGGATCGTCGGCCTGGGCGGTGCCGGCGCCGACGACCACCGCATCGACGTTCGCGCGCAGCTGATGGAGGACGCCGATGGCGTCCGGCCCGTTGATGTAGTGGGAATGCCCCGACGGGGTGGCGATGCGCCCGTCGATCGACTGGCCGATCTGCGCCACCACCAGCGGCGCCCCCGTCGCCCGCGCGACCGCGAGGGCCGCAAGGCTTTCGAGCACCGCCCCATCCACTGGCCCGTCCGCCACCATGGGGTTCAGAGCGACCGCGGCCACATCCGCGAGAACACCCCGTCGCGCCGCACCACGCCGTGATAGAGCGCCGCCGCGATGTGGAGAACGGCGAGGACGATCAGCACCCAGACCAACGTCTCGTGCACCTCGATGATCTGCCCGTAGGCTTCCTTGTCGGGCGAGATCAGCGCCGGCAGGTCGAAGAGGCCGAAGATGTTGAGGGCGGGAAAGGCCGACACCGCCGCCCACCCCGACAGCGGCACCGCGATCAGGACGGCGTAGAGGCCCCAATGGGTGATCGCCGCCACGAGCTTCTGCACGCCGCTCACCGCCGCCGGCGGCGCCCCGCGGAACAGCCGCCACAGAAGGCGCGCCGCGGTGAACCAGAGGAGCGTGAAGCCGATGATCTTGTGCGAGGCGAAGAGGGTGTCGGTCAGCGACCCCCAGACGTTCGCCTCCGCGCGCGAGGCCATCCAGAAGCCCAGCGCGAGAAGCGCGGCGACGGCGAGCACCGTGATCCAGTGGAAGCCCTTCGCCACCGCCGAATAGGCTACTGGCAGAGCGCGCCCGGCCGACTGCTGATCCACTGCCATCCTCACATCCTCCGGTCGCGCACGCCCTGGTCGACGGGCGCCTGTGGTTCGCCCACAGGAGGAAGGGCGGGCATCCTCCTGTCAAGCGGCCGCCTCCCCACGAACTTGTGAACCCAGAGTTGAACTAAGAACGGGGCCGTTTGCGTAGCCCTCGCGGCGCCGGTGCGCGACAATCGCGACCTCTGCGTTGACCTTCCCGCGCGCAGCACCAAGACGTGGGGGAAGGTGCAAGCGTTGCCGAGGACGTGAGGGAATGGATCTAAGGGACTCAATGGACGCGCACGGGTTGAACTGTCGGTCGATCGCCCCGGTCGAGCTGCAGAACCGCATCTGGTTGTGCGTCGGCTTCGAGGAGAAGGACGAACCGCTCGGCCACCACCCGCATTTCGCCATGCTCTACGGTCAGCGCGACTGGCTGAAGGTCGACGATCTCTACAAGGCCGCGCTCGACGAATTCGCCGGCGGGCACGACGTGGTCTCCCGCGTCCACTCCGAGTGCATCCTCGGCGACGCCTTCGGCTCCTCGATGTGCGACTGCGGCGACCAGCTCCGCCTCGCCATGGAGGAGATGGAGGCGCGGCGCGAAGGCGTGTTCATCTATCTGCGCCAGGAAGGGCGCGGCATCGGCCTGCCCAACAAGCTCGATTGCCTCGCCCTCCAATATGGCTTCACCGACGGCCATCGCGGGCCGCGCCGCTACTCCTCGGACGAAGCGAACATCGCCCGCGGCTTCTCCGTCGACCACCGCGGCTACACCGCCGCGGCGAAGCTCCTCAAGGCGCTGCGCATCCACTCGGTGCAGCTCATCACCGGCAACCCGGAGAAGATCCGCGACCTCGAGGGCGAGGGCATCAACGTCTCCTCCGCCATCGACCTCTATACCCAGGGCTGCTCCGCCCGCGCCGCCGCCGAGATTGAGGAGAAGATCGCCCGCGGCTACATCTATCAGCGTTGACGGCAGCGCTCGCAGGCGCGGGCCGCGCCACGATGCGGCGAGGGGTTGGGCGATGGAGGAGACCGGGTCGTTGACCCTCGGCGAGCGCGAGCGGGCGATGCTCGCCGGTGAGGCGGGCGAGGGCGCCGCCGCCGCGATGCGCCTCGTTGCCGACGCCGCCCGCCTCCTCGGCGCGCGCCGTCTGGTGCCCGTCGCCTCCGCTCACATCGACGGCTGCCTCTACCACGGCGACGCCGGCACCCTCTTCGCCGAGCATCTCGTCGCGCTCGGCGCCAGTGTCGCGGTGCCGGCGACGCTCAATATCGGCGCCCTCGACCTGATGAAGCCGGGCAACGTGCGGATGCCGCCGGAGCGCCGGGCGATGGCGCTACGGCTGATGCAGGCCTATCAGGCGCTCGGCTGCCGCTCCACCTTCACCTGCGCGCCCTATCAGGCGGGCCACCGTCCCGCCGTGGGCGAGGACGTCGCCTGGGGCGAGAGCAACGCCGTCGCCTTCTGCAATTCCGTGCTCGGCGCCCGCACCAACCGCTACGGCGACTTTCTCGACATCGCCTGCGCCATCGCCGGCGCCGCCCCCGCCGTCGGCCTGCATCTGCCGCAGAACCGCCGGGCGCGCCTCGTGCTCGACGCCTCCGCCCTGCCCGACCGCCTCAAGGACGAGGACGCCTTCTGGCCCGTGCTCGGCGCGCTGACCGGCCGCAAGGCCGGCGAGCGGGTGCCGGCGATCACCGGGCTCGAAGGCTTCGCCTCGGAGGATCGGCTGAAGGCGCTCGGCGCGGCGGCGGCCTCGTTCGGCGCCGTCGGCCTCTTCCACGTGGTCGGCGAGACGCCGGAGGCCCCCACCCTCGCCGCCGCGCTCGACGGCGCAGATGCCGACGTCGAGCGCCTCACCATGGGCGACATCGGCGAGGCGCTCGCGCTGCTGTCCACCGCGACCGGAGCCGACGAGGCGGTGAGCGCGGTGGGCATCGGCTCCCCCCACCTCTCGCTCGGCGAGTTCGAGGCGCTGATCGACACCTTCGCCGGCCGTCGCGCCCGCCTGCCCTTCTACGCCAACACCGGGCGCCACGTGGTGGCCGAGCTCGAGGCGCGCGGCCACCTTCCCGCCCTCGACGCGGCCGGGGTGACCCTCGTCGCCGACACCTGCATCGTCGCGACCCGCATCATCCCCGCCGCCGGTGGCGTGCTCATGACCAACTCCGGCAAGTTCGCCCACTATGCGCCCGGCAACATCGGCCACGCGGTGATCTACGGCAGCCTCGCCGATTGCGTCGAGACCGCCGTCGCCGGCACGCTGCGGCGGGACCTTTCGCTGTGGAGCTGACCGCCGACACCCTCTTCGCCGGCACCGCGTCGGGCGCTTTCCTGCCGCTCACCGCGCCGCTCAGCTTCTGGGGCGGCGTCGATCCGGCGACGGGCCGCATCATCAACGGCCGCCACCCCCAGCGCGGCGTGTCGCTCGCCGGCCGCGTGGTGGCTATCCCGGACCTGATCGGCTCCTCCTCGTCCTCTTCGGTGATGCTGGAGCTCGTCCACGCCGGCCTCGCACCGGCGGCGGTGCTCCTCACCAAGGTGGACGCGATCCTCGTCGTCGGCTGCCTCGTCGCCCGCGAGATGGGGCTCAGCGCGCCGCCGGTCATTCGCCGCGACACGTGGGACGGCCTGCCCGAAGCCGCCGTCCTCGCGATCGTCGCCGGTGCGGAGGGCGCGACGATCAGGCCGGCCTGATCATCCGCGCCGTACCCTCCACCGTCGCAGCCTCAGAAGCCGCTGAGAGCGGCGAGGAGGCCGCTGCGGTCCGAATTCGGGCCGAGCACCACCACCTCGGTCCCGACCTTCACGCGGCTATAGAGATCGCTCACGTCCTCGTTCAGCATGCGGATGCAGCCGGAGGACACGGCGTAGCCGATGGTCTCGTCGTGGGTGGTGCCGTGAATGCGGTAGAGGGTGGAGCCGAGATAGAGGGCGCGCGCGCCGAGCGGGTTCTCCGGGCCGCCGGGCATCCACTCCGGAAGCCAGGGCTCGCGCTCGCGCATCTCGGCGGGCGGGCGCCAGTCGGGCCATTCCGCCTTCTTCGAGATTCGCTGGACGCCGGCCCACGTGAAGCCCTCGCGGCCCACGCCGATGCCGTAGCGGATCGCCGTCCCGTCGCCCTTGAGGAAATAGAGATAGCGCGAGGTGGTGTCGACGATCACCGTGCCGGTGGGCTCGGAGGACACGAAGCGCACCTCGGCCCGCGCATACTTCATGCGGTGGCGCTCGCGCATCTCCTCGCGCGTCGCCTGATAGGTGACCCACTTGCGGCTCGCGGCGTCGAAGAAGCGATACTGCGGCCGATCCTCCTCGACCTTCGGCCGTTCGACGAAGGACGGGCGGTAGGTGAAGGTCTTGCCGGTACGCGGATCGGTGAGTTCGACGCCGAGCGCGGGCGCCGCAAAGCTCATCAGCGCAGCCATGGCAAGGATCAGCTTGAGGGACGTGACGACAGGCATCGATCCGATCTCCAATGGTTGACGAATCCTCAACCAATATCGTTACCGACGCGTTAACCATCTGCGTCCGGTCCACCGCTGGAGCCTCCATGTCCACGCCCCATCTGCCGCTGCCTCACCGTGCCCGGGGCCGCAAGTCGCCCCCCATCGTCCTCGCCCACGGCTTCGGTGGCGACATGCTGGCCTTCGCCGGCCTCATGGGCGGGCTTTCCGCGCTGCGGCGCACCATCGCCTTCGACCTGCCGGGTCACGGCAAGGCGGTCGACTATCCGGGCCGGGCCGACGCCACCGGGGCCGCCGAGGCGCTGATCGCGAGCCTCGACGCCATGGGGATCGCCCGCGCCGCCTTCATCGGCCATTCGATGGGCGGCGCCGTCGCCTCCATCGTGGGGCTGAAGCGACCCGACCTCGTGGAACGCCTCATCCTCGTCTCCCCCGGCGGCTTCGGGCGGGAGATGAACGTGCCCCTCCTCACCCGCTACGCCGCGATGCAGACCACCGAGGAGATCGCGGCGGTGCTCGACGCGTTCTTCGGCCCGGCCTCGACAATTCCGGACGCGCTCCCTCGCCTCGTCGCCGAGCAGCGCGCGGACCCGGCACTGCGCGCCTCCTTCGCCACCATCCTCGGCCACATCGCCCGCGGCGATGGGCAAGGCGTGCTGCCGCTCTCCAGCCTCGCCGCCGCCCCCTTCCCCGTCACCCTCGTGTGGGGCGAGGCGGACGAGGTGGTGCCGGTGCATCAGGCGCTGGCGGCGCCGGCGGTGTTCGCCCGCCATCTCCTGCCCGGCGTCGGCCACATGCCGCACATCGAGGCACCCGAAACGCTGATGCGCATCGTCGCGCTCACCCTCGCCGGCCGGGCCGACTGACGGCAGCCGGCGGAACGGACGCCCGCCCGCTCCCGTTCTTTCCCGCAGGACGTCACCACCGCCCGGCCCGCCCTTCGGTGCGCTGCGCGAGGACCCGCGACGGAGAGGATGGCCACGCTTCAGTCCGACCGTGTCGAGCGCGACCCTCGCGCCGGCGACACCGATCCCGCGATCCGCAACCTCACCCACGGCGAGGAGCGGGAGGCGATCCGCCGCGCCGGCCCGCGCGCGCCGGTGGTCTACGCCTCGATCAGCGCCCGCGGCCTCGAGGAGATCAACCGCCCGGCCATCTCCCTCTTCGGCTCGGGCGTCTCGGCGGGGCTGATGCTGATGATATCGGTGATCGCCGAAGGGCTTCTCCATCACGCCCTGCCGGCCTTTGCGGGCCGCCATCTCATCGCCGACATGGGCTACACGGTGGGCTTCATCATCGTCATCACCGGCCGCATGCAGCTCTTCACCGAGGACACCACGACGCCGGTGCTGCCGCTCCTCGCCAACCCGACCAAGCACGCCTTCTGGCGCACCGGGCGGCTCTGGGCGATCGTGCTCAGCGCCAATCTCGTCGGCACCTTCCTCGGGGCGATGCTCCTCTCGGTCGGCGGCATCGTCCGGCCCGAGCAGCTCGCCGGCATCGTCGAGGTCTCCGCCAAGGTGATGGCGAACACGCCGTTCGAGACGCTGCGCTACGGCGTCGTCGCCGGCTTCCTCATCGCCGCTCTCGTCTGGTGCATGCCGACCTCGCGCGGCAGCAAGGTGCTCCTGATCTTCATCATCACCTACGTCATCGCGCTCGGCGACTTCACCCACGTGGTGGCGGGTTCGGGCGAAGCCTTTCTCCTCCTGCTCGAAGGCCGGATCGATCCGGTCGGCGCCGTCGGCGGTGTCATCCTGCCCGCCCTCGCCGGCAACATCCTCGGCGGGACGGTGCTCTTCGCCGCGCTCGCCTACGTCCAGGTGATGGAGGAGATCTCGCAGGACCGCCGGCGCGACAAGGGGCCGCGGGTCGACCACCTGCCGCCGCCCGAGGGCGCGGCGAAGCGCGAATGACGCGCCGCCATCCGCGGCGGCGCTATTCGTCGGCGATCGAACCGCCGCTCGACGGGTCGGACGGCGCGGCGGCCTTGGTCGGGATGTCCACCGTGACGGTGGTGCCCCGTCCCGCACCCGACACGTCGAGCTCGGCGTCGAGGCCGGTCGCCAGCGAGCGCACGATCTTGCCGCCGAGATTGCCGCCGTCGGGCCAGCTCGACCCCTCGGCGAGGCCCACGCCGTCGTCGATCACCTGCAGCCGGACGACGCCGCCGCTCAACTCGAACAGGCGCACCTCGATCAGCCCCTCGGCCCGATCGTCGAAGGCGTGCTGGTAGGCGTTGGTCAGGAGCTCCGACACGAGAAGACCCACCTGCGCCGCCGTGTCGACGGGCGCGTGCAGGTTGCTGAGGTCGAGATTGAGGCGCACGCTCTCGCGCCCGTCGAGATAGGCGATGGCGGAGGCGATGCGCGAGACGTAGGCGCCGAGGGCGATGTCCTTGTCTGAGGCGCGGCGCGTGCCGCCGGTGGTCATCTCGTCGTAGAGGAACTGCAGCGTCTCGATGCGGCGCGCGAGGGTGACGTAGTTGCCGACCGAATCCGCCTTGTCGGCGCGGGCCTGCATGCGGATCATCCCCACCACGATGGACAGGTGGTTCTTCACCCGGTGGTGGATCTCGCGAAGCGCCTCCTCGATGCCGTCGGAGACGACCTCGGAGCCCTTCGCCCCCACCGCGCGCTGCAGGCCGATGAAGAACTGCAGATTGCCGTCGGGGTCGTTGAGCGGGGCGATGTAGACGTGGTTGCGGAACGGCGTCCCGTCGGCCTTGTAGTTGAGGATCTCGGTGGAGACCTCCTCGCGCCGCCGCATCGCCGTGCGGATCGCCTCGATGGCCTCGGGCTCGGTGTCCTTACCTTGCAGGAAGCGGCAGTTGCGTCCCACCGAGACCTCGGCGGAATAGCCGGTGAGGTGGGTGAAGGCCCGGTTCACGAAGACGATGGGGGTGTCCTCGAGGAAGGGGTTGGAGATGACGATCGAGAATGGCACACGCTCGAGCGCCATCCGATGCATGTTGAGTCGCGACATTCCCCGGCACATCCTCCGAACCGACCCGCCGCCGGCACCGCAAATGGAGCCCTAACCCCATCCGCGACTTCACAGTTCACCGATTGCGCAAATGACAATCGTCCTATCGGACCGGCGTCGAAATAGGCAGACCGCGACGGTGTGTCAATTCTCATCGGCTCAGCGAAACATCCGAAAAGTCGACAACAGATATAGGCTGGACGCTTCGGTTTTCGGCACCTAACCAACCATGGAGCAGATCATGACGGCACCCTGGTCCTTCTTCGCGGTCTCCGCCTGGCGAGGCGTCGCGCGGTCGGCGGCGATCGCCCTCGCGCTGATCGCGTCGGGGTCGGCGGCCGAGGCGCAGATCATCGCCAACGGTCAGCGCTTCGTGCCGGTGATGGCCGAACACCAGATGGTGGTGACCCAGGAGGCCCAGGCGAGCGAGGTGGGGCTCGACATCCTGCGGCACGGCGGCAATGCCGTCGACGCGGCGGTGGCCGTGGGCTTCGCCCTCGCCGTGACGCTGCCGCGGGCCGGCAACATCGGCGGCGGCGGCTTCATGGTGATCCACACCGCCGAGGGGGAGAACGTCGCCGTCGACTATCGCGAGATGGCCCCGCGTGCGGCGACGAGGGATATGTTCCTCGACGCCTCGGGCGAGGCCTCGCCCGAGCTGTCGCGCCGGTCGGGGCTCGCCGTGGGCGTGCCGGGAACCGTCGCCGGCCTCGCCCTCGCCCACGAGCGCTACGGCTCCGGCAAGCTCAGCCTCGCCGATCTCGTCGCCCCCGCCGTCGCCCTCGCCCGCGACGGCTTCACCGTGTCGCCGGCGATGGCGGCGGCGCTCGCCACGCCTTATTTCCGCGACCGCCTCCTCGCCGACGCCGCCGCGGCCGCCCTCTTCTATCCCGGCGGCGAGCCTCCCGCCGCCGGCAGCACCCTCGCCCTCCCCACCCTCGCCGACACGCTGGAGGCGATCGGCGAGGCCGGTCCCGCGGCCTTCTACGAGGGTCCGGTGGCCGAGGCGATCGTGGCGGCCGTCGCCGCCAAGGGCGGGCGCATGACGCTCGACGACCTCGCCACCTACGAGGCCGTGGTGCGCGAGCCGGTGCGCGGCACCTTCAAGGACTACGAGGTGGTGTCGATGCCGCCGCCCTCCTCCGGCGGGGTGCACCTCGTCCAGCTCCTCAACATCCTGGAGCCCTCCCCGTTCGGCACCTGGGGCCTCAACAGCGCCAACATGATCCACATGATGGTAGAGGCGGAGAAATATGCCTACGCCGATCGGGCCGTCTATCTCGGCGATCCGGACTTCGTGGACGTGCCCATCGCCGCCCTCACGTCGAAGGACTACGCGGCGACGATCCGCGACCGGATCGACATGGACCGCGCCACCCCGTCCTCCGAGATCGCCGCCGATCCGGGGACGCTGCCCTACGAGAGCAACGAGACCACCCACTTCTCGATCGTCGACGCGGCGGGCAACGCCGTCTCCAACACCTACACGCTCAACTTCTCCTACGGCGTCGGCTTCGCGGCGGCCGGCGCCGGTTTCCTCCTCAACAACGAGCTCGACGACTTCTCGGCGAAGCCCGGCGTGCCCAACGCCTACGGCCTCGTGGGCGGCGCGGCCAACGCCGTCGAGCCGCGCAAGCGCCCGCTCTCCTCGATGACGCCGACGATCCTCCTGAAGGACGGCAAGCCCGCCCTCGTCACCGGCTCACCGGGCGGCAGCCGCATCATCACCACCGTGTTGCAGGTGATCCTCAACGCCACGGTGCACGAACGCGACATCGCCACCGCGACGGCGGCGCCGAGGGTGCATCATCAGTGGCTTCCCGACTATATCCGCATCGAGGAAGGGATTTCCCACGACACCATCCGCCTGTTGGAGGAGAAGGGCCACGATGTGCGCATACAGGACGCGATGGGCGCGGCGCAGTCGATCGCCGTCGGTCCGGACGGCGTGCTCACCGGCGCGAGCGACCCGCGTCGCCCCGGCGGCCTCGCGGTGGGGGACTGACGCCGCGGCCGAGCCGAAGGCGTCGCACGGGGCATAGTTTTGACGAGCTTCATCAAGATCCTGCGCGGGCGCACGCCCGCCGCGCGCGCCCGCCGCAAGGCGCGGGCCGACCGCTGGCGCCGCCCCATCGAGAGCGACCGCGACCGGCGCGAGGCGTGGGCGAGCCTGATGCTCGCCGACCACGGCGTGCTGCGCCTCGCCTATCGCAACCGCCACGCCGTGACGCCCGTGCTGTGGCGCTCGGCGCAGCCCTCCCCCGCCGACGTGCGCTGGGCGAAGCAGGCGGGGGTCAAGACCGTGCTGTCGCTGCGCGGCGACGGCTTCGGCGGCGATCTTCTGGAGCAGGAGGCGTGCGCGCGGGCAGGGCTGCGCTTCGAGCGGCTGGTGCTCCTGTCGCGCGCGGCCCCGCCGAAGGACACGCTGCGCCAGGCGATCGCCCTCCTGCCGACGCTCGAGGCCCCGGTCCTGATGCACTGCAAGTCGGGCGCCGATCGGGCCGGCCTCGGCGCCGCCCTCTGGCTGATCATCCTCGACGACATCTCCACGGCCGAGGCCAAGCGCCAGCTCTCCTGGCGCTACGGCCACGTGGCGCAGGCGCGCACCGGCGTGCTCGACGCCTTTCTCGACGCCTACGAGGCGACCGGCGAGGCCGCCGGCCTCTCCTTCGCGGACTGGGTGGAGGAAGTCTACGACCCCGCCGCCCTCAACGCCGCCTTCCGCTCCAACCGTGCTGCCGACGCGGTGCTCGCCGCCATCCAGCGCGAATAGGCCGGGCTCAGTCCTCGGCGAGCTGGAGGCGGTGGAAGCGGGCGTAGAGCCCGTCGGCGGCGACCAGCTCGGCGTGGGTGCCGGTCTCGGCGATGCGGCCGGCGTCGAGCACGATGATCTTCTCCGCCGCCCGGACCGTGGCGAGGCGGTGGGCGATCACGAGGGTCGTGCGGCCCGTCGCGAGCCGCGCCAAAGCCGCCCGCACGGCGGCCTCCGATTCGGCGTCGAGCGCACTCGTCGCCTCGTCGAGGAGGAGGATCGGCGCATCCTTCAGAAAGGCGCGCGCGAGGGCGATCCGCTGGCGCTCGCCGCCGGAGAAGTTGCCGCCCCGCTCGCCCACCGAGGCGTCGTAGCCCTCGGCGTGCTGCGCGATGAAGTCGTGCGCGCCGGCGAGGTGGGCGGCCGCCTCGATGTCGGCCCGGCTCGCCCCCTCCCGCCCGAGCGCGATGTTGGCGGCGACCGTGTCGTTGAAGAGCACCACGTCCTGCGACACCACGGCGATCTGTGAGCGGAGGCTGTCGATCGTCATCGCGCCGATGTCGGTGTCGCCGATCAGGATGCGGCCCTTGGACGGCTCGTAGAGACGCGGGATGAGGTTGAAGATGGTGGACTTGCCCGCCCCGCTGCGGCCGACGATGGCGGTGGTCGCCCCGCCGGCCGCCTCGAAGGCGACGCCGTGGAGCGCCGAGGCGCCGGGCCGGTAGCCGAAGGTCACGCCCTCGAAGCGCACCGGGTCCGGGCCGAGCGCCACCGCCACGGCGCCGGGCCGATCGGTCACCGTGGGGCGCGTGTCGAGCACGGCATAGTAGCGGCTCAGGGCGGCGAATCCCTCCTGCACCACGGCGGAGAGGTTGCCGAGTGCGCGGATCGGCTGCGCCGCGATGAGGAGCGCGCCGAGGAAGCCGGAGAACTCGCCGACGGTGCTGTCACCCGACAGGATGCGCCAGCCGATGACGAGGAGGATGACCGTGACGGCGACGCCGCCGAGCGCTTCCAGCACCGGCTCCATCCGCCCCTTCTGGAGGGCGGCGTTGAGGCGCAGCGTGCGCAGGCTCTCGAACACGCGGTCGGCGCGCCGGCCGAGATAGTCTTCGAGGCGGTAGGTCTTCACCACGCGGGCGGCGGCGAAAGTCTCGGAGGTGAGGCTCGCCATGCCGCCGGTCTCCTCCTGGGTGGAGCGGGAGACGCGGCGCAGCCGCTTGCCGATCCGGCTCACCGGGATGAGGGCGAGCGGCAGGATCACCCCGGCGATCAGCGAGAGCACCCAGTCGAGGTAGATCATGGTGGCGAAGAGGGCGACGATCGTCAGCCCGTCGCGCACCAGAACGCCGGTGACGCGGGTGAGCGCCAGGCGCACATAGAGGAGATCGGTGGTGAAGCGCTGCGTCCAGGCGGCGGGGCTCTCGGCGGCGATCTGCGCGAGATCGGCGGACACGAGGTGGCCGTAAAGGTCCTTCTGCATGTCCGTCTCCACCCGCGTGACGACGCGCTGGGTGAGCGCGACCTGGGAGTAGAGCGAGGCCGCCTTGCCGCACGAGGCGACCAGGATGAGGAAGGGCAGCGTGGTAATCGCCCAGGTGCTCTTCGCGGCGAAGGAATCGAACGCCCAGTTGATGATCAGCGGATAGAGGCTGGTGGACGCCGCCACGAAGGCGACCGCCACCAGCGTGAGGAGCAGCGTGTTGCGGTGGGTGTGGAGATAGTCGCGCCACAGCCGCTTCGCCAACGGCCAGGCTTCGCCCGCCGCGATGGGCCGGGCGCCGATGGCGCTTGGTTTGGGCGGCCGCGGCGGCGCCGTGATGCGGGTGATCTCGTTCACGCGGCCTCGAGCGCGAGGGCGATGCCCTGGCCGACGCCGATGCACATGGTGGTGAGCGCCCGCTTGCCGCGTCCCGCCGCGAGCTCCACGGCCGCCGTGCCCACGAGGCGGGCGCCGGACATGCCGAGCGGATGGCCGAGCGCGATCGCCCCGCCATTGATGTTCACGTGGGCCGCGTCGTCGGGCAGGCCGAGCATGCGCAGCACGGCGAGCGACTGGCTGGCGAAGGCCTCGTTGAGCTCGATCACATCGAAGTCGCCGATGGTGGTGCCGATGCGCTCCATCAGCTTCGTGCTGGCGGGTGCCGGGCCGATGCCCATCACGCGCGGCGGCACACCGGCCGTCGCCGCCGCCACCACCTTCGCCATCGCGGTGAGGCCAAAGCGCTCCATCATCTTCTCCGAAGCGAGGAGGAGGGCCGCGCCGCCGTCGTTGACGCCGGAGGAGTTGCCGGCGGTCACGCTGCCGTCCTTGCGGAACGGCGTCGGCAGCTTGGCGAGCGCTTCGAGGCTGGTGTCGGGGCGGGGATGCTCGTCGGCGCTCACCACCTTCGGGCCGCCCTTGCGCTGCGGGATCGTCACCGGGACGATCTCCTCGGCGAGACGGCTGGCCGCGGCGGCGGCGCGCTGCTGCGAGCGGAACGCGAAGGCGTCCTGATCGGCGCGCGACACTCCATAGTCCTCCGCCACGTTCTCGCCCGTCTCGGGCATCGAGTGCGTCTCGTAGAGCTTCTTCATCATCGGGTGAACGAAGCGCCAGCCGATGGTGGTGTCGTAGATCTCGGCCTTGCGGGAGAAGGCGGTGTCGGCCTTCGGCATCACGAAGGGGGCACGCGACATCGATTCGGCACCGCCGGCGATGACGAGGTCGGCTTCCCCCGTCTTGATCATGCGCGAGGCCATGGCGACGGCGTCCATCCCCGAGCCGCAGAGGCGGTTGATGGTGGTGCCCGTCACCTCCACCGGCATCTCGGCGAGGAGCACGCCCATGCGGGCGACGTTGCGGTTGTCCTCACCCGCCTGGTTGGCGCAACCCATGATCACGTCGTCGACGAGAGAGAAATCCACAGCCTCGTTGCGCGCCATGAGCGCCCGGAGAGGAATCGCCGCCAGATCGTCGGCCCGCACGGCGGAGAGGCTGCCGCCGAAGCGTCCGATAGGCGTGCGGATATAGTCGACGATGTAGGCGGTGCTCATCATGGTTCTCCCTTTGCGGCGCATTCCCTAGATCAAGTTCGCGCAAAGTGGAAATCTCGGGGTTCCGCGCCTGCCGACGCGCCGGCAAGGCTCGCGCAAGCTTGGCGACAGAACCTGCCAAAGGTCCAGCCGGACCGCGCTAGCCGGAGGTCACATCCGGGGCATTTGTCGAGAGTGGTTGATGCGGTGATCCCGGGCCTGTATGGTTGGGATTCCGAGCGTCAAGAACAACAACGATCGATCGTCAGATCAGGGGGACGCCATGTATAGGTTTCGCACACTACAAGCCCGGGGCACCGGCCTCGTGACGGTGACTGCGGCGATGGCCTTCGTTCTCGCCATCTGCTTCGGGGTTCTCTGATTCATCGGGCGGCGTCCGGCCGCCCGTCCGGTCGGGACCGGACCTTCAGCCGACGCCGCACCTTCAGCCGAGGCCGCACCGGGCCGCTTCAGGGCGCCCCGTCGCCTTCGGGCACCACGAACCGCTCCGGAGCGATTCCCATCGCATAGAGCACCGTCTTGAGGTCGGTGTGCTGGATCGCCCCGTCGGCGGCAGCAGCAACCTTCGGCTTCGCCTTGTAGGCGAGGCCGAGCCCAGCCTTTTCGATCATCGCGAGGTCGTTGGCGCCGTCGCCGATCGCCATGGTGTCGTCGAGCGACACGCCGAGCGCGTCCGCCTCGGCGAGCAGGCGTTCGCGCTTGGCGTCGGCGCCGAGGATCGGATGCGCGACCTCGCCGGTGAGCACGCCGTCGGCCGCGATGAGGCGGTTGGCGAAGGCGACGTCGATGCCGAGGCGCGCGGCCACCGGCTCGGCGAACGCCGTGAACCCGCCCGACACCAGCACCGTGCGCACGCCGTGCGCGCGGCAGGTCGCCGCGAGTGTCGCCGCCCCCGGCGACGGGGTGATGACGCGCGCCAACAGCTCATCGATCGAGGCCTCGGGGATGCCCTTCAAGAGCCCCACCCGCTCCGTCAGCGCCGCGGCGAAATCGAGCTCGCCCCGCATCGCCCGCTCGGTGATCGCCGCGACCCGCGGCTTCAGCCCATGGACCCCGGCGAGCTCGTCGATGCATTCCTGCTCGATCATGGTGGAGTCCATGTCGCTCACCACGAGGCGCTTCGTCCGGTGCGCGAGCGGCTGGACGAGGGCGTCGAGCGCATCGTCCCCGGCGAGCGCCTTGACGGCGGCGCGCGTTGCGGCGAGGTCCGCGCAGAGGAAGACGTCCGCGGCGCGCGTGCCGAGCCGCTCGGCGCGCAAGGCGCCGAGTTCGCGGACGAAGGGGACCACGCGGGACGGGTCGAGCGAGACGGGGGCGACGAGTGTGACGACGAGATCCATGGCCGTCCTCATCGCCGGTCCGACGGCTTCGGGCAAGTCGGGATTGGCCCTCGCCCTCGCGAAAGAGCGCGGCGGGACCGTCATCAACGCCGATGCGATGCAGGTCTATCGCGATCTGCGCATCCTCACCGCCCGCCCCGACGCGGACGAGGAGGCGAGCGTGCCGCACGCGCTCTATGGCCATGTCGACGGGGCGGCCGCCTATTCGGTCGCCCAGTGGCTCGCCGATGTCGCGGCCACCATCGCCGAGGTCCAGGGGGCGGGACGCCTGCCGATCCTCGTCGGCGGCACCGGCCTCTATTTCGCCGCCCTCACCGAGGGGCTCGCCCCGGTGCCGGCCGTGCCCGAGGCGGTGCGTTCCCACTGGCGGGCCCGCCAGGCGCGCGAGGCGCCCGAGGCGCTCCACGCCGAGCTCGCCCGCCGCGACCCCGTGATGGCCGCCCGGCTTCGCCCCAGCGACCCCCAACGCATCGTACGCGCGCTGGAAGTGGTGGAAGCGACCGGGCGCTCCCTCGCCACCTTCCACGCCGAGCGCTCGCGCCCCGTCCTGCCGCTCGGGCCGGAGGTGGAGCGCATCGTTCTCGCGCCGGACCGGGCCGCCCTGCGTCGCCGGATCGCCACCCGCTTCGAGACCATGATGGAGGCCGGCGCGCTCGCAGAGGCCGCCGCCCTCGCCGACCGCGGCCTCGACCCGTCGCGGCCGGTGATGAAGGCGATCGGCGTCGCGCCCCTCGCCGCCCACGCCGCCGGCCGCCTCGACCGCGACGCCGCGATCACCCGCGCCGTCGCCGAAAGCCGCCAATATGCGAAGCGCCAGGAGACGTGGTTCCGCAACCGCTTCCCCGACTGGCCGCGCCGCGCGCCGGACTTCCCGTGAGCCCTCGCCGCCGGTCAGGTGGCAGTGCCCTCCTTGTCGCCGGTCAGGCGACGGTTGCCCTCCTCGTCGCCGGTCAGGCGACGGTGCCCTCCTTGTCGCCGGTCAGGCGGTAGCGCTCCCCTTGTCGCTCCAGCCCTTGGTCATGCGGTCGAGCGTCGGATCGGCGCGCAACAGGCCGTGATAGAGCGCCATCAGCGTGTGGCCCGCGATCAGCGCCAAGAGCAGCCAGCCGAGATTGCCGTGCAGGAGGTTCGCCGGCGCCATCAGCTGCGGCACCCGCTCGCCGCCGCCGGCGATGAGCTCCACGCCGAAGACGCGAAGGCCCCGCCCACTGCCCGCCGCGCGGGCGATCGCGAGCACCGGCACCACCGCCATCAGCCCGTAGAGGACGAGGTGGGCGATGCCCGCGAGCCGCCGCTGGAGCGCCGGCCCCTCCGTCCGCGGCCGCCGCGCGAGGTTCGCGAGCCCCCACAGTCCCCGCACCAGCACGAGCAGCAGGATGGTGAAGCCAACCGAATAGTGGGTCGACCAGAAGAACTCCTCCACCGGCGTGTCGGATGCGACGACGCGCAGAACCGCACTCGTGAACTGCCAGGCGATGACGAGCGCCATCCCCCAATGGAGGCCGCGGCTCACGAGTCCGTAGCCGGACGGGCTGTCGAGGAGAGAAATCATGGGCGGTTCCTTCGCTGCGTTGCACCATCACCAGAATGGCGCACGCCGTCCGCCAATTGCAGTCGTGCGTCGGCGAATCCGACGGCCGCGATGTCGCAGCCGCGAAGATCGGCGACGGCGCTGCGGCGACGATCGTCGTTGCACGCGAGGGCGAGACGTGATAGCCGGGCTTCCTCAGACGCGAAGAAGATCACTCGGAAGCGACATCGAAATGGCACGTCGGCTTATTATCGTAGCGGAGCGCATCACCGGGGCCTGTTGACCAGGCCCGGGAACGGTGATGCGCGGAACATGGGCCCCTTGGGGCCTTTTTTGTTGCCCGCTCGCCAGACCCCGAGCGGGTCGGTGACAATAGACCGCCTCACGGCGGATCCGGAGAACGACAATGGACGAGCGCAACTCAGGCCGCATGAGCGGTGCGCAAATGGTCATCGAGGCGCTGAAAGACCACGGCGTCGACACCATCTTCGGCTACCCCGGCGGGGCCGTGCTCCCGATCTATGACGAGATCTTCCAGCAGACCGACGTCACCCACGTCCTCGCGCGCCACGAGCAGGGCGCCGGCCACATGGCCGAAGGCTATGCCCGCTCCACCGGCCGCCCCGGCGTCATGCTGGTCACCTCCGGCCCCGGCGCCACCAACGCGGTGACGGCCCTCACCGATGCGATGATGGATTCGATCCCGCTCATTTGCATTTCCGGCCAGGTGCCGACCCATCTCATCGGCTCCGACGCCTTCCAGGAGTGCGACACGGTCGGCATCACCCGCCCGTGCACCAAGCACAACTGGCTGGTGAAGAGTGTCGACGAGCTGCCCCGCATCCTGTTCGAGGCGTTCTACGTGGCGACCTCCGGCCGTCCCGGCCCCGTCGTCATCGACATTCCGAAGGACGTGCAGGTCGGGCTCGGCCGCTACGCCCCGCCGCGCAACGCGCGCCACAAGACCTATCAGCCCCGCCTGCGGCCCGAGATGGAGGGCATCCGTCAGGCCGTGGCGCTGATGAAGGCGGCCTCGCGGCCGATCTTCTATACCGGCGGCGGCCTCATCAACTCCGGGCCGGCGGCGAGCCACCTCATGCGCGAGCTCGCCGATCTCACCGGCTTCCCGGTGACGTCGACGCTGATGGGCCTCGGCGCGATGCCGGCGAGCCACCCGCAGTGGCTCGGCATGCTCGGCATGCACGGCACCTACGAGTCGAACCTCGCCATGCACGGCTGCGACCTGATGATCTGCATCGGGGCGCGCTTCGACGACCGCATCACCGGCCGTATCGACGCCTTCTCGCCCGGCTCGCGCAAGATCCACATCGACATCGATCCCTCCTCGATCAACAAGAACGTGAAGGTGGACCTGCCGATCATCGGCGACGCCGCCCACGCGCTCGAGGACATCGTGCGCGTGTGGTCGGAGAGCGGGCCGCACGACAAGAAGCGCCTCGCCCCGTGGTGGAAGGAGATCGACGGCTGGCGGGCCAAGAAGTCGCTCGCCTACACGACGCGGCCGTCCACCATCATGCCGCAGGAATCCATCGAGCGCCTGTTCGCCCTCACCAAGGATCGCGACGTCTACGTCACCACCGACGTCGGCCAGCACCAGATGTGGGCGGCCCAGTTCTACGGCTTCGACAAGCCGAACCGCTGGATGACCTCCGGCGGTCTCGGCACCATGGGCTACGGCCTGCCCGCCGCCATCGGCGCGCAGATCGCCCACCCGGGCTCGCTGGTCCTCTGCATCGCCGGCGACGCGTCGATCCAGATGAACATCCAGGAGATGTCGACCGCGGTGCAGTACGACCTGCCGGTGAAGGTGTTCATCATGAACAACCAGCACATGGGCATGGTGCGCCAGTGGCAGCAGCTCAACCACGGCAACCGCCTGTCGCACTCCTACACCGAGGCGATGCCCGACTTCGTGAAGCTCGCCGAGGCCTACGGGGCGAAGGGCGTGCGCGTCACCGATCCCTCGCGCCTCGACGCCGCGATCGAGGAGATGCTCGCAACCCCCGGCCCCGTCCTCATGGACTGCCGCGTCGCCGATCTCACCAACTGCTTCCCGATGATCCCGTCGGGCAAGCCGCACAACGAGATCCTGCTCGCGTCGGGTGACGACCTCGAGGCGGAGATGGTGGAGAACGCCATCGAGGCCGAGGGCCAGGCGCTCGTCTAAGCCCGATGGCGGACGCCAACGCCTTCTGGCGGCACGTGGACGACGGCCTTCTCCTCGCCGTCCGCGTGACGCCCAAGGCGTCGGCCGACCGCATCGAAGGGCCGCTCAGCCTCGACGACGGCAGCGTCCGCCTCGCCCTCAAGGTGCGCGCGGTGCCCGACAAGGGAGCCGCCAACAAGGCGGTCGAAGCGCTGATCGCCAAGGCGTTCGGCGTCAGGAAAAGCGATGTGGCCGTCACCTCCGGTTCCACCTCGCGCCTCAAGACGGTGCGGATCGACGGCGAGCCGGGCGCGCTCGCCAGCCGTGCCAGAACATTGGTGGAGCCATGAACACACAACCGATCGGCGTCTCGCCGGCCCTTTCGCCCGAGCCGGCGCAGGAGCGCCACACTCTCTCCGTGCTCGTCGACAACGAGCCGGGCGTGCTCGCCCGCGTCATCGGCCTGTTCTCGGGCCGCGGCTACAACATCGACTCGCTCACCGTGTCGGAGACCGAGCACGCGCGCGGCCTCTCGCGCATCACCATCGTGACCACCGGCACGCCGATGGTCATCGATCAGATCAAGAACCAGCTCGCCCGCCTGGTGCCCGTCCACCGCGTCGCCGACCTCACCGCCGACAAGCGCGACGCGATCGAGCGCGAGCTGGCGCTCGTCAAGGTGGAGGGCCGCGGCGAGAGCCGCGTCGAGGCGCTCCGCCTCGCCCAGGCCTTCGACGCCCGCACGGTGGACGCGACCCTCGAGAGCTTCGTGTTCGAGATCACCGGCGCCACCACCGACATCGAGCGCTTCGTGGCGCTGATGGCGACGGTCGGACTGGTGGAGGTCTCCCGCACCGGCATCGCCGCCATCAGCCGCGGCAAGGACGCCACCTGAGGCGAGCCCGTCAGGCGTCGTCGACGATCCCCTCCACCGCGGCGATGAGGCGGGCGATGTCCTCCTCGCGCGACAGGCGGTGATCGCCGTCCTTGACGAGGGTCAGCACCACGTCGTCGTGGGCGAGGCGCTCCACCAGCTCCAGCGCATGACGGTAGGGCACGTCCTCGTCCATCACCCCTTGCAGGATGTGGACGGGGCAGCCGGTCTCGATGGGCGCGTCGCCGTAGAGGAGGTGGTTGCGCCCGTCCTCGATCAGGCGACGGGTGATCGGGTAGGGATCGCCGTAGGCCGACGGCAGCAGCGTCAGTCCCTCGCGCTCGATCTCGGCCTTGCGGTCGTCCGGCAGCTGCGGCCACATCAGCCGCTCGGTGAAGTCGGCCGCGGGGGCGATCAGCACCAGTCCGGCGAGCGGCGTGCCGGCGCGGAGCCGCGCCCTGGCGAGGAGAAGGCCGATCCACCCGCCCATCGAGGAGCCGACCACCACCGTCGGCCCCGGGCAGAAGCGGTCCATCACACGCTCGGCGTCGGCGAGCCAGTCCGACATCGCGAGATCTTCGAACCGGCCGCCCGATTCGCCGTGGCCGCGGTAGTCGAAGCGCACCACGCGCCGCCCGGTCCGCGCGCCCCAGTCGGCGAGCGCCACCGCCTTGCCGCCCATCATGTCGGAGCGAAAGCCGCCGCACCACAGCACCGTCGGCCCCTCCCCTTCGGTGATGCGCACGGCCACGTCGGCGGTGTCGGAGGGGATGAACAGCGGTTCGTCAACCATTGGGCGTTTTTCCTCTGCTACTGATTCGCAGGATACGAGACCATCGGGGCGCCTCGCCCTGCGACGAGGGGACGAAAACGGCATGAGTGCGCGGCCGATGACCATCCTGCAAGTGGTGCCGGAGCTCGGCACCGGCGGGGCGGAACGGACCACCATCGACATCGCCGCCGCGCTGGTGGCGCAGGGCGACCGCGCGCTCGTGGTGTCGGAGGGCGGCCGCATGCTCGACGAGCTCCTCGCCACCGGCGCCGAGCACATCATGATGCCGGTCGCCACCAAGAGCCTCCTGCCGATGCGCGCCAACGCCTCCCGCCTCGCCGACCTCATGGAGCAGGAGGGCGTCGACATCATCCACGCCCGCTCGCGCGCTCCCGCCTGGTCCTCGCTGTGGGCGGCGTCGTGGACCTACCGCCCCTTCGTCACCACCTATCACGGCGCCTACAACGAGCGCACGATCCTGAAGAATCGCTACAACTCGGTGATGGCGCGGGGCGACATCGTGATCGCCAACTCCGGCTTCACCGCCAAGCTGGTGGCCAAGCGGCACCCCTTCGCGGCCTCGCGCCTCGTCACCATCCATCGCGGCATCGACCTCACCGCCTTCGAGGCCGACGCCGGCGCGCGCGGCATGGAGCTGCGCCGGCGCTGGCATGTCGACCCGCGCGTTCCCGTGCTCATCAACGTCGCCCGGCTGACGCCGTGGAAGGGGCAGGAAGTGCTTCTCGACGCGGTCGCCCTCCTCGCCCACAAGCACACCGGCCCGTGGGTCTGCGTCCTCGCCGGCGACGAGCAGGGCCGCACCGACTACCGCGACAAGCTGATCAACAAGGCGCGGGCGCTCGACATCGAGAAGCGGGTGCGCCTCGTCGGCCACGTCGACGACGTGCCGGGGGCGATGGCGGCGGCGACCATCGCCGTGCAACCCTCGATCGAGCCCGAAGCCTTCGGCCGCGCCGCCGTGGAAGCGCAGGCCGCGCGACTTCCCGTCGTCGTCACCGACCTCGGCGCGGTGCGCGAGACGGTGCTCGCCCCGCCCGAGGTGGGCCGCGACAAGCGTACCGGCTGGAGGGTGCCCCCGCGCGACGCGCACGCCCTCGCCGACGCCCTCTTCGAGGCGCTGATGGCGAGCCACGACACGCGCGACGCCATCGGCCGGCGCGGCCGCGCCCACGCCCTCGCCAATTTTTCGCTGGACGCCATGAAGCGAAAAACACTCGGCGTCTACCATTCCCTTTTGGAAGACGGCGTTTCCGCGCTATATTAGGGGATGAGCGACACTATCGCCGAACCGGACGACGCGTTGTTGCGTTGTTCGGGCGCGGTGAGACGCGTCGTATCGCCCAACGATTTGTGGAGAACTTGCCATTCGCCGACCCCATCGCGCCCCTGCTCCCGTTCTGAAGCAAGGCCCCCGGACGAACCGGGATATTCGCGTTCCGCGCGTGCAGCTTGTCGACGCCGACGGTTCCAACCGTGGCATCGTGTCGATCGACGAAGCGATGCAGCTCGCGGAGGACGCCGGGCTCGACCTCGTTGAGGTCGCCCCCAACGCCGACCCGCCGGTGTGCAAGATCCTGGACTACGGCCGCTTCAAATTCCAGACGCAGAAGAAAGCCGCCGAGGCGCGCAAAAAGCAAAAGACCTTCGAGGTCAAAGAGATCAAGATGCGTCCCAACATCGACACGCACGATTATGACGTGAAGATGAAGGCCATTCGCAAATTCTTCGAAGGCGGCGACAAGGTCAAAGTCACGCTACGCTTCCGCGGGCGCGAGATGGCGCACCAGAATCTCGGCATGGAGCTGCTGAACAAGGTGCGCACCGACACCCAGGAGATCGCCAAGGTGGAGGCCGAGCCGAAGCTCGAAGGCCGCCAGATGGTGATGGTGCTCGCTCCCACCGCCCGCTGAGGCCCACCGGCCGCTCACCCCGCCGTCGCCCTCGCGCTCACCGGACCACGATGGCGCGCCCGGCGGGGGATGACGCGACCGGCCGGAACGGACGGCGCCTCGGGAGAGCGCGGGCAACACCGAGCCCTTCCGGCGCAGCGCCGATCGGGCGGCAGTCCCAACGAAGCGGCAGTCCCAATGAAAAAGCGGTCCGTGAGGGCCGCTTTTTTTGGTTCGGCGAGGAAGGCCGCGGCTCAGCGCGACATCAGCCGCAGCACGCGCAGCACCAGCCACACCGGCACGACCACCACGGCGCCGAGAATGAGGATGCGCACCGCCTCCTCCACGGTGTCGAAGCCGAGGCTCGAGAAGTAGCGCAAACGGTCCTCCACCCAGCGCACGATGTCCGCCGGGTTGATGTCGAGCACCGTGAGCACCACCCCCACGACGAACGACAGGACGATCAGCCGGAGCAGCACGCCGAGCGGCGATCCGCCTAGGACACGCTCGACCACGCTGCCCCGATGATTGAATTCGCTCATTCCTTCCTCCGTTAAGCGAGATATAGGAACAGAAAACCCGTGATCCATGGCCATCCCCCATGGCAAAACGATCGTGACCGTTGAGGAGGACCCCATGTCGAACGAACCGCTCTGGCGCCCGAAGCATGTCGAGGATACCGCGATCGCCCGTCTCGCGACCCTCTGCAGCGGCCGTGCCGGGCGCCCCCTGCCCGACTTCGACGCCCTCCACGCCTGGTCCATCGAGGATCCTGGCGCCTTCTGGGACGCGGTGTGGGACGACGCCGGCCTCGTCGGCGAGAAGGGCGCAACCCTGCTCGTCGACGGCGACAAGATGCCGGGCGGCCGGTTCTTTCCCGACGGGATGATCAACTACGCCGAAAACTGCCTCGGCGGCCCGGCCGACGCCGAGGCGATCGTCTTCCGTGGCGAGGACAAGGTGGAGCGCCGCCTCACGCGGGGCGAGCTGCGCGCCGAGGTCGCCCGCGTCGCCGCCTTCTTGTCCGAGGCGGGCGTGAAGCGGGGCGACCGCGTCGCGGCGATGCTGCCCAACCTGCCCGAGACGATCGTCACCTGCATGGCGACGGCCTCGCTGGGGGCGGTCTTCTCCTCGTGCTCGCCCGACTTCGGCGAGCGCGGCGTGCTCGACCGCTTCGGTCAGATCGAGCCCACCGTATTCGTCGCCTGCGACGGCTACTGGTACAACGGCAAGCCTATCGACGTGTCGCAGAAGGTCGCCGCGGTCGCGAGCGTGCTCGCCCCGAAGGCGCTGCTCGTCGTCCCCTACCTCGACCCGCTGCGCGCGTCCGAGCTCGCCGCCAACGTCGCCGACGCCACCACCTACGACCGCGTGGTGGGAGAGCGCACCGAGACCGAGCCGAGCTTCACCCGCGTGCCGTTCAACGAGCCGGGCTTCGTGCTGTTCTCCTCCGGCACCACGGGCGTGCCGAAGTGCATCGTCCACACCGCCGGCGGCGTCCTCATCCAGCACGTCAAGGAGCACCTCTACCACTCCGAGATCCGGCCCGGCGATCGCGTGTTCTACTTCACCACCTGCGGCTGGATGATGTGGAACTGGCTCGTCACCGCGCTCGCGAGCGAGGCGACGCTCATCCTCTACGACGGCTCCCCTTTCGCCCCCAGCCATCGCGTCCTGTGGGACTATGCCGAGGCCGAGAGCGTCACCCTCTTCGGCACCAGCGCCAAATATATCGACGCCCTCAAGAAGGAGGGCGCGCGACCGGCGCAGACCCACGACCTCTCCGCGCTGCGCACCATCTGCTCGACGGGCTCGCCGCTCGCCTCCGAGAGCTTCCGCTGGGTCTACGACGCCATCAAGAGCGACGTGCACCTCGCCTCGATCTCCGGCGGGACCGACATCGTGAGCTGCTTCGTCCTCGGCGTGCCGACGAAGCCCGTCTGGGCCGGCGAGATCCAGGGCCCCGGCCTCGGCCTCGCGGTGGACGTCGCCGCCGACGACGGCAGCCACCTCCCCGCCGGCAAGGGCGAGCTCGTCTGCCGCCGCCCCTTCCCCTCGATGCCGGCGATGTTCTGGAACGATCCGCAAGGCACCAAATATCACGCCGCCTATTTCGAGCGGTTCGACAATGTCTGGTGCCACGGCGACTTCGCCGAGTGGACCGAGCACGGCGGCATCATCATCCACGGCCGCTCCGACGCGGTGTTGAACCCCGGCGGCGTGCGCATCGGTACGGCCGAGATCTATGCCCAGGTGGAGCAGATCCCGGAGGTCCTGGAATCCATCGCCATCGGCCAGAACCACGACGACGACGTCCGCGTCGTCCTCTTCGTGCGCCTCGCCGAGGGCGCCACCCTCGACGAGACCCTCGTCAAGCGCATCAAGACGCAGGTGCGCACCGGCGCCTCGCCGCGCCACGTGCCGGCCGTCGTCGTCGCCGTGGCCGACATCCCCCGCACCAAGTCCGGCAAGATCACCGAGCTCGCGGTGCGCGACGTGGTGCACGGCCGCGAGGTGAAGAACAAGGAGGCTCTCGCCAACCCCGAGGCGCTCGATTTCTACAAGGACCTGCCGGAGCTTCGCGCTTAGCCGCGGCGCCGGCGCTGTCGACCTGCGCCGCGGCTCAGGCCATCGCGCTGATCGTGGAGCGGAACCGCACGAGGGCGAGGGCGAAGAGCACCCCGCCGATGGCGATGAGGGCGAGGAACTGCGGCCACACCACCGAGAGGCCCGCGCCGCGATAGAGGATCGCCTGGGCGAGCGACACGAAGTGGGTCGTCGGCGCCGCGAGCATGATGGTCTGGATGAACTCCGGCATGCTCTCGCGCGGCGTGTTGCCGCCCGAGAGCATCTGCAGCGGCAGCAGCGTGAGGATGAGGAGCAGGCCGAACCGCGGCATCGAGCGGGCGACGGTGGCGAGGAAGATCCCCATCGAGGTGGTCGCGAAGAGGTGGAGGGCCGCGCCGGCGAGGAAGAGCGGGATCGACCCTTCGATCGGCACCGCCAGGAGCCCCTGCACCATCACGAGCAGCGCGAAGGCGGTGGCGACGAGCACGACGAGCCCCATCGACCAGACCTTCGAGATCATGATCTCGAAGGGCGTCAGCGGCATCACCAGCAGATGCTCGACGGTGCCGTGCTCGCGCTCGCGGATCAGCGCCGCGCCGGTGAGGATGATCGACAGCATCGTGACGTTGTCGATGATCTCCATGATCCCGCCGAACCAGGACTTGTCGAGCGTCGGGTTGAAACGCGATCGCAAGGTGAGGTCCACCGAGAGGTCGTCCACCGAGCGATGACCCTCGACGAAGTCGGTGACGATGCCGGAGACGATCGACTGGACGTAGCCCGCGCCGGTGAAGCCCTGCGAGATGCGCGTGGCGTCGACGTTGAGCTGCACCGCGGGAGCGTTGCCGGCGAGCACGTCGCGCTCGAAATCGGGCGGGATCGACAGGGCGAAGGTGTCGATCCCCTCGTCCATCCGGCGATCCATCTCGGCTTCGCCGATGAGCGACGGCTCGGTGAAATAGGGCAGGTAGAAAGCGTCGGTGATGCGGGCCGAGAGCTGGGAGCGATCGTAGTCGATGATGGCGATCGGCGCCCGGTTGAGCGTCTCCGGCATCGCCGTCGCCCCGGAGTAGATCGCGAGGGTGAAGGCGTAGACCACGAGGATCAGCATCGTCGGATCGCGCGACAGGCTGCGCAGCTCCTTGACGCCGAGATGACCGATGTTGGCGAGGGTGCGCATCAGCGATCCTGCTTGGCGAGCGCCAGCACCGCGGCGCCGAGGATGACCGGGATCGCCACGAGGAGCGGCAGGAACGAGGGCCAGAGATCGGCGAGACCGAGCCCTTTCGAGAAGGCGCCGCGCGAGATCGTCAGAAAGTAGCTCGTCGGGTAGATCTCGCCGATGACGCGGCCGATGCCCTCCAGCGAGGACACCGGATCGATCATGCCGGAAAAGCTGACGGCCGGCAGCATCGAGAGGATCGAGGTGCCGAAGAGGGCCGCGATCTGGCTCTTCATGAAGGTGGAGATCAGGAGCCCGATGGCCGTCGAGGAGGTGACGTAGATGATCGCCGCGAGGGTGATCGTGAGGACGCTGCCGCTGAACGGCACGCCCAGCACGAAGACGGCGAGGACGAGCAGCGTCAGGAAGCTCAGCGTCGACAGGACGACGTAGGGGATCTGCTTGCCGACGAGGAACTCCAGCCGCGTCGTCGGCGTCACGTAGAAGTTGACGATCGAGCCGAGCTCCTTCTCGCGCACCACGCTGAGCGCGGCGAGCATCGAGGGAATGAGCATCAGAAGCACCGGGATGACGGCGGGCACGATGGCGATGATGCTCTTGACGTCGGGGTTGTAGAGATAGCGCGTCTCGATGGTGACGAGGCCCGACAGCGCGTCGGCGTTGCCCGCCTCACGCGCCTTGGCCTCCAGCCAGTGAGCGTGCATGCCCTGGACGTAGCCGGAGATCGTCTCGGCGCGCGTCGGCATCGCACCGTCGATCCAGGCGGCGACGGAGATGTCACTGCCGCGGGCGACGTCGCGGGCGAAGCCCGGCGGGATCTCGATGGCGAGGCTGATGTCGCCATCGCGCATCCGCTGGTCGAGTTCGGCGTAGCTCGTCAGCGGCGGCTTCTCCAGAAAGTAGCGCGAGCCGGAGATGGCGTAGGAATAGTCCCGGCTCGTGGTCGTCTGGTCGCGGTCGAGCACGGCGAAGGTGAGGCCCTCCACGTCGAGGCTGATGCCGTAGCCCATCACGAGCATCAGGATCACGCTGCCGAGCAGGGCGAGCGTCAGGCGGATCGGGTCGCGCCGCAGCTCCAGCGCCTCGCGGTTGGAATAGCTGAGCATGCGGCGCGGGTCGAAGTAGCGGCGAAGCTGCGTCTGCGCCACGCCCTCGGTGGCGGACGTCTCGACGGCTGCCGGCGTCGGAGTCGCGACGGCGGGCGCCTGTGGCGCGGTGGACGCCTCGTCGAGCCAGGCGATGAACGCATCCTCCAGCCGCTCGACGCCGCGCTCTGTGACGAGCGCCGCCGGCTCTCCGGTCACAAGCACCTTGCCGTTGTGCATCAACGAGATGCGATCGCACCGCTCCGCCTCGTTCATGAAGTGGGTGGAGATGAAGATGGTCACCCGGTCGCGCCGCGACAGCTCGGCGAGGATGCGCCAGAACGCGTCGCGTGCGACGGGATCGACCCCCGACGTCGGCTCGTCGAGAATGAGGAGCTCCGGCGCGTGGATCATCGCGACGGCGAGCGACAGACGCTGGCGGTGGCCGAGCGGCAGCGCCTCCGGCAGGCTGCCCGTCACGTCGGCGAGATCGAAGCGCTCGATCATCTCCGCGATCCGCCCCTCCCGCTCCTCAAGGGGCAGGTGGAAGAGGCGCGCGTGGAGTTCGAGGTTCTGCCGAACCGTCAGCTCGCCGTAGAGCGAGAAGGCCTGGCTCATGTAGCCGACGCGCCGGCGGGTGCGAAGATCGTCGGGGTCGATCTCCTGACCGAAGAGCAGCGCCCGACCCTCGCTCACCGACAACAGGCCGGTGAGCATCTTCATCGTCGTCGTCTTGCCGCAGCCGTTCGAGCCCAGAAAGCCGAAGATCTCGCCGCGCCGGATACGGAAGGAGACGTGGTCGACGGCGGTGAAGTCGCCGAAGCGCTTCGTCAGCCCCTCCGCCTCGATGGCGATGTCGCCGTCGGCCCCGTCGGGCTGCGGCGGGATCGTCACGCCCTCGTAGCCGAGCCGCTGCTCCTGCGGCAGGAGCTCCACGAACGCGGCTTCGAGCGAGGTGGTGCCGGTGCGCTCCAGCAGCGCGGCGGGCGTGCCCTCGGCGAGGATCCTGCCCGCGTCCATCGCGACGAGATGGTCGAAGCGGGCGGCCTCCTCCATGTAGGCGGTCGCGACGATCACGCTCATTGCCGGCCGGCTCGCTCGGATACGGTCGATCAGCTCCCAGAACTGCCGTCGCGACAGGGGATCGACGCCGGTCGTCGGCTCGTCGAGAATAAGAAGGTCGGGATCGTGCACGAGGGCGCAGCAGAGGCCGAGCTTCTGCTTCATCCCGCCCGAAAGTTTGCCGGCCGGCCGGTCGACGAACGGCGCGAGCCCGGTGCTCGTGGTGAGGTCGGCGATGCGGCGCCGGCGTTCGGCCCGGTCGTGGCCGAAGAGGCGGGCGAAGAAGTCGATATTCTCGGCGACCGACAGGGTGGCGTAGAGGTTCTTGCCGAGCCCCTGCGGCATGTAGGCGATGCGCGGGCAGGCCGTCTGGCGGTGGGCGGCGTCGCGCATGTCCCCGCCGAGCACCTCCACGCTGCCGGTCTGCACCTTGCGCGCCCCGGCGACGAGCGAGAAGAGGCTCGACTTGCCGACCCCGTCGGGGCCGATGAAGCCCACCATGCGCCGCGCCTCGATGTCGAGCGTCACGTCGGCGAGCGCCTCGGCGCGCCGATAGTGCAGGCCGACATTGCGCAGGCGCGCGACCACCGGAACGCCCGCCTCCTGCGCCGCCGCTTCGCTCATTCAGGGAAGCCTCGGCTGCAGCTCTTCCGGCCAGGCGACCCGTGGATCGACGCGGACCGTCGCCGTCCCCGGCAGGCCGGTCTTCACGTAGCGCACATATTCCTTCAGCACCGCCGGATCGATGCGCGCCTTGACGCGGAACATCAGCTTCTCGCGCTCCTCCCGCGTCTCGACCGTCTTGGGCGTGAACTGGGCGACGCTCGCGACGAACGACACGCTCGCCGGAATGACGTACTGCGGCGCGGCGTCGAGGACGATGCGGGCCTCGGTGCCGACCGCGATCCGCCCGGCATCGGCGGTGGGCAGGAAGAAGGTCATGTAGACGTCGCCGACGTCGACGAGGTTGAGGATCGTCGCGCCACCCGAGACCACCTCGCCGGGCCGGGCGACGAGATATTGGATGCGGCCGGGGCGGGGCGACTTCAGGACGGCATCGTCGAGGTCGGCCTGGATGCTCTCGATGGTCGCCTCGACGGCGTTGATCTTCGCCTTCGCGAGGACGACGCCGGACTTCGCCAGCCCGATCGCGGCGTCCGCCGCGGCGAGCGAAGCCTCGGCGGCGGCGACGGCGGCCTCGGCCCCCTGATGCGCCGCACGCGCCTCGTCGAGCTCGGAGACGGCGATCGCGTTGCGCGTCACGAGATGATCGGCGCGCTCGAACGTCTTCTGGGCGATCTCGAGCTCGGCCTGGCGCTGCTTGACGACGGCTTCGGCGGCGCGCTTCTCGGCCTCCGCCTGCGTCACCTCGTCGCCGGCCGTCTTCACCCCGATCTTGGCCTGCTCGAGGTTCGCCTGCGCCTCCCGCAGCTGGGCTTCGAGGACGGCGGTGTCCATCCGCACCAGCACGGCGCCGGCCTCCACGAAGTCCCCCTCGTCGACGAGGATCTCCTTCACACGCCCGCTGGACTTGGCCGCGATGTCGATCTCGACGGCCTCGATCCGCCCGTTCGAGGCCGCAAACCCTTCGGGAAGCGCGCTGGGACGAACTTCCAGCCACATCGCGTAGGCCGCGACGCCGACGAGGGCGACGACGCCGAGCGGCAGGATGAACTTGCGGAGCGACGTCATGGGCGCGGCCAGCCTCTCGATCGATACCGATGGTGTCGGCGTGCGCGATAGCCCTTCACCAAATCGCGCTCCTTAGCAACACCCCTCCCCCACCGCGCCGGCCGCCTCGGCCAGTCGATTTACATGTCCGAACATATGACAGGTTTCGGACCCTCGCACGACGAATTAGTACCGCCTTTCGACGAATGTCGGACTCACGACAGATTGCTTTAACCTAGATTTGAATACATTATTCCCCAAACTGTGACCTTTGGTTGTCAAACCTTACGGTGAGGGCTTATGCTGCAAAACAAAGGAATAAATCGCTCAAGCATTTCCTTAATTTGCGCGACATTCATGATTGTCGTCATGAATGTGTCGGCCTTAGCCGAAGATAGTGCGGACTCTTTCAAGCCTTATCTTGGAGAATTGGACCCGCAAACGCAGTACTGGTTCTCCAGCGCGTTCACGATTTACAAAAAGACCTTCATCAAACCGAGCGGTCGAGTCTTCGATCCGCAGAATGGCGGCATTACCCATTCGGAAAGCCAAGGTTATGGAATGATGCTCGCCCTGCTTGGAAACGATCAGGCAGCGTTCGATCTGATTTGGAATTTTACTAAATCCGAAATGCAGCGCGCGGATGGGCTCATTTCATGGAAGTTCGTGCCCGGGCGGGGCATCACCGACCGGAACAATGCAACGGACGGAGAACTCTTCATCGGCATGGCTTTGGCACTTGCAACGGTGAAATGGGGAAACCAGTCCTATCTCTTGGAGGCCCGGCGAATCGCCAACGCTGTGGGTAAGAAGCTCATCCTCAACTATGGCGGATACACGCTCTTGCTTCCGGGCGAGTGGGCGCGCCCCAGTCGCAACAGTCCCTACGCCATCGTCAACATGAGCTACTTCATCCCGCTCGCGCTGCAGATCTACGAAGGACTGGCGCCCGACTATCCGTGGGACGAGGTCTATCGGGACAGCTTCCGCATTCTCGACGACATGATCCATCCCCCGTCGGACTGGACCGCCATCAACGAATACGGCGAACCCGAGCCGGCGCGCGGTTTCCCGCGGAAGTTCAGCTACGACGCGGTGCGCATTCCGATGTATCTGCTCCAGGCGGGCCTCATGCACAAGAAGACGGCTCAGGTCCTGAACGAGATCTGGGGCAATCCGATCAATGGGCCGACGTTCAGCTTCAACGTGATGACCATGGGAAAGACCGATCGGTTCTGGGGAAATTCCTATGAATTAATGCACGACATCCTCGGTTGCATGAGTTCGAATAAGACAGCCTCATTCAAATCCCTCGAGATGAAGATGAAAAACTATTTTGACACAAGTCTTCATCTCATGATGATTGCGGCTCTCTACGCGAACTACCCGCGCTGCTTCCCCCAACCCGCCTGCACCCACTGCTGAGAAGGCATCTGTCATGCCCAACACGACACGACTCTTCCGCATGCTCGGCCTGTCGATCGCCGGCGGTCTTCTCGCCTCAGGATGGGGCGGCGACGCCCGCGCCGCGACGGTGACGCTCGCCTGCGGCGCCGTCGGCATCGAGTATGAGGACTGCCGCGCCGCCGCCGAGGAGTGGGGCGCCCAGACCGGCAACACGGTCCTCACCTTTCCGATGCCCAATAACTCGGCAAAGCGCCTCGACCTCTATCGCGCCGTCATGGCGGAGGGTACCGGCAAGATCGACGTGTTCCTGATCGACGTGGTGTGGCCCGCCGTCGTCGGCGACGACCTGATCGACCTGCGCCCCTATCTCGGCGAGGCGGCCAAGGATCACGTCCAGGAAATCATCGAAAACAACACCGTGGACGGCGAGCTCAAGGCGATCCCGATGTTCATGGACGCGGGCTATCTCCTCTACCGGCGTGACCTCCTCGACAAGTACGGGCGGGAGGTTCCGAAGACCTGGGACGAGCTCGCCGACACCGCGCGGCTGATCCAGGAGGGCGAGCGCGGCGAGGGCAACACCGAGCTCTGGGGTCTCGTCTTCCAGGGGCGCGACTACGAGGGCCTCACCTGCAACGCGCTCGAGTGGATCTACAGCCACGGCGGCGGCCGGATCGTCGAGCCCGACGGCACGGTGACGATCAACAATCCGCGAGCCGTCGCGGCGCTCGACAAGGTCGCTGGCTGGATGGGCGACATCGTCTCTCCGGACGTTCTCGACTACGACGAGGAGGAGACCCGCTACGCCTTCCAGGCCGGCAACGCCGTCTTCATGCGCAACTGGCCCTACGTGTGGACGCTGCTCAATTCGCCGCTCAGCGCCGTGTCCGGCGACGTCGGCATCGCCCCTCTCCCGGGCGGGAGCGAGGGCCATGCGGCCGGCACGCTCGGCGGCTGGCAGCTCGGCGTGTCGAAAGCCTCCGCCAACCCGAAGGAAGCGGCCGATCTCATCGGCTTCCTCACCTCCCGAAAGCTGCAGAAGGAGCGCGCCATCGAAGCCTCCTACGGTCCGAGCCGGCCCGATCTCTACCGCGATCCCGAACTGCAGGCGGCGGTGGACTTTCTCCCCGACGTCGCCGACCTCGACTTCGTCTATCGCCCGTCGACGACGACCGGCACGGCCTACAACGCCGTCTCGCAGGTGTTCAGCGCCGAAGTCCACGCTCTCTTGTCCGGCCGTACCGACGCCGCGACGGCCGCGCAGACCATCGAGGGCGCGCTGGAGGAGCTGAAGGCCGGCGCCTGGTAGCCGTCGGCCTCCCGGCGAATGGCGAGGCCGCACGACCTCGCCGGGCGGCCCCCTCGGCTCGCCGCGCCCGCGCACATCCCGCCCGACGACGGCGGCGGGCGGGCCGATGCGGCATCCCGAGCCGCCGTCGACACTCCGCTTCCCCACCCCAGATGCACGGACACAACGCCGCCGCATCGGCGCTGCGGCGCTGCGGCGCTGCGGCGCTGCGGCGCTGCGGCGCCGAGCCCTCACCGGCAAACGCGTCGGACGGCGGGCTCATCACGCCATTGTGCACCGCCTGATTGCGCGTCACATGTCTGGTCATTCGGCGGGATCAGGTCATATGGAGCAGTCGGAACCCTGTTCGATGCATCATTCAGGACGACGACCGATCACTTGTCTTTCTGCAAAGTGTTGCACCGCGGGATCAAGGCCTATTAGATCAGACTGACTGCCTGGTTTGGAGTGGCACATGCTGCGCCTCGCTTCCTGCGTTGCCTTTGGGCATAATCTCGCTCTCGTCGGCCTCGCGGTCGTGCTCTGCCTCGTCGGCAGCGCCATCACGGCCCGCCTCCTGCGTCGAGTCATCGCAAGTTACGGGCACGCGCGCCTCGCCTGGATCGCGCTCGGTGCCATCGCCGCCGGTTGCACCATCTGGTGCACGCACTTCATCGCCATGCTCGGCTACGTGCCGGGCGTCGTCGTCACCTACGATCCCACCATCACGCTGGTCTCGCTGCTTCTCGCGATCGTCGGTTGCTTCGCCGCGTTCGGCATGGCGAGCGAGAAGCTGCGCTATGCCGCCCCCCTCGGCGGCGCAGCCTTCGGCGTCGCCATCGCCGCCATGCACTATTGCGGCATGATGGCGCTGGCGGTGAACGGCACGGTGGAGTGGAGCCCCGTCCTCGTCGTCGTCTCGATCGTCCTGTCGGTCCTCTTCGGCGTCGCGGCCTTCAGCCAGATCGCTCGATCGACGCCGCGCAGGGCCGTGCTGGTCGGCGCGGGCCTCCTGTCGCTGACCATCGTCGCGCTCCACTTCACGGGCATGGCGGCGCTCTCGATCTATCCGAACGCGCCGGCCGCAGGCGACATCGTCGACGACGTCGCCCGCGGGCTCATCGCCTTTGCGGTGACCGGCATCGGCCTCCTCCTCCTCTTCACCGGCGCCATCAGCTACTTCCTCGACGCCCAGGCGCAGGAGAAGTCGTCCTCCCAGCTCCGCCACCTGACCCAGAGCGCCGTCGACGGGATGGCGGTGGTGCAGGACGAGAGGATCGTGGAGGCGAACGCCGCGCTGGAGCGGATGACCGGCATGTCCCGGGCGGAGCTGCTGGGCCGCTCGATGGGCGAGTTCCTGCTCCTTCCGAGCGCCCTGCCCCAGGCGACCCTCCTCTCATCGAGCCTGACGCGGGCTGCGGGCGAAAGCATTCCGGTCGAGTTCGCCGTGCACACCGAGGCCGGCACCACCGACGGCCGGCCGCTCACCGTCTTCTCGCTGCGCGACATGAGCCAACGCCTCGCCCAGGAGAAGCGGATCGTCTTCCTCGCCGAGTATGACAGCCTCACCGGCCTGCGGAACCGCGCCTCCTTCCTGGAGCAGTGCACGGCGGTGCTGCACTGGAACGCGTCGCCCGCCCACTTCGCGGTGCTCGCCATCGATCTCAACCGCTTCAAGGAGGTCAACGACACCTACGGCCACGCCGCGGGCGATCGCGTCCTGCGCACCGCCGGAATGCGGCTGAAGGATGCGCTCGACCGCAATCAGATGGCCGCCCGGCTCGGCGGCGACGAGTTCGCCGTGTTCGCCAAGGTCCACTCGAAGGAGGAGGCCATCGCCCTCGCCGAGCGGATCGACGCCACCTTCTCCAAGCCGGTGGAGTTCGAAGGCGCGCTGCTCCAATGCCACGCGAGCATCGGCATGGCGCTTTATCCCAACGACGGGGACGAGGTGACCGTGCTGATCAACAACGCCGACCTCGCGATGTATCGCGCCAAGGCCTCCGGCGGCGACCACATCTGCCTCTACGACAAGGCCATGGACGACACCGCGCGAATGCAGCGCCGCCTCGTCGACGACATGCGCCAGGCGATCGCCCGCAACGAGCTGGAGCTGCACTATCAGGTGCAGATCCGCCTGCCCGCGGAGGAGGCGGTCAGCTACGAGGCGCTGGTGCGCTGGCGGCATCCGGAGCGCGGTCTGGTGCCGCCGAACGACTTCATCCCCCTCGCCGAGCAGTCGGGGCTGATCGTGAAGCTCGGCGAGTGGGTGCTGCGAACCGCCTGCGCGGAGGCGGCGGCGTGGCCGAGTCAGCTGCCGGTCTCCGTCAACCTCTCGCCGCTCCAGCTCGTCGCCCCGAACTTCGTCGCCAAGCTGAAGAGCATTCTGGAGATCACCGGGATGGATCCGAAGCGGCTGGAGCTCGAGGTGACGGAGAGCTGCTTCATCGCCGACGGCGCCAAGGCGGGCGCGGTGCTCCACGCCGTCAAGCAGCTCGGCGTGTCGATCTCCATGGACGATTTCGGCGCCGGCTATTCTTCGCTCGCCATGCTGAACTCGTTCCCGTTCGACAAGATCAAGCTCGATCGCTCCCTCATCGAAGACCTCAATTCGTCCGAGAAATCGAAGGGCATCGTCCGGGCGATCTTGTCGCTGGGAACCGCGCTCGACGTTCCCGTCATCGCCGAAGGCGTCGAGACCATCGAGCAGTTGAACTACCTCTGCGCGGAAGGCTGCGTCCTGATCCAGGGATATTATTACGGGCGGCCCGAACGCCATCTCGCGACCCGGGGCCTTCTCACCGACGACGAGACGGCGCAGCCGGAAGGCGAGGTGACGCCCCCCAACCTCACCGTGCTGAACGCCGGCCACAGAACGCGCTGACGGCGCCTCCCGGCGGCACGGTACCCTCCGGCGCCGAGCCGGCACCGGTGTTGCAAGTGCCACCACGGCAGCGATACGTCGCCACGCGAGGCGCCGGACCCGATCGGGGCACATCGCTTCTGTTCGGCGACGGGCCGACGTGGAGGTGCGCAGGATGCCGCAGGACGGTGCGACGACCGCGGTCGAGCGGGCCCCGCTCCTGATCGACCTCGCCCTACAGGGCGGAGGCTCGCATGGGGCCTTCGCCTGGGGCGCCCTCGACCGGCTGCTCGACTATCCCTGGCTTGAGGTCGAGGCGATCTCCGGCACCTCGGCGGGAGCCATGAACGCCGCCGTCTTCGCTTACGGCATGCAGGTCGGCGGCCGCGAGGGCGCGCGCACCCACCTCCATCGCTTCTGGCGTGCCGTATCGCGGGCGGCGATGGCGAGCCCGTTCCAGCGCACCCCGGTCGACCGGATGATGGGCAACTGGACGCTCGACAACTCGCCCATGTACATCTTCGCCGACATGATGGCGCGCTTCGTCTCGCCCTATGCGCTGAGCGGTCTCTACACCTGGAACCCGCTGCGCGACATCCTCGACGACGTGATCGATTTCAAGGCGCTCGCCGAGGGGCCGATCAAGCTGTTCATCACCGCCACCAACGTGCGCACGGGGCGCGGACGGGTGTTCCGCCGTCACGAGATCACCGCCGACGTGCTCCTCGCATCAGCCTGCCTGCCGACGATGTACGAGCCCGTCTGGATCGACGGCGAGGCTTACTGGGACGGCGGCTACGCCGGCAATCCCACGATCACTCCGCTGGTGCGCGAGTGCACCTCGCGCGACACCTTCCTCGTTCAGATCAACCCGGTGACGCGCCCCGACGTGCCGCGGCATGCCCGCGACATCCTCAACCGGGTGAACGAAGTGTCGTTCAACGCGACCCTCCTCAAGGAATTGAAGATGATCGCGCTGATGCGACAGGTCGTCGACCCCGGCAGCGTCGAGGGCCGCCAGTGGGCCGAAATGCGCCTCCACCGCATCACGAGCGAGAAGATGGTGGAGCTTAGCGCCTCCTCCAAGCTCAACGCGGAATGGCCGTTCCTGAAGATGCTGCGCGACGAGGGCCGCCGCGCAGCGATGGACTTCGCCACGACCAGCGGCGCGGACGTCGGCGTGCGCTCGTCATTCCAGTTCGAAGACCTCCTCGAAGGAATGTGACGCGATGGGCCTCCTCGGCATTCTGATCGGCCTCGCAATCCTGATGAGCCTCGCCTTTCGCGGCTGGACCATCCTTCTCCTCGCCCCCTTCGCGGCGCTCGTGGCGGCGGCCTTTTCCGGCGCGCCACTGCTCGCCCACTGGACGCAGACCTTCATGGGGGCGGCGGCGGGTTTCATCGCCCAGTTCTTCCCCCTCTTCTTGCTCGGCGCCCTGTTCGGCAAGCTGATGGAAGATTCGCGGTCCGTGGACGCCATCGCCGACGTCATGACCCGCACGCTCGGTCCGAAGCGGGCGATCCTCGCGGTGGTCCTCGCCGGCGCCCTCGTCACCTACGGCGGCGTGAGCCTCTTCGTCGCCTTCTTCGTGATCGCGCCGATGGGTCAGGCCCTCTTCCGTGCCGGCGCAGTGCCCAAACGACTGCTGCCTGCCGCGCTCGCCCTCGGCACCTCGACCTTCACCATGTCGGCCCTGCCCGGCACGCCGGCGATCCAGAATGCGATCCCGATGCCCTTCTTCGGCACCACGGCCTTCGCCGCGCCGGGGCTCGGCATCATCGCCTCGGCGGTGATGCTGGGGTTCGGCCTCTGGTGGCTCAACCTGCGCCGGCGGCGCGCCGCCGCGGCGGGCGAAGGCTACGGCGAGACCGCGGCAACGGCGCTGGCGGACGACCTCACCGTGCGCGAGCTCGCCACCACGGCGCGAGAATTCGATCCGAACGAGATCGGCGCGGGCACCCGCAGCCTCCAGCGACCCAGCGCGACCCTCGCGATCCTGCCGCTCGCGGTCGTCGTCGTCGTCAACCTTCTGATGGCCCAGCTCATCCTGCCGAGCCTCGACTTCGGCTTCCTCGCCGAGCCGGGCTGGAGCGAGACGAGCCTCGGCGCCGTCGGCGGGGTATGGGCGGTGGCGGTGGCGCTCCTATCGGGCATTCTCGCGCTCCTCGCCACCTCCTTCCGCCGCCTGCCGCAGCTGCGCGCCTCCGTCGATGCCGGTGCCAACGCCTCGGTGCTGCCGATCCTCAGCGTCGCGAGCCTCGTCGGCTTCGGTGCGGTGGTGGCCGCGCTCCCCGCCTTCGAAGCGGTGAAGGAATGGGTGCTCGGGATCGAGGGTGGCCCGCTGGTATCCCTCGCTGTCGCCACCAACATCCTCGCCGCCCTCACCGGCTCGGCGTCGGGCGGCATGACGATCGCCCTCGACGCGCTCGGCTCCACCTTCATGGAGATCGCCGCGACAACGGGCCTCGACCCGGAGGTGCTGCACCGGGTCACCGTCATCTCCTCCGGCACCCTCGACAGCCTCCCCCACAACGGCGCCGTCGTGACGATGCTCGCCGTCTGCGGCTCCAGCCACAAGGAGAGCTACTTCGACGTGGTGATGGCGGCGGTGGTGAGCGCACTCCTCGCCCTCGTCGCGGTCATCCTCCTCGCGAGCGCCTTCGGCTCCTTTTGAGGCGGTGGCGGCTCTGGCGGCGGGAGGCGGCGCCTATCCGCGGTATCCGCGGCGCTTCTTCTGCTGCGCCAGCGCGTGGAGAGCGTCGCAGGCGGGCCCGGCGGCGCGGTAGTGGTCGTGCCGCCGCCGCCCCGCCCGGCCGATGCGGCCCCACTCGCGCACGAGAACCCACTCGCCGAACAGCGTCGGCTGCACCGAGAGCGCGTAGAAGCGGTACTTGTTCTTTCCGGGCTCGATGCAGCGCAGGTGAAGCTCCATCGGAAAGAGGTCGAGCTGCATCATGCCGACGCCGCGCGCGCAAGCACTGCGCCCCTCGTCGAGACAAATCGTTCGTGCGCCTCAACCTGCGTCGAGACGGGGAGCAGACCGATCACCATGTCCGTAAATCCGGCAAGTCGCAGCAACTGTCCGGAATAGAACGGGGCTTGGCAAGATGCCGACCCCAACGATGCACAGCCGCATGCGGGACGGCGATCGCCCGGCGGCCCGGCGGAACGGGTGCGGCGCGCGCCGAGGTCAGACGAGCAGCGGCGCGTTGTTGACGATCAGAACCTGCAGGAAATAGAGGCCGAGCAGCAGGACGAGAGGCGACAGGTCGAGCCCCCCCATGTCCGGCAGCACGTTGCGGATCGGGCGGAGCGCCGGCTCGGTGAGCTTATAGAGCGTGGTGCCGATCGTCGCCACGAACTGGTTGCGCGGGTTCACCACGTTGAAGGCGTAAAGCCAAGAAAAGACCGCTGATGCGATCACCACCCAGGTATAGAGCTGGATGATGGTGAGGATCAGTTGGAGGATCGAGCCCATGGAGCGCCTTTGACCTGTTCGTCCCGTACCTAGCGACGCCCCGCCCTCCCCGCAAGCGATGGCGTGCGACGGGGTTCCATTCGTCGCGGTGTCGGACCGTCTTCGCACAAGCACCGAGGTTCGACCACGATGCTTGTGCGGAGAGCGTCAGCCGCGCAGCGTCGCTCCGGTCGCCTTCGCCACCGCGTCCACCAGCGCCTGCGACACCGTCTCGATGTCCTCGTCGGTCAGCGTGCGGTCGACCGGCTGCAGGGTCACCTCGATCGCCACCGACTTGTGACCCTCGGGCACACCCTGGCCGCGATAGACGTCGAACACCGTGACGTCGGTGATGAGGTCCTTCCGGCTGCCCTTCGCCGCCTTCACCAGCGCGCGCGCGTCGGTCGCCTCGGTCACGATGAAGGCGAAGTCGCGGCGCACCGGCATCAGGTCGGAGGCCGACAGGGCCGGCTTCTTGGTGGCCTTGCGACGCGGCTCGGGCACCGCCTCGAGGGTCAGCTCGAAGCCGACGAGGCGCTCGGGGGCGTCCATCTCGGCCAACAGCGCCGGGTGGAGCTCGCCGAAGTGGCCGAGCACCTTCGGCCCGAGGCGCAGCGTGCCGGAGCGGCCGGGGTGGTAGTGGGACGGCGCATCGCGCGTCACCTCGACCCGGTCGGCCGGACCGCCGATCGCGGCGAGCGCGGCGAGGATGTCGGCCTTGGCGTCGAACACGTCGGCCGCGGCGCCCGCATGCGACCAGTGCCGGCCGACGCCCGCAGGCCGATTGCGGCCCTGCCGCACGCCCGCTGCCGACGTCGTCTGGTCCTCCGGCTCGTCGCCCGCGAACACCTGCCCCACCTCGAAGAGGGCGAGGTCGGCGTGGCCGCGATTGACGTTGCGCGTCACCGCCCGCACGAGGCCCGGCAATAGGCTCGGCCGCATGTCGCTCAGCGCCTCGGCGATGGGGTTCGCGAGCGCCAGCGCCGCGCCGCCACCACCGAAGGCCTCGGCATCCGGCTTGCTCACGAACGACCACGTCACCGCCTCGACCATGCCGCGCGCGGCGAGCGCCCGGCGCGCGGTCGCAACGCGCGACTGAAGCGTCGTCAGCACCTTGGGCGCCACGGGGGCGAGGCGCGGAAGCGGCGTCGGCGCCACGTCGTCGATGCCGACGATGCGCACCACCTCTTCCACCAGATCGGCCTTACCCTCCACGTCGGCGCGCCAGGACGGGGTCGTCACCTGCCACGGCGTCGCGCTGCGGTCGACGGTGAAGCCGAGCGCCGCGAGCGTCTCGGCCGCGGCATCCTCGGTGACGTCGAGGCCGGAGAGACGCTTGATCTCCGTCGGTGGGAAGGCGATCACGCGCGTCGCATCCGGCACCTGGCCCACCGTTACGGTGGGCCCCGGCGTGCCGCCGCAGAGCTCCAGGATCAGCCGGGTGGCGATCTCGAGCCCCGGCTCGGCGAAGGCGGGATCGACGCCGCGCTCGAAGCGATGGCGCGCATCGGAGTTGATGCCGAGGGTGCGGCCGGTGCGGGCGATGTTGATCGGGTCCCACAGCGCCGATTCCACCAGGACCCGCGTCGTCGCCTCCGAGGAGCCGGACGCCTCGCCGCCCATCACGCCGGCGAGCGACTCCACGCCGTTGGCGTCGGCGATCACCACCATCGAGGGATCGAGCGTATAGGTGCGCCCGTCGAGCGCCTCGAAGGTCTCCCCCTCCGCCGCCTGCCGCACCGTGAGGGCGCCCGACACCTTGTCGGCGTCGAACACGTGCAGCGGCCGGTTGAGGTCGTAGGTGAGGTAGTTGGTGACGTCGACCAGGCGGTTGATGGGACGCAGGCCGATGGCGGTGAGCCGGCGCTTCATCCACTCCGGCGATGGGCCGTTCTTGACGCCCTCGATGAGACGCAGGGCGAAGGCCGGACAGTAGGCGGGATCGGCGGTCTCAAGGTCCACGGCGGGCGGCAGGTTGCCGTCGTGGGCGGCGGGCACCTTGTCGTCATAGAGCGGCTTCAGTGCGCCGAGGCCGGCGGCGGCGAGGTCGCGGGCGACGCCGCGCACGCCGAGGCAGTCGGCGCGGTTGGGGGTCACGCCGATCTCGATCACCGGATCGTCGAGCTTCGCCCACTCGACGTAGGGCGTGCCCACCGGCGCGTCGTCCGGCAGGTCGACGATGCCCTCGTGCGCGTCCGACAGACCCATTTCACGCTCGGACAGCATCATGCCCCGGCTCTCGACGCCGCGGATGGTGCCGATGGCGAGGTCGACCCCGGTGCCCGGGATGTGCGTGCCCGGCGCGGCGAACACGCCCACGAGGCCCGCCCGCGCATTGGGCGCGCCGCAGACCACCTGCACGACGGCGCCCGCCCCCGCATCCACGGTGAGGACACGCAGGCGGTCGGCGTCGGGGTGCTGCTCCGCCGTCACCACGCGGGCGATGCGGAAGGGCGCGAGCGGGGCGGCGCGATCCTCCACGCCCTCCACTTCGAGGCCGATGACGGTGAGGCCGTCGAGGATCGCCTCCAACGAGGCGTCGGTATCGAGATGGTCCTTCAACCAGGACAGGGTGAACTTCATGACTGGTCTTCGGTTGGAGTTAGCCGCCGATCGAATAGCCGTGCTGGCGCAGATAGCTGCGGAAACGGGGCATGTCCGTCGCATCGAAGTGCTGCTGCGCGCGGACGTGGGCATCGGCGATCGGGCCGATGATCCGTTCCATTTTCGCCTCTAGCTCCGCGCACGTCGGTGCGGAAGCCTGCCGATAGGCCGACTCGAGTTGGCGGGCATATTTCTGACTGATCTTGATGTGACCCGACTCGTGGATCACGGCGTAGCTCGAGATGACGTCCCACTTCTCCTTGAGATCCGGCGCCGCCGTCTCGCGCTGGCGCCACTCGGGCAGGATCACCTCGGAGCGGATGCCGACGCGACCGCTACGCGAGTAGCGGCAGACACTGCCCTGCTGCACCGGCTCGAAGGAGTGCAGGAACGTGGTCTCGACCGCGGCGAAGGCCCTCCCGCTCAGCCCCGGAACCTCTGGGCCGTGGGTCGACAACGAGCGCTCCAGCGCCGACAGCGACGAGCCCGACACCTTGTAGGTGCGGACGCTGACGTCGGTCGGCGGTGCGGAGATGCAGCTCGCGAGACTGAGAAGGAGGATCGCCGCGGCGAGCCGGCGAATCACCTCGACAGGCCTCCCGCGAGCGAGGGGCGATCGAGCGGACCGAAGCCGTAGTGGCCGAGCCAGCGCACGTCGGCTTCGAAGAAGGCGCGGAGGTCCGGCATGCCGTATTTGAGCATGGCGATGCGGTCGATCCCCATCCCCCAGGCGAAGCCCTGGTAGACGTCGGGATCGAGGCCGCAATTGCGCAGCACGTTCGGGTGCACCATGCCGGAGCCGAGGATCTCGAGCCAGTCGTCCCCGGTGCCGAGCTCGATGCCGTCGGCGGAGCGGCGGCAGCGGATGTCGACCTCGTAGGACGGCTCGGTGAACGGGAAGAAGGACGGGCGGAAGCGCATCGCCGCATCCTCGACCTCGAAGAAGGCCTTGCAGAACTCCGTCAGCACCCACTTGAGGTGGCCGACGTGGGCCTGCTCGTCGATGACGAGTCCCTCAACCTGATGGAACATCGGGGTGTGAGTCTGATCGGAATCGCAGCGATAGGTGCGGCCGGGCGCGATGATGCGGATCGGCGGCTTCTGCCGCAGCATGGTGCGGATCTGCACCGGCGAGGTGTGGGTGCGCAACAGCCGCCGCGTCCCGTCCGCCCGCTCGGGCAGGAAGAAGGTGTCGTGCATGTCCCGCGCGGGATGACCCTCGGGGAAGTTCAGCTTGGTGAAGTTGAGGTCGTCGGTCTCGATGTCCGGCCCCTCGGCGATGGTGAAGCCGAGGTCGGCGAAGATCGCGACGAGCTCGTCCATCACCTGGCTGATGGGGTGGATGCGCCCGTCGACGGTGCCGCCGAGCTGAGGCTCCAGCGTGACGTCCACCGTCTCGGCGGCGAGGCGGCGGGTGAGCGCTTCCGCGGCCAAGGTCTCGCGCCGCGCGGCGATGGCGTCGCCGATGCGGGCCTTGAGGCCGTTGAGGGCCGGACCCATCGTCTTGCGCTCGTCCGGGCTCATCCGGCCGAGCGTCTTCATCTTCTCCGAGACGGAGCCCTTCTTGCCGAGCGCGGCGACCCGCACCGCCTCCAGCGCCGCCTCGTCGCCCGCAGCGTCCACGGCGGCGTTGATGTCTGCCTCGAGGGCAGCCAAGTCGTCCGGGAGCGGGGTGGGCGCCACGTCCATAGGTGTCAATCCTGTCGTTTGCCGAACTCTAACAGACCGCGCTTGCGAAAGAAGACGCGGCGGCGGCGGGCCGCACCGGATGTGGCGGTTGACCGTCCGTCGTTGCCCTTCTGCACCACGCGCGGAGGGCTCGCAATCCATTCCGAAGTGTGGCATCTACATGCGACGACTGGTGTCGTTCTGTTTAACTGTTCGAATGCAACGCTAGTGCTGCGCCGTCCTTCGGAGATCGCCGAGCACGAGAGCATCGGCGGACCGCTGACGGAGAGGCTATGGCACTGTCGCACGAGGCGGCGGACACGGGACCGTTCCGCCACACCCCCTTCACCATCATGGGAATGTCGGGCCTCAAGCCGATCCTGCTGGTATCGACGGGAATGGCGGTGCTCTACACCCTCCTCGCCATCGCCTGGAGCGGCGCGCCGCTGATGGTGCTCGGCGTCGTCGCCGCCGGCCTCTTCTACTGGACGTTCCTGGAATACCTCCTGCACCGCTGGGTGCTGCACTGGGAGCCGGAGGACAAGCGCTTGAAGATCGTGCGCAAGTGCTTCCCGAGCCACCGGCCGCACCACAACGACCCGATCAAGGAGCGCATCAACGTCAAGCTCCAGCTCAAGATCACCGTCTATCTGTCGCTCGTCTACACCGTCTTCATGTGGCTGGTCGGGGTGCCGCTCGCGGTGTCGCTGGCGCTCAACGCCGGGGTCCTTCTCGGTTACCAGGCCTACGAATACGTCCACGTCGCCTGCCACCATCTGCCGATGCGCAACGCCTGGGCCCGCACCCTCAAGCGCCACCACGCGATCCACCATCACCGCGACGAGACGGTGAACTACGGCGTGACGACGACGATCTGGGATTCCGTGTTCCGCACCACCTGGAAGCCGCAGCGCCCCACGACCTGATCGCCGCAGGTCTCTCGCGCCATCCGCGATAAGGCCGCGCGCCGCGCCTCCGCCGCCGATTGCAGGTTCTCCGCGGGCGGCACGGGCGGCCTTGAAACGCATTCGGCGGGCCGTGGGGCCCGCCGAACACACATTCGCCATCGGATCGGATCGCCGGACGTGCCGGCGGGGGACGCCTCAGGCGGCGGGGTTGCCCTGCAGCTCCGCCGGGAGGGCGGCGCGGGCCTGCTCCACGATCGCCGCGAACGCCGCAGGCTCGTGGATCGCCAGATCGGACAGCACCTTGCGGTCGACCTCGATGCCGGCCTTGTTGAGGCCGTCGACGAGACGCGCATAGGTGAGGCCGAGCGGACGGACCGCGGCGTTGATGCGCTGAATCCAGAGCGCCCGGAACTGGCGCTTGCGCACCTTGCGGTCGCGATAGGCGTACTGGTTCGCCTTCTCGACGGCCTGCTTGGCGACGCGGATCGTATTCTTACGCCGGCCGTAATACCCCTTGGCCTGCTTCAGAACCTTCTTGTGCTTGGCGTGGGCGGTGACGCCGCGCTTCACTCGAGCCATGGATCAACCTCCTCAGGCGTAGGGCATGAACGACTTGACGACCTTGGTGTCCTGCGGGGACATCACGGTCGTGCCACGGGCCTGGCGGATGAACTTCGTCGACCGCTTGATCATCCCGTGTCGCTTGCCCGCCTGGGCCACCTTGACCTTGCCCTTGGCGGTGATCTTGAAGCGCTTCTTGGCGCCCGACTTCGTCTTCAGCTTGGGCATTTTCAACTCCATCATTGGCGGTCGCCGCGGCATGCCCGCTCGTCCGGCAAAACTGCCGGTCCCGGCGAATACCGGGATATGGCCGGGCGACCTTCTGGGTAGAGGCGGCTATGTACGCGCTGCCGCCCCGTTTGACAACCTCAGAGCTTGGCTTCGACGGCATCCCAGAACATCGCCGCGACGTCCGGTCCGCCGAGCTTGGCCACCGCGCGAATGCCGGTGGGCGAGGTCACGTTGATCTCCGTCAGCATGCCGTCGATCACGTCGAGGCCGGAGAAGAGGAGCCCCATCTCCTTGAGCCGGGGGCCGACGCGGGCGATGATCTCGCGCTCGCGCTCGGTGAGCTCGGTGGCGTTGGCCGCGCCGCCGCGCACCATGTTGGAGCGGATCTCGCCCTGCGGCGGCACCCGGTTCACCGCGCCGGCGAACACGCCGTCGATCAGGATGATGCGCTTGTCGCCCTCGGTCACCCGCGGCAGGAAGCGCTGGATCACGTAGGGCTCCCGGAACACGCTGTCGAAGAGGTCGAGCAGTGAGTTAAGGTTCGGGTCCCCGTCGCCGATCTTGAACACCGCCGCGCCGCCGTTGCCGAACAGCGGCTTCACGACGATGTCGCCATATTCCTTGCGGAAGGCGGCGATCTCAGCCCGGTCGCGGGTGATCAGCGTGTCCGGCATCAGGTCGGTGAACTCGATGACGAAGAGCTTCTCCGGAGCGTTGCGCACGCCGGCCGGGTCGTTCACCACCAGCGTGTCGGCCATCTCCAGGAGATGGGTGGAGGCGACGTAGGCCATGTCGAAGGGCGGATCCTGGCGCAACAGCACCACGTCCATCTCGGCAAGGTCGGTGCGCACCGGCGCGCCGAGGGTGAAGTGGCTGCCCGCCTCGTCCCGCACCGTCAGCGGCTCGAGCCCGGAATAGACCGCCCCTTTCAGAAGGGCGAGCCGCTCCGGCGTGGTGTGGAACAGCTCGTGGCCTCGGCGCTGGGCCTCCAGGAGCAGGGCGAAGGTGGAATCGCCGGCGACGTTGATGCCGGCGATAGGGTCCATCTGGACCGCGACCTTGACCATAGACGTATCTCCGCTTGCCGCCCTGACATGCGGCCCCGAGCCCTGCAACGCAAGGCGCTATTCGGCGGGGCCGCCATCCTTCAGCGCAAGGGCTCGGCGGTAGAGGTCGCGCCGGTTGCGTCCGGTGGCGCGGGCGACGTCGGCCGCCGCCGCGCTCACGGGCAGATGTTCGAGGGCCGCCCGCAACATCGCCTCCACCTCCGCCTCGTCGTAGCTGCCGCCGTGGGCGGGCGGACCGATGACGATGACGATCTCCCCCTTCGTTTCGCCGGCGCCGTAGCGATCGGCGAGCTCGGCGAGCGTGCCGCGGTCCACCGTCTCGAAGCGCTTGGTCAGCTCGCGGGCGACGGCGGCGGGGCGATCGCCGAGGCCGGCGGCGAGGTCGGCGAGCGCCTCGCCGATCCGGTGCGGCGCCTCGAAGAGCAGGAGGGTCGCCGGAACCTGGGCGAGTTCGGCGATGCGGCTACGGCGCGCGGCCTCCTTGGGCGGCAGGAAGCCGGCGAAGCAGAAGGCGTCCGACGGCAGCCCCGCCACCGAGAGCGCCGCCACGGGTGCCGACGGCCCCGGCACGGCGTGCACCGGATGGCCCTCCGCCCGCGCCTCGGCGACGAGCTTGTAGCCCGGGTCGGAGATCAGCGGCGTGCCGGCGTCGGAGACGAGCGCCACCGCCTCCCCGGCCGCGAGGCGGGCGAGGAGCTTCGGACGCTGCCTCTCCGCGCCGTGCTCGTCGTAGCGCACGAGGGTGGTCGCGATGTCGAAATGGCTGAGCAGGCGGCCGGTGTGGCGGGTATCCTCCGCCGCCACGCAGTCGGCGCCGGCGAGAGTGCGCAGCGCCCGCAGCGTGATGTCCCCGAGGTTGCCGATGGGCGTCGCCACCACGTGGAGCCCCGGCGCCGCCGGCTCGACCGGAAAGCGCGTGCCCTCCACGGAAAAACTGCGCTGCGCCACGCTTCCTCCTGGCTTGAATCGAGGGTGTTCAATGGTAGAGGATCGCCCCATGAGCAAGGCATCCTTCCTGACGCGCGGCTTCGGCGCGCTTTTTGTTGCGCCGCTTCTCGCCCTCGGCGGGTGCTTTGGCATCGGCGGCGACGGCACCCCCTCACCCGACGTGGTGGTGACCCAAGAGCCGCTGCCGGCGCAGGAGATCGTCATCGGCGACGGCGGCATGACGGTGGCGATGCTTCTGCCCATCACCGCCGGCGGCAGCGCCTCCGGCCTCGCCCTGTCGTTCCAGAACGCCGCCCAGCTCGCGATGGACGAGGTGCCCGCCGACAACATCCGCATCGTGGTGCGCGACACCGGGGGGACCGCCGAGCAGGCCCGCGCCTCCGCCGAGCAGGCGGTGACGGGGGGCGCCCAGCTCATCCTCGGGCCGGTGTTCGCGCCGGCGGTGTCGGGGGTGGGCGAGCCCGCGCGGGCGGCCGGCGTCCCGGTCATCGCCTTTTCCACCGATGCCGGCGTCGCCGGCAACGGCGTCTATCTCCTCTCCTTCCTGCCGCGGCAGGACGCGACGCGCATCGTCTCCTTCGCCTCGCAGAAGGGGGTGAAGGCGTTCTCCGCGCTGGTGCCCGACAACGGCTACGGCCTCGTGATGGAGGCCGCCTTCCGCGAGGCGGTCGCCTCCGCCGGCGGGCGCGTGGTGGCGGTGGAGCGCTACGGCCCGCAGGAGATCGGCATCAAGGCGAGCGCGCTCGCCGGCCGCGGCGCCTTCGAGGCCGTGTTCGTGCCCAACGGCGGCGACGACCCCGCCGCCGCTGCGAGCGCCTTCAACAGCGCCGGCGTCACCGCGCGCCTGTTGGGCTCCGGCCAGTGGGACAATCGCGAGGTGCTCGCCGCCCCCGCCCTCGTCGGGGCCTGGTATCCCGGCCCGACGGGCGACGGCTACCGCGCCTTCGCCGAGCGCTTCAAGACGAAGTTCGGTGCCCCGCCGCCGCGCACGGCCTCGCTGGTCTACGATGCCGTGCTCCTCGCCAACGGTCTCGCCGGCACACGCGGCGCGGCCGCCTTCCGGCCGCAGTCGCTGCAGGCGCCGGACGGCTTCATCGGCGTCGACGGCGTCTTCCGCCTGACCGCCAACGGCCTCTCCGAGCGCGGCCTCGCCGTCTTCGAGGTCGGCGCCGGGGGCGAGGCGAGCGTCATCTCCGCCGCCCCCACGAGCTTCTGAGGCCGGGGGATGGCGCGCATCCTCATCGTCGTCTCGGGAGGGATCGCCGCCTACAAGGTGCTCGATCTCATTCGCCGGCTGCGCGAGCGGGGGCACGAGACGCCGGCGATCCTCACCGAGGCGGGCGCCCGCTTCGTCACGCCGCTTTCGGTGGGCGCCCTCTCCAACGCGCCCGTCCTCACCGACCTCTTCGACCTCGACCGGGAGCGGGAGATCGGCCACATCCGCCTCGCCCGCGCCGCCGATCTGGTGCTCGTCGCCCCCGCGACGGCCGACATCCTCGCCAGGATGACGGCCGGCCGGGCCGACGACCTCGCCACCGCGGCGCTGCTTGCAACCGGTGCCCCGGTGCTCGCCGCCCCGGCGATGAACCCCCACATGTGGGCCCATCCCGCGACGCGCCGCAACGTCGCCCGGCTCGTCGCCGACGGCGTGCGCCTCGTCGGCCCGGACGCAGGGGAGATGGCGGAGCGGGGCGAAGCCGGGATCGGCCGGCTCGCCGAACCCGGCGCGATCCTCGCCGCCATCGAGGCGATCCTCTCGCCGGACCGCCCGCTCGCCGGCCGCCACGTGGTGGTGACGAGCGGGCCGACCCACGAGCCGATCGACCCGGTGCGCTACATCGCGAACCGCTCGTCCGGCCGGCAGGGCCACGCGATCGCGGCGGCCGCCGCCCGCGCCGGGGCCCGCGTCACGCTGGTGAGCGGCCCGGTCACGATCCCGACGCCCGAGGGGGTCGACATCGTCGCGGTGGAGAGCGCGCGGGACATGCTTGCCGCCGTCGAGGCGGCGCTTCCGGCCGACATCGCCGTGATGGCCGCCGCCGTCGCCGATTGGCGCGTCGAGGCGGCGCCGCAGAAGATGAAGAAGACCGGCGGCGGCCCGCCGACGCTCACCTTGTCGGAGAACCCCGACATCCTCGCCACCGTCAGCCGCTCGGCCGCGCGTCCGCCGCTCGTCGTCGGCTTCGCGGCCGAGACGGAGAACGTCATCGCCTACGCCCGCGACAAGCTCGCCCGCAAGGGATGCGACTGGATCCTCGCCAACGACGTGTCGGCCGGTGTCTTCGGCGCCACCGACACGCGGGTGCATCTCGTGACCGCCGAGGGGGTGGAGGACTGGCCGCCGGAGACGAAGGACGCCGTCGCCGCCCGCCTCGTCGAGCGGATCGCCGCGGCGATCGACGAGAAGGCGCCGCGGCCGAACGGTCGAGCCTGAGCCGCGCCGAGGCTCGCTTCAGGCGGCGACGCCGAGGTCGGGCCGCACCTTGAGGCTGCGGAAGGCTGCGGCGAGCTCGCCGGCGAAGGCGTCGACGAGCTCCTTCGGCTCCGAGCGCGCCCGCAACAGCGCCACCTCGATGAAGCCCGGCTCCGGCAGCCCCGCGTCGGCCCCCACCTCCCGGAGCCCCTTGCCGAGGAAGGAGGTAGGCAGCGGCGCGACGGCGAGCCCCGCCCGCACCGTCGCGGTGAGCGCCGCGGCATTGAGCCCGGTATAGGCGATCCGATAGGGCACGCCGGCCGCGGCGAGCTCCTCGAGCGCCCGCGTGCGCCAGACGCAGCCCGGCTGCCACACCGCGAGCGGCAGCGGCCGCACGTGCTCCACCCCATGGTCGGGCGGCGCCGACCAGCGCAGGGCCTCGCGGTGCACCACCTCCACACCCGGCATCGTCTCGTCCACCGTGACGATGGCGACGTCGAGCTCGCCGGCGACGATCATCTCGGCGAGCTCGCGGCTCTGCCGGCACTCGATCTCCACCTCCACCTGCGGATGGATGCGGGCGAAGCGGCCGAACGCCTCCGGCAGGAAGGCTTCGGCGTAGTCGTCCGGCGTGCCCACGCGGATGCGGCCGGAGAAGGCGCGGGTGTCGAGGCGGCCGATGGCCTCGTCGTTGAGGCGGACGATGCGCTCGGCATAGTCGAGCAGCTCCTGTCCCGCGCTCGTCATCCGGTTGCGCCGGCCCTGCTTGGCGAAGAGGGGTTGGCCGACCACCTCCTCCAACCGCCGCATCTGCATGCTCACGGTCGACTGGGACTTGTTCACCCGCACGCCGGCCTCGGTGAAGCTCGGCGCGGCGGCGCAGGCGAGGAAGGTGCGGAGGCTGTCGATGTCCAAACTTTGCATGCTCTCATCCATCGCAGATCACGATGCATTCCATCATAAACATTCATTAGACGGATCGGTCAAGCCATGCCATCTCAAACAGCGATGAAACGGGTGCAATTGATCGGAGATTGCAATGCGTTGGATAACGAGCACGTCCCTCGACGAGACAACCGACCAGTTCTGGGCGCTGCGTCGGACCTTTGCCCCTCTCGCCCACGTGATCCGCCGTTTCGTGGGGATCGATGATCCGCTGTACGCCTACGAGCCGCTCGACGACGACCAGCTCGCCGACATCGGGCTCGCGCGACAGGACATCGTCGCCGCCCGCGACGCGGCCGATCCCCGCGGCACCCTCGCCCACGGCTATGCGAGCCGGCGGGACGAGATCGCGGCCGCCCTCGCCGCCCTCATCCGGGGCCGAACGGCCCGCAGCCACTGACCGAACGGCCGGTGGAGCCCGGCCGTCCTTCCTAAGGTGTTGTCTCGCTGAATTCTTGCCGCTACCGTGTTGGCAAGGGCAAAAGCCTTGAAAAATAACACTTGGGAGGGAACATGTTCGCACAAAGGACGATGATCGTCGCGACCGCGACGATCGTTGCTGGCCTCGGCTCCGCCTCTGCACAAGAAATTACGCTCCGGATTCAGAATCACCAGAGTCCGGAGTCCCTGTCGGGCAAGAATATCGCGCAGTGGCAGGACGACGTGGAGACCATGTCCGGCGGTCGCGTCAAGATCGAGATGTTCTACTCGTCGGCCATCGTGAAGTCGGTCGAGACGTTCGATGCGGCGATCAACGGCATCGTCGACGGCGACTTCACCAACGGCTCCTATCAGACCGGCAAGGACCCGGCCTTCCAGTTCGTGTCCGACATCATGGGCGGCTACGAGACGCCGTGGCAGATGTACGCCTGGCTCTACAACGGCGGCGGCCTGGAGCTCGTCCAGAAGCTCTACAACTCGTACGGGATGTACCTGCTCGCCTGGCAGGTGCCCGGCATGGAATCGCTCAACGCCGCCAAACCGCTGCGCGGCCCCGAGGACCTCAAGGACTGGAAGTTCCGCTCACCGCCGGGCCTCGAGACGCAGATCTTCCAGAACCTCGGCGCCTCGCCGGTGGTGATCGACTTCACCGAGGTGTTCACCTCGCTGGAGACCGGCATCATCGACGGTGCGGACGCCTCGAACGCCTCCACCAACCGCTCGCTCGGCATCTACGACCTCGCCAAGCACTCCACCTATCCGGGTTTCCACTCGATGCCCGCCGACCACTTCGCGCTGAACCTCGAGGTGTGGAAGTCGCTGCCCGAGGACATCCAGCGCATCATGGAGGTGGCGGCGCAGAAGGCCTCCTTCCGCACCACGCTCGACTACTCGGTCGACATCCAGAAGACCGTCAACGAGCTCGCCGGTGACGTGACCTTCTACGACTGGTCGCCCGAGGACCGGGCCACCTTCCGCGAGGGTGCGCGCAAGGCGTGGGCCTCCTTCGCCGAGGGCTCCGACGCGGCGGAGGAGCTCGTCCAGTCACACCTCGCCTTCATGAAGCAAATCGGCCTCGTCACCTCCGGCGCCGAATAATCGGGACGTGTCTTCCGCGGGCGTTCGCGCCCGCGCCTCAGCATCACCGTAGCCGGCAGAAGACCGGCACCTGGAGGACATTCATGCTTCGCACCCTGATGGCCGCAACGGCCTTGACCGCGTTCTCCCTCTCCGGAGCGCTGGCGCAGGACAACTTCACCCTGCGGATCCAGACCCACCTCTCGCCCGAATCGGTCTCCGGTAAGAACGCGTCCCAGTTCTTCGACGACATCCAGGTGATGTCGGGCGGCCGCCTCACCGTCGAGCCCTTCTTCTCCTCCGCCGTCGTGAAGTCGGTGGAAACCTTCGACGCGGCCGTCAACGGCATCCTCGACGGCGACATGACCGGCGGCGCCTACCAGACCGGCAAGGACCCCGCCTTCCAGTTCGTCGGCGACCCGATGGGCGGCTACGACACCCCCTGGCAGATGTACGCCTTCCTCTACAACGGTGGCGGCATGGAGGCGGCGCAGGCGCTCTATAACCAGTTCGGCATGCACCTCGTCGGCTGGTGGATCCCCGGCCAGGAGTCGCTCGCCTCCACCGAGCCGCTGCCGGGCCCCGAGGCCCTCGTCGACTGGAAGTTCCGCTCGCCGCCGGGCATGGAGACGAAGATCTTCGCCAACATGGGCGCCTCGCCCATCGTGATGGACTTCACCGAGGTCTTCACCGCGCTGGAATCGGGCATCATCGAGGGGACGGACCACTCGAACCTTTCGACCAGCCAGTCCGTCGGCATCTACGATCTCGCCAAGCACGCGACCTATCCGGGCTTCCACTCGATGCCCGCCGACCACTTCGCCCTCAACCTCGACGTCTGGAACGGTCTGCCCGAAGACCTGCAGCGCATCATCGAGGTGGCCTTCCAGAAGTGCGCCTTCCGCACCACGCTCGACTACCAGGTGGACATCCAGCGCGCCGCCAACGAGCTCGAGGAGAGCGGCGTCACCCTCTACAACTGGTCGGCCGCGGACCGGGCCAAGTTCCGCGAGGCCTCGCTCGCCGCGTGGGACGAGTTCGCCACCTCCGACAACGCCAAAGCGCTGGTGCAGAAGCACAAGGAGTTCCTGCACACGATCGGCCTGCTCGACTAGGCCGCGCGAGACCGGCGGGCGGCCGTCATGCTGCCCGCCTCCCTTGCACCGCCGGTCCGCCCGCATCGTCCGCCGCGTGAGGCGCGCCGGACGGGGGCCGACCGCCACAGGAACAAACCCATGCGCATCTTATCCCTAGGCGCGGCGGCGACCGTGGCGAGCCTTGCAGCGCTCGCCGCACCCGCCGACGCCGCGGAGCCCGAGATCACCCTCCGCATCCAGAACCTCTTCAGCGCCGAATCGCTGCCGGGACAGAATGCGGCCCAGTTCTTCGACGATCTGGAGGTGATGTCCGCCGGCCGCATCAAGGTGGAGCCGTTCTATTCATCCGCCGTGGTGAAGTCGGTCGAGACGTTCGATGCCGTCGTCAACGGCATCCTCGACGGCGACATGACCCAGCCGTCCTACCAGACCGGCAAGGACCCGGCCTTCCAGTTCGTCGGCGATCTGATGGGCGGCTACGACACTCCGTGGCAGCTCTACGCCTTCTTCTACAACGGCGGCGGCCTGGAGCTCGCCCGCGAGCTCTACGCCGAGTACGACATGCGCCTCGTCGGCTGGTGGATCCACGGCCAGGAGGCGCTCTCCTCCTCGAGGCCGCTCGACGGCGTCGCCTCCCTTGAAGGCTGGAAGTTCCGCTCCCCGCCGGGGATGGAGACGACCATCTTCGCCAACATGGGCGCCTCGCCGGTGGTGATGGACTTCACCGAGATCTTCACCGCGATGGAATCGGGCGTGATCGACGGGGCCGACGCCTCGAACCTCGCGGTCAACAAGTCGCTCGGCATCTACGACGTCGTCGACCACGCCACCTATCCGGGCTTCCACTCGATGCCCGCCGACCACTTCGCCATCCGCCTCGAGACGTGGGACGCGCTGCCCGACGATCTGAAGCGCATCGTCGACGTCGCCTGGCAGAAGCACGCCTTCCAGAACTCGCTGTCGCACGCGATCGAGATCGACAAGACGGCCAACGCCCTGCGCGAGGCCGGCGCGACGCTGCACGACTGGCCCGCCGAGGACCGCGCCGCCTTCCGCGAGGCCGCCGTCACCGCGTGGGACGAGTACGCGACGTCGGAAATGGCGAAGAAGTTCGTCACGCGCCACAAGGAATTTCTCGGCCGCATCGGGCTGCTCGACTGACGAGCATCCCCTCCAGCCGCCTCGCGGCGTCATCGACGGGCCGGGTCACCGGCCCGTCGCCGTCTCTAGGTTCCCGTGTCTCGACCGTTCCGACGGTCCGCCCGCCATCGAAGGAGAGGTGCCATGGTCGAATTCGAACCGCGCAGCCCCATCGACTACATCAGCCTCGGCATCAGCCGTGTGGGCATGTTCCTTGTCGCGGTGATCGTCGCGATCATGTTTTACGAAGTGATCATGCGCTACTTCTTCGAAAAACCCACCCTGTGGGTCAACGAAATGAGCCTATGGATCGGCGGCTTCATCTATCTTCTCGCCGCTCTCTACGTGCTCCAGCAGCGCGGCCACATCCGCATCACGATGCTCTACGATATCGTGCCACGCTGGGTGCAGCGCATCTTCGACATCATCTCGACCGTCTGCATCGTCATCTTCGGCGTCATGATCATCCATGGCGGCTTCAACGAGGCGGTGGCGAAGTATGGCCGCTGGGAGACCTTCGGCACGGCCTGGGATCCGCCGATCCCGGCGACCATGAAGCCGGCGATCCTGATCGTCGCCGGGCTGATGATCGCCCAGTCCATCGCGAACCTCATCGCGGACTGGAACCGCGGCCCCTACGGCGAGAGCGACGACGATGTCGCGAGCGAATATCGCGGCGCCTACGAGGAAACCGTCTCGGACAGGCACGACTGATGGCCGCCTCCCCCGCTCGCCCCGCCCCCCTCGCCGTGCGCCGCTCGCCGGCCCGAACCCGATAGTCCGTCATGCCGTTCAATCCCTGGTTCGTCTTCCTCCTCGTCTCGATCGCCTGGTTCGCCTACCTCTCGGTGCGCCGGGCCGACCTCCTCGCGGCGATCTTCCTGGCGCTCGCCTTCACCATCCTCATCTTCGTCTTCCCGCCCGAGCTTGCCGACGGGCCCAACACCGAAGGCATCCGCGACGCCTTCTGGCAGGCCTTCTCGACCCTGCCCAAGGTGTCGGGGATGGACGTGGCGACGCTGTCGATCATCCTCTTGATCGGCATCTTCCTGCTCCTCGCGATCGGCATGCCGCTCGGCTTCGCGTCGGGCTTTCTCGCCGTCCTCGTGCTCTATCTGCGGTTCGGACCCGACGTGCTCTTCCGCTCCTTCGGCACCGGCCCCTTCTCGGTGCTGTCGCAGCGGATCTACGGCTTGATGACCGACTACGTCATCATCTCGGTGCCGCTCTTCATCTTCATGGCCTCGCTCTTGGAGCGCTCGGGCCTTGCCCGCGACATGTACAACGCGCTCAACGTATGGTTGTCGCGCACCCGTGGCGGCATCGCGCTGGTGACGGCGATCATGGCCATCATCATGGCGGCGATGTCCGGCATCATCGGCGGCGAGGTCGTGCTTCTCGGCCTCATCGCCCTGCCCCAGATGCTGCGGCTCGGCTACAACCAGAACCTCGCCATCGGCACCATCTGCGCGTCCGGCTCGCTCGGCACGATGATCCCGCCGTCGATCGTCCTCATCATCTACGGCCTCGTCACCGAGACCTCGATCCAGGCGCTGTTCACCGCGGCCTTCGTGCCGGGCTTCATCCTCGCGGCGTGCTATCTGATCTACATCGTGGTGCGGACACAGCTCAATCCTTCGCTCGCCCCGTTGCCGCCGGAGCAGGAGGGCGACCTCGTGGGATGGGCCAAGCCGGTCCGCTTCCTCGCTTTTCTCGTCATCCTCGTCGCCGGCGCCGCGGCCGTCGCGGCGGTGCTCGTCTTCCTCCAGTCGACCTTCGGGGCGCGCAGCACCGGCCTCTTCCTGCCCGATCCGCGGACCGACGCCATCGCCCTCGTCGGCGCCGCGGCGATCCTGATGGCGCTCGTCTTCGCCGTCATCGGTCCGGGCCGGGTGCGCGAGGCGTGGGAGATGGGCAAGGGCCTCGTCGCCCCGCTCATCGTGGTGTTCGTGGTGCTGGGGTCGATCTACGGCGGCGTCACCGGCATCACCGAGGCGGCGGGAATGGGCGTCGTGGCGGTGCTCGTCTTCATCGTCCTGCGCGGCGAGTTCACCTGGCGCCTATTCTACCAGTCGCTCCAGCGCACCTTCAAATCCACCGGCACCATCTTGATGGTGACCATCGGCGCCACCGCGCTGGCCGGCGCCTATTCGATCGCCGGCGGCCCGGCCTACGTGGCGAACCTCATCACCGGGGCCGATCTCGCGCCGTTCATCGTGATCCTCATCATGATGGGCATCTTCCTGGTGCTCGGCGCGCTGATGGACTGGGTCGGCATCGTGCTCCTGGTTATGCCGGTGTTCCTGCCCATCATCCTGAAGCTCGACCTCGGCATGACGGCCACCGAGGCGCGCATCTGGTTCGGCATCCTGTTCTGCGTCAACATGCAGGTGTCGTTCCTGTCGCCCCCGTTCGGGCCGGCGGCCTTCTACCTGAAATCGGTCGCCCCGCCGCACATCACGCTGCCCGACATCTTCAAGGGCTTCCTGCCGTTCATCGGGCTGCAGCTCTTCGTGCTGATGCTGGTGCTGATTTTCCCCCAGCTCACCCAGGTGTTCCTCTGAGGGGTGCTTCCCCGAGAGGGTGGGCTCATCGCCGGCCCTCTCCAAAAACAAAAGCGCCGCCGGGAAACCCCGGCGGCGCTTTTTCGTGCGCGATGGCGGGTCGCCTCAGACGCGGCGCTCGACCATCAGTGCCTTGATCTCGGCGATCGCCTTCGCCGGGTTGAGCCCCTTCGGGCAGGCGTTGGCGCAGTTCATGATGGTGTGGCAGCGATAGAGGCGGAAGGGATCTTCCAGCGCGTCGAGCCGCTCGCCCGTCTTCTCGTCGCGGCTGTCGACGATCCAGCGGTGCGCCTGGAGGAGCGCGGCCGGGCCGAGGTAGCGATCGCCGTTCCACCAGTAGGAGGGGCAGGAAGTGGAGCAGCAGGCGCACAAGATACACTCGTAGAGACCGTCGAGCTTCTCGCGGTCATAGTGCGACTGGCGCCACTCCTTCTGCGGCTGCGGCGTGTCGGTCTTGAGCCAGGGCTCGATCTCGCGCAGCTGGGCGTAGAAGTTGGTGAGATCCGGGATGAGGTCGCGAATCACCGGCATGTGCGGCAGCGGGTAGATCGTCACCGCGCCTTCGACTTCGTCCATGCCGGTGGTGCAGGCGAGCCCGTTGAGGCCGTTCATGTTCATGGCGCAGGAGCCGCAGATGCCCTCGCGGCACGACCGGCGGAAGGCCAGCGTCGGGTCGATCTTGTTCTTGATGTAGAGCAGACCGTCGAGAATCATCGGGCCGCAATCGTCGAGGTCGATATAGTAGGTGTCGACCTTCGGATTGTCGGTTCCCTCTTCCTGCCAGCGGTAGACGCGGAACTCACGCAGATTGGTGGCGCCTTCCGGTTTCGGCCAGGTCTTACCCTCTTCGATGCGCGAATTCTTGGGAAGCGTCAGCTGGACCATGTCTCACTCTGTCGGTTGCGTCGGCCGGCGTGGATGGCGTCGAGCGGCGTCGGTTTATCTCGTGTGGCGGGCGAGGAGAGCGTTCTCTCCCGTCTCGCCCACACGCTCATAACCTCTTTGGAAGAGTTCTTGAAGACAGTCGCGTGCCCAAAGCTTGCGATGCAGCGTCTCAATCACGATCGCGCGTGGCCAGCGCTCCTCGCCCACGGCGTCGAAGTAGGGCATCAAAGCCACGTCCTCGAACCCCTCCACGTCGATCTTGAGCGCCGCCGGCGGCAGGTCGAGGAGGTCGGCGAGCGGGCGCACCGCGATCACCTCGCCAGGGCGCGAGCCGGCGAAGGGCACCAGCGAGGAGCGCCCGGCGTTGCGGCTCTCGTAGAGCTGGCGCTGTCCTTCCGGGCCGACGGCCTCGCTGCGCACGCTGGCGCGGTCGGCAAGATGGTTGAGCGCCAGATTGTGCTTCAGCCGCGTGCGCACCCGCTCCAGCGGCTCCAAGGCGACGACCGAGAGGCCCGGCACCGCGGCGAGGAGACCGATGGTGTAGAGGCCGATATTGGCGCCGATGTCGACGAAGACGTCGCCCGCCCGGAGCATGCTCGCGAGGAACGCGCGCTCCGCGGCCTCCTCCAGGCGGCCCTTGTACCAGATGTCGAAGTCGACCTTGTTGTCGCGCGGGGCGAGGCTCCAGGCGAGACCTTCGACCGTCGAAAGCACCGGCCCCGTCGGGGCGTAGCGCTTGTAGAGGCGGCGCATCGGCTCGCGCAGCAGCGGCGTGCGGCGCAGCCAGGGCGGTGGCGGCCGCACCTAGGCCCCCGCTCTCGGATGGGCGTCGCGCCAGGCGGCGACGAGGCGGCTGTCGTCGACGGCGGTGTAGACCTGCGTGGTCGACAGGCGCGCATGGCCGAGAAGCTCCTGGATCGCCCTGAGGTCGCCGCCGCCGGCGAGGACGTGCGAGGCGAAGGCGTGGCGCAGCGCATGCGGCGTGGCGCTGTCGGGGAGGCCGAGCGCCCCGCGCCAGGCCGCCATCGCCCGCTGCACGATGCGCGGCGACAGGCGTCCGCCCTTCTCGCCGCGGAAGAAGGCGCCCTCTTCGAGCGCGAAGGGCGCGGCCGCGCGATAGGCTTCGATCAGCGCCGCAACCGCAGGGAGCACCGGCACCACACGCTCCTTGCCGCCCTTGCCGCGGATCCGCAGCAGCGCGACGGGCGGCCGCATCTCGGCCGCGTCGAGCCCCGTCGCCTCGCCCACGCGCAGGCCGCAGCCGTAGAGGAGGCCGAGCACCGCCGCGTCGCGGGCGGCGATCCAGTCGCCCCCCTCGGCCGCGCTCACCATGGTGCGGGCGGCCTCCGGCGCCACCGGCCGCGGCAGGCTGCGCGGCTTGGTGGGCGCCGCCACCGCCCGCGCCGCCGCGGCGTTGATCCCGTGATGGCGCTCCAGATAGTTGAGGAAGCCTCGCAGCCCGGACAGGATGCGGGCGAGGGAGCGCCCCTCCACCCCCTCCCGCCGCCGCTCGGCGAGAAAGGCGCGCACGTCCATGGGCTTCATGGCGTCGAGATCGGCGAGCCGCGCCGGCCCGCCCTGATGGACCGCGAGGAAGGCGAGGAACTGCCGGGTGTCCCGCTCGTAGGCGGCGACGGTGTTCGCCGACAGGCCGCGCGCGGCGAGGCCCGCGAGCCATGCCGTCCGCGCGTCCAGGACGGCGGTGTCGGCGGGCAGCAAGGAGGCGGAATGATCGGTCATAGAAAGAAGGATCTTACGGGTCTCCTTCACGCGCCGCCACCGGGAAGGGCTAAGGCGCGGTAAGGATCTCCCACGCAAATGCGCAGACCTGTCCGACCCGCGCATCCCTTGTGGCGGCATGGCGTAGAGGGGTAGGGTCCAGCGCCACAGCGGGAGGACGAAGTCCATGAAAAAGCTCAAAATATCGGCGGCCGAGATGGTCGCCGCGGCACGCGCCCGCGTCACGGAGGTCGACACCGAGGGGGCCATCGCCCGCCACGGCGATCCGGACGTGGTGTTCGTCGACCTGCGCGATCCGCGCGAGCGCCAGCGCAGCGGCTTCATTCCGGGCAGCTTCCACTGCCCCCGCGGCATGCTGGAATTCTGGGTCGACCCCGAGAGCCCCTACTACAAAGAGGCCTTCGGGGCGGAGAAGACGTTCATTCTCCACTGCGCGTCGGGCTGGCGCTCGGCGCTCTCCGCCGCCATGCTCAACGACATGGGCTTCGAGGCCGCGCACCTCAAGGACGGCTTCACCGACTGGGCGGCGAAGGGCGGGCCCGTCGCCTTCCCCGAGCCGAAAGGCTGAGCCCGCCGGGGGCCGATCAGAGGATCGACTGACCGGTCTTCGCCCAATCCGACAGGAACTGGTCGAGGCCCTTGTCGGTGAGCGGGTGCTCGATCAGCTTCGACAGGACGCCCGGCGGCACCGTCGCCACGTCCGAACCGGCGATGGCCGCCTGCTGGACGTGATTCACGGTGCGGATGGATGCGGCGAGAATGGCGGTCCGCAAGTCCTCATAATTGTCGTAGATGGCACGGATGTCTTCGATCAGCTTCATGCCGTCGAGGCCGATGTCGTCGAGCCGGCCGATGAAGGGGGAGATGAACGTCGCCCCCGCCTTTGCCGCGAGCAGCGCCTGCGCCGCGCTGAAGCAGAGCGTGACGTTGACCATGTGGCCGTCACCCGTCAGCGCGCGGCACGCCTTGAGCCCATCCCACGTGAGCGGCAGCTTCACGGCGATGTTGGGTGCGATCGCGGCGAGCTTCTTGCCCTCGGCGATCATCTGGTCCTTCTCGGTGGCCGTGACCTCGGCGCTGACCGGCCCGTCGACAATGTCGGCGATCTCGGCGATGACCTCGGCCATCGGCCGACCCGCCTTCATGATCAGCGACGGGTTGGTGGTGACCCCGTCGAGCATACCGGTCTCGGCGAGCGACTTGATCTCCGACACGTCGGCGGTATCGACAAAGAACTGCATTCTCAGCTCTCCCATAAGCAATCGTGCCGCCACTCCTACAGGAATGTGCGTCCAATGACACCAGAGCCCGAACGACTATCGGTGCTCCTGCCCCATCGCCTCGGCCTCCTCACCTACCGCGCGGCGGAGGGGGTGCGGCCGGGCGACGTGGTGGCCGTGCCGCTCGGCGGACGCACCGTGGTGGGCGTCGTATGGGACGAGCCGCCGGACGAGACCATCGCCGACGCGCGACTGAGGCCCGTCGCCGGCCGCGTGGGCGACATCGCCATCGGCGCCGATCTGCGCCGCTTCGTGGACTTCGTGGCGCACTACACGATGACCCCGCCGGGCGCGATCCTGCGCATGGTGCTGCGCGCGCCGGACGCCCTCGTGCCGCCCAAGCCGCTCAAGGCGCTCGCCTTGAGCGGGACGGCACCGGAGCGCTCCACCGGCCCGCGCGAGAAGGTGCTCGCCGCCCTCGCCGACGGCCCCCTCACCCGCAAGGCGCTGCTCGAGGCCTCGGGCGCCTCGACGGCGGTGGTGACGGGGCTCCTCAAGGCCGGCGTCCTCGAGGAGACGCGGCTCGCCGAGGTGCCGCCGCCGCGCCCCGACCCGCAGCATCGCCCGCCCCACCTGTCGCCCGCCCAAGAGGATGCCGCCGACGCGCTGAAGGCTATGGTGGGGGCGGGCTTTTCGACCGTCCTCCTCGAGGGCGTCACGGGATCGGGCAAGACCGAGGTCTATCTGGAGGCGATCGCCGCCGCCCTCGCCGCGGGCCGCCAGGCGCTGGTGCTGATGCCGGAGATCGCCCTCACCCCCATGGTGACGGCGCGGCTCTCGGAGCGCTTCGGCGTGGTGCCGGGGGAATGGCATTCCGGCCGCACACCCGCCGCACGCACCGCCCTCTGGCGCGACGTCGCCACCGGCCGCGCCGATATCGTGGTGGGCGCGCGCTCCGCCCTCTTCCTGCCCTTCGACCGGCTCGGACTGATCGTCGTCGACGAGGAGCACGATCCGAGCTTCAAGCAGGAGGACGGGGTGATCTATCACGCCCGCGACATGGCGATCGTCCGCGCCAAGGAGGCCGACGTGCCGGTGGTGCTCGCCTCGGCGACGCCGTCGGTCGAGACACGTCTCAACGCCGAGAGCGGGCGCTATCGCCACCTCATGCTGGGCACCCGCCATGGCGGCCTCGCCCTTCCCGACATCCGCGCCGTGGACCTGCGCGCGACGCCGCCACCGCGGGGCGAATGGCTCTCCCCGCCCGTGCGGCAGGCCGTCGCCGACACGCTGAAGGCGGGCGAGCAAGCCCTCCTGTTCCTCAATCGGCGGGGCTACGCGCCGCTCACCGTGTGCCGCCGCTGCGGCCACCGCTTCCACTGCCCCAACTGCAGCGCGTCGCTGGTGGAACATCGGCTGCGCGGCCGGCTCGTCTGCCACCATTGCGGCCACGAGGAGCCGCGCCCACGCGTCTGCCCGTCCTGCGGCGGAGAGGATACGCTCGCCCCCTGCGGTCCCGGCGTGGAGCGGGTGGAGGAGGAGGTGCGCGCCCTCTGGCCGGAGGCGCGCGCCACGGTGCTCTCCTCCGACCTCGCCGGCGGACCGCAGGCGCTGGTGGACGCGCTCGGCCGCGTCGCCCGCGGCGAGGTCGACATCGTCATCGGCACCCAGCTCGTCGCCAAGGGCTACACCTTTCCCCGCCTCCAGCTCGTGGCGGTGGTCGACGCCGACCTCGGCCTTGAGAACGGCGACCCCCGTGCCGCCGAGCGCACCTTCCAGATGCTGACGCAGGTGACGGGCCGCGCCGGCCGCGTCACCGCCGGCGGCCGCGCCCTGTTGCAGACCCATGCGCCCGATCATCCGGTGATCCGCGCCATGGTTCGCGGCGACGGCGAGGCCTTCTACGCCGAGGAGACGCTGATGCGCCGCGACGGCGGGCTGCCGCCGTTCCATCGGCTCGCCGCCGTCATCGTCTCGGCGGCGGAGAAGGCCGAGGCTCACGCCCACGCCGCCGCCCTCGCCCGCACCGCGCCGACGGGCGAGGTGGAGGTGCTCGGCCCCGCCGAAGCCCCGCTCGCCGTGCTGCGCGGCCGCTATCGCTATCGCTTGCTGGTGCGGGCCCCCCGCCGCATCATGCTGCAGCCGATCCTCGCCGACTGGCTGGCTGCGGTGCCGGTGGAAGGGACGGTGCGCCGTGCCGTGGACATCGACCCCCAGTCCTTCCTCTGAGGCCGTTCCCTTCTCCGGCGCAGACGCCGTCGCGGCGGTGGCCCGGCCTACGCCGCGCCGCGCGACCGGCGACCCGCCATCGCCGGACGATCGCCCCGGCAGGCGGCGCGCGACAGGTCCTCGGTGGCCCGGTAGAGGGAGAAGGGGTCGAGCGGCTCGACCCCGAGCGCGGCGACGAAGCGCTCGCGATTGGCGCTCGCGAGGCGCTCCACTCCGGCCTTGTCGCCGAGATTCGACTGAAAGATGCCCGCCGCCGAGACCGGCAGGAAATCCTCGTAGACGATGGGCTCGATGGCGACGTTGCCCGCCTCCACCTCGACCTCCAGGTCGCCCACCACCCGCCCGTTCGCCGGCAGGTGGTGATAGTAGGCGAGCCCCTCGCGCCACAGCGTGTGGTGATCGTCGGGAAACGGCCGGAACGCCGCTTCGAGCGCGCTCATGTAGGCGGCCGCGTTGGAGCCGTCGGCGGCCGGACGCACCTCGGCCCGGGCGGCGGCGAGGCAGCGGTCGTAGAGCGCCCGCCCCTTCGGCGTCAGCGCCACCCCGCGCTGCTCGATCTCGCCGAAGCGGGCGGTGTGGCTGCCCGGCACCCCCTCGCCCCCTTCGGAGAGGAAGGTGATGCGCTCCTCCAGCGCCTTGAAGCTCGTCTGGCGCAGCAGAATGGGGCAGGACCGCCGCGGCGGCCCCTCGATCACCGCCTTGGGGCTGATGCCGCGCGCCGGCATGCCCGCCTGCACCATGTCGATATCGAGGGTACGCGGGGTGAGATGGTTGATGTGCGGTCCTTCGAAGCTCACCACGTCGGCGACGAGGCGATGGGCGTCATGGAGGCGCAGATAGGTGGAGGCGGAGACGCGCGCGTCGGAGCGCCAGGCGAACACCGCCACCGCCTGCTCGATGAACTCCTCCGCCGCGGGCTCGGCGATCCCGCCGGCGGCCTCCGCCGCCTCCATCATCGCCCAGAGGCGGCGGCCGAAGATGTCGCGTCCCTTCAGGATCGCCTCCGCCTCGGCGCGCAGTTGCGCATCCTCGATCAATTCGAGCCGCAGGAGCGAGGTGAACACGCGGAACGGATTGCGCCGCAGCGCCGCCGCCTCCACCGGACGAAAGGCCGTGGCGTGCACCGGAATGCCGGCGACCGAAAGGTCGTAGTAGCCGACCGGCGACATGCCGAAGAGGGCGAACAGGCGCCGCATGGTGTAGAGTTCTTCGGGCGTGCCCAATCGGATCGCCCCGTGCCGCTCCTGCGAGATGCGGGAGAGATCGTCGGCCCGCACGAGGTGGGCGTAGAGCCCCGGATCGCTCGCGAGCACGGCCCGGTTGGTCTCGTCCACGAGGTCGAGGAGCTCGCCGTAGAGCGGCACCTCGGCGCGGTACATCTCCGACATCGCCGCGGCGAAACGCGCCCGCAATTCGCTGGTGGGAACGAGGGTCATGGGAGGATCCTTCCGGGCCGGCCTCAGCCGAGATAGGCCGCGACGAAATCGACGACCGCCGTCCGCTTCGGCTCCAGCGGCACGAAATGGGTGGCGCCGGCGATCTCCAGATATTGCGCGTCCGGGTGGTCGGCGAGCTCGGCGAAGAGCTTGCGCACAGTGCGCGGCGGCGTCTCCGGATCGTCGGCGCCGACGATGATGCGCACCGGCACGCCGATCGCCTTGGGGTCGTAGACCGGCCGGCCGGCGGACCAGCGCTCGGCGATCTCGACGAGCGGTCCGTTCGGTGCCTCGCCCGCCCCCGCGGCCGGATCGGCGAGCGCGGCCTTCAGTGCCGCGTCCCACCCCTTGACCGCGACCACCTGCGCGACGGCCGAGGGCAGCGAGCCGACCCAGCGCTCGGCCACCGTGTCGGCGCCGACGGTACGGTAGGCGTGCGCCATCACGGCGGGATTCTTGAGGAGTGGCGAGGGGGTGTCGCGCAGCCATTGCGGCGCGAGCAGCGCGAGACGGCGCAGCCGCGCGTCGCCCCGCGTCGCGAAGGTCGCCGCCACGGTGGACCCCCACGACCAGCCCACGAGGTCGATCGCCGCCGCCCCCGTCGCGGCGAGCACGTGGTCGACCGCGGCGGAGAGGTCGTCGACCGCGTCGGGCGTGAAGGTCACCGGCCCCGTGCCGGCCGGACGGAAGGACCGGCCGAAGCCGCGGAAGTCGAGGCACCACGCGTCGCGCCCGGCGGCGGCATGGAGGTCGAGATAGCTCGCGCCGTCGAGTGGGGTGGCGAGGGCGACGCTTGCGGGAAGCGTCGACCCGTGCAGGAAGAGGGTCGGCACGTGGCCGCCCCCGTTGACGCGACGGAGGTGCAGCGTCCCCGCCGGAGTGGCGACGTCGTGCGCCTCCATCGACGGCTTCACTGGCCGGCGTCGAAGTGGAAGCCGACACCCAGCAGCTTGTCGACGATCTCACCGCCGAAGGCCCCGCGCATCTGCTCGGCCACCGCCGGAGCGTAGGCGACGCGGTCCTTCTGCTCCTCACCCACCGGCTGGATGATGACGAGGAGGCGGCCGATCTCCTCGCTCTTGTTGTAGAAGCGACGGGCGACGCCCGGCGGCACCGAGATGAAGTCCAGCGGATTGAGGGTCAGCGAGTTCTCCTCGTCGTCGCCCCAGATGATGTCGAACGTGCCGGAGATGCAGAAGAAGTTCTCCACCGTCTGCTCGTGCACGTGGAGGCCCGGCCCGTTGTGCGGCGGGCACTCGGCGATGTTCACCACCGCGCCGCGGACGCTCTTGATGGGCGCGTTCTTGCTGCGCCCCTCATAATCCGACGGCACCATGATGGTGTAGACCTTGTCGGCGGTGAGAGCCTTGAACGCGTCCTCCGGAACGCCGATCGATTCCGCGAAATCCTTGCCGTAGGGCTTCATATCCTGAAACCGGGCGAGGCGTGCGGTCATCTCCTCCACGGAAGGGGTGATCGTCTTCATGTGTTCTGCCCTTTCTCGAACCGGCGCGACCTTGACAGCGGGCAGAGCCGCCTTCCAATACATTCGCGGCTGCGATGCAATTCCATTTCGTTATCGCAAAGCCCATCGGAACCGCGAATTACCGCTGTCCGGAGCCGGACAACGGGTGATGCGCCACCTGCCATTCCGGAATGGAACATCGTGGACTTCAGAAAGCTCAGCTATTTTCAGGCGGTCGTGGAGGCGGGCAGCCTGCACCGGGCGGCCGAGGCGATGCGGGTGGCGCAGCCGGCACTCTCGAAGTCCATCCAGTCGCTCGAGGCCGCGCTCGGCGTGCAGCTCCTGGTGCGCCACTCGCGCGGCGTCGCGCCCACCGAGGCGGGGCGCAGCCTCTATCGGCACACCGGCGAGATCCTCGCCGCCTGGCGCGCCGCCGTCGCCGAGGTCAATGAAACCGCTGAGGAGCCGGGCGGCACCATCGCCGTCGGTGCGCCGCCGAGCCTCGCCCAATATCTCTTCGGCGGCCTCGCGAACGAGATCGCCCGCCTCTACCCCCGCCTCAGGCTGGAGCTCTGCGAGGGAATCGGCCACCAGCTCTGGTCGGAGCTCCTGTCGGAGCGCCTCGACATCGCGGTGATCGGCAACATGGAGGGGTCCGACAGCATCATCACCGAGCTCGTGACCCACGAGGACGTGATGCTGATCGCCCCGGCCGAGGCGGCGCTTCCGGAGGTGGTGGAGAGCGTGGAGGCGCTCGTCGGCCTGCCCCTCGTCGTCACCACGCGGGCGCCCACCGGCGGCTCCTGGTTCGAGGACGCGACGCGCCACTCCCACCTCACCTTCGACGTGCGCTATCGCGTCGAAGGTCCGCACGTCGCCACCGATCTCGTCACCCGCGGCCTCGGCTACGCGGTGACGCCGAAGTCGGGGGCGCTGCCGGCGCGCGTCGATCCGCGGCTGCGGGTCTGCCGCCTCGCCCCGCTGAAGCTGCCGCGCGTCCTCGCCTCGCGGCGCGAGCGCTATCTGCACCCGTCCGTGGCGGTGACGCGCGATACGCTCCGCCGCGAGCTGCGGCGGCTCGAGGCGCTCAACGACGTGTGAGGCTCACTCGCTGAAGTCGAACTCGAACAGCTCGCCGTCCCGCCGCACGTAGCCGGCCGTCGGCTCCACGAAGTGGCTCGTCAGCATCAACAGATGCTCGTCGGCGCAGCGGCCGAGCACGGCCTGGCGCGTCGCCCGTGCCACCGCTGGGTCGAGATCGCCCACATTGTCGAGCCAAGGCTCGCGCATCTGGATCGGGTGGTGGATGGTGTCCGCGGTGATCAGCGCCTGGCCGGCATCGCCTTCGAGCGCGACACAGCAGTGACCCGGCGTGTGACCGGGCGCCGGCTCCAGCGCCACCTTCGTGTCGAGCTCCAGCAGGCGGAAGTCGCTGTCGACGAACTCCACCATCCCCGCCTCCACCACCGGCACCACGCTGTCGGCGAACGAGCCGTGACCGATCGGCACACCCGGCTGGCTCGCCTGCTTGGCGACGTGGAAATCATATTCCTCGCGGCCGAAGATGTAGCGGGCGTTCTTGAAGGTCGGTACCCACTCGCCGTTCTCGAGGCGCGTGTTCCAGCCGACATGATCGGTGTGGAGATGGGTGCACATGACGATGTGGATGTCGTCCGTCGTCAGGCCGAGCGCCGCGAGATTCTTCATGTAGCTGTCGAGCTTCAGCTGGTTCTGCCAGTACATCGCCGGCGTCGCGCGCGTCTTGTGGTTGCCGTTGCACGTGTCGATGAGAATGTTCAGCCCACCGCTGCGGATGAGGAAGCTGTGAAAGCTGATGGCGAACCGGTTCTCGGCCGCGCTGAAGAAGCGCGGGCCCATCCACGCCGCCTGACGGTCCAGCGTCTCCTGCGTGATCATGGGATAGAACCAGAAGGGATCCACCAGCAACGGGTCGATCTCAACGATCCTGTCCACCAGGATCCGCCCCAGATCAATGGTCTTCACCCTCGGTCTCCTCCGTTTGAAAACGTTACGATCTTTCGACGGACATTCGCCAATATCTCCACTTGATTCAAGAACAAAATTGTGGTTCTTGCTGTGAAAACGATACACGAAAATATGGGACAGGAGACAAGGATGGCAGGGTCTGGACGGCTGGCTGGCAAGGTCTGCCTCGTGATGGGCGGCGGCTCGTCACACCCCGAAGGCGGCTTCAGCAACGGTCAGGCCTGCGCCATCACCTACGCTCGCGAGGGTGCCCGGGTGGTCGTCGCCGATCTGCGCGAGGAGGCCGCAGCCGCGACCGTCGCCGAGATCGCCCGGCGCGGCGGCGAGGCGACCGCCACCGCCTGCGACGTGACGAAGAGCGACGAGGTCAAGGCCGTCGTCGACACCATCGTCGACACGCACGGCCGGCTCGACGTCCTTCACAACAATGTCGGCATCGAGCAGCTCGGCAGCGCGATCGACACCCCCGAGGAGGCGTGGGACCGCGTCCACGAGGTGAACATCAAGAGTGTCTTCCTCGCCGCCAAGCACGCCGTCCCGGTGATGGCGGCGCAGGGCGGCGGCTCGATCATCAACATCTCGTCGACGGCGAGCCTGCGCTGGGGTGGGGTGTCCTTCCTCGCCTACAACTCGTCGAAGGCGGCGCTGAACCACATGTCCCGCATCATCGCCCGCGAGCACGCCGGCGCGAAGGTGCGCGTGAACGTCGTCATCCCCGGGATGATCGACACCCCCCACATCCGCACCCTCTACAAGCACCTCTCGCCGGACGAGCTCGCCGACAAGCTCATGGAGCGCGACGCGAAGTGCCCGATGGGCCGCCAGGGCACCTGCTGGGACGTCGCCAACGCCGCCCTCTTCTTCGCCTCCGACGACGCGGCCTACGTGACCGGGGCCCAGCTCCTCGTCGACGGCGGGCTCTCCATCTGATGACCCGTCGCGACAAGCTCACCATCCGCGACGTGGCGCGCCAGGCCGGCGTGTCGCCGGGCAGCGTCAGCCGCGTCCTCAACAATCTGGAAGGCGCCAGCCCCGCGCTGCGCGCCCGCGTCGAGGCCGCCGCCCGCGAGCTCGGCTACGAGCTCAACCGCGCCGCCCAGACGATGCGCGGCGGCGCCACCAACATCATCTCCTGCCACGTCTCGACGCTGGAAAATCCCCTCGTCGCGCAGATCTTCCGTGCCGCCGAGGAGCGCCTCGTCGAGGCCGGCTACATCATGATCGTGCACGGCACGCGCTACGACGAGGAGCGCGAGCTCGCCGCCCTCCAGTCCGATCGCGGCCGCCGCATCGACGGTCTCCTGTCGATCGCCGGGCCGATGTCCCACACCCGCTACCGCGAGGCGATGGACCGGATCGGCGTGCCCGTCGTCGCCGTCGACCGCGACCTCGAGGCGGGCGACGTGATCCGCGTCGATCACGCCGGCGGCGCGGGGCAGGCGGTGCGCCACCTCGTCGGCCTCGGCCATCGCCGCATCGGCCTCCTGACGCCGCGCGCCGATCTCGTGGCGGCGCGGCGCCGCACCGAAGGCTATCGCCGCGAGCTCGCCCGCCTCGACCTGCCGGTCGACGAGACGCTCATCGGCCTCATCGACACCGCCGTCGACGTCGGCGTGACCATGGAGGCGATGCTCGGCGCGCCGGAGCCCCCCACCGCCGTCATCGCCCTCTCCACCTTCATGCTGGAGCGGGTGCTCACCTTCGCCCGCGAACGGGACATCGCGATCCCCGCCGATCTCTCCGTCATCACCATAGGCGACAGCGATCTCGCCCGCTTCGCGCGGCCGGCCATCACCACCGTCGCCTGGGACATGCGGCAGATCGGCCGCAACGCCGCCACCCTCCTCCTCGCCCGCGTCGCCGAGGCCGAAGACAGCGGCCTCGTCGCCCCCTACCGCAGCTTCGAAGTCCCGACGGAGCTCATCCACCGCGCCTCCGTGGCCGCGCCCCGACTGGAAGCCGCCGCATGAACTGGCTCCCCCTCCTCCTCTCCGGCCTCGCCGTCGGCAGCATCTACGCGCTGATCGGCCTGTCGCTCGTCATCATCAACAAGGCGACCCATGTCGTGAACTTCGCCCAAGGCGAGATCGGCATGTTCGGCACCTTCATCGCCCTGTCCGTCCTGTCGGCGACGGGGCTGCCGGTGTTCGTCGTCCTCGTCCTGTCCTTCCCCATCGGCTTTCTGATCGGCGCCCTCCTCGAGATCGTCTTCATCAAGCCCGTCGCCTCCGGCCCGCCGCTCAACGTGCTCATCGTGACGCTCGGCCTGTTCTTCATGTTCAACAGCCTCGCCGGCATCATCTGGGGCTTCGACCCCTACCGCTTCCCCGCCCTCTTCCCCACCGCCCCCATCGCGGTGGGCGGGGCGGCGGTGTCGCCCACGAGCCTCGGCATCATCGTCATCACGCTGCTCGTGATGGCTGCGCTCTACGTCTTCTTCGAGCATACGCGCTACGGCACGGCGATGCGGGCCGCGAGCATGAACCCCTTCGCCGCCCGCCTCATGGGCATCCGCGTCGGCGTCGTCGCCACCGTGTCCTGGGGCCTCGCCGCCGGCCTGTCGGTGATGAGCGGCATTCTCATCGCCCCCCTCACCTTCGTCGACCAGCAGATGATGCTCGCGATCATCCTGAAGGGCTTCGCCGGCGCCATCCTCGGCGGCTTCGCGAGCCTGCCGGGCGCGGCGATCGGCTGCCTGCTCCTCGGCGTGATGGAGGCCTTCGTCGGCGCCTACGTCGACAACACAATCAAGGACAGCTTCGCCTTCGTCCTCATCATCGTCGTGTTGATGGTGCGGCCGCAGGGGCTGTTCACCAAAGCCCTGAAACGGAAGGTGTAAGATGCGCACGATCGCTTGCCTCGCCGCGGGGGGCGTCGCCATCGCGCTGCCGTTCTTCGTTGGACCCTACGGCCACTATCTCCTCTGCATGGCCGTCATCTACGCGATGGTCGCCCTCAGCCTCGGCCTCCTCCTCGGCGTCGCCGGACAGATCTCCATCGGCCATGCCGGATTCTGGGCGATCGGCGCCTACACCTCGGCGATCCTCGTCACCAAGGTGGGCGTGCCCTTCATCCTCACCCTCCTCGTCTCCGGCCTCTTCGCCGGCGTGGCGGGCCTCCTCGTGGCGCTGCCGGCGTTGCGCGTGCAGGGCCACTATCTCGCCATCGCCACGCTCGGCTTCTCCCTCGTCATCGTCCACGTCCTCTACGAGTGGGACGGGCTGACGGGCGGTCGGCAGGGCATGTTCGTGCCGCGCCCGTCGATCTTCGGCTACGAGCTGATGTCGGACTTCTCGGCTTACTTCCTGCTCCTCGCGATCCTCGCGGTGACGCTGCTCCTCGTCGTCAATCTGCGGCGCTCACTCGGGGGCCTCAGCCTCAACGCCATGCGCCTCTCCGACATCGCCGCCCAGGTCTGCGGCGTGAACCGGGCCACCACCACCATGTTCGTCTTCGCCCTCTCCGCCGCGATCACCGGCGTCTCCGGCGCGTTCTACGGCGCCGTGCTCGGCCAGCTCTCCACCGACAGCTTCACCCTCGTGGTCTCCCTCGGCTTCCTCACCATGGTGATCGTCGGCGGGCTGCACTCGGTGGTGGGTGCCCTCCTCGGCGGCCTCTTCCTCGCCTATTCGCCGGAGTTCCTGCGCGCTTTCGAGGAGTGGCAGATGTTCATCTACGGCGCCCTCCTCGTGGGCTTCATGCATCTGCTGCCCGACGGGCTCGCCTCGCTGCCCCGCCGCGCGCTCCGTCTCGTGAGGCGCCGCGATGCCTGATGCGCTCGCCGTTCAAGGCCTCTCCATGTCGTTCTCCGGCCTCAAGGCGGTGGACGACCTCTCCTTCCGCGTGGCGCAGGGCAGCGTGTGCGGCCTCATCGGGCCCAACGGGGCCGGCAAGTCGACCATCCTCAACTGCCTCACCCGCATCACCACGCCGGACGCCGGACACGTCGAGGCGCTCGGCTTCGATCTTCTCGCCGAGCCGATCCACCGCCTGCCGGAGCGCGGGGTGATGCGCACCTTCCAGAACCTGGAGCTGTTCACCGACCTCTCGGCCGTCGACAACGTGGCGATGGGATGCGCCGCACGGCTGCGGGCTGGCTGGACCGCCGAGCTTCTGGGGCTGCCCGCCTCGCGCCGCGCCACCCGCGCCGCCTATGCCACCGCCGACGCCGCCCTCGCCGAGCTCGGCCTCTCCGAGATCCGCGACCGCCGCGTCGCCGACCTCCCCTTCGGCACCCAGAAACAGGTGGAGCTCGCCCGCGCCCTCGTCGCCGAGCCCCGCCTTCTCATGATGGACGAGCCGGCGGCGGGCATGAACCACACCGAGTCGACCGAGCTCGGCCGCGTCATCCGCCGTCTCGGCGCCGAGCACGGCATCACCATCCTCCTCGTGGAGCACGACATGGGCCTCGTGATGTCGGCCTGCGACCGCATCATCGTGGTGGTGCAAGGCCGCCTGATCGCGGAGGGCACGCCGCAGGAGATCCGCGCCAACCACAAGGTCATCGAGGCCTATCTCGGCGAGGGAGAGGCCTGATGCTCCTCGAGATCGACAACCTCTCCATCCACTATGGCGGCATCCGCGCCGTCGAGAACGTCACCCTCTCCGTCGCGGCGGGCGAGGTGGTGGCGATCCTCGGCGCCAACGGCGCCGGCAAGTCCTCGCTGCTGACCGCGATCATGGGCGTCTGCCCCGGCCGCGTCTCCGGCGCGATCCGCTTCGACGGCGCCTCGATCGCCGGCGCCCGGCCCGACCGCATCGTGCGCGCGGGCCTCGCGATGTCGCCGGAGGGACGGCAGCTCTTCTCGGGGCTCACGGTGGAGGAGAACCTCCAGATGGGGGCCTTCCTGCGCCGCGACGCGGCGGCGGTGAAGCGGGACCGCGAGGCGGTGCTCACGCTCTTCCCCCGTCTCGCCGAGCGCATCGGCCAGATCGCCGGCACCCTGTCGGGCGGCGAGCAGCAGATGGTGGCGGTCGGGCGGGCGATGATGTCGGCCCCCCGCCTCATGCTCCTCGACGAGCCCACCCTCGGCCTCGCCCCCCTCATCATCGACGAGATCATGGGTCTCGTCGGCGAAATTCGCGCGCGCGGCATCACCGTCATCCTGGTGGAGCAGAACGCCAAGAAAGCGCTGGCGCGCGCCGATCACGCGCACGTCCTCGAAAAGGGCCGGATCGTCATGTCCGGCTCCGCCGAGGAGCTCGCGAAGAACGAAGAGATCGTGTCGGCCTATCTCGGCACGTCATGACAGCGCCGACAAGAGCGGCAAACAGGAGGAAACCGTGAAGACCATCCGCCTCAGCACTCTAATAGGAGCCCTCGTCATCGCCGCGCCCGCCTTTGCGGGCGACCCCGGCGTCACCGACGACACCATCGAGGTGGGCTCGATCCTGCCCCTCCAGAGCGGCCTGTCGGCCGGCGCCTCGCAATATCGCGACGGCATCGACGCCTACCTGAAGTGGGTGAACAAGAACGGCGGCGTCAACGGCCGCAAGATCATCGTCCACTTCGAGAACGACAGCTACAACCCGCAGCAGGCTGTCGCCGCCGCGAAGAAGCTCGTCGACCGCGACGGCGTGTTCGCCATCGTCGGCACCCTCGGCACCACCAACACCGTGGCGATGATCCCCCACCTCGCGAACCGCGGCGTGCCTCTCATCGGCCCGCTCGGCAGCCACCCCTCGATCAACACCCCGACCGAGCGCATCGTCTTCCCGATCTCGCCGCTCGGCACCTCGCACGGCATCTCGCTGGCGAAATACGCCGCCGAGGAGCTCGGCGCGAAGACCCTCGCCGTGTTCTACCAGGACGACCAGTACGGCAAGGAGATCCTCCAGGGCGTCGAGGAGTATGCCGAGGAGAACGGCCTCGAGGTCGTCGGCGAGGCGAGCTACGTCCCCTCCGACGTCGACGTCAGCGCCCAGGCCCTGTCGCTGCGCGACACCAACCCCGACGCGGTGGTGATGGCCGTCATCCCCAAGCACGGCGCCCTCTTCATGCTCGAAGCGCAGAAGCTCGGGTGGGATGCGAAGTTCCTGGCGCCCCAGCTGATGTCGGACAAGGTGAGCCTCGACCTCGGCGGCTCCGCGCTCAACGGCCTGATCATCAACCTCTATTCCGCGCACGAGACGATGGACACGGAAGCCGTCGCCGAGGCGAAGGAGGCGATGGCCGAGTTCGCGCCCGACACCGCCCCCGGCTACTGGCCCTTCATGGGGATGTCCGGCGCCAAGCTCTTCGTCACGGCGCTGAGGAACGTCGAGGGCGAGCCCACCCGCGAGAAGCTGATGGACGCGCTCGAAGCCCTCGGCACCTATGACAGCGGCATCATCCCGCCGGTGACCTACGCGCCGGAGAAGCACGCCGGCCCCACCGTCTTCGGCTACGCCGAAGTGATCGACGGGGAAAAGGGCGAGGTGAAGGTGCTGAAGCACTGGGCCGACTGAGCCTCACGGCACGGCGGCGCTCCTCTGCGCCGCCAAGACGGCACGGCGCTCCTCTGCGCCGCCAAGGCGGCACGGCGCTTCTCTGCGCCGCCAAGGCGGCACGGGGGCGCTCCGCTCTCCGCCGTGGCCAAAGATGCGGCGGCGCTACCCTGCGCCACCGCGAAAAGCTAGGCTCCACGGCGAGCCTCGGACGGACTCCACGATGACTGACAAGCGCACGCGCCAGCCCGCCCCGTTCGCCACCATCCGCGACGTCGCCGACCGTGCCGGCGTCTCGATCGGTACCGTCTCGCGCGTTCTCAACAACACCAGCCGCGTTCACCCGGACAAGGCCGCCCGCGTCCGCGCCGCCGTCGCCGAGCTCAACTACGTGCCCAACATCGCGGCGCAGAACATGCGCCGGGCGGCGACGCGCATGGTCGCCTGCATCGTCACCGACATCGCCAACCCGCTCTACGCCCGCCTCGTCGGCTCGCTCCAGCGTGCGCTCTACGACGCCGGCTACTCCATGGTGGTCCTCAGCACTGGCAACGTCGCGAGCCGTGAGCTCGACGCCCTCGCCACCGCCCGCCGCCACCGCTTCGACGGCATCGTCTACCTCACCGGCTGGCAGGATCGGGCGGAGGTCAACAAGGCGATCGAGGATCTCGCGATCCCGACGGTGCAGATCGAGCGGGAGCGCCCGACCAACGATTGCTTCTGCGTCGACCACGCCACCGCCGCCCGGCAGGCCGCGCAGCACCTCGCTGCCTTCGGCCACCGCCGCATCGGGCTGGTCACGCCGAGTCGTGGGGCCCGCCCCTCCGCCGCCCGCATCGACGCCTTCCTGGAGTTCTGCGCCGAGACGGGGATCGCCGACGCCCCCGACCTCGTGCGCGAGGTGGACGGCCCGGTCGACAGCGCCTTCAACGCCACCTTCATCCTGATGCGCCGGCCCGAGCCGCCCACCGCCATCATCACACTCGGCTCGCAGCTTCTGTCCGGCGTGCTGCACTACATCGAATCGGAAGGGCTCAGCATTCCGGCCGACCTCTCCATCGTCAGCATCGGCGACAACGAGCTGACGCGGGCCGGCACGCCCCCGATCACGGCGATCGACTGGGACTTCGCGACCGTCGGCGAGGATGCGGTGGCGCGCCTCATCGCCCGCATCGACGCCGCCCGCGCCGAGGGAAGCGTCCTGCCACCGCCGAACCGCACGCTCTACCCGACGAGCCTGCTGCCGCGGGCGTCCGTCGCCCCGCCGCGCGCCGGCCCACCCCGCTGAGACGCCACCCGCGCGCATTCATCGCAGCATCCGGCATCTCGTGCCGCCTCGCCAGGCACGACGCGGCGCCCGCGGCCGCTCGGGAAGAAACCCGCCCCTCGCCATTGCCCGAGCCGCCATCCCGCGCCTTGAATGGCGGGCCGCCGAGGCGTTTATCGGTGAGCCATGACGCGACCGCTCCAGAGATCGAAGACGCTCGCCCCCGGCACCGCGGCTCGACCGCGCCGGGGCACGGCGGGCGGCGAGGAGACGCCGCACCGCCGTCGCCCGCCCTCCTCGCCACGTGCCGCGCACCCGTCCGCGGCCGCGAGCCCCGTCCGCGCCGAGGACGCGCCACCCGATGGCTAGTCCCGCCGCCAAGAACGGACGCATCGTCGCCGCCCTCGTGCTGGTGCTGGTCGCGATGGCGGTGCTCGTCTCCTACGCACCCACCCTCTATCGGGTGTTCTGCAGCGTCACCGGCTACGGCGGCACGCCGCGCACGCTCGATCCGAAGGCCGTCACCCCGCACGCCGAGAGCAACGAGCGCATCACCGTCACCTTCGACGCCAACGTCGCGCCCGGCCTCGACTGGGAGTTCCGCCCCGAGACGCGGGAGGTGGAGGTCGGCTTCGGCGAGCCCGTCGAAGCCGCCTACTACGCCAAGAACAACACCGACGAGACGATCGTCGCGCGCGCCGCCTTCAACGTGCTGCCCTACGTGGCCGCACCCTACTTCTTCAAGATCGAGTGCTTCTGCTTCACCGAAGAGCGGCTCGGCCCGGGCGAGAGCGCCCGCATGCCCGTCGTCTTCTACATCGATGAGCAATATCTGAAGGACGAGGCCGCCGCCCCGAACCGGACGGTGACGCTCTCCTACACCTTCTACAGGCAGGACGGCCTGTCCGAGGCGGAGATCGCCGCCGCCCGCGACCTCGCCGCCGGCTCGAAGGCGCTCGGCGAAAGGCTCGAGGAGACACAGCAAGCCGTGTTCGACAACGACGCTCCAAGGAGATGATCATGCCCTCCGCCTCCCGCCGCCGGCTCGGCCGCCGTCTCCTCGCCGCGGCTCTCGCGAGCGGCGTTCTCGCCGCCCCGCTCGCCGCGAGCACCGCGCACGCCCACAGCTACACGCTGAAGACCATCGCCGTCGGCCACGTCTATTCCCCCGGGATGACCGACGGCGGGTTGCCGATCTACGGCGCCCTCTTCAATCGCGGCAGCGAGCCGGCCCACCTCGTCGCGGTCACCGCGGGCGACGGCACCACGGTCCGCTTCCGTCGCGTGAGCAAGGACGGCGAGGTGAGCTTCCTCGACGACATCACCCTGCCGCCCGGCAAGCCGGTGAGCCTCGCGCCGTGGGGCCCGCACCTCTGGATCACCGGCATGACGCCCGCGCCCGAACTCGGCACCACCTTCCCGGTGGAGCTCGACTTCGGCGAGGCCGGCGAGATCGAGGTCGACATTGTCGTGGAGAGCACGCCGAGCCACTGACGGCCTCAGGCCGGCACGATCGTTCCCTCGGCCACGTGGAAGCGATCGGCGCGGTCGCCGAGGGCGGTGAACAGGCTGTCGTCCGTGCCGGTCATGAAGGTCTGGGTGCCGAGGGCGTCGAGCGTGTCGTAGAGCGCCGCCCGGCGGCCCGGATCGAGGTGCGCCGCCACCTCGTCGAGGAGCAGAAGCGGCGCCTCGCCCGTCACCCGCCCCACCAGCGCCGCGTGGCCGAGCACGATGCCGATCAACAGCGCCTTCTGCTCGCCGGTCGAGGCGAGGCCGGCCGGCATCGCCTTCTCCACGTGCATCACCTTGAGGTCGGCGCGATGGGGGCCGGACAGCGCCCGTCCGGCGGCCCGGTCGCGCTCGCGATTCTCCCGCAGCCGGCGAGCGAACGCCGCCGCCTCCGCATCCCCCTCGTCGCCGACGATCGAGAGGAGGGCCTGCGGGAAGTCGCCTCCTTCGGCCGCCCGTACCGCCTGCGCGGCGTTGAGCTTCAACACCAGCTCCAGCCGCGCCATGGCGAGGGCGGCGCCGTGGTCGGCCATCTCCTTCTCCACCGCATCGAACCAGGCCGGGTCGCGCGCGCCGTCCTCGAACATGCGGTTGCGCTGGCGCATCGCCCGCTCGTAGGCGTTGGCGTGGCGGCCGTGATGGCTGAAGAGGGCGAGCGACAGACGGTCGAGGAAGCGCCGGCGGTCGGCGGTGCCGCCGGTGAAGAGCCCGTCCATCGCCGGCGTCAGCCAGAGGACGCGCACCAGGCGGGAGAGATCGTCGGGCCGGGCGTCCTCGCCGCCGATGCGCACCTGGCGGCTCGAGGCACCGTGGGCGAGCCCGATCCCGACGCCGGTCGGCTCGTCGTCGCCCTCCCTCAAAATGCGGGCGTGGACGGCGAACCCCTCGATCGTCTCCTGCCGCGCCATCTCCGCATAGGTCGCGCGGCGCAGCCCCCGCCCCGGCGAGAGCAGCGAGATCGCCTCCAGGATGTTGGTCTTGCCCGCCCCGTTGGGGCCGGTGAACACCACGTGGGCGGCGCTCGCCTCGAAGCGGGCGGCGGTATAGTTGCGGAAGTTGGTGAGCGCCAGCCGCGTCAAGCGGACGGCGCGCGGCGCCTCCGTTATCCGCAACGGATCAGACGCGCATCGGCATCAGCACGTAGAGCGTCTTCGAGGCGTCGCCGTCGTGGATCAGCGTCGGCGAGCCCGGGTCCGCCAGCGCGAAGGTCGCGTTCTCGGTCGAGAGCTGGCTGGTGATGTCGAGCAGATATTTGGAGTTGAAGCCGATATCGAGCGGGTCGTCGTCGAAGTCGACCACCAGCTCGTCCGTGGCGGTGCCCGAATCCGGGTTGATCACCGACAGCGTCAGCGCCCCGTCGGCGAGCGACAGCTTCACCGCCCGGCCGCGCTCCGACGACACCGTCGACACCCGGTCCACCGCCGAGGCGAAGTCGAGCCGGTCCACCTGCATGATCTTGTCGTTGTTCTTCGGGATCACGCGGTCGTAGTCGGGGAAGGTGCCGTCAATCAGCTTGGAGGTGAGCACCACGTTGGCGAAGCTGACGCGGATCTTGGTGTCGGAGAGCTCCACCGTCAGCATCTCGTCCGGATCGTCGAGGAGACGCTGGAGCTCGCCCACCGTCTTGCGCGGCACGATGATGCCCGGCATTCCGCCCGAGCCGTCCGGCGCCTCGATCTGCGCCTGCGCCAAGCGGTGGCCGTCGGTGGCGACGGCGCGAAACATCAGCTGGCCGTCCGCCATCACCGTGTGGAAATAGATGCCGTTCAGATAGTAGCGCGTCTCTTCGGTGGAGATCGCGAACTGGGTGCGATCGATCAACCATTTGAGGTCGTGAGCGGCGAGCTGGAAGCGATGGGAGAACTCGCCGGCGGTGATGTCCGGATAGTCGCTCTCCGGCAGCATCTGCAGCGAGAAGCGCGAGCGGCCGGCCGACAGCGTCATGGTGGAGCCGTCGGCGTTCGTCTCGAGCGCGATGCGGGCGCCCTCGGGGATCTTGCGCACGATGTCGTGCAGCATGTGGGCAGGCACGGTGATGGTACCGGGCTGCTCCACGCCGGCCTCCACGGTCTCCACGATCTCGAGATCGAGGTCCGTCGCCTTCAGCGTGATCTGCGCGCCGTCGGCACGGATCAGCACGTTGGAGAGGATCGGGATCGTGTTGCGCCGCTCAACCACGCGCTGGACATGGCTGAGGGGCTTCAACAGATGAGCCCGTTCGAGGGTCGCACGCATAACAAGTCCGTCGGAAACTGCGCGGGTGACCTCCCGCAGGGAGGTTACGTTGAACCCGAAAAGGCCGGGCGTGCAAGGCCCGGCCCTTCGTTCGGATGCCGTTCGGTGTGCCTGTTAACCACTCGCCTTCCCGCAAGCGGCCCCACCGCAACCTTGGGGCGCCGAGGTGTCGGCGGTTATTGGTCGAGGAGACGCTTCAAGGTCTCGATGTCCTCGGCGACCTGTGGGTCGCGGTCGATCATCTCCTCCACCTTGCGCACCGCGTGCAGCACCGTGGTGTGGTCACGGTTGCCGAAGCGACGACCAATCTCCGGCAGCGAGCGCGGCGTCAACGTCTTGGACAGGTACATGGCGATCTGTCGCGGGCGGACGATGATGCGCGTGCGGCGCGCCGACACGAGATCCTGTCGCGAGACGCCGAAGTGCTGCGACGTGACCCGCTGGATGTCCTCGATCTTCGGCCGGCGCGTCTCGCGGGCACGCAACAGGTCACGAAGCGCGGTTTCTGCCATCTTGAGGTCGATCGCGGTGCCGGTGAGCTGATTGTGGGCGACGAGCCGGTTCACCGCGCCTTCGAGGTCGCGCCCGTTGGTGGTGATGGAGCGTGCGACGAAGTCGATGACCTCGGCCGGAAAGACGAGATTCTCGAAGCTCTCGCGCTGGGCGGCGATGCGCTGCTCCAGGATCGCCTTGCGCATGACGTAGTCCGGCGTCTCGAGCTCCACGAGGAGGCCACCGCCGAGGCGGGAGCGCACGCGCGGCTCGAGACCGTCGAGATCGGCCGGTGCGCGGTCGGCCGCGATGACCACCTGGCGCTGGGAGTCCACCAGCGTCGTCAGCGTGTGGCCAAACTCTTCGTGCACCTTCGCCCCGTTGAGAAACTGCATGTCATCGATGAGGAGAATGTCGATGTCGCGCAGGATGTCCTTGAACGAGATGGTGGTCTTGTTCCGGATCGCCGACAGGAAGCGGTACATGAAGTGCTCGGCGGTGAGATAGAGCACGCGCCGCGCGGGGTTGGCGAGACCGGCCGCGGAGGCAATCGCCTGCAGCAGGTGCGTCTTACCGAGGCCGACGGGGGCGGATACGAACAGGGGATTGTAGGCGATCCGCTCGCCGGGCTGGGAAAAAGCGACCTTCTTGGCCGCCGCGACGGCAAAGGCGTTGGCCGCGCCTTCGACGAGGGTATCGAAGGTGTAGCGCGGCTCGAGGGGCGAGCCTTCGAGACCGCCGGCCTGGTTCACCGGCGCGGCCGGCGTCTCGACCGCACGGCGGACGGCGGGCGAGGGCTGGGATGGCGCACCGACCCGGTTGGGCGCCGTCGCCCGCGGCACCGAGCGCGGCCGCAGCGGCGAGCGCACCTTGAAGCGCAGCTCGCTGGTCGCCGGATCGACACTGCGCCAACGCTGCAGGATCTCCGTGCCGTACTGGGTCTGCGTCCAGTGACGGATGAACGGCGTCGGCGTGGAGAGCTCCACCACGTCGCCGGTCACGCTCTCAAATTCGATGCGCTCAAACCAGGACGCATAGATGTCTTCACCATGGGCCGCGCGCAATTCGGCTTGGATGCGCGCCCAGTGGGCACGGCCCATATCTTTATCCTCATCGTTGGTATTGGTCGTGGGGGATTCCATCGGTCCCATCGTCCGCAATCTCCTCAATTCCCCTGTGCTAAGCCCGAACACCCGGACGTGGACGCACCTTCCCCGCTCGGCGCCCGGGTGCGCCGACGGAAGTCCACAACTTTGAAACGCGGTCTTGGGTCGCTAGGATTGGCGCCAGGGAAGGCCGCTGGCCTTCCAACCCGCCACAGTTCCCCGGTGCCCCTCGGCGTCAGGCGGACCTTCAAATCCGTCCTTCACGTTGACGCACCGTCTATAGCCGAGCGCGCTCGCCAACTTCGCTGCGGCAAGGCTTCGCGCCCCGCTGCGGCAGAGGAAGTAGAGAGCGGCCGACTTGTCCGGGCAAGCGCCTTCCAGCGCCGGCCCGAAATCGTAGGCGACTTCCATGGTCGGGAAGGTCTGCCATTCGATCAGAACAGGGTCCCGCCCGAGAGCGCCGAGATCGACGATCCCGACATAGGACCACTCCGCCCGTGTCCGCACATCGACGAGAACGGCGTTGGCGTCAGCCTCCAGCGCCTCGAAGGTCTCGTCGGGTGTCATCTCCGGGATTGGATCGGTGTTCTGTGTCATTGGCAAAGCATCCCTGTGCAGATGCCTGAGCATCCGCTAAGCCTAGATCGTTTTTCAAAAGTCGTCCGGTGGACGACGATCGGCGTTTGGGAAGCTAAAGGGGCTTCATGACGGGCATGCCAAACTTCGGAACACAGCGAATGTCAGCATGGTGAGTCATGAATCGGCCCTCTTCGACGCATTCACTCGGCATTGCATTGCCGCCGAGACTTTATTCCCAACGGGTAACCTTCCCGCCCGCTGGTGTCCCTTAAGAACCATGCGGCGCGGCGTTGGGCAAGAGCGAACGGCGTGCGAGTTTCCGAGAGTCTGCCCGAAACGCCGCCATTTCCGTGACGTTTTAGACGGCAGGTGAAGAAAAAACCCAAGCAATTTAGAGGGTTCGCACAGGGGCAGGAAAAGGAGGGCGCAGGGAATTTAATTTTTGCGCCGGCAAAGGTTGACATTTCCTTAAGACGCGAGCGAGCCGGCTAACAAGCTGTTTTCAAACTAACCCCCGGAAATATAAATCATTTTTGTAAGAAAATTCTGTCGAAAACCGCAACCTTTTGAATTCTCACGACGTCCTCATCAGCGTCGTGTCACAGAGAAAGGAGAGCGTGGAAAACTCCCATTTGCGGCTTTTGATCCTCACCGATTTGAGGCAGCCGCCCGCTCCTAGCGCAGGCCCATCAGAGGCGCTGCCAGGCCGAGGGTCAAATGAACTCGGCGAAAGATTCATGAAGCATTGTTAAGCGGTCGATGGTGGTCGTGCCGACGCCAAAAGCCGCGCTCGCGCTGTCGGCGCGGCACGGCTGGCTCGTTCTTCGGTCGGGATGCCGATCGCGGGGCCGCAGGTGGCCTCAGCGCGAATCGGCCGCCGATCGCCTCAGGCGATCGCCTTCACGCGGCTCGCGAGGCGGGAGACCTTCCGCGAGGCGGTGTTCTTGTGAATGATGCCCTTCGACGCGGCACGCATGATCTCGGGCTGCGCCACCTTCAGCGCGTCGCGCGCGGCCGTGGCGTCGCCGGAGGTGATCGCCTCCTCGACCTTGCGGATGAAGGTGCGCATGCGCGAGCGGCGCGCCGTGTTGATGTCGGTCCGCTTCTTCAGCTTGCGGACCATCTTCTGGGCGGACTTGGTGTTTGCCATGAACTCTTCCGTTGGGGCCGACAGCGGCCCATCCGAATCTAGACAGGCGCGCCTAGCGGACAAGAGGCGCCTGGTCAAGTCTTAGCGGTTCTGAAACTCCGGGCTGCGCTTCTCCGCGAACGCCGCCATGCCCTCTTTCTGGTCATGGGTGGCGAACAGGGCATGGAACAGGCGCCGCTCGAAGTGAACCCCCTCCGACAGCGTCGTCTCGTAGGCACGGTTGACGCTCTCCTTCGCCGCCATCAGCGACGGCAGGGAGTGGCGCGCGATGGTCGCCGCCAAGGTCTTCGCCTCCTCGAGGAGGCGGTCGGCGGGCACGATCCGGGCGACGAGGCCGCAGCGCTCGGCCTCCTCCGCCTCCATCATGCGGCCGGTCAAGATGAGGTCCATCGCCTTCGCCTTGCCGACGGCGCGGGTGAGGCGCTGGGTGCCGCCGGCGCCCGGCATGACGCCGAGATTGATCTCGGGCTGACCGAACTTCGCGGTATCGGCGGCGATGATGAGGTCGCACATCATCGCCACCTCGCAGCCGCCGCCGAGGGCGAAGCCCGCCACCGCGGCGATCACCGGCTTGCGCATCGTGGCGATACGGTCCCAGGAGGAGATGAAGTCGCCGCCGAAGGCATCGGCGAAGCTGAGGTCCTTCATCTCCTTGATGTCGGCGCCGGCGGCGAAGGCGCGCTCCGAGCCCGTCAGCACCATGCAGCCGATGCCGGGGTCGGCGTCGAAGGCGCGCAGCGCGTCGACCACCTCGTCGACGAGCGGCGTGCTCAGCGCGTTCAGCGCCTTGGGCCGGTTCAGCGTCACGATGCCCACGGCACCGTCGCGCTCGGTCAGGATCATCTCGTAGTCCATCGCCGCCTCCTTCTGACGCACTTCTGTTAGTCGCTGCGGGCGGCCGAGGGAAGTCGCCGGCATGGCGCCCCGGCCCCCTCCTCCGGCGCTGACGGCGTGACAACGCTTCGCACCCGCGGTATCGGATCCTCTCGTGACCCGATCCGGTGCCCCCCATATGCCCGTCAGCGTGCCGTTTCCTGCCTTGCCGCGGCGACACGGCGATGCCGCGCCTGCGAACGCCGGTCAGGCGGCGGCGCGATGACGGAGGCCGTCACGCAGAAATATGACAGCCTCGTCGCCGCCGGCGAGGTCACCCGCGATGCCGGGCAGGTGTCGGTCGCCCGCGCCCTCGACGGGGTGCTCGCCGACCTCGCCGAGCCCGCGGAGGGCCGCCTCAGCCGCTTCGTGCGCAAGCGCTTCGGCAAGCCGCGCGCGGTGAAGGGCCTCTATGTCTGGGGCGAGGTGGGCCGCGGCAAGACGATGCTGATGGACCTCTTCTACGAGACCGTCCCGCTGCGCTCCAAGCGCCGCGTCCACTTCAACGACTTCATGTCCGACGTGCACGACCGCATCGCCCGGCTGCGCGCCGAGCACGCCGCCGAGCCGGTCGAGGAGGCCGCCGACCTCATCGCCCGCGAGGCCCGCGTCCTCTGCTTCGACGAGTTCGCCGTCATCGACATCGCTGACGCGATGATCCTGTCGCGCCTCTTCACCCGCATCTTCGAGCGCGGCGTGACGCTCGTCGCCACCTCCAACGTGGCGCCCAACGACCTCTACGCGAACGGGCTCAACCGGCAGCTCTTCGTGCCGTTCATCCGACTTCTCGTCGAGAACGTCGACGTGGTGCGGCTCGATTCGGCGACCGACTACCGCCTCGACCAGCTCGAAGGCCGCCGCGTGTGGTTCGCCCCCGGCGACGCCGGCTTCGACCGGCTGTGGGACGAGATCCTCGGCGGCCGCGAGGACGGGCCGGATACCGTCAAGGTTGCTTCGCGCATGTTGAGCGTGCCCCGCGCCGCCGGCGGCCTCGCCCGCTTCACCTTCGCCGAGCTCTGCGAGGCCGCGCTCGGGGCGAACGACTATCTCGCCCTCGCCCACCGCTTCCACACCGTCTTCCTGTCGGACATCCCGGTGCTGTCGCCGGCGCGGCGCGAGACCACGCGACGCTTCATTCTCCTCATCGATGTCCTTTACGATCAACGGGTTCGCCTCGTGGTGACGGCGGCGGGAGAACCCGACGATCTGTTCGACCCGGGCGACGGGGGTGCGGCGAACGAGGCGTTCGCCTTCGCCCGCACAGCTTCGCGCCTGCATGAGATGCGCTCTTCGGCCTACCTCCACGACGCGGAATCCTCGCCACTCACATGACCAACCCGCGAATGCAGCTTGAACAAAGATGGCGATCGCGCTAGGCCGCCCCTGCACTCGCACAACTCTCGGAACACCCATGTCACGCTCAAAAATCGCCCTTATCGGATCGGGTCAGATCGGCGGCACGCTCGCCCACCTCGCGGGTCTGAAAGAACTGGGCGATGTTGTGATGTTCGACATCGCCGAGGGCACTCCTCAGGGCAAGTCCCTGGACATCATGCAGTCCTCGCCGATCGACGGCTTCGACTGCGCCCTCTCCGGTACCAACGAATATGCCGGCATCGCCGGCGCCGACGTGGTCATCGTGACCGCCGGCGTGCCGCGCAAGCCCGGCATGAGCCGCGACGACCTTCTCGGCATCAATCTCAAGGTCATGAGCCAGGTCGGCGAGGGCATCAAGACGCACGCCCCCGACGCCTTCGTCATCTGCATCACCAACCCGCTCGACGCGATGGTGTGGGCGCTGCAGAAGTTCTCGGGCCTGCCGGAGAACATGGTCGTCGGCATGGCCGGCGTGCTCGACTCGGCCCGCTTCCGCACCTTCCTCGCCGAGGAGTTCAACGTTTCCGTCGAGGACGTGTCGGCCTTCGTGCTCGGCGGCCACGGCGACACCATGGTGCCGCTCACCCGCTACTCCACGGTCGGCGGCATCCCGCTGCCCGATCTCGTGAAGATGGGCTGGACCACCCAGGAGAAGCTCGACCAGATCGTGCAGCGCACCCGTGACGGCGGCGCCGAGATCGTCGGCCTCCTGAAGACCGGCTCCGCCTTCTACGCCCCGGCGGCCGCGGCGATCCAGATGGCCGAGGCCTTCCTCAAGGACAAGAAGCGCGTCCTGCCGGCCGCCGCCCATCTGTCCGGCCAGTTCGGCATCGACGATCTCTACGTCGGCGTGCCGGTGGTGATCGGCGCGGGCGGCGTGGAGCGGATCGTCGAGATCGAGCTCCAGGGCACCGAGAAGGACGGCTTCGACTCGTCGGTGAACGCGGTGCGCGGGCTACTCGAAGCGTGCCGCAACATCGATGCGAGCCTTGCGTAATCTGGCGATCATCGCCATGGCCTCGCTCTTCGTGAGCGGGGCACTCGCCGAGGAACCGGAACCGCACTGGTACGCGGGCCTCGGCGAGGCGGGCGGCTACGCCCGTTGGGGCATTCCCGAATCCGACGCCGTCGGCTTCGAGGTCGCCTGCCACGACGACGGGGTGATGCTGCGCCCGGCCCTCTACGCCATGGAGGAGCCGGCACAGACCCCCGACATCCGCTTCGACGTGGATGGTACGGACTATGTCCGCGACGCGACCCTTTCCTTCAACGAGCTCGACGCCGCCTGGCAGGCGTCCGCCACGGTCGGCCGCAACGACGCGCTGATCGACGCGATGCGCCGCGGCTCGAAGCTCAGTTACGATTTCGATCCTCCCTTGCGCGAGGGCGACGCCTTCACCCTGTCCCTGTCGGGCTCTGCGAAGGCCATTGACCAGGCGCTGCAGAACTGCTGACCCACCGGAGCACCCCATGAACATCCACGAGCATCAGGCGAAAGAGCTTTTGAAGGGCTTCGGTGCCCCCGTCGCGCAGGGCGTCGCCATCACCTCGGCCGGCGAGGCCGAAGCGGCGGCGAAGTCGCTGCCCGGCCCGCTCTACGTGGTGAAGAGCCAGATCCACGCCGGCGGCCGCGGCAAGGGCAAGTTCAAGGAGCTCGGCCCCGACGCCAAGGGCGGCGTGCGCCTGGCGAAGACCATCGACGAGGTGGTGGCGAACGCCAAGGAGATGCTCGGCAACACCCTCGTCACCAAGCAGACCGGCCCCGCCGGCAAGCAGGTGAACCGTCTCTACATCGAGGACGGCGCCGACATCTCCCGCGAGCTCTACTTGTCGCTGCTCGTCGACCGCACCGTCGGCGAGGTCGCCTTCGTCGCCTCCACCGAGGGCGGCATGGACATCGAGGCGGTCGCCGAGGAGACGCCGGAGAAGATCATCACCGTGCCGATCGATCCGACCGCCGGGGTGACCGACGCCGACGCCGCCAAGCTCGTCGCGGCGCTCGGCCTCGAGGAGCCGGCCGCCGGCGAGATGCCGACGCTCGCCCGCCAGCTCTACCAGGCGTTCACCGAGAAGGACATGAGCCTCCTCGAGGTGAACCCCCTCATCGTGATGGAGAACGGCCACCTGCGCGTGCTCGACGCCAAGGTGTCGTTCGACGGCAACGCCCTCTTCCGCCACCCCGACGTGATGGAGCTGCGCGACCTCACCGAGGAGGACTCCAAGGAGATCGAGGCGTCGAAGTACGACCTCGCCTACGTGGCGCTCGACGGCAACATCGGCTGCATGGTGAACGGCGCCGGTCTCGCCATGGCCACCATGGACATCATCAAGCTCTACGGCGCCGAGCCCGCCAACTTCCTCGACGTCGGCGGCGGCGCCTCCAAGGAGAAGGTGACGGCGGCGTTCAAGATCATCACCGCCGACCCGAACGTGAAGGGCATCCTCGTCAACATCTTCGGCGGCATCATGCGCTGCGACGTGATCGCCGAGGGCGTGGTCGCCGCGGTGAAGGAAGTCGGCCTCCAGGTACCGCTGGTGGTCCGCCTCGAGGGCACCAACGTCGAGCAGGGCAAGGCGATCCTCGACCAGTCCGGCCTCGACATCACCTCCGCCGACGATCTCGACGACGCCGCGCAGAAGATCGTCGCGGCGGTCAAGGGCTGATCGGACGGGAGGCGGCGATGGCGGCTCGGACGCACGGCAGAGGGAGGGCGTGATGGCCTTCACCCATCCCGTCGCCGAGGTCGAATATGGCGGCTTCTGGCGCCGCCTCGTCGCCGCCGTCATCGACGGCATCCTGTTCTCGGCGATCTCGGTGCCGGCCGGCATCGCGGTCTACGGCGAGGACCGGATCTTCCCCGCCGGCCCCACCCTCGTGGAGGTGCCGGACAATTTCTGGATCGGCACTCTCCTGCCGCTCATCCTCACCGTGTTCTTCTGGGTCCGGTGGGCGGCGACACCGGGCAAGATGGTCATGAACCTCAAGGTGCTGCGCGCCGACGACGGCCGCTATGTCACGATGTGGCAGGGCGTCGGCCGCTACTGCGCCTATTTCATCTCCGCCTTCTTCTTCATGCTCGGCTTCATCTGGATCGCGTTCGACCGGCGCAAGCAAGGCTGGCACGACAAGCTGGCGGGCACCGTCGTGATCCATCAGCGTTCGGTCACACCGTGATGAGCGCTCCGATGCCGCCGTTCACCGCCTCTTCCTCACCCGCGTCCCGCCTTCCGGGGCGCGTCCCCCTCGCCTCCGCGCGGTTGAGCTCGGCGCACCTTTCGACTAGCGAAGGGTCGCGGCTCACCAAACCTCCCGCAGCCTGAAGAGATTTCGCAATGTCCATCCTCGTCGACAAAGATACCAAGGTCATCGTCCAAGGGCTGACGGGCCGCACCGGCACCTTCCACACGGAGCAGGCGCTCGCCTATCACGGCACGCAGATGGTCGCCGGCGTCCACCCCAAGAAGGGCGGCGAAACCTGGACGGGCGCCAACGGCACGGCGAAGCCGCTGCCGATCTTCGCCACCGTGGGCGAGGCGAAGGAGGCGACTGGCGCCACCGCCAGCGTCGTCTACGTGCCGCCCGCGGGCGCCGGCGCCGCCATCATCGAGGCGATCGAGGCGGAGATCCCGCTCATCGTCTGCATCACCGAGGGCATCCCGGTGATGGACATGGTCAAGGTGAAGGCCAAGCTCGACAAGTCCAACTCGCGTCTCCTCGGCCCCAACTGCCCCGGCGTCCTCACCCCCAACGAGTGCAAGATCGGCATCATGCCGGGCTCGATCTTCCGCGACGGGTCGGTGGGCATCGTGTCGCGTTCGGGCACCCTCACCTACGAGGCGGTGTTCCAGACCACCGCCGAGGGCCTCGGCCAGTCGACCGCGGTCGGCATCGGCGGCGACCCGGTGAAGGGCACCGAGTTCATCGACATGCTGGAGATGTTCCTCGCCGACGACGAGACGGAATCGATCATCATGATCGGCGAGATCGGCGGCTCGGCCGAGGAAGACGCCGCCCAGTTCCTCGCCGACGAGGCGAAGAAGGGCCGCAAGAAGCCGATGGTCGGCTTCATCGCCGGGCGCACCGCCCCTCCGGGCCGCACCATGGGTCACGCCGGCGCGGTGATCTCCGGCGGCAAGGGCGGCGCCGAGGACAAGATCGCGGCGATGGAGGCGGCCGGCATCAAGGTGTCGCCGTCGCCGGCGCAGCTCGGCAAGACGCTCGTGAAGGTGCTGAAGGGCTGACACCCCGCCCCATGGCGTCGCAGGCGGGCCCGCCGCCCGCCAGGCGGCGATGGACGGGCGCTCAGAAGATCGCGAGCACCGTCCCCAGCGTCGCGAGCGCCATCAGGTAGCCCACGAGGGCGAACACGCCGTCGTGGGCGATCAGCGCCAGGCCGAAGGCGACGATGCCGATCGCCGGCGCCGTCACCCCCCAGGGCACGAGCTCCAGCGGGAACATGACGACGGCGAGACACGCCGTCATCAGCTTCAGGAGGCTGCGGGCGAGGCGGCCCTCGGTCAGCACCGTCAGGCGTCGGGCGAGGAGACGATCCACCGGCCGCGTCCAGCGCCGGCCGGTCTCGAGCCCGTTCTGAAAGCTCTGGCGATCGACCCCGAGACGCCCCACCTTTCCCGGCAGACGCAGCGTGCCGCCGCCGATCAGCGAATGCACGATGACCGCCAGGATGAGCACGCTCACGACCATTGAAATTCCGGGCACCGCGCCGATCACGGGCAGTGCCGCCACGAGCCCCAGCATGGTGATGAGGACCCCGCTCGAGCGATCCTTGAACGCAGCGAGCACGTCGTTGAGGTGGACCTTCTCCCGCTCGCCGGCCGTGCCGAGGCGGTCGAGCACGTCGCCGAGCGAGTGCTCCTCCTGGCCGGCATGTGCCGCATCGGCAGGTGCTGCGCCGGCGTGTGTGGTGTTGGGCATTCCTTGCTCCGTGGCGCGTCGGGGCGGGAGCCGCCGGGCGGCCCGCCCCGCCATTCCAACGCCGCGACGGCGCGTCCGGTTCACGGCGCGCCCCGGAGGCCGACGATGAGCGACCCCTTCGACCTCGCCCGCTTCGTCGACGCGCAGCGGGGCGTGTTCGAGCGCGCCTGCGCCGAGCTCACCGCCGGCGCCAAGCGCACGCACTGGATGTGGTTCATTTTTCCGCAGCTTGCCGGTCTCGGCACCAGTCCGACCGCCCGCCACTACGCCATCCGCTCGCTCGAGGAGGCGACCGCCTACCGCGCCGACCCCGTCCTCGGACCGCGGCTCGTTGCCGCGACGCGTGCCGCGCTCGCCTCGGGCTTGCACGATGCACGCGCCCTCTTCGGCCCGCCCGACGACCTCAAGTTCGCCTCCTCGCTCACCCTGTTCGAGCGCACTCTTCCCGAGGAGCCTCTGTTTTCGCAGGCGCTCGATCGCTTCTTCGACGGCGAGCGGGACACCCGCACCCTCGCCCTCCTCGGTGCCGCATGACCGCGCTACGCCGCTTCCTGGCACCTGGGTTGCACGTTGCCGGTTCAGATTTCATCCCAAACCCCCTAGATTAGGGGTAGCGCACAACTCACGGACAGTCTGCCATGGCTCGCCAGGACGCGAACACCGCGTTTCTCAACTCCTCCTTCCTGTACGGCGGCAATGCCGAGTATCTCGAGCAGCTCTACGCCCAGTATCAGGCCGATCCCAACAGCGTAGACGCAGGCTGGCAGGCCTTCTTCGCCGAGTTGAAGGACGACCGGACCGCCGTCATCGCCGAAGCGAGCGCGCCGCGCTGGCAGCGGACGGACTGGCCCGTGCCGCTCAACGGCGAGCTGGTCTCCGCGATGGACGGCGACTGGCGCCCCATCGAGACCCGCGTGAAGGAGAAGGTCGCGCAGAAGGCGCAAGCGACCGGCGCCGATCTCTCCGCCGCCGACATCCAACGCGCCGCCCAGGATTCGGTGCGCGCCATCATGATGATCCGCGCCTACCGCATGCGCGGCCACTACCACGCCAAGCTCGACCCGCTCGGCATCACCGGGATGCGCGACCAGGAGCTCGCGCCCGCCGCCTACGGCTTCACCGAAGCCGACATGGACCGGCCGATCTTCATCGACCACATGCTGGGTCTGGAGTTCGCCACCGTGCGCCAGATGCTGGAGATCCTCCAGCGCACCTACTGCTCCACCCTCGGCGTGGAGTTCATGCACATCTCCGACGCGCAGGAGAAGAGCTGGCTGCAGGAGCGCATCGAGGGTCCCGACAAGGGCGTCGCCTTCACCCACGAGGGCAAGCGGGCGATCCTCAACAAGCTCGTCGAGGCGGAAGGCTTCGAGAAGTTCCTCGGCGTCAAGTACACCGGCACCAAGCGCTTCGGCCTCGACGGCGGCGAGTCGGTGATCCCGGCGCTCGAGCAGATCATCAAGCGCGGCGGCAATCTCGGGGTGAAGGACATCGCCATCGGCATGGCCCACCGCGGCCGCCTCAACGTGCTCGCCCAGGTGATGCACAAGCCGCTGCGCGCCATCTTCCACGAGTTCAAGGGCGGCTCCTTCAAGCCCGACGAGGTGGAAGGCTCCGGCGACGTGAAGTACCACCTCGGCGCCTCGTCCGACCGTGAGTTCGACGGCAACAGCGTGCACCTGTCGCTGACGGCCAACCCGTCGCACCTCGAGATCGTCGACCCCGTGGTGCTCGGCAAGGTCCGCGCCAAGCAGGACCAGCTGAACGACGTCGAGCGCACCCAGGTGATGCCGCTGCTGCTTCACGGCGACGCGGCCTTCGCCGGCCAGGGCGTGGTGGCGGAGTGCTTCGGCCTCTCCGGCCTCAAGGGCCATCGCACCGGCGGGTCGATCCACGTCATCGTCAACAACCAGATCGGCTTCACCACCAACCCGCACTTCTCGCGCTCCTCGCCCTACCCGTCGGACGTCGCGAAGATGATCGAGGCGCCGATCTTCCACGTGAACGGCGACGACCCGGAGGCGGTGGTGTACGCGGCGAAGGTGGCGACGGAATTCCGTCAGATGTTCCACAAGCCCGTGGTCATCGACATGTTCTGCTACCGCCGCTTCGGCCACAACGAGAGCGACGAGCCGGCGTTCACCCAGCCGAAGATGTACAAGATCATCCGCCAGCACCCGACGGCGCTGGAGATCTACGCCAAGCGCCTCGTCGACGAGGGCGAGCTGACGACCGACGAGGTCGAGCAGCGCAAGGCCGATTGGCGCAAGCACCTCGAGGACGAGTTCGAGGCGGGGCAGTCCTACCTGCCCAACAAGGCCGACTGGCTCGACGGCCGCTGGAAGGCGATCAAGCCGGCGAACGAGAGCGACGAGCCGCGCCGCGGCTCCACCGGCGTCGACATCGCCGACCTCAAGGAGATCGGCGAGAAGCTGACGACAGTGCCGGAGGGCTTCCACGTCCACCGCACCATCCAGCGCTTCCTCGACAACCGCCGCAAGGCGATGGAGACCGGCACCGGCATCGACTGGGCGACGGCGGAAGCGCTCGCCTTCGGCTCGCTGCTCAAGGACGGCTTCCCCGTCCGCCTCTCCGGCCAGGACGTCGAGCGCGGCACTTTCTCGCAGCGCCACTCGGTGCTCTACGATCAGGAGAGCGAGGAGCGCTACATCCCGCTCAACCATCTCGCGGACGATCAGTCGCGCTACGAGGTCATCAACTCGATGCTCTCCGAGGAGGCGGTGCTCGGCTTCGAGTACGGCTACTCCCTCGCCGAGCCGAACGCGCTCACCTGCTGGGAGGCCCAGTTCGGCGACTTCGCCAACGGCGCCCAGGTGGTGTTCGACCAGTTCATCTCCTCGGGCGAGCGCAAGTGGCTGCGCATGACGGGCCTCGTCTGCCTGCTGCCGCACGGCTACGAGGGGCAGGGGCCGGAGCACTCCTCGGCGCGCCTCGAGCGCTACCTCCAGCTCTGCGCGGAGGACAACATGCAGGTCGCCAACTGCTCGACCCCGGCGAACTACTTCCACATCCTGCGCCGCCAGCTGAAGCGGGAGGTGCGCAAGCCACTCATCCTGATGACGCCGAAGTCGCTGCTGCGCCACAAGCGCTGCGTGTCGACCCTCGAGGACATGGGCGCCCAGTCGACCTTCCACCGCGTGCTGCTCGACGACGCGCAGCTCGGCCGCGCCGGCGACTTCAAGCTCGCCGCCGACGACAAGATCCGCCGCGTCGTTGTCTGCTCCGGCAAGGTCTACTACGACCTCATCGAGGCGCGCGAGGCGGCCGGTGTCGACGACGTCTACCTGCTGCGCCTGGAACAGCTCTACCCGTTCCCCGCGAAGACCATCATCGGCGAGTTGAAGCGCTTCCCGAATGCCGAGCTCGCCTGGTGCCAGGAAGAGCCGGCCAACATGGGCGGCTGGACCTTCGTGCAGACCTACTTCGACTGGTGCCTGCAGCAGACGAAGATGCAGAACGACCGTCCGCGCTACATCGGCCGTCCGGCCGCCGCCTCGCCGGCCACCGGTCTCGCCAAGCGCCACCAGCAGCAGATGGAGGCGTTCCTCGAGCAGGCGTTCGCCTGAGCGATCGTCCCCGTTCGGTTGTGTTTGGCGTCTTGCCACGAGCAAGCGAACGGGTGCACAAGGCAATCGGCGCGGCGCCGTTGATACGGTGCCGCGCTTCAATCTCAAGTCACACCACCGCGACCTGACAGCAACCTTTTCGATAGAGCGCCATGACCGACATCCGCGTCCCCAATCTGGGCGAGTCCGTGACCGAAGCGACCATCTCGCAGTGGTTCAAGTCGCAGGGGGATGCGGTGACCGCCGACGAGCCCCTGCTGGAGCTCGAAACCGACAAGGTAACGGTCGAGGTCCCCGCCCCTGCAGCCGGCACCCTGTCCGAAATCACCGTCAAGGCCGGTGAGACGGTGGAGGTCGGCACCCTGCTCGGCCAGATCGCCGAGGGCGAAGGCGCCGCCGCCGCCAAGCCGGCCGAAAAGCCCGCCGCGGCGGCCGAAGCTGCGCCCGCCGAAGCCGCGCCCGCCCCTGCCGCCAACGGCTCGACCGGCGCCGCTCCCACCGAGGTGCGCGTGCCCGCGCTCGGCGAATCCGTCACCGAGGCGACCGTCTCGCAGATCCTCAAGAAGGAGGGCGACAGCGTCGCTGCCGACGAGCCCCTCGTCGAGCTCGAGACCGACAAGGTCAGCGTCGAGGTTCCCGCGCCCGTCGCCGGCACCATCGCGAGCCTCGCGGTCAAGGAAGGCGACACCGTCGAGGTCGGCGGCCTGATCGGCGCCATCGCCGGTGGTGCAGCGCCCGCGGCCAAGGCCGAGCCGGCGAAGGCCGCCGCCCCCGCTCCGGCGAAGAGCGGCGGCACCGGCATGCCGCCCGCGCCGTCCGCACAGAAGGCGCTGACCGAGGCCGGCCTCTCCGCCGACCAGGTGGAAGGCACCGGCAAGCGCGGTCAGGTGCTGAAGGGCGACGCGCTCGCCGCCATCGAGAAGGGCATCGCCGCCAAGGAGGCGCCCGCCCCCGCCAAGGCGCCGCGCGCGCCCTCGGCGACCGGGGATGCGGAGCGCGAAGAGCGCGTGACGATGACGCGCCTGCGCCGCACCATCGCCCGCCGCCTGAAGGACGCCCAGAACACCGCCGCCATGCTGACCACGTTCAACGACGTGGACATGAGCGCCGTGATGGACCTGCGCAAGCAGTACAAGGACACGTTCGAGAAGAAGCATGGCGTGAAGCTCGGCTTCATGGCCTTCTTCTCCAAGGCCTGCGTGCAGGCGCTGAAGGACGTGCCGGCCGTCAACGCCGAGATCGACGGCGACGACCTGATCTACAAGAACTACTACCACCTCGGCATCGCCGTCGGCACCGACAAGGGCCTCGTGGTGCCCGTGGTGCGCGACGCGGACGAGCTCTCCTTCGCCGGCATCGAGAAGACCATCGCGGACTTCGGCAAGCGCGCCCGCGACGGCCAGCTCAAGCTCGACGAGATGCAGGGCGGCACGTTCACCATCACCAACGGCGGCATCTACGGCTCGCTGATGTCGACGCCCATCCTCAACGCGCCGCAGTCGGGCATTCTCGGCATGCACCGCATCGAACAGCGCCCCGTCGCCATCGGCGGTGAGGTGAAGATCCGCCCGATGATGTACCTCGCCCTCAGCTACGATCACCGCATCGTCGACGGCAAGGAAGCGGTGACCTTCCTGGTGCGGGTGAAGGAAGCCATCGAGGATCCGCAGCGCCTTCTGCTCGACCTCTAAGTACCGGACGCTGCCCCTTTGCTCGCCAAAGACGAACGCCTTGTGTTCCTGCACCTTCCCAAATGTGCAGGAACATCGCTTCACGCCCTGCTGTCGAACTTCTTCAAGCCGGACGAAATCTGCCCACATCGCGGCGACGTCATCACCACGGTGAACGCCGAGACCCTGCGGCGCTACAAGTTCTTCTCCGGCCACTTCACCAAGTTCGGCGTCGACGCGATTCCCGGCCCGAAGCGCGTCATCACGGTGCTGCGCGATCCCTATCAGCGCATCCTGTCGCTCTACTATTTCTGGCGCTCCCACCGGCCGGACGTGATCGAGCGCGACAACCTCAAGGGGCCGCGTGCGGCGCGCGAGCTGGGGCTGCTCGACTTCCTCAAGAGCAATCGGCCCGAGGTGGTCGCCAACATCAACAACACGCTGACCCGCTCGCTGCTCGGCCCCATTCACCTCAGCCAGAGCGCGGGCTATCGTCTGCGCAACGTGAATTACGCGGTCGAGACGGCGATGCTCAACCTGCAGCGCTTCAACTTCGTCGCCTTCGCCGACACGATGGACGAGGACGTCCCCCTCCTCCTGTCGATCCTCGGCTTTCCGAGCGTCGACGAGATCCCCCGCCTCAACACCTTCGACAAGCTGAAGGACGCCGCCGGCCTCGAAGCCGTCGAGCGCGAGGAGATCACGCCGGAGATCAACGCCGCGCTCGAGTCGATCATCACGCTCGACCGCCCGTTCTTCGCCCGGGCCCAGAGGATGCGCCACACCCTGCGCTGCCCCTATCCGAACTAGGTCATGGCCGAGCCGCCGCTCCCTCGCACGCCGCAGAAGCGGCCTCCCCCGCCCCCTGCCGAGCGGCCCCTCCTCATCTACGTGCACATCCAGAAGACGGCGGGCACGTCGATGCGGGAGTTCCTGAACCAGCTCCTCGGCAAGAAGAACATCTTCTGGCACGGTGAGACCGGCTCGCTCGCCGATCTCTTCGCCGACGGGGGCGAGGCCGCGCTGCGGCGCTACACGCTGATCGGCGGCCACTTCAGCGCCCGCCACCCCGCGCTCCAGGCGCTGGAGAAGCCGCATCTCTTCCTGTCGATGATGCGCGAGCCGACCCAGCAGATCCTCTCCCATTTCGCCTACGTCGACAGTCGGCCCGAAAACGCTCTGCACAGCGATCGCGACATCGCCGCGACCCTCGCCGATCCGACGCACCCCTTCACCGAGTTCTCCAAGAGCGCCCAGTGCCGCATGCTGACGGGCCGCACGAAGGCGGCTCCCGCGGAGCGCGTCATTCGCCGCGGCCCCTATCTCATCGGTTGCGTCGAGCGCTTCGACGATTTCCTCAACGCCATCGACGAGACGGTGAGGCCGCTCGGCGCGCTCAAGCCCAAGCATCTCAACATGCAGCGGGCGGAGACGCGCGACAAGCTCGGCACGCCCGAAGTGCTCGACCTCATCGCCCCTCTCGCCGCCGAGGATGCGGTCCTCCACCGCAAGGTGATGGACGATGGCGTGATCATCGGCGATGTTCGGCATGTTCGCCGTTGGCGCCAGCGCCAGGAGAGGCAAGCCCACCGCCCCGCCGCCAAGACCACACCACCCGCCGCCACCCAGACCCCAGCCCCGACCACCGCCGACGCCGCACCGCCCCCAGCGGCCGCCCCGGAAGGAGACACGCCATGCCCGTCGAACTCCGCTGCGTCGCCCTCGCAGGGCTTCTGGTCCTCGCTCAGATCCTTCTGGCGGCGGCGCCCAAATTCCTGACCTACGGCGTCAAGTGGGCTTCGAGCGCACGCGACACGACGCCGGACGGCCTCTCGCTCCGTGGCCAGCGCCTCGAGCGAGCCCATCGCAACCTCATGGAGACCTTCCCGGTCTTCGCCGCGGCCGCCATCGGCGTCGTCGTGGCCGGGGTCAGCTCCGCCGTCACGGAGACGGCGGCGGCGGTGTGGGTCCTCGCCCGCGTGCTTTATGTGCCGGCCTACGTGTTTCATGTCCGCCACGTGCGGCCGCTGGTGTGGGGCGTCGCCTTGCTCGCCCTCGTCGTGCTGCTCGCGGCGCTGATCGGAGGGTAATCGTGACGAAGGGTGTCTGCCTCATCACCGGAGGCTCGCGCGGGATCGGCGCGGCGGCGGCCAGGATGGCCGGCGCCCGCGGCTGGGACGTGCTCATCAACTACAACGCCAACGCCGCCGCGGCCGAGGCCGTCGCCGAGGACGTGCGCCGCAGCGGCGCCCGCGCCGAGATCGTCGCCGGCGACGTCGCCACCGAGGCCGGTATCATGGCGACCTACGAGGCCGTCGACCGCTTCGGCTCGCTCACCGCGCTCGTCAACAACGCCGGCATCGGCGATCAGGTGGGCGACATCACCACCTTCTCCTTCGACCGGGTCGACCGCATCGTCCGCCTCAACGTCACCGGCGCGATCATCGTCGCCCGCGAGGCGGTGAAGCGGATGGCCACCCGCTTCGGCGGCAAGGGCGGCTCCATCATCAACATCTCGTCCTCGGCGGCGAAGCTCGGCGGCAACGACCAGTTCGTCGACTACTCCGCCACCAAGGGGGCCATCGACACCTTCACCGTCGGCCTCGCCCTCGAGTGGGTGAAGGACGGCATCCGCGTCAACGCCGTCCGCCCCGGCGTGATCGACACCGACTTTCACAGCAATGTCGGCGTGCCCGACCGGCCGGCGACCGTCGGCCCGCAGCAGCCGCTCGGCCGCGCCGGCACGCCGGAAGAGGTCGCCGAGGCCATCATGTGGCTGATGTCGGACGCCTCGTCCTACACCGTCGGCGCCATCATCGAGGTCTCGGGCGGACGCAGCATCGTTCCCTGAGGCGAGCCGGGCGGTACGAGGCTGACTGCCCCGCACGGACCAAGGGTTGACCCCGCGCCCGTCTGCCGTCACCTCACACACACGAAACACGCGAAATACTGGAGCACACGATGGCAGCCTATGACGTGGTGGTGATCGGGACCGGCCCCGGCGGCTATGTGGCCGCGGTGCGGGCCGCCCAGCTCGGTCTCAAGACGGCTGTCGTGGAAAAGTGGCCGACCCTCGGCGGCACCTGCCTCAACGTGGGCTGCATCCCGTCCAAGGCGCTGCTCCACGCCTCCGAGCTCTACGAGGAGGCCGGTCACGGCTTCGCCGACATGGGCATCGGCGTGAGCCCCACCCTCGACCTCAAGAAGATGCTCGCCTTCAAGGACGAGGGCGTCGACGGCAACGTCAAGGGCGTCGACTACCTCATGAAGAAGAACAAGATCGACGTGCACCGCGGCGTCGGCTCCATCCTCGGCAAGGGTAAGGTGAAGGTCACCCCGGAGAAGGGCGAGCCGACCGAGCTCGAGACCAAGAACATCATCATCGCCAGCGGCTCCGACATCGTCCGCCTTCCCAACATCGAGATCGACGAGAAGCGCGTCGTCTCCTCCACCGGCGCGCTGTCGCTGCCGGAGGTGCCGAAGAAGCTCATCCTCATCGGCGGTGGGGTGATCGGCCTCGAGCTCGGCTCCGTGTGGCGCCGGCTCGGCTCGGAGGTGACCGTGGTCGAATTCCTCGACCGCATCCTGCCCACCGAGGACGGCGAGGTGTCGCGCCAGTTCGAGCGCATCCTCAAGAAGCAGGGCATGACCTTCCGCCTCAAGTCGAAGGTCACCGGCGTCGACGCCTCGGGCAAGACGCTGAAGGTCTCCATCGAGCCCGCCGCCGGCGGCGATGCGGAGACGCTCGAGGCCGACGTGGTGCTCGTCGCCATCGGCCGCCGCCCCTACACCGAGGGCCTCGGCCTCCAGGAAGCCGGCATCGAGACCGACGAGAAGGGCCGCGTGAAGGTCGACGACCACTTCCGCACCAACGTCGAAGGCATCTACGCGATCGGCGACGTGATCGCCGGGCCGATGCTCGCCCACAAGGCCGAGGACGAGGGCGTCGCCGCGGCCGAGATCATCGCCGGTCAGGCCGGCCACGTGAACTACGGCGCCATCCCGGCGGTGGTCTACACCTACCCCGAGGTCGCCTCCGTGGGCCGCACCGAAGAGGCGCTCAAGGCCGACGGCATCAAGTACAAGGTCGGCAAGTTCCCCTTCACCGCCAACGGGCGTGCCAAGGTGAACCGCACCACCGACGGCTTCGTGAAGATCCTCGCCGACGCCAAGACCGACCGCGTGCTCGGCGTCCACATCATCGGCCCCGACGCCGGCACCATGATCTCCGAGGTGACCCTCGGCATGGAGTTCGGCGCCGCGGCGGAGGACATCGCCCGCACCTGCCACCCCCACCCGACCCTGTCGGAAGCGGTCAAGGAAGCCGCCCTCGCCGCCGGCAACGGCGCGATCCACATGTAGGCGCTGCGCCGTCGACGCAAAAAGAGCGCGGAGCGATCCGCGCTTTTTTTTGTGCCTCGCCCGCCGCTCACTCCGCGGCGGCGGACGGCCCCGCCCGTCGGCGCCGCGGCCGGTGACGCGGCAGCGTCACGGTGGCGATCAGCCCGTGCGGCGGCCGGTTGGCGAGGCTCGCCGTGCCGCCATGGGCCTGCACGATGGCGCGCGTGATCGAAAGGCCGAGCCCCACCCCGCCGGTGTCTTCGCTGCGCGACTCCTCCAGCCGGCGGAAGGGCTCGAACACCTCTTCGAGCCGCTCCTCGGGAATGCCCGGACCGGTGTCCTCCACCGTCACCACCACGTGGTCGCGCTCCGGCACAAGGCGCACCACCGCCCCCCCGGCGTAGCGGCGCGCATTGCCGGTGAGATTGCCGAAGGCCCGCGACAACGCCACCCGCCGCCCCTCGATGACGAACGTGTCGGGCCCCTCGTAGCGCACCGTCTCGTCGGCGAGGCCGGCGAGCACGTCGGCGAGGTCGACCGCCTCGGCCTTCTCCGTCTCCGCCCCGATGCGACCCCATTCGAGCAGCCCCTCGGCCATCACGCGCATCTCGTCGAGGGTGCGCACCATCGCCTCGCGCTCGCCGTCCTCCAGCATCTCGGCGCGGATCCTCAGCGAGGTGATCGGCGTGCGCAGGTCGTGCCCCACCGCGGCGATGGTGCGGGCGCGCTCCGCGTCGAAGGCGGCGATGCGCTCCTGCATGTTGTTGAACGCCTCGGCTGCGCGCCGCACCTCGCGCGCACCGGTCACCGGCACGCGGGCGTCGCGGTCGCCGTAGCCGGCTCGCTCGGCCGCCACGCCGAGCGCGGCGAGCGGACGCGTCAGCCGCCGGATGAACCACAGCCCCACGCCGAGGACGCTCACCAGCGACAGGACCAGCGCGAAGAGCACGGCCCGGCTGACGAGGAGCGGCGGTCCCCCCGGCGGCTGCGGCCGCACATTGAGCCACTCCCCGCCCGAAAGCGGCAGCGAGGCGATGAGCCTCGGGCCGTGCCGGTCCGGCGGGCCCCGCCGGTCGCGCCGGCGCCCTTCGTGGCGCGGGTCCCCCGCGTCGTCGTCCTCGCCCACGAGGCTGACGCGCACGCCGACATCGCCCTCGCCGAGCGCGTCCTCGAACATCGCCGTGACGCGGCGGGCGAAGCGGTCCCGCCCCGGGGTCGTCACCGCGGGTGTGTCGTCCACCGACACCCTGAGCCAGGGCGTGTCGACGGCGTCGGCGATCTTGTCGCGCTGTTCCGGCGGCACTTCGGAGAGGGCCGAGGCGAGCGCGGCCACGCGCTCCACCTGCGCCCCCCGGCGCGCCTCGCGCACCATCCGCACCCGCTCGGCGTTGAGGAGCAGGATCGCCACCAGGTTGGCGACGATGATCGCCCCCGCCAGGAGCAGCGCGAACTGCCCCATCAGGCTCTGCGGCAGGAAGCGGCGCAGGGTCACGACGGGTCGCCGGCCGGATCGGCCGTCTCGCCGCCGCCGTCCAGCCCCTCCACGTCGGCGGCGAGGCGGTATCCGCCGCCCCACTCCGTCACGATGATCGCCGGCTGCTTCGGGTCCGCCTCGATCTTGCGCCGCAGCCGGCTCACTTGATTGTCGATCGCCCGATCGTAGGGCTTCGCCTCCCGCCCGGCGGTGAGGTCGAGGAGTTGATCGCGCGTCAACACCTGCCGCGGACGGTCGAGGAGCACGCCGAGCAAGCGGTTCTCGCCGGAGGTGAGGGACACCTTGTCGCCGTCCTTTTCGAGGGTGCGCTGATCGGGGTCGTGCACGAAGCCGGCGAAGCGGCGCAGGCCGCTCGCGACCGTCGGCGGCGTGGGCGGCACGCGCCGCAACACCGCCCGGATGCGCGCCAACAGCTCCCGCGGGTTGAACGGCTTCACCACGTAGTCGTCGGCGCCGATCTCGAGCCCGACGATGCGGTCGGCGTCCTCCACCATCGCGGTCAGGAGGATCACCGGCGGCCCGCCACGGCCGGCAAGCCAGCGGCAGAAGGACAGCCCGTCCTCTCCCGGCATCATGATGTCGAGCACGACGAGGTCGATGGCACCGTTCTGCACGACCTCGCGGGCGCGCGCGGCGTCGGCGGCAAGGCTCACGCGGTGGCCGTGCTTCTTGAGGTAGGTGCCGAGCGGCTCGCGAATGTCGCGCGCGTCGTCGACGACGAGGATGTGCGGTTCGGTCATGACCCTGATGTACCCGCTTTCTCGGCACTTTTCCGGGGACTTTGTCGCAATCTGTGTCAGCCCGGTGCCCTGTGACGGCCGGCGACAATCGCGCCCGGCGCCGACACACATCGCCGACCGCCATCGACTACCTCTCGGGTCAGGCGAACACGACACGCCGCCAACGAAAAGGATACTTCGATGACGAAGCCCATCACGATGACTGCCCTCGTCGCCGGCACCATCCTCGCCGGAGCCATGGGTGCCCATGCGCTGACCGTCGGCCCGGCGGCGGCTCCCGCGACCAACTCCGACGTTCAGTCCGTGCAGTTCGACGGCCCGCCCCGTGGCCCCGGCGGTCCGCGCGGGATGGGTCCCGGCGGGATGGGCCCCATGGGTCCCGGCGGTCCCTTGATGATGATGATGCGCGACGCCGACACCAACGAAGACGGCGCCCTCACCCAGGACGAGGTCGACGCCTTCCTCGCCGAGAAGTTCGCCATCGGCGACACCGACGGTGACGGCGAGGTGACGCTCAAGGACTTCGAGGCCATCTGGCTCGACCTCACCCGCCCGATGATGGTGCGCACCTTCCAGATGCTCGACGAGGACGGCAGCGCCGTCATCACCACCGAGGAGCTCGACAAGCGCTTCGGCAACGTCGTGCAGCACCTCGACCGCAACGACGACGGCAAGCTCGATCGGGCCGATCGCCGGCACGCTCGCGGCGAGCGCGGCGGCCGCCACGGCTTCCGCAAGCACGACCGCGGCGGCTGCGAGCGCCCCGATGGTCCGCGTGGCCCCGGCGGCCCGCGCGGCCCCCGTCCCGAACAGGCCGAGTAATGCCCTGCCGCCCGGCTTCGGCCGGGCGGCCCCCCTCTTCGATGCCCACGCGGGGCACGGGCGACGAAACGTCCGTGCCCCTCATCCAACAAAGTCGGCACAGAGCACGGCCAGCGACTTGATCCGGCCGGGCCGCTGTGCGGGTATGGCGGCGTATCCAACGATGGCCCGCCGATGAAGCTCCGCTACTGGTCCGACGTCGCCCAGCGCGAATTCGCCGCCCTCTTCGAGGACCGCGACTATTCCCGCCCCTTCGTCGACGCCGTGGCCGACGCGATCATCCGCGGCTGGCCGCCGAACCGCGACAAGCCGCTGTGGGCGCTCGCCCTCCTCGTCGCCGCCCTCGCCGCGACGCGGCCCGAGGGTCGGCCGGATCCGGCCGCGAGCCTCGACGTCCTCACCCTCTCGCCGACCGAGATCCTCCACCGCCTTCTCACCGCCGAGGGTCCGCGCGAGGGCGCCCTCGCCATCCACCCGGGCGGCACCAAGGTGCGTCTCGTCGCCTACGAGGCGAGCCTCGTCGCCGGGCGCACCCGCATCGCCATCCTGAAGAAGCTCGTGGAGTTCCTGATCGCCGCCGACGGCTTCGCCCATGCGGCCGAAGTGATGGCGATCCTCGATACCCTCGCCGACCCCGCCACCTTCGACGAGCCCGCCTTCCGCGGCGCCGTGCGCGCCCTCTCGCGCCGCCTTTACGACTATCGAAAGGCCCACATCGCCGAAGGCCACGCCACCTCGGGCTTCGAGTACGTCAAGAGAAAGCTCGGCCACATCCGCGAGCCCGCCGACGACGATCTGCTCGACCTTTGGCGGGCCGAGGACAATCAGCACTTCGTCACCTACCGCATGGCGCTGCAGACGGCCTTCGCCTTCCTGTCGATGCGCCGCGAGATGGAGGAGCGCGGCCACCTCGCCGCCTCCGCATCGGTCGACGAGCCGGGCGTCGAGCGCATCCTCGCCGCCCCCGTCGACGGCGAGGACGACGCCGAGGACGGCCCGGCCGGCGCCGTCTCCGCCCTCGGCTTCGCCCCCGTCCTCGCCGACGCGTCGGAGGAGACCCCCTTCGCCGGACTGAAGTCCTCCGCCCTCAAGACCTACACCCAGGCCGAGTTCGACTTCTGCGACCTCGTCGTCTCCGCCTGGCCGCACGGCGAGCGCTACACCCTGTCGCTCCTGCGTCTCCTCGCCTTCCACCCGATCCAGTCTGGCCTTTCCAACTCTCTGCGCACGGGCCGCTCCAAAGTGCCCCTCGAAACGCGGGTGACGTGCGTGGAAGCTATGACCTATCGGGACATCGACGCCCGCGTCGCGACCCTTGCGGAGAAGACGGCGGGCTGGCTCGCCGTGGGCGTGTCGCTCGCGACGCCCGACAGCCAGTCCGAGCGGGTCGCCGCGATCCGCGCCCAGGGCGTCGCGATCCTCTCGCGCACCCGCTCCAAGAGCTTCGACGTCCCGCGCGAGGCGCTTGCCGCCCGCTTCGCGGCAATGAGCGAAGATCTCGTCGCCCTCGCCCGGCTCCTCGGTGCCGTCCGCGGCGCCATCGCCAAGGTGGAGCGGCCGCCCGATCCCCACCCGCTCGATCCGACCTTCGCCGACGATCGCAACGTCTTCGCCGCCGAGTTCGCCCGCCGCTATCTCGCCGGAGAGCGTGCCCATGGCTGATCCGTTGGAAGCCGCCATCTCCGACCGCATCGCCGCCCTCTCCCTCGCCGACGAAGCGCTTGCTGCGGATGCCGCCGGCACCATCGGCACGGCGGAGATCGTGCGCCGCGCCACCTCCCGCGAGGCGTTCGAGGGGATCGCCACCGTCCCCATCGGCGCGCTCGCTCTCTACCGGCGGCTACGCGCGGCGAGCGCGCTCGCCGCCTCGCCCGTCGCCTACGCCGCGGCCACCTCCACCGACCAGCGCCGCATGGTGGGCGAGGTGGAGGTACGCACGGCCTCGGAGGAAGGGGTGACGTGGCTCATCCTCACCCTCGCCGCCGGCGCGGTGCCCACCATGATGGAGCTTCTCGCCGCCGACGGCCGCACCGCCCGCCTCGTTCTCGACGAGCCGGTCGACGGCGTCATCCAGATGGGTCTCGCAGCCGCCGATCCCATCTCCGCCCCCGCCGTCGCCCTGCTGCAGCACCCCTCCACCGCCATCTTCCTCATCTGACGCGTCGTCCCCATCCGACGGCGGAGAATCGGCCGATCCGGCTCGCCCCGCACGCCCCACCCGCTATGATGGGCGTAGTGAAACCCGTGGCTGCTACCGTGTCCGATCCTCCGCCGAGCCCATCACCCAACGCCGACAGCGCGCGGGGGCCGACCGTCGCCGTGCTGGTGCCCACCACGGGCAGCGTCGCCGTGGTCGCCTCGCTGGAGGAAAAGCCCCACCTCGGTCGCAGCACGGTCACCGGGGTCGGCGACTTCCGCGCCTTCCCCATCGAGAAGGACTACCACCGCCTCGTCGACGGCCCGCTGCGCGCGCTCGGCGGGAGCGCCCACCACACCCACCTCACCCTCACCGCGAGGGTCGAGGACGGGCGGAGCTGGGAGCTCCCCATCCTCATCGCCCATCGGGCCGTCCAACACGGCGCCCGCCTCGTCGCCGACGTCGCGACGGCCGATCTCGTCATCTTCGCGACCGGCTCGGTCGACGGGGCGCTCAACCCGATCGGCCACGCGGAATTCCTCACCCAGAAGATCACCAACGCCGCCCCCCTCCTCGCCACGATGAAGCCCGGGGCACGCGCCCTTCTCATTCTCGGCCCGCCCGCCGCGGCCACCGACCTCGCCACCCTGGAGGCGGCGGCCCACTCCATCCCTGGTTCCCTCACCGCAACCCTCTCCCGCTTCGACGAGCTCGACCACCTGCTCAGCGAGCGCATCGGTGCGCCGCCCGCACCACCCTCGCCGCCGGTGCCCGGCCGCGTCCTCTGGGGGCTCGGCATCGCCGTCGCCGTGATCCTCGTCGCCGGCGCGATCGGCTTTGGGGTCTCCACTCTCCTGTCGAAGGACCCCGTTCCCAGAGGCAACCCCTTTGACATGATGGCCATCGAACAGCTCCACGCCCCCGATCGCGACGCCTGCATCGACGCCCAGATGGCGGGCTACGGGCTCGCCACGCAGCGTCTGGTGCGCCATGCCGACGGCTTCCACGTACCCGCGAGCCCCACGACGTGCGCCCTGCGGTTCGTCAACACCGGCACCGAGCCCATCGAGATCAGCCTCGACAACGGCTTCGCCGGCAGCGTGATCCGCGGCGACACGCCCATCGGCCGACCGCTGCGCCTCATCAACGGCACCTCCTACGAGCTGGTCTTCCGCCGCGCGCCGCTCGGGCGCGAGAGCGTCGTCACCGTCGCGGCGCCCGGCCGCGTCGGACGCCTGCCCATCACCTTCGCCGCCGGAGAATGACATGAGGCTCGCCGCTCCCCTCGTTCTCGCCCTCGCCCTCCTCGGCGCTTCGCTTCCCGCCATGGCGCAGACCGACACGCTCAACGCGATCCTCAACCCTTCCGCGGCGAGCGAAGTGCCGGGCGACCCCTCGCGCGAGGCCTTCCCGGTGACGGACGAGCCGATCAGCGCCATCCGCATCATCACCGGGCGGCCGCTGCCCGGCGACAGCTGCCGCGAGGCGCTGTTCGAAGCCCGCCCGCTCCTGCGCACCCGCTGGGAGGCGGACGCGGGCGGCAGCCTCACCCTGCCGCTCTCCGATCTCTGCCTCATCGAGTTCCGCAACGACGCCAGCGACCGCGCCATCGAGGTGCGCATCGGCGAGGATCTCGCGGCCCTTGCGATCAGCGCCGATCAGCGCCTCTTCCGCGGCCTCGTCCTGGTGCCCAACCAGACCACGGCGATCCCCATCCGCCCCCTCGCGGTCGGCGAGCTGAAGGTCAGCGTCGATGTCCTCTGGGCGAGCCCCGGCGCACCGGGCGGCGTGCAGAATTTCGTCCTCACCCTCGCCGGATCCTGACGGAAACCTCTCTCCCCCCTCCACCTCCCGAGAGGTGGGCCGATCGCGGCCCGAGAGGAGGAGATGATGAAAATACTGCGCTCCGGCGCCGCCGCGCTCGTTCTGCTGCTTCCCGTCGCCGCCCTCGCCGGCGAACCGGGCCCCGAGCCCGACCCCATCACCGAAATGCCCGCCGAGATGGCGGAGCCGATGCCCGCGACAACGTCCGCGACGACGCCCGAGCAGATGGCCGAGCATATGGCGGAGCCGATGCCCGACGCCGCCATCGTGGCGATGATCACCGACGCACTCGCCCCCGCCGGCCCCGCCGCGCGGCGCGACCCGGCCTACCGCGACGGCATCGCGCACCTGGAGCTGCCGATGCGCCCGCGCATCGCGGCGAGCACCGCCTACGATCCGGCCGAGACCATCGTCACCCGCCGCTTCGTGCTCAACTACAACCACAGCCGCGACTTCGCGGTGCAGTTCCCGTTCGACAGCTTCACCCTCACCCCCGCCGCCATGACCGTGCTCGACCGTCTCGGCGAGGCGCTGACGTCGCCCGCGCTCGCCACGTCGCGCTACCTCATCGGCGGCCACACCGACGCCCCGGGCGCGCCGGACTACAATCAGTGGCTTTCGGAGCGCCGCGCCGCCGCGGTGCGTGCCTACCTCATCGAGCGCTTCCGGATCCCGCCGCACCGGCTGGTCGCCGTCGGCTTCGGCGAGGATGTGCCGCTCGACCCCTCCGCCGGTGCGAGCCCGCGCAACCGCCGCGTCGAGGTGACGTTGATCGAACCCGCCGACGACGTGCCTCTCGCCCGCGAATATCGTGCACCGGTGCGCGTCGTCGTCACCCACCGCAACGTCGTCTGCGACAGCGCACCCGTCGCCCTCACCGACCCGCGCCCGCGTCGTCACGATCTCGACGACTTCGGCAGCCCCCGCACGCCCGTCGATTGCGCCGCCGTGCACCGCACCGGCCCCGCCTGGCGGCCGGGTCCCACCTGGCGGCGCACCATGGTGCGCCCGAGCGACGCGGCGACCATCAATCGGGCTCTCGACTGAGCCGAGGCCGGCGCGCTCGCCTTGCCCTGCGCGCCGGTCTCGGCCAACCATGGAGCGCCCCGCGGTTCAGCCTCAACGGAGCGATCGGATGCGTCGCCGCCTCGTCCTCGCGCTAGTCACCTTCGCCCTCTCTCTCGGCCCGGCCCGCGGGCAGGCGCCCGACGCGACGCAGAACCTCGAGACGGCGTTCGCGCCGATCGTCCGCCGCATGGCGCTCGACCTCAACGCCTGCGTGCCGGGCGGCGGCGACCGCACCCAGGAGGTGCTGCTCATCGGCGCTCCGGTGTTCGATCGCCATCTCGACCCGAGCGACCGCGCCGCGATCAACGCCGCCGCCGGTGTGGTGGTGAACGCCATCCCGGGCTGGCGCGCCAACCCGATCGAGATGACCGCAATCCTTCCCTCGATCCTGACCGGCGGCGAGACCGCCCGGCGCGCGCTCGCCGCCACCCTCGAAGCGCGCTACGACGCGCCCATCGTCCTGTCCATCGACACCGCCCGGCCCGCCGCCGACACGCTGAAGCTCCACCTCTCGCTCCTCGGTCGCGACGGGGCGGGAACCTACGGCTGCACCGCCGCCGCCACGCTCGATCTCGACGCCACCACCTTCGCCCGCCGCGCCGCCGGCCCGGCGACGGGGATCGACTATCTCGACCTGCGCGGCGCCCTCACCGACGCCCTCACCGCCATGGCGGGCGCCTTCGGTGGCGCCTCCCGTCTCCATCTCGCGACCGACGGCAGCGCCCTCGCCGACGGCTGCGCCCTCAAGGCGAGCCTCGCCGACATCGCGACCACCACGCTCTTCGCCCTGAAGCGCGAAGGACTCGCGCTCGGCCCCTCCTGGCCCGACCTCGCCGCCTCTCCCGCGGACGGCCCGCTTACTGCCGACGCACTGCGCCTTCTCCTCCTCGTGCGCCCCGCCTCGCCCGATCCGCGCGACGTCGAGGTGGTGATGCGCCTCACCGATGCCGCCGGCACCGTCCGCCATGCCGTGCGCTACGACGTGCTCCTGCCGGCGGCCCGCGCCGAGGGCTGCACGGCCCCCCCTCCGCCAGAACCGGAGCCGGCCGCCGAACCCCTCGCCGCCGCCGAGCGGGCGCCGCCCGAGGCGAGCCCCATCGCACCCGCCGCCGCGGCGTCGGAGCGGCCGGAAGATCCGCGGTTCGCCCTGTTCGCCGCCAAGGAGACTTTCCACCCCGGCGAGCCGGTGGAACTCACACTCATCCCGCCGGTCGACTGCAAGCTCACCCTCATCAACGTCGACGACAGCGGCCGAAGCTGCGTGGTTGTGCCGACGCCGGGCCTCGACGACATCACCCTCGCCGCCGGCACGCCCTACCGCTTTCCCCCGGCTCCCGCGACGTTCAGCTTTCCCGACCCGGGCCGCGAGCGCTTCATCGCCCTCTGCAACGCCGATCCCACGGCGATCGCCACCGAGCGGACGATGACCGAGCCGGTCTCCTGCGCCGCTGAGGGCACGCCGCCCGAGCGCTACGAGGAGAGCGTCCTCGAGCTCGGCGTTCTCTCGCTCAACGGCCCCGTCATCCGGCGCAGCCTCACCCTGGAGATCGCGCCGTGAGGCGTGCCCTTCTCGCCGCCGCGCTCAGCCTCGCCCTCGGCCCGGCCGCCGCCCAGTCCCTCCTCGGCGACGACGCCATCTGGGGCGATCCGGAGATCAGCCTTCCCGGCGAGGCTCTCGCCACGCCGCCGCTCGCCCGCTGCCTCGCCGATCCGGCCGACTGGCAAAGCTGTGCCGCCGCCAATCAGGAGATGACCGACGGGGGCCTGGAGGCGACCGGCCCCCACGTCCTCGAGACCGGCGTCCTGCGGCTCGGCCCCAGCGAGGCGCGCGCCGACATCGGCAGCCCGCCGAGCCCGGAACCCGCGCTGCCCGTCGTCGAAGCCGACATCTTCTTTCTGTTCGATTCGGCGGACTTCGCCCCCGGCGAGAGCGCCAAGCTCGACCGCTTCGCCGTCGCCCTCGAGGATCCTGCGGCGGCGGCCGTCACCTTCCTCGTCCTCGGCCACACCGACGCCAAGGGCAGCGCGGCCTACAACTGCGCCCTCTCCGCCCGCCGCGCGGATGCCCTCGCCGCCGCCCTCGCCGAGCGCGGGGTGGCCGCCGGTCGGCTCGTCGCGATCGGCGTGGGCGAGGCGCTCCCTCGCAACGCCGCCGATCCCACCGCCGCCGAAAACCGCCGCGTCGCCTTCGCCCCGCTCAAGGCGGCCGACGCCGACCGCATCGTGCGCCTCGCCCGCCTCTGCCCCTGAGCGTGCGTCCAGCGCCCGGCGTGCTAGAAGTGTCTGGACAAGAAATGCCGCCCCGAGGCGGCAGGGAGGATGCGTGATCAAAAACAAGCTGAAGCTCGCCTGGGCCGATGGGCGCGGCACCCTCAACGGATGGCTGTCGATCGGCAACCCGTTCACCGCCGAGATCATGGCCGAGCAGGGCTACGACAGCCTCACCGTCGACCTGCAGCACGGCGCGCTCGACTATTCCAACCTCTTGCCGATGTTCCAGGCGATCCGCGGCAGCGGCGTCGTGCCCCTCGCGCGCGTGCCCTGGAACGAGCCCGGCATCATCACGAAGGCGCTCGACGCCGGCGCCTACGGCATCATCTGCCCGATGGTGAACAGCCGTGCAGAGGCCGAAGCGCTCGTCTCCTCCGTCCGCTATCCGCCGCGTGGCGCCCGCAGCTTCGGGCCGACCCGCGTCGCCTTCGCCGCCGGCCCCGACTACGCCTCGGAGGCGAACGACGAGATCGTCTGCTTCGCCATGGTGGAGACCGCCGAGGCGGTGGCGAACCTTGCCGAGATCGTCGCCACCCCCGGCCTCGACGGCGTCTATATCGGCCCCGCCGACCTCACCCTCGGCGTGACCGCGGGCCGCCTGCCGCCGGGCTTCGACCGCGAGGAGGAGGAGATGGTGGAGGTGATCCAGTCGATCCTCGCCGCCGCGAAGGGGGCCGGAATCCGCGCCGCCCTCCACTGCGGCGTCGCCGACTATGCGGCGAAGGCGATCGGCTGGGGCTTCAACATGACCACCATCGGCAGCGACGCCCGCCTGATGGCCGGCGCCGCCGCGGCGAGCGTCAAGCGCGCCCGCGAGCTGATCGGCTGACCAACCCGGGACCGGCGGGGCTCAGCCCGCCCATCCCTTCCGCGCCGGCACCGTGTCGTCGTAGCCGAAGGTCTCGAAGTCCTTGGCATAGATCGTCCGCACCAGCTCGACCGCCTTCGGCGACTGGTAGAAGTCCGGCACTTTGCGCACCTTCATTTTGTTCCGCTTGAAGCGTCGCGTGTCGATCTTCTCCGACACCTCCAGGGCCTCGCACACGTCCGCCACGAATTTCGGCATATCTTCCACGCGCCCGATCACGTCAGGTCGGTAGATCTCCGGCTGAATATGCTCGGTCTGAGGCAACCAGTGAGCATCCAGCTCATGGGGCGCATAATTCTCACGCATATAGTGCACATACTCCAAGAACATCTCGTAGCCGCGCACCGTGTCAATGTCCTTCCCCCAGTTGAACCCCGTGACAACGTTGAAGCGGATGCGCTCTTTCAATAAGCGCGCATCCCCCACCCGATGGCTGTTGCAGAAATAGAGAAAGCTCGACACCGTCCGCGTGAATGGATTGCGTACCGTCGCAATGCTCACACCCGGAAACTGCAAAAATGCGTTGGGGCCCTCGCTCCTCAGCTCGCTCGCGCACGCCAGGAGTCCGCTCTGCCGCAGTTGAAATATGGCGAACTCGGGATGCTGGTTGGAATGCTCCTTGTAAGCCGTCGTAAAATCGGAGCCGAACTCAATGCGAAACAGCAGATGAAGGGTGAGCGTATTCCCCGTCTTGCCGTTGAGTTGATAACGCCAGCGCCGTGACACCGGGAACTGCACCAACGAAAAATAACGTCGGGCGGTCGGCCGTGTCGGGAACACGTCCGGATTCGCGTCAATAAACGCCTTGGTGAAATCGACTTCGTTGGTGGCACTGCGCGACTCCGTAAAGAATAGATTCTCCATATAACCTCCGATAATCGACTATTGATAAAGCGCGAGCCCAGCCTAGCCGACACCTATGGTGTCCACTCGACTTTCTGAGCTCTCAAATTAATGCGGGCAATACATATGCCACTCCCGCCAAACCCGTCAGACGAAGCGGTTGACGAGGTTCTCCAGCCGCTCCTGCTGACCCGAAACCGGGCGGGGGGAAACGTTCTCCGTCGCGACCAGGTCGGCGATGGCGTCGAGCGGGGATGCCAGCATCCGCTCGGCCCAGGGCATCTGCCAGCCGCGGTAGCGGGCCGCGACGGCCTCGGCGAGGCTGCCGTCCGCGAGCATCGCCGCCGCCGCGATGAGGCCGCGGGCGCAGACGTCCATCGCGCCGACGTGCGCCGCCACGAGGTCGGCCGGATCGAGCGACTGGCGGCGCAGCTTGGCGTCGAAGTTGGTGCCACCCGTGGTGAATCCGCCCGCCTTCAGGATCTCGTAGTAGGCGAGCGCCACCTCCGGCACGTTGTTGGGGAACTGGTCGGTATCCCAGCCGGACTGGTAGTCGTTGCGGTTCATGTCGATGGAGCCGAACACGCCGAGCGCCGTGGCGAGGGCGATCTCGTGCTCGAACGAGTGGCCGGCGAGGATCGCATGCCCCTGCTCGATGTTGACCTTCACCTCGCCCTCGAGCCCGTACGCCTTCAGGAAGCCGTAGACCGTCGCGACGTCGTGGTCGTACTGGTGCTTGGTCGGCTCCTGCGGCTTCGGCTCCACCAGGATGGTGCCCGCGAAGCCGATCTTGTGCTTGTACTCCACCACCATCGACAGGAAGCGGCCCATCTGGTCCATCTCCCGCTTCAGATCGGTGTTGAGCAGCGTCTCGTAGCCCTCGCGCCCACCCCACAGGACGTAGTTCTCACCGCCCAGCCGGTGGGTCGCGTCCATACAGGTCTTCACCGTCGCGGCGGCATAGGCGAACACCTCGGGATCGGGGTTGGTCGCCGCCCCCGCCATGTAGCGGCGATGGGAGAAGAGGTTCGCCGTCCCCCACAGGAGGCGCGTCGCCGACGTCTCCATCTTGCGGGCGAACACGTCGACGATCTCTTCGAGGTTGCGCGTCGTCTCGGCGAAGGACGCCCCCTCCGGCCGCACGTCGGCATCGTGGAAGCAGAAGAAGGGCACGCCCAGAAGGTCGAAGAGCTCGAACGCCACGTCCGCCTTCAGCCGCGCGTCCTCCATGGTGTCGCCGAACCACGGCCGCTCGAAGGTCTGACCGCCGAACGGATCGCCCCCCTGCCAGGCGAAGGAATGCCAGTAGGCGACGGCGAAGCGAAGATGATCCTCGAGGCGCTTGCCGAGCACCACGCGGTCGGGGTCGTAGTGGCGGTAGGCGAGGTCGCCGTCCCCGTCGGGGCCCTTGTAGGTCACGGGAGCGATACCGTCGAAGAAGGCGGTCATGTGAGGCCTTTCAGCGCGAGATAGAGAGACTGGTAGCGCCGGTGGGCCGCCGCGAAGGCGTCCTCCAGGGCGTTGTCGGGATGGAACGTGTCGGCGATCGTCGGGGGTGTGGCGATCTCGGCGCCCGCGCCGGTCGCCGCCATCATGGCGAGCCGCGCCGCGCCGAAGGCCGCCCCGAAGTCGCCCGCCACGGGCCGGTCGATCGGGATCGCGAGCACCGTCGCCATCAGCTTCAGCCAGTAGTCGGAGCGGCCGCCGCCACCGACCGCGATCGCCCGCTCGAGGCGCGTGCCGGTGCGCGCCAGCGCGTCGCGGCAATCGGCGACGGCGTAGGCGACGCCTTCGAGGACGGCACGGGTCGCGGCGGCCCGGTCGGTCTCGTGGGCGAGCCCCACCAGGGCGCCGCGCACGGCGGCGTCGTTGTGCGGCGTCCGCTCGCCGCCGAGATAGGGCAGGAACATCGCCCGCCCCGGCGGCTCGAGCGGGCCGAGCCCGGCGGTGAGCGTGGCCGCGTCCTCGCCGACGAGGGCGGCGTACCAGTTGAGCGCGTCGGTGGCGGCGAGGATCACCCCCATCTGGTGCCAGGTGCCGGGCAGCGCATGGCAGAAGCTGTGCACCGCCGTCTCCGGCGCCGGCCGATAGCCCGGCGAGGGGGCGAACAGCACCCCGGACGTGCCGAGCGACAGGAACGCCTCACCCGGCCGGATCACGCCCATGCCGACGGCCGCCGCCGCGTTGTCGCCGGCGCCGCCGGCGACGGGCGTGCCCCGCCTGAGCCCGAAGCGGTCGGCGACCCCGTCGCGCAGCCCGCCCGACACCGCCGAGCCCTCGACGAGCGCGGGCATCTGCGAGCGGTCGAGCCCCGTCGCGGCGAGGAGCGGCTCGGACCACGTCCGTGCGCCGGTGTCGAGCCAGCTCGTCCCGGCCGCGTCGGAGGGCTCCGACACCGCCTCCCCCGTCAGCCAGAGGCGCAGGTAGTCCTTCGGCAGGAGCACCAGGGCGACGGCGTCGAAGATCGCGGGCTCGTGCGCCTTCACCCATCGCAGCTTAGGAGCGGTGAAGCCCGGAAAGACGATGTTGCCGGTGATCGCCCGAAAGTTCGGATCATCGTCGAGCGCGGCCGCCTCGGCACTCGCTCGGGTGTCGTTCCACAGGATCGCCGGCCGCAGCACGCGGTGGTCCGCGTCGAGGAGCACCGCCCCGTGCATCTGCCCGGAAAGGCCGATCCCCGCCACCCCGTCGAGCGGTACCTTCTCCGCGAGCACGGCGAGCACCATCTCGGCGGCGGCGATCCAGTCCGCCGGCGTCTGCTCCGACCACCCGGGATGAGGACGGGCGACCGACAGCGGCGCCAGCGCCTCCGCCACCACCTGCTGCCGCTCGTCGATCAGAACGCCCTTCAGCCCCGACGTGCCGAGGTCGAGCCCCAGGAACATGGGCTCAGACCGCCGCCCGCGGGTTCTTGCCGAGAATGATCATCGACAGGATGTCGTCTTCGGTGACGTCCTCGACCCGCTCGGTGCCGACGAGCTGGCCGTTCTTCATCACCGCCACCCGGTCGCAGAGTTCCATCATCTCGCGCGTGTCGTGGGAGATGAGGATGATGCCGAGCCCCTGCTTCTTCAGCTCCTCGATGAGCTCGGCCACCATCTGCGTCTCGTGCACGCCGAGCGCGGCGGTGGGCTCGTCCATGATGAGAATCTTGGCGTTGAAGTAGACCGCCCGCGCGATCGCCACCGACTGGCGCTGCCCACCCGACAGCGCCGACACCGGCTCGCTCAGCCGTTTGAAGTTGGGGTTGAGCCGCGCCATGATCTTGCGCGTCTCCGCCTCCATCTTGGCGTCGTTCATCAGCCCGAGCGGCGTCACCAGTTCGCGGCCCAGGAAGAGGTTGGCGGTGGCGTCGAGATTGTCGGCGAGCGCCAGCGTCTGGTAGATCGTCTCGATGTTGTAGCGTCGGGAGTCGCGCGGGCTCTCGATCTTCACCGCCTCGCCGTTGATGCGGATGGTGCCCGAATCCATGCGATAGGCACCGGACAGGATCTTGATCAGCGTCGACTTGCCCGCCCCGTTGTGGCCGAGGAGGCCGAGCACCTCGCCGGCGTGGAGGGTCAGGGACACCCCGTCCACCGCGTGGACGCCGCCGAAGGCGAGGCGGATGCCGTCCATCTCGACGAGCGGCGTCGCGCCGGGCGAGGCGTGCTCCGCGTCCATGGTCGCCGCCATCACTTGCCCCCCGTGCGCTTGCGATACTGGATGTCGATGAGCACCGCGAGCACGAGCACCGAGCCCACGACGATGTTCTGAAGCGGCGCGTCGACGCCCACCATCGCCATGCCCGACTGCAGCGACTGCATGATCAGGGCTCCGAGGATCGCGCCGTAGATGGTGCCGATGCCACCCGAGAGGGCCGTCCCGCCGATCACCGCGGCGGCAATGACGCGCAGCTCGTCGAGCGTGCCGATGTCGTTGGAGTGGTTGGCGAGGCGGGCAGAGGCGACCACCGCGGAGAGGGCACAGAGGGCACCCATGATGGCGAACACCTTCACCGTCAGAAGGCGCGTGTTGATGCCGGAGAGCTCGGCGGCATCCGGATTGCCGCCGGTGGCGAAGATGTAGCGGCCGAGCCGGGTGCGGCGGGCGATCACCGTCATCGCCACCGCGATGGCGATCAGGACGAGCACCGAGACCGGCAGCCCGTAGCCCATGGAGAAGCCCTCGGGAATCTCTTGCCCGCGCGCCTCGAAGATCCGCCGCAGCCGGCCGATCGGCACGTCGTAGGCGTTGAGGATCGCGATGAAGCCGACGATCGCCCCCGCCGCGACGAGCGCCAGGAGGCCTTCCGCCCAGAGAGGCTTCACCGGGAAGCCGTGGGCGAGCTTGGAGCGGCGCGCCATGAAGATCACCGCCACGGCCGCCACCGCCGCCACCGCGGCGACCGCCCACGAGGCGTCGGTCCCGAGCGTCCCGTTGATGCCGCCGAACTTCATGAAGGTGGCGTCGAGCGGCCCGATGGTCTGGCCCGCGGTGAGGTACCAGGCGACGTTGCGCCATACGAGGAGCCCGCCGAGCGTGACGATGAAGGCCGGGATCGACAGATAGCCGACCAGAAATCCCTGGAAGGCGCCGATCGCCGTGCCGACGACGAGGCCCACCACGATCGCGACGAGCCAGATGATCGGATGGCCGAGGCCGAGCCCCAGGACGTCCGGCAGCAGCCAGGTCTGCGTCATCGCCATCACCGCCGAGCAGGCCGCGAGCAGCGAGCCCACCGACAGATCGATGTTGCGCGTGACGATCACGAACACCATGCCCGTCGCCATGATCGCGACGGACACGGTCTGGATGGTGAGGTTGAAGATGTTGCGCGGGGTGAGGAAGCGCCCGTCCGTCACCACGTTGAAGACGAGGCAGAGGACGACGAAGGCGCCGATCATCCCGAGCAATCGCGTGTCGATCTCGAGGGCCTTGAACAGGCTCTTCTTGGCCTTGGGCGTAGCGCCGGCAGGGGCGGCAGTATCGGTCATGGCACGCCTTTCCGAGGCGGAATGGAACGGGCGGGCGGGACGGGACCCGCCGCCGGGCCGCCCCGAAGGCGGCCCGGCCGATCACGAACTCAGTTGCAGGGCGAGGGACCGTCGGCGACGCCCTGGCAGAGGGTGTCCTGATCGATCCAGCCCGCGTCGACCACGGCGTCGAGATTGTCCTTGGTGATGGGCATCGGCGCGAGGAACTTGGCCCACAGCTCGGTGCCCGCCGGCGACGTCCACTCCTTGGCGCCGTCGACCTCGCTCATCTTGGTGCCGTTCGCCATCGCCACGGCGATCTCGCCGGCCTCCTTGCCGAGCTCGCGGGCGTCCTTCCACACCGACACGGTCTGGGTGCCGCGGGCGATGCGGTTGAGGGCGGCATGGTCGCCGTCCTGGCCCGACACCGGGGTGCCTTCCATGCCCTGCGCCGTCAGCGCGGCCACCACGCCACCCGCGGTGCCGTCGTTGGAGGCGACCACGGCGTCGACATTGTTGTCGTTGGCGGTGAGGATCTGCTCCATGTTGCGCTGGGCGTTCGCCGGCAGCCAGCCGTCGGTATAGGCCTCACCGACGATCGTGATGTCGCCCGCGTCGAGCGCCTTCTGCAGCACCTCCTGCTGGCCGCCGCGCAGGAAGTCGGCGTTCGGATCGGTGGGCGAGCCCTTGATCATCACGTAGTTGCCTTTCGGCACCAGGTCGTAGATCGCCTTCGCCTGCATGCGGCCCACCTCCACGTTGTCGAAGGTGAGGTAGAAGGCGCGCGGGTCCTCGATCAGCCGGTCGTAGCCGACGACGGGAATGCCCTCGTCGGCGGCGAGCTGCACGGCGGGGCCGATCGCCTGCGAGTCCTGCGCCAGGATGATGAGCGCGTCGGCGCCCTGGGCGATCAAGCTCTCGACGTCGCTGAGCTGCTTGGCCGAGGACGACTGCGCGTCGGCCGAGATGTAGGACGCGCCGGCGGCCTCGAGCGCGGCCTTGATCGCCGCCTCGTCCGTCTTCCAGCGCTCTTCCTGGAAATTCGACCAGCTGACGCCGACCGTGACGTCCTGCGCCAGCGCGGCGGAGCCGAGACCGGCCACCGCCAGCGCGGCCGCCATGATGGTCTTCATCATCATCACTTCCCTCCCAGAGCTTCCCCCTTGTCGTGCGCAAATGCGGGGGTGGTGCGTCAGATTGGCATTTTTATTTCAGCTGTCAAAATAAAAATCTCATTTCGCATGTGCGAAATGCTCCCCTGATGCCATTCTGCTAATTTCACTGGCATTTTTCGTGCACTTCGGCATGATAGAGCGAGATATAGCTTCGCTCACCGAAGGAATTGCGCCATCGATATTCCCGCCGATTCCTCGCTGTCGACGCCCGGCCGCGGTTGCGGCCCGCTGCTGCAACGGCAGACCGAGACACGACCCCTGCGCCAACGTCTGTTCGAGCTCCTGCGGGCCTCGGGAGCCTCGAGCCGCAGCGATCTCGCCCGCGAGCTCGCCGTGTCGCCGGCCTCGGTCACCGCCATCACCTCCGAGCTGATCGCCAACGGCCTCGTCGCCGAGGTGGAGGGGGTCCCGCGCGACGCCTCGCGCGGCCGCCCGCCGGTGGCACTCACCGTGAGGCCCGACGCCTTCGTCATCGCCGGCATCAAGCTCTCCGACGACGCCCACTCGGCCGTCATCCTCAACTTCGCCGGCGAGATGATCGCGGAGGCGACGACCACCTCGGCGGCCTATCGGATGACCATCGCCGAGACCCTCAACGAGACCGAGGAGGTGCTGGAGGCCGCCCTCGCCGTCGCCGGATTGCGACGCGGTGACCTCGCCGGCGTGGGCCTCGGCCTGCCCGGCGTGATCGATCACGCCGCCGGCATCGCGCTGTGGTCACCGCTTCTCACCGAGCGGGGCGTCGCGCTCGGCGCGATGCTCGCCGAACGCCTCGGCCTCCCCGTCGCCATCGACAACGACGCCAACCTCCTCACCCTCGCCGAGCTGTGGTTCGGCGCCGGCCGCGAGATGTCCGACTTCGTGGTGGTCACCATCGAGAACGGCGTCGGCATGGGGATGGTGCTGCAGAACCAGCTGTTCCGCGGCGGCCACGGCCTCGGCATGGAGCTCGGCCACACCAAGGTGCAGCGCGACGGCGCCCTCTGCCGCTGCGGCCGGCGCGGCTGCCTCGAAGCCTACGTCGCCGACTACGCGCTGGTGCGCGAGGCCCAGACGGCGCTCGACTGGAACCGCGACACCGCCGAGAGCGCCCGCCACCTGCTCGACCGCCTCTTCGCCGAGGCGAAGGCCGGCAATCAGGCCGCCCGCTCCATCTTCCGCCGTGCCGGCCGCACCCTCGCCGTGGGCCTCTCCAACGTCATCCAGCTGTTCGACCCGCACCTCGTCATCCTGTCGGGCAGCCAGATGCGCTTCGACTATCTCTACGCTCAGGACGTGCTCAGCGAGGTCGCCTCCCTCACCCTCGACACCGGCCGGCCGACGCCGCGCGTCGAGATCAACGCGTGGGGCGACATGGTGTGGGCGCGCGGGGCCGCCGCCCTCGCCCTCGCCCGCCTCACCGAGCAGCTTCTCGGCGAGAATCGCGGGTGAGCCGGCTCTTCCGCCCTGCGCGCTTCGCCGAGGCGGTCCTTCTCGGCCTCCTCGCCGCCGGCTCCGCCGCGGCCGCGGACGCCGACACTCACGCCCCGGCGGTCCCGCGCTTCGTCGACGCCGCGTCCGCCCTCCCCGGCCCACCCCACGTCTACGCCGGCGGATGGGAGCATTTCGTGGGCGGCGGCGTCTCCGTGTTCGACTGCAACGGCGACCACCGACCCGACATCGTCGCCGCCGGCGGCAGCGAACCGGCCCGCCTCTACGTCAACGCCACCCCGCCCGGCGGCCCGCTCGCCTTCACCGCCGGCCCGCCCCTTCCGGGTGCCACCGAGACCACCGGCCTCTGGCCCCTCGATCTCGACGGCGACGGCATCCTCGACCTCGCCATGCTGCGCGTCGGCCCGAACCGCCTCCTCGCCGGCGCCGGCGACTGCTCCTTCGCCGACGCCTCGGCGCGCTGGGGCTTCGTCTCGGACGACCGCTGGAGCACGGCCTTCAGCGCCACCTTCGAGCCCGGCGCCGATCGCCCCACCCTCGCCATCGGCAACTATGTGGACCGCGCCGACCCCGACGGGCCCTTCGAGGCGTGCGACGACAACCTCCTCTACCGCCCGGGCCCGGAAGGCTACGCGGCCCCCGTCACCCTCGCCCCGGGCCACTGCGCCCTGTCGATGCTGTTTTCCGACTACGCTCGCCGCGGCCGCGCCGATCTCAGGATCTCCAACGATCGCCACTACTACGTGCGCGGCGGCTACGAGGAGATGTGGCGCATGCCCGACCTCACCCCGCTCGGCCCGGCCGAGGGGTGGGACAAGATCTCCATCTGGGGAATGGGCATCGCGAGCCGCGACCTCACCGGCGACGGGCTGCCCGAGGTGGTGCTCACCTCGATGGGCGACCAGCTGATGATGATCGCCACCCCCGACGGCTACGAGATGGCCCCCTACACCATCGGCACCTTCGCCCAGCGCCCGTTCCTCGGCGACGACGGACGCCCCTCCACCGGCTGGCACGCCGAGTTCGCCGACGTGAACAACGACGGCCTCGCCGATCTCTTCATCGCCAAGGGCAACGTCGACCAGATGCCGACCAACGCCATCGCCGATCCCAACAACCTCTTGATCCAGCGCCCCGACGGCACCTTCTTCGAGGCCGCCGACACGGCCGGCGTCGCCTCCCTCGCCCGCTCGCGCGGCGCCGCCCTCGCCGACCTCGACGGCGACGGCACGCTCGACCTCGTCGTGGTGAACCGCCGGGCGCCGCTGGAGCTCTGGCACAATCGCGGGCCGGCCGGGGGCGCCCTCACCGTCACGCCCCGCACGCACGGGCCGAACAGCTACGCGATCGGCGCCTTCGTCGAGCGCCGCCGCGCCGACGGAAGCCTCGAGACGCGCGAGATCACCGTCGGCGGCGGCCATGGCGGCGGCACGCTGGGCCCGGTCCATTTCGGCCTCGGCACCGCTCCGAGCGCGGACATCCGCATCGTCTGGCCCGACGGCACGGCGAGCGCGTGGACCACCCTCGCCGCCGGCACCCACACCGAGATCTGGCGCGGCGCCGACCTTGCCCACTGAGCGAGCGTTGCCGCGACATGGAGCCGTGTCGCGGCCCGAGCCACGTGGCAAGCAGGACGGAGTGTGGGTCACGCGACGGACCCTCGGCCGCCTCACCCGTCGGGCACACACCGTCGTCCCGCTGCGGTGCCTCGGCGATCGCGCGCGTCAGAGAAAAGCGTCGCGCCAGCCGAGCCCCTCTTCCACCGTCCCTTCCGGCCAATATTCGCAGCCGAAGGCGCCGGTGTAGCCGGCGTCCTGGAACGCCGGCAGCAGGAACGGGTAGTTGAGCTCGCCCCGGTCCGGCTCCGCCCGGGTCAGCCCGCCGGCGATCTGGACGTGCCCGATCAGCGGCAGATGGGTATGGAAGCGGGCGAGAACGTCGCCGCTCGCCCGCTGCACGTGGAAGCAGTCGAACATGATCTTCACGTTCTCCCGCCCCACCTGCTGCAGGATGTCGGCGGCCTGCTCCACGGTGGAGAGGAAGTAACCCGGGATCGCCTGCGGCGAGATCGGCTCGACGAGGAAGGTGATGTCCGGCGCGAGCCCGGCCGCCTCGTCGAGACGGGCGATCAGGCGCTGGGTGCCCGCCGGATCGTCGGTGCGGCCGGAGAGGACGTGCACCGCCGCGCCGCCGAGAGCGCGGGCGACGGTCACCGCCGCGCCGATGTCGGTGCGCGCGGTATCCTCCTTGCCCGCCAGGGCCGCCGTTCCGTTGGTGTCGCCCATGCGGATATTGATTCCCACGACCGGAGTGCCGCCGAGAGCCTCACGCACCGCGTCGAGGTCGGTGCGTTGGGCGTCGTCGTGGAACTCCACCAGCGCGAAGCCGGCGGCCTTCGCCGCCGCGATGCGCTCCAGAAACGGCAGCTCCTTCCACAGGAAGCCCAGATTGGCGGAAAACGCGTAGCTCATCGTCCCATCACTTTCATCGCCTTCTCGAAGAAATCCGGCGCTCCGAAGTTGCCGGACTTCAGCGCGAGCACCAGTTCGCCGGAGCGCACTGCCGGCACCCCGGGGTCGATCTTCGGCCCGATCTCCAGCGCCTCGAGCCCCAGCGCCGTCACCACCGCGCCGGAGGTCTCGCCGCCCGCGACGATCAGCCGGCGCGCGCCCTTCGCCGCAAGCCCTTTCGCCACCTCGCCGAAGAGATGCTCCAGCGCCTCCGCCACGCGGGCGCCCCCATGCCTGCGCTGCGCCGCGGCAACCGCTTCCGGGTCGTCGGAGGAATAGACGAGCGGCAGACCTTCGGCGGCCATTGCCCAGTCGACGAGCTCGGCGGCGGTCAACGTGCCGTCCATCACCCCGTCGGTGTCGATCTTCCACTGCGGCCCGTGGCGGGCGTGCTCGGCCACCTGGCCCCGCGTCGCCTTGGAGCAGGAGCCCGACAGGGCGACCGCCTTGCCGTTCGTGCCCCGCCAGGCTCCCGCGTGGGAGGCGATCAGCCCGGCCCGCCGGTAGACCACCGGCAACCCCAGCGCCACTCCCGATCCGCCGACGAGGAGCGGGAAGCCCTCCGCTGCGTCGGCGATCAGGGTGAGGTCGTCGTCGTCGATGGCGTCGACCACGGCGAGCTGGCGCCCGCCGTCGCGCTCGGCAAGGAGCGCCGCCCGCAGCGCCGCCGCCCCCTGCCGCACCGTCGGCAGCGCCACGTGCCCCACCGCCCCTTTGGTCTGGCGCGCAAGCCAGCGGCGGATGTCGGGATCGGTCATCGGGTTGATCGGGTGGTTCTCCAGTCCCGATTCGGACAGCAGCGCATCGCCGACGAAGAGGTGGCCGAGATAAAGGGTCCGGCCCGTCGCCGGGAACACCGGGCACACCACAACCGGATCGCGCGTCCCAAGCCGTGCGATCAGCGCTTCGGCGACCGGCCCGATATTGCCCTCGGGGGTGGAATCGAAGGTGGAGCAGATCTTGAAGAGGAACTGCCGGCACCCCGCCGCGATCAGCCAGTCGAGCGCCGCGAGCGACTGGCGCACCGCCTCGTCGGCGGCGATGGAGCGCGACTTCAAGGCGACGACACCCGCCTCGACGCCCGGATCGGCCGCCGCCTCGGGAACGCCCACATATTGCACGGTCCGCATGCCGCCGTCGGCGAGCATCAAACCGAGATCGGAGGAGCCGGTGAAATCGTCGCCGATCGCCCCGAGGATCATGCCGCGTCTCCGGGCAGGGTGATCCCGCCGTTGCGGGCGTAGACCTTGGCGACCGCCGCATCGTCCTCACGCCCGAGGCCCGAGCCGGACGCAGCGAGGAACTGGGTCAGCGCCGCCGCGGTCAGCGGCGCGGAGAAGCGCGCCTCGCGGGCGATGTCGTCGACGAGCCCGAGATCCTTGACGAAGATCTCCACCGCCGACAGGGGCGTGTAGTCGCCGTCCCGGATGTGCGGGCCGCGGTTCTGCAGCATCCAGGAGTTGCCGGCGCACTCGTCGATGATGGCGATGATCTCGCCCGGATCGAGGCCCTGCGACATGCCGAAGGTGATCGCCTCCGCCGCCGCCACGATGTGCACCCCGGCGAGGAGCTGGTTCACCGCCTTCATCGCCGATCCCTTGCCGGGCTCGGTGCCGAGCCGGTAGACCGTCCGCGCCAGCGCGGTCAGCACCGCGTCGGCCCGCGCGAACGCCGTCTCGGTGCCGGCGGCGAGGATCGCGAGATCCCCCTCGGCCGCCCGCGCCGTACCGCCGGACACCGGACAGTCGAGATAGCGGTCGCCGCCGACGCGGCCGGCCACCTGCCGGGCGAAGCTCGGCGGCACGGTCGCCGCGTTGATCACCACCGCGTCGGGAGAGAGGCGCCCCATCAGTCCGCCGGGGCCGAAGCGGTTGTCGTCGAAGAGGGTCGCCTCCACCTGCGCCGCGTTCACCACCATCAGGAGCACGGCCGAGACGTCGGCGAGCGCCTCCGGGTCCGCCGCGACGCCGCTCTCCTTGGCGAAGGCGAGCTCTCGCTCGCCGACCACGTCGAAGCCCATCACGGCGAAGCCGGCGCGCACCAACACCCGCGCCATGCCCCCGCCCATCGCGCCGAGCCCGACCACGGCCACCTTTTCTTGTGTCATTGTGGGTCCTCCCTTGGCCCCGACCTTAGAGGGCGCGCCGCCATAAGAAAATCGTCGCGTCGAGCGATGCGGCGGCTCGCGCGCTTGGCGCGAATGTGGCACACGCGAAGCCGCTGGGAGAAACGAGGGCCCATGGGAAAGATCGCGATCGTCGGCGCCGGCTTCGTCGCGGATGCCTATCTGCGGGCCGCCTCCCACTTTCCCGACCATCGCTTCAGTGCGGTGTGGGACGGCGATCCCGAGCGCCTCAGCCGCTTCGCCGCCCATTGGAACGTGCCCATCGCGCGCGGCGTCGACGACCTCTTCACCGGCCCGAAGCGACCCCATCTGCTCCTCAACCTCGCACCGCTCGAGGCGCGTGCCGCGATCACCCGCGAGGCGCTCGGGGCGGGCATCCCGGTCTATTGCGAGGCCCCGCTTGCCGCCGACATCGGCGAGGCCGCGAACCTCAGGGACTACGCCGCCCAGCACAATCTCGCCCTCGCCACGACCCCGGCGAGCCTCCTCGGCGAGACGGCACAGGCCGCCTGGTCGGCGGTACGGCGACGGCAGATCGGCAAGCCTCACCTCGCCGTCGCCGAGCTCCATCACGGCTATCTGGCGCAGGCCCCGTTCCGCGACTGGACCTCCGAATCGGGCGCGCCGTGGCCGGCACGCGAGGCGTTCGGCGTGGGTGCGCCGCTTTGGGGCGGGACCGACCATCTCGCCTGGCTTCTCGCGATCTTCGGCCCCGTGCGCTCCCTCGTCGCGAGCACCGCCTGCCTGGTGCCCGACAAGCTCGGCGACGGCGCCCCCAACGGCCCCGACTTCGCCACCGCCACGCTCCATTTCGACGACGGGATCGTCGCTCGCCTCACCGCCTCCATGGTCGCCCGCAAGGCGGAGACGCTGCGCATCGTCGGTACGCGCGGCACGCTCACCGTCGACGGCACCACCGGCGCGGTGCGCATCGCCCGCCGCAACACGGTGCGCCACCAGCTCGTGGAAGGCCTCGCGTCGGAGACCGTGCATATCATGGGTCCAGCGCGGCGCCGCTTCGGGCTGCGCCTCGGCGGCGCGGGGCACAACCTCATGACCGGCCCCGCCGAGCTGCTCGACGCCATGGACGAGGCCCGGCCGGCGCGCCTTGCCGCCGACTTCGCCTTCCACCTCACCGAGGTGCTGGTGACGATCGCCGACGCCGGCCCGGAAGGCCGCACGCAAGACATCACTTCGACCTTCGAGCCGCCGGCGCCGATGCCGTGGGCTCGTCCCTATCGCAGGCGGGAGAGCACGGTGGACACCATCAAGCTGGGCATCGTCGGCACCGGAGCGGCGGCGCGGGAGATGCGCGAGGCCATCCTGTCGGAGCCGCACTTCGAGCTGGTCGCGGTGGCCGGGGAGACCATCGACCTCGCCGAGGCCTTCGCCGGCGAGAACGAGCTGGAGCGCGCCTACGGCAGCGTCGCCGACCTCCTCGCGAGCGAGATCGACGCCGTCGTGGTGGCCGGCGCGCCGGCGACGCGCGCCGCGGCGATCGTCGCCGCCCTTGCGGCCGGCAAGCCCGTCCTCGCCGCCTCGCCCTTCGCCGTCAGCGCCGCGGAAGCGCGCCGCGTGCTCGACACCGCGCGCGACAAGGGTGTCCTCTTCATGGAGGCGCTCGCCGCTCCCTTCCTGCCCGCCCACAAGCGCGCGGTCGAGATCGCCCATTCGGGCGACATCGGCGACGTGGTGCACTTCTCCCTCGACCACGGCGCCCCGGCGAGCGCGGAGACGGCGCCCGCCCTCTTCGCCCCCGACGGCGGCGGGGTGGTGCTCAACGGCCTCGCCGCGCCGCTGGCGCTCGCCATCACCCTCTTCGGCGAGGTGAGCGAGATCGACGAGGCGATCGCGAGCGACGACCGCGTCGACGTGCATGCGAGCCTGCAGGTGCGCCACGCGGGCGGCGGGATCAGCCAGCTATCCGCCTCGCTGACGACGATGATGTCGAACACCGCCCGCATCGCCGGCACCCGCGGCGCGGTGCGCATCGAGGAGCCGGTGCTCGCCGCCGAGACGCTGTCGGTGCGCAAGCTGCCGCCGGCCGCCGCCGCGGCTCCCGAGCCGCCCCCCGCCGGCGGGACGGCCCCCGCGATCGGCGCCGGCACCAAGGAGCAGATCGCCGCCCGCCTCAAGCGCAGCGGCGTAATGCGGCGGATGAGCCGCGCGGTGTCCCACCCCCGCCACGAGACGCACGGCTACGGCGCCGCGCCGGAGAGCGCCATGCTGGCGCACTTCGCAAGCCTCGTGACCGACAAGAAGGCCGAGAGCGACGTCCTCCCCCTCGACCTCCTCGCCGCGCTGCAGGCGATCCTCTTCGACCTCCGCCCCGCCCCGAGCGCACCACCCGTTCCGATGCCGGCGCCCCCCGCCGAAGTCTACGATCCGGACGCCTGGGAACGGCGCGGGCCGCCGGCGGCGAGCCGCCCGGGCCCGCCACCGGCCACCAGCGAGGCGTTCGAGGAAGACGACGACGAGGATGACGAGGACCACGAGGGCGGCGACGAGGACGCCCCCAAATCGGCTGACAGATCCCAACCGGACGGTTAATCCTCGCCCCACAAGGTCCCGAGGACCCCAACGAGGAGCTCAAATGTCCGCCTTGCGTCAGCCTCTGTTCATCGTGGTGTCCGCGATCGCCATCATTGCGATCGCCGCCGCCGTCGCCTTCGCCATCAAGGGCTCACGCTCGGCGGCCGATCTGACCGCCCAGCTCGAAGAGGCCATGGGCACCCGCGCCACGCTGCAGTCGGAGTACGACGCCCTCGCCGCCGCCCGCGGCGAGCTCGAGGAGGTGGAGGCCGCCGTCGCCGAGGGCGAAGCCCGTCTCGCCGAGGTGCGCGATGCCGTCGACGCCGGCGAAGCGAGCACGGCCGAGGCCGACGCCGAGGTCGCCCGCCTCACCGACACCGCCGCGACGCTGAAGGACGAGATCACCACCCTCGAAGCCCGCCTCGCCGACGGCCGGGAGGCGGAAGCGGCCGCGGCGACGCGCATCGAGGAGGTTCGCGCCACCCTCGCCGAGCTCGAGACCAACCGCGAGAATCTGAGCACCGCCGTCGCCGATCTCGACGAGCGCGACAGCGCTCTCACCGCCCGTCTCGCCGAGGCCGAAGAGGCCCTCGCCGGCCGCCAGGTCGAAGTCGAGGACGTGCGCACCAAGCTCGAGGCGATCCGCGGCGAAGTGGAGAAGCTGACCGCCACCCGCGCCGCCCTCTCCGACGAGGTCGACACCCTCAACGCCGAGAATGCGACCCTCGCCGAGGCGATGTCCCAGTCGCAGGACGAGTTGACCGCCGCCCGCGCCGAGGTGGAGGCGGCCGAGACCCAGCAGAGCGCCTTGGAGGAGGAGATCGCGACCCTCACCAGCCAGCGCGACGCTCGCGCCGACGAGGTCGCCGCCCTCGAAACGCGCAACGCCGAGCTCGAAGCGAAGGTGGGTGCGCTTCAAGAGACGCGCACGTCGCTCGACACCGCCGTGTCGGCGCTCGAGGAGCGCAACAGCAGCCTTTCGGCCACCATCGCCAAGATCGAGGACAGCAAGGAAACGCTGATCTCCTCGATCGAGGCGCTGCGCGACCAGCTCACGTCCGGCACCGAGGCGCTCGCTCCGCTGCTCGCCGAGCGCGACGCCGCCGAGACCGTGCCGGCGACCGACGCCGAGCCCGCCTCGCCCACGGCCGACGCCAGCGAGAGCCTGCCGCCGCTCCTCGCCGGCGTCTACGCCAACGACAGCGTCGAGGCCACCTTCGGCGAGGACGACCTGTTTTCGCTCAAGATCGCCGACGGGCCGGAGGTCGCGGGCAGCTTCAGCTTCGACGGCACCCTCTTGCGCCTCTCCGGCGTCGAGGGCGAGGGGGCGGCAGCCTTCCCGATTACCTGCCGCGGCACGCTGACGGACGAGACGCTGTCGCTGATGGCCTACAAGGGCTCGTGCATGGCGCTCGCCGGGATGGAGCTGAAGCGCCGATAACGAAAAAGCCGCCGCGCCCGAGGACGCGGCGGCATTTTCCTACCCGGTGAAGACGGAGCGCTCGTGGTCGCGCAGCAGCGCCACGCGCAGCTTCTGGAGCGCGCGGTTCTCGATCTGCCGCACCCGCTCCTTCGAGATGCCGAGCTTTTCGCCGAGCGATTCGAGCGTCGCGCCGTCCTCCGACAGGCGACGTTCCCGCACGATGCGAAGCTCCCGCTCGTTCAATTCCTTCAGCGCGTCGTGCAGCCAGATGCTGCGGCGGTCGGTGTCGATGCTGTCCGACACCGTCTGATCCTGCAGCGGCTGGGTGCAGGGGATGAAGTCCTGCCGGTCCGCCGCCGCCGAATCGCTCTCCATCACCGGCGCGTTGAGCGAGGTGTCGGGCGCGGAGAGGCGGGAATTCATCAGCTCCACGTCGGCCTTCGACACGCCCACCGCGGCGGCGATCTCCTCGTACATCGCCGCGTCCGGCACGCCGGTGCCGGTGCGCGCCATCTTCGCCCGCAGGCGCCGCAGGTTGAAGAACAGCGCCTTCTGGGTGGACGAGGTGCCGCCGCGCACGATCGACCAGTTGCGCAGAATATAGTCCTGGATCGAGGCCCGGATCCACCAGGTGGCGTAGGTGGAGAAGCGCACGTTGCGCTCCGGCTCGAAGCGGGCGGCCGCCTCCAAGAGGCCGACATGACCCTCCTGGATGAGGTCGCCCATCGGGAGGCCGAAATGGCGGAAGCGCGAGGCGATGGAGATCACCAGCCGCATGTGCGACGCGGTCAGCTTGCCGAGCGCCTGCTCGTCGTGCTCGTCGCGCCACTTGAGCGCCAGATCGTGCTCTTCATCGCGTTCGAGGTAGGGCGCACTCATCGCCGCCTTGACGAAATGACGCGGTGAACCAGTTTCAGACGTCATAGAGCCCCCCAAGCCAGTGCCGTGGAACCGTGGCAAAGGGGAAAGTCTGGATCGGCGGGATTTGTTCCCGGCGGCGTTCGCGCGCGCCGAATTTTTTTGATGTAGATTAAGTTTCGCGTAAAGCAAGTGGCCGGGCGCGGGTGCCACTGTGGCCGGCGTCGCCGTGCCGGACGAACGACGGCGAGCGCCGCTCCAATAGTCGAACAGGGTGGCGCCGAGCGCCGCGCCCATGGTCGAGCGGGGCGGCGTCGAGCGCCGCCCCGTCGCGTCAGCCTTACTAGCCGTCGGTGGTGTTGCGGGCGCGCAGCGCCGCACCCAGGATGTCGCCCAGCGAGGCGCCGGAGTCGGTGGAACCGTACTGCTCCACGGCCTCCTTCTCCTCGGCGATCTCGAGCGCCTTGATCGACACCGCCACCCGACGCGCCTTGCGGTCGAACTGGGTGACGCGGGCGTCGAACTTCTCGCCCACCGAGAAGCGGCTCGGCTGCTGGTCGTTGCGGTCGCGGGCGAGCTCGGAGCGGCGCACGAAGGCGCTGAGCTCGGTGCCGACGATCTGCACCTCGAGACCGGCTTCCTTCACCTCCTTCACCTCGCAGGTGACGATGGCGCCGCGACGGACTTCAGCCCCGTCGGCCGCCTCGGTGAACGGATCGGAGCCGAGCTGCTTGATGCCGAGCGAGATGCGCTCCTTCTCAGGATCGACCTCAAGCACGACGGCCTTCACCGTCTCGCCCTTCTGGTAGTCGTCCATCACTTCCTCGCCCGGACGGTTCCAGTCGAGGTCGGAGAGGTGGACCATGCCGTCGATGTCGCTGTCGAGGCCGATGAACAGACCGAACTCGGTCTTGTTCTTGACCTCGCCTTCGACCGTGGTCCCCGGAGGGTTCTGATCGAGGAAGGCTTCCCACGGGTTGTCCATGACCTGCTTGAGGCCGAGCGAGATGCGGCGCTTCGCAGCGTCGACCTCGAGGATCATCACGGTCACTTCCTGGGAGGTGGCGACGATCTTGCCCGGATGGACGTTCTTCTTGGTCCACGACATTTCGGAGACGTGGATCAGACCCTCGATGCCGGGCTCGAGCTCCACGAACGCACCATAGTCGGTGATGTTCGTGACGCGGCCGGTGAAGCGGGCGTCGATCGGGTACTTGGCTTCGATGCCTTCCCACGGGTCGGCCTGAAGCTGCTTCATGCCCAGGGAGATGCGGTGCGTCTCCTGGTTCACCCGGATGACCTGGACCTTCACGGACTGGCCGATGGACAGGATCTCGGTCGGGTGGTTGACGCGGCGCCAAGCCATGTCGGTGACGTGAAGCAGGCCGTCGATGCCGCCGAGGTCTACGAACGCACCGTAATCGGTGATGTTCTTGACCACGCCTTCGATGATCTGGCCTTCCTCAAGGGATTGCACGATCTCGTGGCGCTGCTCGGCGCGGGTCTCTTCGAGGACCACGCGGCGGGACACGACGATGTTGCCGCGGCGCTTGTCCATCTTGAGGATCTGGAACGGCTGCGGCGTGTTCATCAGCGGCGTGACGTCGCGCACGGGCCGGATGTCGACCTGGGAGCGCGGCAGGAACGCCACGGCGCCGTCGAGGTCGACGGTGAAGCCACCCTTCACCTGGTTGAAGATCTTGCCGGTGACCTTCTCGTTCTTTTCGAACGCGGCTTCCAGGCGGATCCACGATTCCTCGCGGCGCGCCTTCTCGCGCGACAGGACGGCCTCGCCGAGCGCATTCTCGACGCGCTCCAGATAGACCTCGACCTCGTCGCCGATCGAGATGTTCTCTTCGCCCGGGCGTCCGCCGAACTCCTTCAGCGGAATGCGGCCCTCGACCTTGAGGCCAACGTCGATGACCGCAAGATCCTTTTCGAAGCCCACCACGGTGCCCTTGACCACCGAGCCTTCGACCATCTCGGTCTGGTTGAGCGAGGCTTCGAGAAGCGCCGCGAAATCTTCACGGGTTGGGGTTGATAAAGACATTCATTCTCCGAATGGCGCCTCAACGGCGCGAGTGCGGCGTGGGTTGGTGTTGATCGTGGTGTGCCTTCCGCGACGGCTCGCCGCCTGTCGACGCGGTGGGCACAGAGGTCGGCCGCGCGGCCGACGTGGTCCGGCGAACAGCCGGATAAGCCAAATGCGGGGTTGGCGGAACCAACCCCGTTTCGTAGCCGGAATTTAAGCCGCCAGCGCTTTATCCACAAGCCTCACGGCGGCGAAAAACGCTTCGTCAGCCGACAAATGGGTGGTGTCGAGCACGTGCGCGTCGTCGGCGGGGCGCAGCGGGCTCGCCGCCCGCTCGCGGTCGCGCCGGTCGCGCAGCTCCAGCGCCTCCACGAGATCTCGATAGCGCGGCCCCTCGGCTTCGCCGTAGAGTTCCAGCGCCCGGCGGCGCGCCCGCTCCTGCGCCGAGGCCGTCACGAAGAGCTTCACCGCCGCGTCCGGGCACACGACGGTGCCGATGTCGCGCCCGTCGAGCACCGCGCCGCTGCCCGCGGCGAGCGCCTCCTCGGCGAAGCCGCGCTGGCGCTTCACCAGCACCGCCCGCAGCTCCGGGATCACCGCGAGGCGTGACGCCCCCTCGCCGATCTCCTGTGTACCGAGCTCCAGCGTGCCGAGCCCCTCGAAATCGAGGTCGTGGGCGGCGCGGACGGCGGCGTGCGCGTCCTCGAGATCCGCGGCGGCCGCGAGCATCGCCGCCGCGACGCCGCGATAAGTCCGCCCGGTATCGAGATAGGCGAGGCCGAAATGGCCGGCGAGCCGGCGCGCCAGCGTCCCCTTGCCGGACGCCGCCGGCCCGTCCACTGCAATGATCACACGTCCTCCAGGATGATCGAGCCGCCGGCGTCACACATCAGCGGCAGGAAGGTCGGAAAGCTCGTCTGAATCACGGCAGGATCTTCCACCGTCACCGGCTTGTCGGCCGCAAGGCCCAGCACGAGGAAGCTCATGGCGATGCGATGGTCAAGGTGGGTGGCGACCCGTCCACCGCCGATGGCACCGCCGACCCGCCCGTCGACGCGCAGCCAGTCCGTCCCCGCCTCGTGCGGCACCCCGTTGGCGGCGAGCCCCGCGGCGACGGCGGCGAGACGGTCGCTCTCCTTCACCCGCAGCTCGCCGATCCCCTCCATCGTCGTCGGCCCCTCGGCGAAGGCGGCGGCGACGGCGAGCACCGGATATTCGTCGATCATCGCGGGCGCCCGTGCCGCCGGCACCGTGACGCCCCTGAGCCTGCTCGCGACGACGCGGATGTCGCCGATCCTCTCGCCGCCGGTATCGCGCTCGTTCTCCACGGCGAGCTCGGCCCCCATCTCGCGCAGCGTCACGAGCAGCCCGATGCGCGCCGGGTTCAGCAGCACGTCCGTCACGACCACCTCAGAGCCCGGCACGATCAGCGCCGCGACGATGGCGAAGGCGGCGGAGCTCGGGTCCGCCGGCACCGTCACGTCGCACGCCCGCAGGTGCTGGCGGCCCTCGATGGAGATCGCCGTCCCCTCGTCGGTCTCGGTGCGGTGCACGGTCGCACCGAACGCCGTCAGCATGCGCTCGGTGTGATCGCGCGTCGGCACCTTCTCGACCACCGTGGTCTCACCCGCCGCGCCGAGCCCGGCGAGGAGCACCGCCGACTTCACCTGCGCCGAGGCGACCGGCAGCACGTAGCGGATCGGCGCCAGCGTCTTCGGGCCGCGGATCGACAGCGGCAGACGATCGCCCTCGCGGGCCACAACCTCGATCCCCATCTGGCGCAGCGGATTGAGCACGCGCCCCATCGGCCGGCGCGACAGCGAGGCATCACCCACGAAGGTCGCCGCGATCGGATGCCCCGCCACGATGCCCATGGTGAGGCGCACGCCGGTGCCGGCATTGCCGAAGTCGAGCGGCGCCTCCGGCTCGGCGAGGGCGCCCACCCCCACCCCGTCGATCTGCAAGCGGCCCGTCGAATCGGTCACGATGGTGGCACCGAGGGCGCGCATCGCCGCCGCCGTCGCCATCACGTCCTCGGCGGTGAGGAGCCCCGAAATGGTGCTGCGCCCGACCGCGAGTGTGCCCAACATCAGGGCGCGATGAGAGATGGACTTGTCGCCCGGCACGCGCATACTTCCCGTGAGGGGGCCGCGTGCTGTGGCTGTGGCGACTTGACGCTTTGTATCCATGAACGACCTTCTAGACCGGCGCGAGCCGTCATAGATCAGCCGCGCCTCGATCGCCAGCTTTACAGCGGGCCGGCCTCTGTGCCATCGGAGCCCGCCCTACCACATCGACGGAGCGCTCTGTGGCGAAACCCGAACTCGGCCTAAAACGGATCTGCCCCAACTGCGGGGCGAAGTACTACGATCTGAACCGCGACCCCATCATCTGCCCCAAGTGCAACGCGGCGTTCGCCACCGGCGTCGTCAATGCGGTGCGCCCGGAAAAAGCCAACGACGACGATGACGAAGACACCGTCGAGGAGGACGAAGAGGGCGTCGAGTTCGTCGCGCTCGAGGAAGCCATCGAGGAGGAGGATGACGACGACGCCATCACCGTGAGCGACGACGAGTCCGAGGTCGAAGTCGAAGTCGATTCCGACGACGATGCGCTGATCGACGACGATGACGACGACGAGGTGAGCGACGTCGTGCGCGGCACCGACGACGACGAGGAAGAACGCTAAAGGGGGTTTGCATTTCGCCGAAGATGGTCTATCTCCGGCGCACCGGTTGGGGGCCATAGCTCAGTTGGGAGAGCGCTTGAATGGCATTCAAGAGGTCAGGGGTTCGACTCCCCTTGGCTCCACCACCGCCACCCCATTCCTGATCGCGACGCGACGCTCCTCCGAGCAGGCCCGAGGCGTTGCCGCCTCGCGGTCGGACCGCCGCGCGCCGCCCGCGGCGCGCCCATCGCCGGAACCGGGTCGCCGCCCGCCGGCGGACGGCTCCGACGTCGATTTTTCGAGCGCGCCGGCACGCGAGGCCCCTCGGCGCGGCGATACCGCCCGTGTCAGACCGACACGGCGGCGAGCACTTCGTCCTCGGTGAGGTCCGCCTTCTTGCCGGCGACCCGCACCGCGCCGCGCTCCAGCACCACGAAGCCGTCGGCGAGGTCGTAGGCGAAGCGGAAATATTGCTCCACCAGCACGATCGCCATCGTCCCCTGCGCGCGCAGATAGCGGATCACCTCGCCGATCTGCTGGATGATGTTGGGCTGGATGCCCTCCGTCGGCTCGTCGAGCAGCAGGAGCTTCGGCTTGGTGATCAGCGCCCGGGCGATGGCGAGCTGCTGTTGCTGGCCGCCCGACAGATCGCCGCCGCGCCGGTTCTGCATGGTCTTCAGCACCGGGAACAGGGTGAAGATCTCGTCCGGCACCTTGTGCTCGCTGGCCGGAAGGCAGGCGTAGCCCGTCTCCAGGTTCTCGCGCACGGTGAGGAGGGGGAAGATGTCCCGCCCCTGCGGCACCACGCCGACGCCCTTGTGGGCGAGCACGTAGGGCGGCGGCTTGGCGATCTCCTCGCCGTCGAGCCGGTAGCTGCCGCCGGAGCGGTGGTGCACGCCGGAGATCGCCTTCAGGAGGCTTGTCTTGCCGACGCCGTTGGTGCCCATCACGCAGGTCACCTCGCCCACGTTGGCGCTCATCGAGATGCCGTTGAGGATCTGCGACTGGCCGTAGTGCAGCGTGAGGTCGTTCAGCTCCAGCATGTCAGCGCTCCCCCGACCGGCCGAGATAGACGTCGATGACGCGCTGATCCTGCGTCACGTGGTCGAGCGTGCCTTCCGCCAGCACCGATCCCTCGTGCAGCACCGTCACGCGGCAGTCGAGGGCGCGGACGAACTCCATGTCGTGCTCCACCACGATCACCGCGCGGGTCTTCGCGACGTCGCGAAGGAGGCGGGTCGTGTGCTGGCGCTCGCCGACGGTCATGCCCGCGGCCGGCTCGTCGACGAGGAGGAGCTGGGGGTCCTGGGCGAGCAGCATGCCGATCTCGAGCCACTGCTTCTGACCGTGCGAGAGCTCGCCGGAGCGGCGGGCGAGCTCCTTGGTGAGGCCGATCTCCTCGGCAAGGGCGTGGATGCGGTCGGTGTCCGCCTCGTCGCGCCGGTAGAGGATCGCCGACATCGGGCCGCGCGGCTTCTTGAGCGCCATCACGAGGTTGTCGAACACACTCTGGTCCTCGAACACCGTCGGCCGCTGGAACTTGCGGCCGATCCCGAGGCGGGCGATCTGCGCCTCCGACTTGCGCAGCAGCGAGATGTTGCTCGGCCCCCAGGTGACGCGCCCCTTGTCGGGCCGCGTCTTGCCGGTGACGATGTCCATGAAGGTCGTCTTGCCGGCCCCGTTGGGGCCGATGATGGCGCGAAGCTCCGCCTCCTCGATCTCGAAGGAGAGGTTGTTGATGGCCTTGAAGCCATCGAAGGCGACGGAGACGCCGGCGACTTCCAGCAGCGCGCTCATGGCTTCCTCACCACGTAGTCGACGAGCCCGCCGATGCCCTTCGGCGCGAACAGCGTGACGCAGACGAAGGCGACGCCCAAGAGCACCTGCCACCAGTCCACCCACTGGATGGTGGCGAAGCCGAGATTGATGTCGGGCGCCCGCCCCCCGGTGAACCAGGTGGAGAGCAAGGATACGAAGGCCGCCCCGATGATCGCCCCGTAGAGGCGTCCGCGGCCACCGATCGCCACCCATACCGCGAGATAGATCGAGGCGATCGGTGCGATCTCGGCCGGATTGATGATGCCCGCCTGCGGATAGTAGAGCGCCCCCGCGATGCCGGCGATCACCGCGGTGAGGGTGAAGACGAAGAGCTTGTAGTGCTCCACCTGATAGCCGAGGAAGCGCACGCGCGCCTCGTCGTCGCGGATGCCCCGCACCACCGAGCCGAACTTGCCGGACACGATCCACGCCGCGAGCACGTAGCCGGCGCCCAGCGCGATCGCCGAGGCGACGAAGAAGTAGATCGACACCACCGACTGCGGCGTGCTCTCCCAGCCCGGGATGTTCTGGAGGCCCGACAGGCCGTTGTTGCCTCTGAGACCGGAGTCGTTCTGGAAGAGGTAGAGCGAGAGGGCGAGCGTCATCGCCTGGGTGAGGATCGACAGATAGACGCCGGTGACGCGGCTGCGGAAGGCGAGCCAGCCGAACACCAGCGCCAGAATGCCGGGCACCAGGACGACGAGCAGAAGCTGGATCCACAGCGAGTCGGCGAAGGTCCAGATCGGCGGGATGCGCGCGCCGCCCACCACGCCGAAGATCTGGGTGCCGATCGCGTCGCGGATCTCCTGCGGCGTCGGCGGCAGCGTCGCGGCCTGGGCCGCCTGCACCACGATCTGCTCGGTGCGGGCGTACATGATCCACATGCCGACCATGTAGCCGCCGAGGCCGAAGAAGGCGAAGTGGCCCAGCGAGAGAATGCCGCAATAGCCCCAGACGAGGTCCATGGCGATCGCGACGAGGCAGAGGCAGAGCGTCATGCCGAGCGTCTTGACGAGGCTCGTCGACAAGGTGCCGCCGGCCGCCTCCGACATGCCCACCACCGCCACGGTGAAGGCGGTGAGCAGCAGGAGAACTATGATGACCGAGGGTTGGGAGAGGATCGAGCGACGCATCACGCCTCCGCCGCACGGCCCTTGAGGGCGAAGATGCCCTTCGGCCGGAACTGGATGAAGATGATGATGAAGATGATCATGTAGGTCTGCGCCGCCAGCGTGTTGGACGGGTTGAACCACTCGATCCCCTTCTGCAGGAAGCCGATGAGGGTGGCGCCGGCGAGCGTGCCCCAGATGTTGCCGACACCGCCGACCACCACCGTCATGAAGCTCTGCACGATGTAGCCCGAGCCGAGGTCGGAGGTGACCTTGGCGAAGAGGCCGATGGCAACGCCCGCGATCCCCGCGATCCCCGAGCCGAGCCCGAAGGTCAGCATGTTGATGCGGTCCGGGTTGATGCCCATCGAGGAGGCCATCCGCGGGTTCTGGCGCACCGAGCGAACCTCGAGCCCCAGCCGGGTGTGGTTGAGGATGAAGAGGAGCAGCACCAGGAAGATGATCGCGAGCACGAAGATCGCGATGCGGATGTAGGAGATCGCCACCACGTCGTTGATGACGAGCGCGCCGCCGAGCCAGTCGGGCGCCGTCAGCGGCCGCGCCTGGGTGCCGAAGATGTTCTTGGCGAGCTGCTGCAGCGCGATCGACACGCCGAAGGTGGCGAGCAGCGTCTCGAGCGGCCGGTGGTAGAGCCAGCGGATGACGAGGCGTTCCAGAAGCACGCCAGCCGCGAACGTCACCAGGAAGGCGAGCGGCAGGGCGACGACCAGCGAGGCGGTGTAGTTCGGGATGAACTGCTGCACCACGTAGCCGGTGTAGGCGCCCATCATGATGAACTCGCCGTGCGCCATGTTGATGACGCCCATCACGCCGAACGTGATCGCGAGGCCGATCGCGGCGAGGAAGTAGATCGAGGCGAGCGACAGCGCGTCGAGGGCGATGTCGAGGAAGCCGTAGCCGGCGACGCTGCGGTTGATCGCGGCGATGGTGCCGAGGACGGCACCGGTGATCGCCTCCGGCTCGGAATAGACCTCGTAGAAGGTGAAGGAGGCGATCAGGTCGGCGATCTCGTCCTCGGTCTGCGTCTGGGTGACGGCGCCCTGCTCCTCGAGCCGGCTGTAGGCGGCGTCGCGCGCCTCGCGCGTGTCGAGACTCGCGACGGGCACGCCCGCGACCATGCCGTTCTCGATGTGCTCCACCAGCGCCGCGTCGCGGGCGGCGGCGTTGATGATGCGCGGCGCGAGATCGCGGCGCACGAGCAGGTCGTAGGCGGCGTCGAAGGAGAGGTTTTCGGAGCCGGGGGTCAGGACACGGGCGACGTTCTCGTCCTCGTCCGGGCCTTCCTTCGACACCTTCAGGGTGGTGTTCAGCAGCGGGTTGAGGGTGGCGCGCGCCTCGACGCTGAGGTCGCCGGCGAAGCTCTCGATCGCCTCGACGCGCTTCGCCTCGTCCTCCTCGAAGCGGACGGTGAGGAGGCGTTCGGCGCGCTCCATGGCGCCTTTCAGGAACGGGTCGTTCTCCCGGCCGAGGGCGGCCCGCAACGGGTCGAGCTGTTCGGCGCTCGGCTCGCGCAGCAGCGCCTCGAGCGCACCGCGCCGCACGGCGGGATCGGGATTGGTGAGCTGGAACTTCACGAGCGCCGCGGCGATCAGCGCGCGGATGCCGGAGTTCGGCTTGATCTGGTCCACCTCGCGGCGCCCGGCCGTGCCCATCGGCTCCTTGGTGACGACGTGGAACAGATTGTAGGTGTCGCGGTCGTCGCCGCGCTCGGCGAGGAAGAAGCGGCCGTCGCTCTCGCGCACAAAGAGGTCGCGCGCCTCCCAGCGCTGCAGCACCACGTCGGCGCCCTCGAGGCCGCTGTCGGCGATGGCGGCGATGGCAGGCTCGATGGTGCGGCGGGAGGATTCCTGGATCAGTTCAGTGTTCTCGAGGAGCAGCTCCTCGATCGGCGTCGGTGCGGGTTGCGCCAGGGCCCCCTCGATCGTGGCGACGGCCACGAGAAGCATCGCCAGCACGGCGAGCGCGGCGCGACGGAAGGTGGAGGGGGCGAGCCCCTCCACCACGGTGTTGACCCGCCGCACGGATCAGTAGTTCGACTTGATCTGGACGCAGGTCTCGGTCTCGGTGTTGTACATACCGCAGCCGAGATTCTGCCAGTCGGACTTCAGCACCGCCGATTCCGGCAGGAAGTCGGTCCACGCATCGCCCGGCACCTCTTCGGTCTGGGAGATGATGTCGAACTGGCCGTCATCCTGGATCTCGCCGATGAGCACGGGCTTGGCGAGGTGGTGGTTCGGGAGCATCACCGCAGTGCCGCCGGTGAGGTTCGGGAACTCCTGGCCGTACATCGCCTCGGTGACGGCGTCGACGTCGGTCGTGCCGGCTTCCTTGACGGCGTTCACCCACATGTTGAAGCCGATATAGTGGGCCTCCATCGGGTCGTTGGTGACGCGGTCCTCACCCATGCGGGCCTTCCACTTCGCCACGAACTCCTCGTTCTCCGGGGTGTCGGCGGACTGGAAGTAGTTCCACGCGGCGAGGTGGCCGACGAGGTTGGAGGTGTCGAGGCCGGAGAGTTCTTCCTCGCCCACCGAGAAGGCGATGACGGGGATGTCGTCGGCCGACACGCCCGCCGCGGCGAGTTCCTTGTAGAAGCCGATGTTGGCGTCGCCGTTGATGGTGGAGATCACGCCCACCTTCTTGCCGTCGGCGCCCAGCGCCACGACGTCGGCGACGATCGACGACCAGTCGGAGTGGCCGAAGGGGGTGTAGTTGACGAAGATATCCTCCGCCGGGATACCCTTGTCCTTCAGATACTGCTCGAGGATCTTGTTGGTCGTGCGCGGATAGACGTAGTCGGTGCCGAGCAGCGCGAACTTCTCGACGCCGAGCTCGTCGAGGAAATAATCGACGGCCGGGATCGCCTGCTGGTTCGGCGCGGCGCCGGTGTAGAAGACGTTCTTGGAGCTTTCCTCGCCCTCATACTGCACCGGATAGAACAGGAGACCGTTCAGCTCCTCGAGCACCGGCAGCACCGACTTGCGCGACACAGAGGTCCAGTTGCCGAAAATCACGGCAACATCGTGCACAGTCAGTAGCTCACGTGCCTTTTCGGCGAACAGCGGCCAGTCGGAGGCCGGGTCGACGACGACGGGTTCGAGCTCGCAGCCCAGCAGGCCGCCCTTCTCGTTCTGCTCGTCGATCAGCATCAGCATGGTGTCTTTGAGGGTCGTCTCCGAAATCGCCATGGTGCCGGAGAGCGAGTGCAGGATACCGACCTTGATCGGACACTCGACGTCCTGCGCGACGGCCGCACCGGTGAGGGCGGTCGACGTCGCAAGGGCGACCAGCAGCGATAGGGTTTTATGATTCATTGAATTGGATCCTCCGACGTTGTGCTTTTCGCGGAGGGAACAATGCAAGGCTGTTGCCATCTTCCTCAGGAGAGGCGAATCGATGGCGCCTTTGTGATCCGGCCGTCGGCGGCTCAGCCCGCATCCTTCGGCATGCCGACGTGCACTCGGTTTTCCCCCGCCCGAACAAGGGGCTTGGGCCGCGGGCGCGGGTCGCTCACCCGAAATCGCAACATGAGGGTGCGCTGGAGGAAGGAGAGGTTGTCGTCCGACATCAGGGTGAGGAGGATCTCGCCGTCCACCACCTCCGCCGAGATCGCTTCCATGTTGTCGATCTCGGCCGAGAAGTCGGCGTCGAGCAGCACCGGACCGTCGACGTCGCGGCCCGCGCGGACGGCGTCGGCGCCGAGGCGGCGCACCCGCAGCCCCACGTCGAGCCCGCCGCCGTAGCGCCGCTCCACGATCAGCACGTCACCGCCGGGGAGCGCATCGGCCCCGGTGATCGACCAGTCGCCGTGGCGCGGCACGCGGAAGGGAACGCCCGGATCGCGAAAGGCGGGGATCGACGGGCCGGTCTTCGCCTTGCCCTCGAGGAAGATCAGCACGGTGCCGTCGGGCAGCGTGGCGAGCGCCTCGAGCCCGTTGCTGCGGGCACCGAGGCGCAGGGCCGAGGCCGCCGGCAGCCGCCGCGGCGGTCCGGGACGGATCGCGAGACCGTCGGCCGGGTAGAGAAGGAGGTCGCCGCTGTGCTCCTGCGCGGCGAGGATGCCGTCGCCGTGCCGGGTGAGCGCCTCGGCGTCGCCCGTCTCCTTGTCGGTGATCGGTCGGCCGGCGAGGTCGACGCGGCGGACGATGTCGGTGTCCGCCACCCCGGTGAGCCGGCCGCCGTCGAGGAGCATGCGGCCGGTGAGCCAGAACCCGGTGTCGCTGACGGCGAGAAAGCGCTCCCCTTCGGTCAGGAGGCCGGAGAAGCCGCCGAAGCCGTGCGGCCCGTTGAGCACCAGGCCGCCCATGAAGGCGAGGCGATCGGCCTCGTCGGGGCTCGGACGGAAGGTGTCGATCTGCCGCGTCCGCAGGCTGACGGGCTCGGCGAGAGCCGCCCCCGGGACGACGAGAACCGCTCCCGCGCAGAGGACGAGAGCCGCTCCCGCAGCGCGGATACAGGCCGCTCTCGCGGCACTAACGTGAGCCGCTCTCGCGGCAATGACGTGAGCCGCTCTCGCGGCAATGCCGCGAGCCGCTCCGGCGGCGGTGACGAGAGCCGCTCCGGCGGCGGTGACGAGAGCCGCTCCGGCGGCGGTGACGAGAGCCGCTCCGGCGGCGGTGAGGCGAGCGGCAGCGGAGGCGATCAGGCGGCGCGTCGGATGCCGCGTCCCCGCCGCTGGCCGCCGCCCCTCGTGTCCCGCTCGTCCTCGAAGAGGTCGGCGAGCTGGTTCACCATCGCCCCCGCGAGCTCCTCCGCGTCCACGATGGTGACGGCCCGGCGATAATAGCGCGTCACGTCGTGACCGATCCCGATCGCGATGAGCTCGACCGGCGAGCGATCCTCGATTTCGGCGATCACGGAGCGTAGGTGCTTCTCCAGATAGTTGCCGGCGTTGACCGAGAGGGTCGCGTCGTCGACCGGCGCGCCGTCGGAGATCACCATCAGGATCCGACGTTGCTCGGGCCTTGCGATCAGTCGCTCGTGGGCCCACTGCAGCGCCTCGCCGTCGATATTCTCCTTCAGCAGCCCCTCGCGCATCATCAAGCCGAGATTGCGGCGGGCGCGGCGCCAGGGCGCATCGGCCGCCTTGTAGATGATGTGGCGCAGGTCGTTGAGGCGTCCGGGCGAAGGCTTCTTGCCGTGCTGCAGCCAGTGGTCGCGCGACGAGCCGCCCTTCCACGCCCGCGTGGTGAAGCCCAGGATCTCCACCTTGACGTGGCAGCGCTCGAGGGTGCGGGCGAGGATGTCGGCACAGGTGGCGGCGACGGTGATGGGGCGACCACGCATCGAGCCGGAGTTGTCGATGAGGAGCGTCACCACCGTGTCGCGGAACTCCGACTCGCGCTCGATCTTGAAGGCGAGCGGCTGCATCGGGTCGGTGACGACGCGGCTGAGGCGGGCGGTGTCGAGCACCCCCTCCTCCTGGTCGAAGTCCCACGACCGGCTCTGCTGCGCCATCAGGCGGCGCTGGAGGCGGTTCGCCAGACGGGCGACGGCCCCCTGAAGGTGGGCGAGCTGACGGTCGAGGAAGCCCCGCAGCCGGTCGAGCTCGGCGGTGTCGCAAAGCTCCTCGGCGTGCACGGTCTCGTCGAACTGGCGGGTGTAGACGCGGTACTCGCTGGCCCGGTTCACCGGATTGCTGGTCTCGTCGACCCGCACGCCGTCGGTGGAATCCTCCGAGTCGCCGGAGTCGTCCTCGCGAACGTCCTCGGCGGTGTAGTCGGAATCCTCAACGTCCTCGGCGCTCTCCTCCTCGCCGGTGCGCTCGCTCTCCTGCGGCGTCGCGTTCTCCTCGGCGGACTCCTCGCCCGCCTCCCCGCTCGTCTCGTCGGGGGTGTCGACCTCGCTCTCGCCGTCGCGCTCCTCCTCGCTCTCGCCCTGCTCCTGGCCGAGCTCCTCGGCCATGTCGAGCTGAGCGAGGATGTCGCGCATCGCCGTCGCGAAGCCCTTCTGGTCCGAGATGCAGGCGGCAAGGTTCTCGAGATTGTCGCCGATCTTGCCTTCGAGCGCGGGGCGCCAGAGATCGACGAGCGTCTTGGCGCTCTCGGGCGGGGCGGCGCCGGTCAGCTTCTCGCGCACGAGGAGAGCCAGCGCGTCCTGCAACGGCGCGTCCGCCTGGTCGCTGATCTCGTGATAGTTGCCGCGATGGTAGCGGTCTTCCAGCATCGCGGAGAGGTTGCTGGCGACGCCCTCCATCGCCTGGGCGCCGAGCGCGTCGCAGCGGGCGCCCTCCACCGCGTCGAACACGGCGCGCGCGTCGGCCCCCTCCGGCGCATAGCGCTGGTGGACGTTGGTGTCGTGGGCGGCAAGCTTGAGCGCCATGGAGTCGCCGACGCCGCGGGTCACCGCGATGTCCTTGGCGGTCACCCGCCGCGGCGGCTCGGGCAGACGCGCCGTATCGCCGACGAGCGCCGGCCGGTCGCTGGTGAAGTTGACTTCCAGATCCGGCCGCCCGGCGATCGCCCGCATGGTGCCGGCGACCGCGTTGCGGAACGTCTCGTGGCGCGTGTCGGCGAGCTTACCCTTACGATTGTTGTCGCCGATACCGGCCATATCAGTTCATCATCAGGTTCGATGCGGACGAGGCCAGCTCTTTGCCGAAGCAGCGCTGATAGAACTCGGCCACGATGGACCGTTCCGTCTCGTCGCACTTGTTGAGGAAGGAGACCTCGAAGGCGAAGCCGATGTCCCCGAAGATATCCGAATTCTCGGCCCAGGTGATCACGGTGCGCGGGCTCATCACGGTGGAGAGGTCCCCGTTCATGAAGGCGTTGCGCGTCATGTCCGCCACCCGCACCATCTTCGACACGATCGCCTGGCCGTCGTCGTTCTTGTAGTGCGGCGACTTGGCGAGAACGATGCCCACCTCGGTGTCGTGCGGCAGATAGTTCAGCGTCGTCACGATCGACCAGCGGTCCATCTGGCCCTGGTTGATCTGCTGGGTGCCGTGATAGAGGCCCGACGTGTCGCCGAGGCCGACGGTGTTGGCCGTGGCGAACAGGCGGAAAGCCGAATGCGGGCGGATGACGCGGTTCTGGTCGAGCAGCGTCAGCCGGCCCGAGACCTCGAGCACGCGCTGGATCACGAACATCACGTCCGGGCGGCCGGCGTCGTACTCGTCGAACACGAGCGCGGTGTTGGTCTGCAACGCCCACGGCAGGATGCCGTCGCGGAACTCGGTCACCTGGGCGCCGTCGCGCACCACGATGGCGTCCTTGCCGACGAGGTCGATCCGGCTGATGTGGCTGTCGAGATTGACGCGCACGCACGGCCAGTTGAGCCGCGCCGCCACCTGCTCGATGTGGGTCGACTTGCCCGTGCCGTGATAGCCGGAGATCATCACGCGCCGGTTGTGCTTGAAACCGGCGAGGATTGCCTTCGTCGTCGGCGGATCGAATACGTAGGACGGGTCGAGATCGGGCACATGCTCGGACGTTTCCGCGAACGCCGGGACCTCCATATCGCTATCGATATTGAAGGTCTGGCGGGCGGACACGGTGATGTCCGGCGTGCGTGTCGACGCCTCTAGCGTCTCTGCCATCAAGTTTACCTCGCAGGATCCACGTGACCACGCGGACGGCTGGGCTGTTGCGGGACCGCGCTCACCGATCAGCAATACCCGGCGCGCCGAAGCACGGCATAGGCGTTGATGATGCTGCGCAATCGCTCCTCGGAGCTGCGATCCCCCTGATTTGCGTCAGGATGGTGACGTTTTACAAGGGTTTTGTAGCGCGATTTTATGGCCTCCTTCGAGGCCGAGTGATCGAGCCCCATCACTTCGAAGGCGTCGCGCTCCGGTCCTTTGGGGCGGCGGCGCTCCGGCTCGGGCGGCGGCTCGTGGTGGGCCCCCTCCGCCCCGAAGAAGCCGAAGGGGTCGTCGACCATGCCTCTCCAGGCGGCTTTCGCTTCGCGCGCGCGGTGCGCGCCGCGCACGCCGATCGGCTTCGTCGGACGGTGGCCGATGATCGCGTCGCGCTGATAGGCGATCACGTCGTCGTCGTCCATTCCCTCGAAGTAATTGTAACTCTTGTTATATTCCCGGACGTGCTCGAGGCAGAACCAATGGAACTGGCCCTCCTTGCCGCGTCCCTTGGGCGCCCGATACTCGGCCACCCGGTTGCAGCCCGGAACGGCACATGTCCGCTCCATGACCGGCGCGTGCGTCGCCGCGCCGCCGTTGCCGCGACCTTGGCCACGCCGGCGGGAGACGCGAATCCGATCATAATCCTTCGACGAGAAATCCATGGCTCGATTATGGGAGGCCCACATTTGCTGAGCAAGGACTTGACGAAACGCCCTTCACAGCCCCGGCCACCCTTTGGCGCATGCCATCCCCGCGCCTACCACATGGAGTTCGCGGCACGGCCTGGCCATTCGGCATCGTAGGTGTCGCCATCGATGGTCGCCTGCGACAATTCCTCCAGGATCGCCCCCACCGAAGGAAGGCTCGCGAGGTCGGCGTGCCCGCCCTCCCACAGCTTCGCCCGGTTCACCGCCCGCGCGCATTGAAAATAGACCTCCCGCACCGTCACGAACACCACCGTGCGCGGCGCCTTGCCGTGCACGGCGTAGCGCTCGAGCACGTCGTTGTCGGCGGTGATCGCCGCCTCGCCGTTGACGCGCAGCACGGTGCCGGAGCCCGGAATGAGAAACATCAGCGCCACACGCGGATCGCGCACGATGTTGCGCAGCGTGTCGATGCGGTCGTTGCCGCGGCGGTCGGGGATCGCGAGGGTCCGCTCGTCGACGATCGTCACCGCCGAGCCCTCGTCGCCGCGCGGGCTGCAGTCGAGCCCCTCCGGGCCGACGCTCGCGAAGGCGAAGAAGGGTGAGGCCTCGATCCAGGCGCGATAGTGCGGGGTGATGGTCGGCGCCACCTTGACCAGCGACGGCGGCTTCGGGGTGCCGTAGTGAGCGAGCAGCTCGGCTTCGGTGCAAATGAACTTCGGCATGGGGCTTGCCTTCTCTTTCTCGGAGACGCCGTGCCGCGAGGCGGGCGCCTCCTTCTACGACAGGACCGGTCGCCTCGCCATCGGCCTCGCAAAGGCGTATGGGGCGAGAGGACCACGCGACAAAGAGCGCGCGATGCGAACCCGCGCCGAGAGACACGCCATGACTGCCAAACAATTCATGCCGGCCGAGATCGAAGACGCGCAGGCGATGAGCGCGTCGGAAGCGATCGAGTATCACTACGACAACGACACGCGCTTCTTCTCCCTCTGGCTCGACCCGACCCTCTCCTACTCCTCCGCCCGCTGGCGCGATCCGCTCGCGATCGAGAATGCGGAGCCCGATCTCACCGCCGCGCAGTTGAACAAGCTCACCTTCCACCTCGATGCGGCGCGCATTCCGAAGGGCGGCAGTCTCCTCGACATCGGCTGCGGCTGGGGCGCCATCCTGAAGGCGGCGGTGACGGAGCGCGGCGCGGCACGGGCGCTCGGCCTCACCCTGTCGCGCGACCAGCTCGACCACATCACGGCCGGCGGCTGGCCGGGCGCCGAAGCGAAGCTCCAGGACGTCTACGAGTTCGACACCGACGAGCGCTTCGACGCGGCGATCTCCATCGGCGCCTTCGAGCATTTCGCCCGTCCGGAGATGGATCGGCCGGAGAAGCTGCAGCGCTACCGCGCCTTTTTCGACAAGCTGCACACGCTGACGACCCCCGGCGCCCGCTTCTCGCTTCAAACCATCGTGTGGGACGCCCTCACCTTCGACGAGGCGAAGAAGTGGATCCCGCAGACGGTGTTTCCGCAGTCCGACATTCCGTTCATCGAGGAAGTCATCGAGGGGGCGAACGGCGCCTTTCGGGTGATCTATCTGGAGAACGACCCCACCCAATATGCCGACACGCTGGACGCGTGGGTGAAGACCCTCAAGACGCACAAGGCGACGATCCTCGCCGAGTGGGGCGAGGAGAAGTACACCTTCTTCGAGCGCTACCTGCGCAACTCCAAGCTCGCCTTCCAGCGGCGCAAGAACTCCCTCGCCCGCTTCGTGATGGTGCGCCGCTGACACGCCGCCCGGCCGCGGCCTAGAGGGTCAGGCCGCCGTTGACGTGGATGGACTGGCCGGTGAGGTAGCCCGCCTCCGGCGACAGCAGGAACTTCACCACCGCGGCCACCTCCTCGCGCGCGCCGACGCGGGCCATCGGTATTTCCGACACGACGGCCTGCCACTGCGCGGGCGTCAGCGACGACGGCGTGCCCGGCTCCTTGGCGATGTAGCCCGGCACCACCGCGTTCACGGTGATGCCCCGGGGGGCGAGGTTCGCGGCATAAACCCGGACCTGCGCTTCGAGCGCCGCCTTGGCCGGCGCCGTCGAGGCGTAGCTGCGGGTCTTGGTCCGATGCGCGCCGAACGCGCTGACGCACACGATCCGCCCCCTGTTGTCGGCGAGCCGGGGGCTCAGCAGCGTGGCAAGCCGCTGAAACGCGAGCGGCATCGCCGCGAGGCTCGCCACGAGCTCGTCCGCCCGCACGTCGCTCACCGTGCCGCGCTTGGCGTAGCCCGCCGCGAAGGTGAAGCCGGTCAAGCCGTCCGCGGGCAGCGTCTCGCACCACGCGGCCACCGCGCCGAAGAGCGCCTCGTCCTCGGTACCGCCGATGCAGGTGTCGACCTCCGCCCCCAGCCGGCGGCAGTCCTCGGCCACCGCCTGAAGGCGCTCTCGGTTGTGGCCGGTGTGGAGCAGCAGCCGCGCCCGCGCGCCGGCGATCGCGCGGGCGAGAGCCGCACCGATCCCCGAGCCGGCGCCGATGATGATGTGATGCTCCATCGGACTGTCGACGCCGGAGCGGGCCGCGGGCTAGACCGCCGACAGCGTGTAGACGTGCCCGTAGGCCGCCTTGATCGCGGCAAGGATGTCATCGTTGCGGTGGATGATGTGCCGGCGCATCGCCGCCGCCGCCCCCTCCTTGTCGCGCGCCTCGATGCGCTCGAGGATTTTGCGATGCTGGGCCTGCGTGTTGTCGCGGCGCCCTTCCATCGCGATCCAGCGGATCAGGTGGATGCGGTCGTTGAGGTTCGACAGCAGGCTGCGGAGCACCTGGTTCTGGGAGAGCCGGGCGATGGTGTCGTGGAAGCGGATGTCGAGCTCGATGAGACGGTCCACCGAGACGTTGGGCGACTCCGAGGCGCTCTCGGTCAGGAAGTCGGAGAGCGCCTTCAGGTCCTCGTCGGAGGCGCGCTCGCAGGCAAGACGCGCGGTGCTGCACTCGATCTCGAGGCGCGCCTCGAAGAGGTCGCGCACCACTTCCGGCTTCAGATCGGGCACCGAGAAGCCGCGCCCCTGATTGTTGAGCAGCCCTTCGGCCACGAGCCGGTTGAGCGCCTCGCGCAGCGGGGTTCGGCTCGTATGCAGCTGCGCCGCCAGCATCACCTCGTTGATCTTCTGATTGGGCAGCAAGGCGAACCGCATCAAGAGCTCACGCAGCTCGTCGTAGGCGCGTTGGGATGACGAGACCGAACGCACATCGGCGCTTTCCTTCGAGGCGGCCATGATCGAATTCCGTACTCTTTTCTGTATGCTTATCTGTACGCATTCGGCTGCCGCGCCGTCAACCGGGGACCGACGCTCGTTATAGCGGGCGAACCAGTCAAGTTGTAAATGGCCGACGATGGAGAATTTCCTGCACTCTATCGTATTGAATGCGCCCATTCCTTGAGATGCCGCGCATTCAACACGTGTAGATTGAACTGTTTTCTTAAACAGACGCCGCACGCAGCCGAACGATCGGACCGCAGACGAGAACATCGCCCGCCGATCCGTGCGACAACCGAGGTCCCCGCGCGGGATCGACAGCCGTTCATCGATCGGCTGCCCGACGTGGCGCGACCACCCGCCTCGCCTCGCCGCTTCGGTCGTGGTCGCGGCGGCCCCCCGCGGTCGGCCATCCTCTCGGAGATTTGCCAGCCCGGCCGATTTCGTATTCTTTTCGGCTCGACCGCGGGCCGCCCGGCCCGGCCGGCGTGCAACGAGGCACAGGCGCATGACCACCCCGCAGACGATCGATTTCAACGCCGACATCGGCGAGGGTTACGGGGTGTGGGCGGGGCCCAACCAGATCTGGCGGGCGGATCTCGAACGCGGCGGCCCGATCGACAGCATCGACCCGCCGACCGCGGTGGAGCGCATCATGCGCATGGTGTCGTCGGTCAATCTCGCCTGCGGCTTCCATGCCGGCGATCCCTATCTCATCAAGCGCTACGTGGCCGCGGCAAAGGCCGCCGGCTGCCGCGTCGGAGCCCATCCGTCCTATCCCGACCTCGCAGGGTTCGGCCTGCGCTTCATGGACATGGGCGACGACGAGCTGAAGGCCGTCATCCAGTACCAGATGGGCGCGCTCGACGGCTTCCTGCGTATGGAGGGGATGACCCTCAGCCACGTGAAGTGCCACGGGGCGCTCTACAACCGCGCCGGCCAGGACGAGCGGATCGCCACCACCCTCGCCGAGGCGGTCGCCGAGTACCGCGAGGGGCTGCCGCTCTACGGCCTTCCCTTCTCCGCGATGGAAGCGGCCGCCGAGCGCGTCGGCGTGCCCTTCGTGCGCGAGGCCTTCTCCGACCGCGCCTACCATGCGAACGGCGCCCTGGTGGACCGGCGCCGCACCGACGCCATGGTCCTCGCGCCGGAGGCCGTCGTCGACCGCGTGACGCGGATGGCCGCCGAGGGCGTGGTGCGCAGCATCGAAGGCGACGATGTCAGGCTCGACCCCGGCACGATCTGCTTTCACGCCGACACACCCCCGGTGCTCGCCTTCCTCGCGGGAGCGCGGGACGGCATCGCGGCGCTCGGCATGACGATCGGCGCGCGGGCGGCTTAGGCCACCCCCGCCGGCCGGCACCGCTCGGCGCGGTCAGTCGCCGTAGATCGTCGTCGGCAGCCAGGTGGCGAGGCTCGGGAGGTACCAGAGCGCCACCAGCATCAACACCTGGATGAACACGAAGGGGATGATGCCGCGATAGATCGCCGTCGTCTTCACCTCCGGCGGGGCGACGCCGCGCAGGTAGAAGAGGGCGAAGCCGAAGGGCGGCGTCAGGAACGACGTCTGCAGGTTCACCGCCATCATGATGCCGAGCCACACCGGGCTCATGGTGCTGCCGTCCGGCATCTCCAGCATCAGCAGCACCGGCGCGACCAGCGGCACCACCACGAACACGATCTCGAGGAAGTCGAGGAAGAAGCCGAGGACGAACATCATCAGCATGACGGCGATCATCGCGCCCAGCGCGCCGCCCGGCATGCCGGCGAGCGTGTCCTCCACGAGCTGATCGCCGCCGAGGCCGCGGAACACCAGACTGAACAGCGCCGCGCCGATGAGGATGACGAACACCATCGAGGTGATCTCGGCGGTGGAGCGGACTACCGACGTCAGCACCCGCGCGCGGGCGATGCGCCAGAGCGAGACGACCACGCCGAGCGTCACGAGCGCCGTCAGGGCGCCCGCCGCGTAGATACCGATCATGTCGGCATCGGGGATGACGGTGCGCGACACGCGCAGATCCATCATGCTGGTGAGGATCAGCACGCCCACCAGCGCCGCCGTCGCGAGGTAGATGACGAGCGGCCGCTCCTCCTTCAGCCGATAGCCGGCGAGGAGGATCGCGCCGACGCCGCCCACCGCCGCCGCCTCGGTGGGCGTCGCGACGCCCGCGAGGATCGAGCCCAGCACCGCGACGATGAGCACGATCGGCGGCACCAGCGCGTGCATGATGCGCTTGAGCGTGATGGGGTTGTTCGGATCGGCCGGCACCGGCGGGGCCGCCGAGGGTTTCACCAGCGCCACGATCATCATGTAGACGATGTAGGCGAGCACCAGGATGATGCCGGGGATCAGCGCCCCGGCGAAGAGGTCGCCCACCGAGACCGGCGGTCCGGGCACGAAGGAGAAATCGCCCTTCGCCCACGCCTGCTCCTGCAGGACGCGCTGGGATTCGGAATAGGCGTTGGAGATCTGGTCGCCGAGGATCACGAGCACGATGGAGGGCGGGATGATCTGCCCCAGCGTGCCCGAGGCGGCGATGGTGCCGGAGGCGAGCGAGGGCGCGTAGCCCGTGCGCAGCATGGTCGGCAACGAGAGGAGGCCCATCGTCACCACCGTGGCGCCGACGATGCCGGTGGAGGCGGCGAGCAGCGCTCCCACCACGCATACGGCGATGCCGAGGCCACCGCGCATCGGGCCGAAGAGCTGACCCATCGTCTCGAGCAGCTCCTCGGCGACGCGGCTGCGTTCCAGCATCACGCCCATGAAGACGAAGAGCGGCACCGCCACCAGCACCTCGTTCGTCATCGTGCCGTAGATGCGCTGCGGCAACGCGTAGACGAAGGCGAAGTCGAAGACGCCCCACATGGAGCCGAGCAGCGCGAAGATCAGCCCGGTGCCGCCGAGGGTGAAGGCCACCGGAAAACCGGTCAGCAGCAGCACCACGGCCGCTGCGAACATCAGGACGTCGAGCGTCTCGCCCATGGGTCGGCCTCCTTAGTGCGGCAGCGTCTGGGGAGCGGGCGTCGCCGCGGCGCGGCCGGTGAGGACCATGAACGAGCGCAGGATCATCACGACCCCCTGCGCCGCCATCATCACGCCGAACACCGGGATGGCCGTCTTCAACAAGAACACGCCGGGAATGCCCGACGATTCCATCGACCCCTCGAGAATGCGCCAGGAGGAGGCGACATAGTTCCAGCTCGCGATCAGGATCGTGATCGACACCGGGATCAGCAGGAACAGGGCGCCCACGAGGTTGACGATCGCCCGATAGCGCAGCGAGGCGGATCGGTAGAAGATATCGACCCGCACGTGCCCGTCCTCGGAGAGCGTGTAGGCCGCCGCGAGCATGAACAGGAAGCCGTGCATGTAGACGATCGATTCCTGCGCCCACAGGTCGCCCGTCCCGAAGACGTAGCGCGCCAGCACGACGCCGAACTGGACGAGAACCATCGTCAGAACGAGCCAGGAGACGACTTTGCCGACGCAGCGGTTGAAGCCGTCGATGAGTGCCGCCACCGTCTCCATGCGTGACCTCGCGGAAATGCATCCAAAATGGGCGACGCTCGGTGCGCCGCCCATCGCGGTCTGAGGGCCCGTAGGGCCCGGGTGTGGGATTAGAGCTTGCCCAGCGAGCGGGTACGCTCGTTGGAGTAGTCCTGCTCGGCGACCTGGGTCCACTTGGACAGATCGGCCCGGGTCTTGAGGTAGGAGTCGCGCACGCGCTTGGCGAGATCGTCGTAGTCGCCGATCTTCATCACCACCTCTTCGGAGGCCTTGGCGAAGCCGTCGAAGACGTCCTCCGGGAACTTCTTGAGCTGCACGCCGTGCTGGCTCACCAGCGTGTCGAGCGCCTGACCGTTCTTGGCGGTGAACTCGGCGTACATCATCTCGTTGTCGGCGAGACAGCACTGCTCGACGATGAACTGGTCGGTCTTCGACAGTTCGCCGAACGCCGAGGCGTTGATGCCCGCGCAGATCGCCGAGCCCGGCTCGTGGAAGCCCGGATAGTAGTAGTTCTTGGCGATGCGGTAGAAGCCGAAGGCGAGATCGTTGAGCGGGCCCACCCACTCCGTGCCGTCGATGGCGCCGGACTGGAGCGCCTGGAAGATCTCGCCGCCCGGCAGCGCGATGACGTTGACGCCGAGCTGCCGCAGCGCCTCGCCGCCGATACCGGGCATGCGGAATTTCAGCCCCTTGAGGTCTTCCAGCGAGTTGATTTCCTTGCGGAACCAGCCGCCCATCTGAACGCCGGTGTTGCCGCACAGGAACGGCTTGACGCCGAAGCCGCCCGAGAGCTCGTCCCACAGGGCCTGACCGCCGAGGAACTGAATCCAGGCATTGATTTCCGGCGCCGTGAAGCCGAGCGGCACCGCGGTGAAGAAGGCGAAGCTCGGATGCTTGCCCTGCCAGTAATAGTCCGGCGCGTGGTACATCTCGGCGGTGCCGTTCGACACCGCGTCGAACGACTCGAAGGCCGGCACCAGCTCGCCCGCGGCGAAGAGCTTCACCGTCACGCGCCCGTCGGTCGCGGTGGTGATGCGGTCCGCCAGACGCTGCGCACCCACGCCGAGACCCGGGAAATTCTTCGGCCACGTCGTGACCATCTTCCACTCTTTGCGCCCCTGCGCGATCGCAGGAGTCGCCAGAGCGCCGGTCCCCGCGACGGCCGCAACGGCACCCGTAGTCTTCAGAAATGAACGACGATCCATCGAAAGCCCTCCTCCCAAGTTTCTCGCCCTCGGCCGATCCTGACCGATAAGTGAGCGGGAGGTGTAATCCGACCTCCGCGAACAGGACAAGGGTCTCGTGCAATGTGACGCATATTTAAGCAAACCGGTTTCTGTCCGCCCCGGCGGCGGCGCTCACGCGGTATTGTCCGGCCTGCGACCTTTTGCGATGCCCCGATCCTCGCGGTTGAATTAAGTAAAACCCATCAACCCGACCAGTTGTCGGGCGAGACGAGGGTTCAGCGCATGAATTATGGCAAGATTTTGAAGTCTTCATTGGCGGCCGGGCTCGGGTGGGCCGCGCTCGCGGCCGCGCCCGCGGCCGCGCGGACCGGGGCGCCGGAGGAGCTCTCCAGGAGCTGCCCGCTGGTCAATGTCGGGACCCCGAGCCGCCCCCGCCTCGTCAAGGATCCCGGCTGCAGCTCCGGCCGCTGACTGCTCCCCTTCCGGCGGCCGACAAAAGCCCCTAGATTTGGTCCGTCGGGCCGGATGGAGGGCAGCGTGGTTCAGCCGATGGTGATCGCGTCCTGCGACGCGATCGTTCACAACGGGCTCGCCTGGTCGGGCGGGCCATCCACCTACCTCAGCGCCGTCGCGCTCGCCGGCTGCCTGCCGGTCCAGCTTCCGACGATCACGACGCCCATCGACCCGACGGCTCTGCTCGACGCCGCCTCGGGCGTGCTGTTGACCGGCGCCCGCTCCAACGTGCACCCGAGCCTCTACGGCGCCGCGGAGACCGAGGAGGCGGGGCCCTTCGATCCCGATCGGGATCGCACCGTCCTGCCCCTCATTCGGGCCGCCCTCGACCGCAAGCTGCCGCTCCTGTGCATCTGCCGGGGGCTTCAGGAGCTCAACGTGGCGCTCGGCGGCACGCTGCACGTCGCCGTGCACGAGGTGCCGGGCCGCGACGACCACCGCGGCCCCTCCGATTCCGACATGGACGCCCGCTTCGCCCTGCGCCACACCGTGGCGCCCGCGCCCGGCGGCCGCCTCGCCGCAATCCTCGGCGACGCCGAGGTCAAGGTGAACTCGGTCCACCGCCAGGCCATCGACCGGCTCGCCGACGGGCTGGAGGTGGAGGCGCGCGCGCCCGACGGCACCATCGAGGCGGTGAGCGTGCGCGGCGCCGGCTTCGCCCTCGGCGTCCAGTGGCACCCGGAATATTTCGTCGCGAGTGACGGGCCCTCCGCCGCCGTGTTCGACGCCTTCGCCGACGCCGTGCGGGCCCATGCCCGCGGCGCCCGACCCGCGCGAGCGGCCTGATGAGCGAGGATCACAGCCACCTCGGCGACATGGAGGTGCGGGTGCGCGCCCTCCAGTCGCTCCTCGAACAGCAAGGCCTCGTCGACGCCGCCGCGCTCGACGAGCTCGTGGCGCTCTACGAGCACGAGGTGGGGCCGCAGAACGGCGCCAAGGTGGTGGCGCGCGCCTGGGTCGACGAGGCCTACGCCGCCCGCCTGTTTGACGATGCCACCCCCGCCATCGCCGAGCTGGGCTTCTCCGGGCGGCAGGGCGAGCACATGGTCGCCCTCGCCAACACGCCCGAGGTGCACAACATGGTCGTGTGCACCCTCTGCTCCTGCTATCCGTGGAGCGTCCTCGGCCTGCCGCCCACCTGGTACAAGACGCCCGCCTACCGGGCGAAGGCGGTCGCCGACCCGCGCGGCGTGCTGGAGGATTTCGGCATCGCCTTGCCGGAGGCGACGCGCATCAGGGTGTGGGACTCCACCGCCGAGGTCCGCTATCTGGTGGTGCCGATGCGCCCAGCCGGCACCGCGGGCTGGAGCGAGGAGGCCCTTGCCGCCATCGTGACGCGCGACTCCATGATCGGCACCGGCCTGCCGGTGGCCGCATGAACGGCCCGGCCGACATCGGCGGCGCGCACGGCTTCGGTCCGGTGACGCCGGAGCGCGACGAGCCGATCTTCCACGCCGAATGGGAGCGACGGGCCTTCGCCCTCACCCTCGCGATGGGGGCGACGGGACTCTGGACGATCGACCGCAGCCGCGCGGTCCGCGAGAGCCTGCCACGGCCGCTCTACTATACGTCCACCTACTACGAGATCTGGCTGACCGCATTGGAGCGTCTCGTCGCCGACGCCGGAGTGGCCGAAGGCGAGGCGGTGCCGCGCCAGGTGTTGACGGCCGACACGGTGCGCCCGGCGATGGCGCGCGGCGGACCGGTCGACCGGCCGGGCCCCGCCCCGGCCTTCGCCGCCGGCGACCGGGTGCGGGTGAAGCCGATGCGACCCGCCTCGCACACGCGCGCGCCGCAATATGTCCGCGGCCGGGAGGGCACCGTCGTGCGGGTGCACGGCGTCCACGTCTTCCCCGACACCAACGCCGCGGGCGCCGGCGAGGCCCCGGCTCCGCTCTACAACGTCGCCTTCGCCGCCGAGACGCTGTGGGGTCCGGACACCACCGCGGCGGACGTCCACGTCGACCTCTTCGAGCCCTATCTGGAACCGGCATGAGCGCCGCCCCCTCCCCTCCGGCCGCGATGGCGGACGACCTCGCCGACATCGCCCGCGCCACCGGCGAGGATCCGACCTTCGCCGCTCCCTGGGAGGCGACGGCCTTCGCGCTCAAGGCCGTGCTCGTCGAGCGCGGCGTGATCGACGCCTCCGCCTTCGCCGCCATCTTCGGCGAAGAGCTGCGGCGCGATCATCGGGCGCAGGACGACGGGACGGCCTATTTCGTCGCCTTCGTGGCGGCGCTGGAGCGGGCGAGCGCGGGGCTCGTGTCGGCCGAAGCGCTGCGCGCCGAGCAGGCGGACTGGCGCGCCGCCGCCGAAGCGACGCCGCACGGCGAGCCCATCACCCTCGCCCGTATCCGCCCTTAGGGCCGGGCGCCCGGCCGAGGCCCTTCAGCCGACGAGGGCGAAGATCGCGATGGCGCTGTCGCCGATGGTGCGCTGGTCGAGGCGCTCGAAGCCCCGGATCTCCTCGGGCAGGCGATCGGCGCGCTCCTCGAGCACCGCGATCGCCCCGGGGGCGAGCCATCCCGCATCCGCCACCGCCGCGAGGGCCGCCTCGCCGAGGCCGTGGCCGTAGGGCGGATCGCAGAAGACGAGGGTGAACGGGGCGACGGGGCACGGACCCGGCTTGGTGGCGTCGCGCCGCCACACCCGCGTGCGGCCGAGCGCGCCCAGCGCCTCGACGTTGCGGCGGATCGCGGCGCGCGCCTCGGTGGCCGTCTCCACGAAGAGGGCGAAGCTCGCCCCGCGCGACAGCGCCTCCAGCCCGAGCGCCCCGCTGCCGGCGAAGAGGTCGAGCACGCGCCCGTCGCGCAGTGCTTCGCCGTGGCGATGGGCGATGATGTTGAACACCGTCTCGCGCATCCGGTCGGTGGTGGGGCGGGTGCGGTCGCCGCGCGGGGCGACCAGCGAGGTGCCGCGATGGCTGCCGCCGACGATGCGCACGTCAGCCGCTCCGCCGCACCGCCCCGGCGCCCCGAAGAGGCGCGCGCTGCCGGCTCATCGGCTCAGCGCTTGCGAGGGCGACCGGACGCGCCGTCGCGCCCGCCGGCGCGGCTCGGCTTGGCGCCCGTCGACTTGGTACCCGTCGACTTGGCGCCCTTCGGCTTGAACGACGCGCGGGCGCTGTCGCCTCCCTTCGGCCGCGAGCTCCGCGACGCGCGGGCGGCGCCTTCGCCCCCCTCACGCCGCTGCCACGACCGGCCGCCACCGCCGCTCCCCTCGCGCTTCTGCCAAGACCGCCCGCCGCCTTCGCCCTGCGGCTCCGACCGGTCGCCGCCTTCGCGGCTCTCCCGCTTCTGCCAAGGCCGATCGCCGCCCTCGCGGTTCTCCCGCTTCTGCCAAGGCCGGTCGCCGCCCTCGCGGTTCTCCCGCTTCTGCCACGGTCGATCGCCGCCCTCGCGGTTCTCCCGCTTCTGCCAAGGCCGGTCGCCGCCCTCGCGGTTCTCCCGCTTCTGCCACGGTCGATCGCCGCCCTCGCGGTTCTCCCGCTTCTGCCAAGGCCGGTCGCCGCCCTCGCGGTTCTCCCGCTTCTGCCACGGTCGATCGCCGCCCTCGCGGTTCTCCCGCTTCTGCCAAGGCCGGTCGCCGCCCTCGCGGTTCTCCCGCTTCTGCCACGGTCGATCGCCGCCCTCGCGGTTCTCCCGCTTCTGCCAAGGCCGGTCGCCGCCCTCGCGGTTCTCCCGCTTCTGCCACGGTCGATCGCCGCCCTCGCGGTTCTCCCGCTTCTGCCAAGGCCGGTCGCCGCCCTCGCGGTTCTCCCGCTTCTGCCACGGTCGATCGCCGCCCTCGCGGTTCTCCCGCTTCTGCCAAGGCCGGTCGCCGCCCTCGCGGTTCTCCCGCTTCTGCCACGGTCGATCGCCGCCCTCGCGGTTCTCCCGCTTCTGCCAAGGCCGGTCGCCGCCCTCGCGGTTCTCCCGCTTCTGCCACGGTCGATCGCCGCCCTCGCGGTTCTCCCGCTTCTGCCAAGGCCGGTCGCCGCCCTCGCGGTTCTCCCGCTTCTGCCACGGTCGATCGCCGCCCTCGCGGTTCTCCCGCTTCTGCCAAGGCCGGTCGCCGCCCTCGCGGTTCTCCCGCTTCTGCCACGGTCGATCGCCGCCCTCGCGGTTCTCCCGCTTCTGCCAAGGCCGGTCGCCGCCCTCGCGGTTCTCCCGCTTCTGCCACGGCCGATCGCCGCCCTCGCGGTTCTCCCGCTTCTGCCAAGGCCGGTCGCCGCCCTCGCGGCTCTCACGCTTCTGCCAAGGCCGATCGCCGCCCTCACGGTTCTCCCGCTTCTGCCAGGGCCGGTCGCCGCCCTCGCGGTTCTCCCGCTTCTGCCACGGCCGGTCGCCGCCCTCACGCGACTCTCGCTGCCGATCGTCACCTTCGCGGTCTTCACGCTTTTGCCACGGCCGATCGTCGCCTTCGCGGTTCTCACGCTTCTGCCACGGGCGGTCGCCACCCTCGCGATTCTCCCGCTTCTGCCACGGGCGGTCGCCACCCTCGCGATTCTCCCGCTTCTGCCACGGGCGGTCGCCGCCCTCGCGGTTCTCCCGCTTCTGCCACGGGCGGTCGCCGCCCTCGCGATTCTCCCGCTTCTGCCAAGGCCGGTCGCCGCCCTCGCGGTTCTCGCGCTTCTGCCAGGGCCGATCGCCGCCCTCGCGCGGCTCTCTCTGCCGATCGTCACCTTCGCGGCCCTCACGCTTCTGCCAGGGGCGCTCACCGCCTTCGGGGCTCTCGCGCTTCTGCCAGGGCCGGTCACCCCCGTCGCGGCTCTCACGCTTCTGCCAGGGGCGGTCACCGCCGTCGCGGCTCTCGCGCTTCTGCCAGGGGCGGTCACCGCCTTCGCGGCTCTCGCGCTTCTGCCAGGGTCGGTCGCCGCCTTCGCGGCTCTCGCGCTTCTGCCAAGGGCGGTCGCCGCCTTCGCGGTTCTCACGCTTCTGCCAGGGGCGGTCGCCGCCTTCGCGGTTCTCCCGCTTCTGCCAGGGGCGGTCGGCGCCGTCGCGAGCTTCGCGCTTCTGCCACGGGCGGTCGGAGCGCGTGTCGCGGCCCTCGCCGCTCGGGGCGGTGTGGTGGCTTCCGGTGCGACGGGCCCCACGGTCGGCGGAGTCGGTCGCGCCGAAGCGACCCGACCGGCGGGGACGCTCGCCACCGCCGTCCCGCACCGGACGCGGCTTCGCCGGGCGCTCGCCCGACCCCCGACCCGTCGCCGCAACGGGCTTCGCCCGACGCGGCGGCGCCGTCACCGGCGAATCGAAGTCGGCCCCCGCCTCTTCCGCCAGGCGCGGGCCGAGCTGATCCTTCAGGAGCTTGGTCGGGATCTCCTTCACCTCCCCGCGCGGCAGGTCGCCGAGCTGGAAGGGACCGAAGGAGATGCGGATGAGCCGCGTCACCTGCAGCCCGAGCGAGCCGAGGACGATCTTCACCTCGCGGTTCTTGCCCTCCGCCAGCGACACCGTCAGCCAGCCATTGTCGCCGGTGACGCGGTCGACCGTCACCTCGATAGGACCATAGAGCACGCCGTCGACGGCGGTGCCTTCGGCGAGCGCGGCGAGTTGCGCCTCGTCGATCTCGCCGTGCACGCGGGCGCGGTAGCGGCGCGTCCACCCGGTCGCCGGCAGCTCGAGCACCCGGGCGAGGCCGCCGTCGTTGGTGAGGAGGAGCAGCCCCTCGGTGTTGATGTCGAGCCGGCCCACGGTGACGACGCGCGGCAGCGAGGACGGCAGAGCGTCGAACACGGTGCCACGCCCCTCCGGGTCGCGGTTGGTGGTGACGAGCCCCTTCGGCTTGTTGAAGAGCCAGGCCCGGGTGCGCAGACGCTGCGGGATCACCTCGTTGTCGACGCGCACCTCGTCCTTGTCGGTGACGACGACGGCCGGGGTCTCGAGCCGCACGCCATTGACTTTCACGCGCCCTGCCTCGATCAGCGCTTCGGCATCGCGCCGCGAGGCGACGCCGGCGCGTGCGATCACCTTGGCGACGCGCTCGCCTTCGCGGGGGGTGTGCGGCTCGTCCGCGGGCCGGTCGTCATCGATCGTGGTCATCTAAGGTGGATCAATCCTGATGTCATTCATGGACATGGCCCTTGCCGAGGCGCGCGCGGCGGCGGCGCGTGGCGAGGTGCCTGTCGGGGCTGTCGTGGTGCGCGACGGACGGGTGATCGCAAGCGCCGGCAACCGCACGATTACCGATGCCGACCCGACCGCTCACGCGGAGCTTCTGGCTCTTCGCCGCGCCGCCGCGGCACTTGCGTCAGAACGGCTGACGGGGTGCGATCTATACGTCACTTTGGAGCCCTGCGCCATGTGTGCTGGCGCGATCGCGTTGGCAAGGATCCGCCGACTTTATTTTGGCGCGCTCGACCCCAAGGCCGGGGCGGTCGAGAGCGGCGTGCGGCTGTTTTCCCAACCGACCATCCACCATCGCCCCGAGGTGTACGGCGGCTTCGCCGAGGCGGAGGCGAGCGAACTCCTCGCCGACTTCTTCCGCCGCCTGCGCTGAGCGCCCTGGCCCCGCAGGCTCGCAGGCGCGAGCCGCTTGTCGGCTCAGATGCCGATCAGTGAGCGCGACAGGACGCAGTGGGCGCCCTTGTGCTGGTTCACCGTCTGGGTGATGCGCAGATCCGCGGCGAGGCTCGCGAGCTGATAGGCGTCCGCCGGGGTGAGGTCGGTGCGGTCGGCCACCTGGTCGATCATGTCCGACAGGGCGCGCTCGGCGCAGCGGTCGAGGTCGGGATCCGTCGCCATGGTGATGAGGTGGGTCGGCGTGAGCGCGAAGGGGCGCGCCGTCGCGGCGCCCTTGTGGACGGCGAAGGAGAACACGCCGTCGAGCGCCGTCTCCACCGCGGTGCCGCACACCTCGCCGTCGCCCTGCACCGCATGACCGTCGCCGCAGGAGAAGTGCGCCCCCGCCACGAAGACGGGCAGGAACAGCGACGTGCCCGGCAGCAGCTCCTTGTTGTCGAGATTGCCACCGAAGGCGCGGGGGATGATCGAGGTGCAGCGTCCCCAGGCCGGCGGCGGCGCGACGCCCATCACGCCGAAGAAGGGCGACACCGGGATCTTCGTGCCCCACGGCGGCAGCACGAGCCCCGCGTCGCGGTCGATAGCGATCGTCACGCTGCGCCCTTCGGGAAAGCGGTCGGGCAGCGTGCCGCCGAGCGGACGGAAGAAGCAGTAGCCCCAGTCGGTGGAGAGGCGGATGTCGAGGATCTTCACCTCGAGGAGATCGCCCGGCTCGGCGCCCGCGACGGCCACGGGGCCGGTGAGGATGTGACCCGGCAGCATCCGCTCGCAGCGGGCGTGGATGTCGGCGAGGGCCGGCGGCACCACGAAGTCGCCTTCGGGGATCATCTCGGGGCCGCCGGAGACGGTCTCGATCGCGACCACCTCGCCCGGCTCGACGGTGAGGACGGGCGCCCGGCGCGCCTCCAGGTAGCCCCAGTGGCAGGCATCGGCGCCGGCGCGCAGCGTGTGGTCGACAGGGTCCATCGTGCGTCTCCTCCCGGCTCGCAGGCGCCCGGCGTCGGGTGCCGCGTGACGCATATCAGGCGGGGGCGGGCTCGGCCACCAGCTGCCCGGCCTTCAGCCACGGCAGAAAGCCGTCGAGAAAACGGGTGGTCGCCGGCATGAAGTAGCTGCCGTGGTGGTAGCAGGGATCGAGTGCGGTGACGATCATGGTGCCGGGCGAAGACACCGCGTCGACATAGAGCACCGAGCCGTAGTCGCCGACGTCGATCAGCGAGGTCGCCCCCTCCGGCACGTCGTAGAAGCCGTGATGGTGCCAGATCGCATCCTGCAGCGGCACGTGACCGAAGAAGGGATGGTCGGGCGCGACGGCGTGAAGGTCGAGGCTCCCGCCCTCCTTCCACCACCAGAAGTTCGTCGCGGTGTCGGTCCAGCGCACGCTTGGGAGCCAGGCGTGGGCGCCGGTGGAGCCCATCGCCACCACCGTACCGCCACGGGCGAGGAAGGCGTCGAACACCGCACGGTTGGGCACCAGCACCGAGGGATCGGTGCGACAGGTCACGAACAGCACGTCGGTGTCCGACAGGTCGGCGCGCGGCAGGTCGCGGACATAGAGAATGCGGTCGAACGCGTCGCGGAAGCGGAGGCCGTAGAGGGTGCGGTGGTGGTAGTAGGTGCCCGCGTCGAGTGCCGTCAGCCGTCTCATGGCATGTCCCTTTCCGCCCAGGCGATGAGCTGGGGCACGATCCGCCCCGTGGTGTCGTCGGAGTCGATGTACATCCAGAGATCGTTGCCGGCGTGCATCAGGATCTCGCCGCCGCCGGGACGCGCATAGACCCAGTCGCACGGCACCCGATCCTTGCCGACGCCGTTGAGCGCCACCGCCCCCACCGGCATCGGATTGTGGCCGCGCGCGTAGAATCCCGCAACGCCGCGGCGGAACGTGAGGTGCTCCGCCGCGACGCCCTCGAACACCGGGTGGTCGGCGAGCCGGTGGATCGCCAGATCGTCGAGACGGAAGGAGGACAGCGGCTCGAAGGGGGCGAACTCCGTCAGCATCGGCCAGGCGACGTGCCCGTTGAAGACGAGCCGGCCGCCGCGGTCGAGGAAGGCTTCGACGACGCCGGTGATCGAGCCGAAATAGCGCTGATCGAGATGGGCCGGCAGGAGGATCGCGCGGAACGGCGACAGATCCGTCTCGTGGAGGGCGTAGTGGTCGATCTCCACGGCGTCGCGATAGCGCTCGGTGACGGCGGGGAGATCCCCGCCGGCACCCTTGATGGGCTTCAGGAAGAGGCAGCGCGCGACCATCAGTCCGCCTGCTTGGACACGGACTTCAGGTCGTAGAAGAAGCCCGACGGATGGACGCGGAAGCCCTTCACCTCTGACCGCGCCGCCGCGGTGTAGACCTTGTGCACCAGCGGGATCACCACGGCGTCGTCGTGCAGCGCGGTGAGGGCCTCGAGATAGGTCGCGTCGCGCTCGGGGCCGGGGTCGAGGGTGCGGCCCTTGTCGACGGCGGCGTCGAACACCGGGCTCGCCCAGTTGGTGTCGTTGAGGCCCGCGGCGGAGTGGAACTGCGACTTCAGGTGAAGATCCGGATGGCCGGTCATCTCCGGCGTCCAGAACACCACGGCGATGTCGTAGTCGCCGGCCTTCACGAACTCCATCATGCCCTCGAAGGTGAACATACCGACGTCGCTCATCACGCCCTGCTCGGCGAGGAGCGCGGTCATCGCGTCGGTGATGAGGGGCATCTCGGTGCGCGTCGGGTAGGACAGCACGCGCAGGGTGAGCGGCGCACCGTCCTTCTGCCAGACGCCGTCGACCTTCGCGTAGCCGGCCTCCTCGAGGAGAGCGGCCGCCGCATCCGGATCATAGTCGTAGGACGGGGCGGTTTCCGGCACCAGGCCGAAGGAGGGCGAGAAGAAGTGCGTCGCCGGCAGCCCGACCCCTTCGAGCGCCGCGTCGACCACGAGGCCGCGGTCGATCATCATGTTGATCGCCTGGCGCACCCGCACGTCGCCCGTCGGCCGATCCTCGGCGACGTTGAAGGAGCCGTAGTAGAGGCCCGCGGACGGCTCGGCGTAGACGGTGGTGTCGTCGTTCGCCTCGAGCCGCTTCACGTCGGCGGGCAGCGGGTTGATGGCGAGATCGATCTCACCCGTCTCGAGCGCGATGGTGCGGGCGTTGTGGTCCGGGATGAAGCGGTAGACCACCTTCTCGAGCGCCGGCGCCTCGCCCCAATAGTCGTCGAAGCGCTCGGTGACGGTCTGCTGCTGCTTGGCGTACTCGGTGAACTCGAAGGGACCGGTGCCGACGGGCTTCACGAACTTGCCGTCCGCGTCGAACGAGGAGGCGGCGTAGATGCCGGTGATCGCGTCGGTGAGCTGGTTCGGCAGCGCCGCGAACGGCTCAGACGTCTCGATGACGAGCGTCTCCGGGTCCTCGGCGGTGATCGTCTCGATGTTGAGGAGATCGGCCGCATAGGGCAGCAGCGCGATGACCCGCTCCAGCGAGAGCTTCGCCGCCGCGGCGTTAAACGGCGTGCCGTCGTGGAAGGTCACGCCGTCGCGCAGGGTGAAGCGCCAGGTGGTGGGCGAGGTGCGCTCCCACGCCGTCGCGAGCCCGGGCACGAGGTTCATGTCGTAGTCGAGCTTGATCAGCGTATCGAGGATCTCGCTCTCGTTGAAGAAGCGGCTGCGGCGGGCGCCCATGTTGAGGGGCAGGCTCTCCCACATGGTGCCGACCACGAGCGTATCGTCGGCGGCCTTCGCCGGCAGCGGCGCGGCGATGGTGGCGAGGAGGAGCGCGGCGAGCGCGCGGGAGCGGATCATAGGATTTCCTTTCACGGCATGCGGAAATGGTCGGGGGCGCGGCCGAGGCCGTCGGACAGGAGGTCGCCGGCAAGGTTCGCGGCGAGGACGAGGCCCGCGATGGCGAGCCCGGGCGCCACCACCAGTAGGGGATGGGAGCGCATGTGGGTGCGGGCCTCGGCGATCATCGCGCCCCACTCGGGCGAGCCGGGCGGGCTGCCGAGGCCGAGGAAGGAGAGGCCGGCGAACGACAGCACCGCCCAGGCGAAGGAGAAGGCGGCGAGGGCGAGGACCGGCCCGAACAGCGCCGGCGCCACGTGGCGCAACGCGATGCGCACCGGATGGGCACCGAGGGCGACGGCCGCCGTCACGTGGGTGCGGGCGCGCTCGGCGAGCGTCATGTTGCGGATAACGCGGGCATATTCGGCCCAATGCACCGCCGAGAGGCCGATCACCACCGCGGTGAGGCTCACCCCGAGGACGCCCGCGACGATGAGGGCGACGGCGAGCGCCGGGACCGTGAGCACGCCTTCGCAAAGGCGCATCAGCACGCGGTCGACGGCGCCGCCCGCGAGCCCGGAGACGAGCCCCACCGCCGCGCCGATCAGGAGCGACAGGGCAACGACGGCCGCCGCCGCCACGGGGGTGTGGCCGAAGCCGGTGAGGAGGCGGGAGAGCGTGTCGCGGCCGAGCGGGTCGGTACCGAGGGGGTGAGCGAGGCTCGGCCCCTCCAGGCGGTCGAGAAAGCGCGTGGCGGAGGGGTCGTAGGGGGCGAGCGCCGGCGCGACCACCACGAGAAGGGCCATGGCGAGGAGGAGCACCAGCCCCGCCGAGGGACGCGGCCGGCGCACCGGCACCCGGACGCGCCGGACGAGGCGCAGGCTCGCGTCAGACCGCATCGCCGATCCTCGGGTCGATGGCGCTGATCGCGACGTCGACGAGGAGGTTGATGAGGATGGTGGCGGTGCCGATGAGGAGAAGCGCGCCCTGGAGGACGGGATAGTCGCGGCCCATCACCGCGTCCACCAGCAGGCGGCCGAGGCCGGGCCAGGCGAACACCGTCTCCACCACGATGGCCCCGTCGAACATCCGCGCGGCCTGGAGGCCGAGCACGGTGAGGATCGGCGCCATCGCCCCCGGCGCCACGTGGTGAAGGAGCACCTCGCGCCGGCCGAGCCCCTTGGCGAAGGCGGTGCGCACGTGCGGCTCGCCCATCGCCACGATCAGGCTGGAGCGCACGAAGCGGGCGACGAGACCGGCCGACGACGTCGCGATCACGAGGGCGGGCAGCACGACGTGGGCGGGGCTGCCGAAGCCGGAGGACGGCAGCCAGCCGAGCATCAGCGAGAAGAACAGCACGAAGAGCAGCGACTGCCAGAAATTCGGCACCGACATGCCGACCACCGAGACGCCCATCAGGATCCGGTCGACGAGCGTGCCCCGCCACACCGCCGCGGCGACGCCGAGCGGCAGCGCGATGAGGAGCATCATCACGAAGGCGGTGCCGACGAGCGTGAAGGTCGCCGAGAGGCGCAGAGCGAGCTCGACCGACACCGGATCGCCGGTGGCGAAGGAGGTGCCGAGGTCGCCGGTGAGGACGCCGCCGAGCCAGCGGACATATTGGATCGGGAGCGGGTCGTCGAAGCCGTGGGTGGCGCGGAAGGTGGCGACGGCCTCGGCGGACGGGCGCTCGCCGTCCATCTCGGCCGTCAGGATGACCTCGGCGACGTCGCCGGGCAGGAGCACGAGGATGGCGAAGCCCGCGACCGACAGCGCGGCCAGCAGCACGACCGCGTAGGCCGCGCGTCGCCCCAAGAGTTCGCCCAACGATCCTGCCACCGAAACGGTTCTCCCGACCCCGTTCCGGCGCCTATCGGCCTATCTAACTCGGCAAGTCAACTTATTCCTGAGCCCCCTTCGGAGGGAAAAATACCAATCTAGAGTCGTTTAATCGGGACGTGGTTCTGGGTTAGAATGAAGCTAAACTATAATTTGTCTAATTCTGTACTTGATCTTACTCGGTGACTGGTCGGGGACCGAGCCCGAGCGCGCGCGCCTGAGCGGTCAGCGGGCCGACGTGATCGTCGGTGATGAGGTCGAGCAGCGTCATCCGGTCGAGGGCGCTGAGGAAGGCCTTCAACCCCTGGCCGAGCGCGAGGTTGAGGTTGCGGTCGACCGTGCCGTCGTAGATGCGCTGGCTCGCGATCAGCTCGGCCGGCTGACAGTCGCGGAAACGGGGCTCGAACGCCCGCACCACGGTGCCGATCGTGATGCGATCGGGATCCGCGGCCAACCGGATGCCTCCATTGCGTCCGCGATAGGAGGTGATCAGATCGGCCTTCGTCGCCGTCTTCAACAACTTGAAGATGGTGTACTCGCTCAGCTCCGTCGTCTGCGCGATGGCACCGACGCGCACCAGATCAGGATGGTGCGTCGCGCAGTGGGCGAGAACGCGCAGGGCGTATCGGGTTTGCTCAGTCAGCCGCATCTGACGATGTCTAGCATCTTTTATTTCTTTTCTAGATCAAAAATTCGTCGTGATCGCCGTTTGCACATCGGGCTGTCTCCCCTGCGGCATGTCGTCGGACCCCAAACCGCATTGCGTTGCCTTGTCGGACTAAGTGAACTGGGATAGTCCACTTTGTCGATATCAGACGGGCCTGGCTAGGGCCTTGGATCGCGACTTGGAGGAGGACGATGGGTTTTCGACTGGGTACGGCATTCGCCGCGGGGGCGATGCTGACTGCCGCAATGGCCGCGCCGGCCCTCGGCGACACCACCGCTGCGGCACCGGACGCCGCGGCCCCGACCCTTCACCTCGAATTGAACAACCTCGCCCCGCACGCCGACGGCTGCCGCGTCACCTTCCTGGTGCGCAACGGCCTGCCGTCGGCCATCGACGAGCTCAGCCTCGAGGTGGCCGTGTTCAAGGCCGACGGGCCCATCGAGCGGCTGATGCGGCTCAACTTCGGCGTGCTCATCAAGGACAAGACCCGCATCCGCCAGTTCGATCTCGACGGCACCCCCTGCCCGGATATCGGCCGCATCCTCGTGAACGACGTCGCCACCTGCGACGGACCCTCCCTCACCCCGCTCGACTGCCTGAAGGCCATCGAGGTGGGGGACGACGCCAAGATCCCGTTCGGCCTCTGATCGGACCATCTCATGGACACTGCAGCTGATACCGCCGGGACCCTCTCCCTGGAAGGCGCGCTGGCGCTCATAGACCGCGGCGGACCGGTCGTCGCGATCCTGCTCGTGCTGTCGGTCATCGTGGTGGCGGTCACCCTCGCCAAGATCTACCAGCTCCACCATGCCGGCGTCGGGCGGCATCGCCGCGCGACGCTCGCCGTGCGCCAATGGCGCGAGGGGAACACCGCGGCCGCCTTCCAGACGGCGTCCGACGACTCGCTCGCCTCGGAGACGGTCGCCCGGGCGATGGATCTCGTCGCCGACAACGACGCCGAGCTGGCGCGCGAGCAGGTGGAGAGCTTTGCCGCCACCCGCCTCCACGCCCTCGGCCGCCTGACCGGCCTTCTCGACACCATCGCGCAGGTCGCCCCCCTCCTCGGCCTGTTCGGCACCGTGCTCGGCATGATCGAGGCGTTCCAGGCGCTCGAAGGGGCCGGTGCGGCGGTCGATCCGTCGATCCTCGCCGGCGGCATCTGGGTGGCGCTCTTGACGACCGCGGTGGGCCTTGCCGTCGCGATGCCCGCCTCGGTGCTCGCGAGTTGGTTCGACGGGCGCCTCGAAAACGAGCGGGTGGCGCTCGACGCCCTCCTCACCGACATCTTCGCCGCGCCCGAACTCGTGGAGCTGGTGCCGGAGACGGCGGTGCCCGGCCATCCCGCCACCCCCCGTGCGGCCGCCACCGCGACGGCTGTCCCCTGAGCGCCATGGCCCTCGCCAGCCCGAACCGGCGTCGCCGCCGGCTGACCCTCACGCCGCTCATCGACGTGATCTTCCTGCTGCTGCTCTTCTTCATGCTGTCGTCAACCTTCCTGCGCTTCGCCGCGGTGGACGTCGCGACTGCGACGTCCGGCGCGGCACCCGCCACGGGCGGCGTGCCGGCGACGCTGGTGGTGAGCGCCGAGGGTGCGCTCGCCCTGAACGCCACCCCGGTGACGCGCGACACGCTGATGGACGAGATCGCGGCCCTCGCCGAGGCCGGCGCCCGACGCATCCTGGTGCGCGCGGCGCCCGGCGCCTCGGTGGAGGACCTCGTGGGGGTCATGGAGCTGGTGCGCGGCGGGCCGCTGCCGATGGCCCTTTCCGGGGCCCCGGTCTCCCCATGAGCCGCCGTCGCCCCCTCGCCGCGCCGAAGTCCCGCCGCGCCGCGCCGGAGAGCACCATCGCGCTGATCAACGTGGTGTTCCTGCTGCTCGTCTTCTTTCTCGTGGCGGGCACCCTGTCGGCGCCGCGCGATCCCAACGTGGAGCTCGCCACCGCCGAGCGCTTCGACGCGACCCCGCTCGCGCCCCAGGCGATCTACATCGCCGCCGACGGGACGATGCGCGTCGCCGGCGAGATCGTCGCCCCGGAGGAGGCGCTCGCCACCATCGCCGCGCTGCCCGACCCCGGCGACACGGTGGTGATCGTTCCGGACCGCAACCTCGAGGCGGCGACCCTGTTGGCGCTGCTACCCCGCCTGCACGGCACGCCGGATCGGCCGTTCCGCCTGATCGTGCGCCGTCCCGCCGCCGGCGAGGCCCGCAGATGACACCGCTTCCGGGCCGTGTCCTCTTCGTCGCCCTGCTCGCCTCGGTGCTGATCCACCTCGGTGTCTTCGCCGTGGTGTTCCGCGAGCCGATCGAGAAGACCCCGTCCGACCCGCCGCCGCCGGTGTTCGTGGTGCCGACCACCACCCAGTCGGACGATCTGGTGGAAGGCTCGCAGGAGGCCGAGGCGGCCGAGACCGCGAGCGAGGCCGAAGAGGCCGAGATCGCCGAGGTGACTCCCGAGGCGATGGCCGAGGAGGCGCCGGAGATCGAGCCCACCGAGACGGCCGAGACGACCGCCACCCTGCCGGAGGCCGTCGACGACGTGCCCGAGACGATCGACGACGCGCCGGAGGTCGATGCGGCAGAGGTCGCCGAGGCCGCCCCGGTGGAGGAGGCCGCCCCCATCGAAGAGGCCGTCGACCCGGTCGAGACCGCCGATGCCGCGCCGGTGGAGGACACCGCACCGCAGGACGTCGCCGAGGTCGCCGAAGCGGAGCCCGTGAGCGAGGCGGAGCCTGCCGCGGAGGCGGTGCCGACGGTGGAGGCCACGCCGCCGACGCCGACCGTCGACGTTGCCGAAGCGCCGCCCGCCGAGGCGGCGCCACCCGCCGTCGCCGCCCCCACCGCGGTGACGCCCGACCCGGTGGAGACGCAGGTCGCCGAGGTCCCGAGCGAGGTGGCCGAGACGGCCGAGCCGAGCCCCGACGTCGCCGCCGCCGCACCGCCGGAGCCGGAGACCGCCGAAAATCCCGACGTCGCCTCGGTGACCGCCGTCGCACGCCCGGACGACGACTGGATCCCCTTCCCGACGGCCCGCCCCGCGCCCGACGGCCCGGCCCCGCCGATCGATCCCGACTACGTGGCCGCGCTGGAGACGATGCCGGCGCCCGCCCCCAACCCCGTGCCGCGGGCGATACGGGAGGCGACGCCGGCGCCGGAGCGGCCCGAGCCCGAGCCTCCGGCGCCCACCCGCACGGCGGAGCCGCGCCGCGAGGCGCCCCAGCGCCAGGCCGCCACCCGGCAGCGTGATCCGGCCGCCGAAGCCCGCTCCCGCGAGCGTCAGGCCGCCGAGCGTGCCGCCGCCGCGGCCCGCGCCCAGGCGCGCCGCCAAGCCGCCGCCGCCTCGGCCCGGGCCGAGGCCCGGTACGCCAACGCCGTGCGAGGGCGCATCGCCCGCTCCTTCGGCCGCGCGAGCCGCCGCCTGGGCGGCTCCGGCACCACCAACGTATCGGTGACCATCTCGCGCAGCGGCAACGTCACGGGCGCGCGCATCGTGTCGGGCTCGGGAAGCGGGGCGATCGATTCGGCCGCCCTCTCCTCGGTGCGGTCGGCACGCTATCCGTCCTTCCCCGCCGAGATCACCCGCTCGAGCCTCACCTTCACCGTGCCGCTCCGGGTGCGCTGACGAAAAAAGACCGGGCGCCGAGGCGCCCGGTGGAGTTTCCCGAGGGACGGGCGGGGAGAGAGGGTTTCAGCGCACCGCGTAGGGCTGGCCCAGCTTGCGCCAGCCGTCGCGGCCGAGCACGTAGATGTTCATGCGGTCGGAGCGGCGGTCGCGGCAGGACACGCGCAGGTGCTCCGTGCCGCCGTCCGCCGTGCTCGGCGTGGCGCTGAGCGTGATCGGCGAGCCGCCCGCGGCCGGCGGTTCCAGCGTGACGGCGAGCCGGACCCGCCCCGACGGCGCCAGCGTCCCGGAGGGCGAGGCGAGGTCCAGCGCCTGCAGCCCGTGACGGCGGTAGCCCACCGTGCTCAGCGCCTGGCAGACGCCCTCGAAGGTCACCGGCGGAATCTCGAGCGACAGGACGTGCTCGGCGAAGTCGTCTTCGTCGGCCAGCGCCTCCTCGATCTCGCGGAAGGGATCCTCGCCGAAGTCCGGCTGCGGCCCCATGCCGAGATGCTCGCGGGACCGGGTGTCGCAGGCCCTGCCGAAGCGGGCGGCGAGGAATACCGGATAGTCGGTCACCACGGGCTGCGCGCCCGTCCCCGGGAGCACCGGCGTGTCGGCGACGCCGCCGTCCTCGTCCGCCCGCTCGTCGAGAGTGGTGCAGTCGGCCCCGCCGTCGCCGTCGCCGTTGCCGCCGGCCTCGCTCCGACCGCCCTGCAGGAGGAGAAGACTGTCCTGGCCGCGCCCGAGCGGCCGCTCGTCGACGAGGTGGCGGGTCATGTCGCTCCGCCGCTGACCGGCCCACCGACCCGCGACGGCCACCACCACGCTGCTGCTCGCCGCGGCGAGGAGCACCACCGCGAGGATCACCTCGCCGAGCGTCGTCTCGCCCGACCCCGTCACATCCGGCAGGAAGGAGACGAGCACGAAGCCGAGCATGCCAGCCGCCACGAGGAGGGGCACGATCGGCATGGCTCGGGGTTGAGCGCGGGTGTCGCCAATGAACTGCACGGACATGTCGTATCCTCCAGAGTTTCGGCGAGGCGTCGGCCGCCCCGCCACCATGACCCGTGGCGCGGCCCTAGCTTTGGGCGCGCTGCCACCATTCCTTGAAGCTTTCGGGAGTGGCGCCGCCGCCGGCGGCCGGCCACACGTAGACGATGGCGTCGGGCCCATCCTGATGGCGGCTGCCACCGGTGCCGACGATCATGATCTGATCGCCGTCGAAGCCCGTGAGGCGCATCGACAGGGGCTCGCGATAGGTGAGCATCTGCTCCTGCAGGAGCCCCACCGCGATGCGCTCGCCGAGGCGCAGCGACTCGTAGTAGTCGGTGTAGTAGTGGACCCCGGCGAAATCCCGGCCGATGGAGATGTTGGCCGCGAGCTTGTCGAGCTCGCCCTGGATCGTGATCGTCGCGGGATCGACCCCCGTCGGGCTGAGGGACTGCCCCTCCGACCCCACCCAGTCGGGCGCGTAGATCGCCGGAATGCCGAGGTCGGCGAAGCTGCGCTCGGCCCCGAAGAGACCCGCCGGCGGCCCGCTTTTCGCCTCGCGCATGATGCGCTTCAGGTCGAGCTTGCCGCGCTTCACGGCGCCCCCCACGAACGCGGATCCTTCGGTGACGGCGAACATCTCGAAGAACGCCTTGAGCACCGTCACGCATGCGCCCGCCACGGTGGCGTGGCCGGCCCCGTAGGAGGGGTGCATCGGCGAGCCTTCGGGGAAGGCCATCGGCAGGAGGGCGTTGCGGCTCTCCTCGATCCAGCCGAGCGACACGTCGGGCTCCTCGTCCTGCCACCAGGCGAGCTTTTCGGCGTTGTGATCGGCGATCTTGCCGAGGAGGCCGCAGCCGACGAGCGCATCGGTCATCGCATCGAGCGGACCCTTGGTGTTGCCGAGCTTCGCGGCGAGGTCGCCGTCCTGCGCCGCGTTCCAGGCGAGGGTGATCGCGCCGGCGAGCGTCTCCGGCCGGCCGCGCAGGTGGATGCCGAACTTCTGGCGACGCACCGCCTTCAGCGCCCGCGTCGCCACCTCGGTGACGAGGGTGAGGATGTGCGGCCCGCCGAAGAGGGCGAAGCCGTCGCGCGTGTCGTGCCCCTGGCCGGCGGCGAGGAAGGGACCTTCGGGCAGCCCCACGTCGCTCGCCGCCTGTTCGCCGAGGAGGAGGAGGCAGGCGTTGAGATAGGCCTGATAGAGCGCGTCGAAGTGGACGTAGGTGGCGATGTCCCGCGGCGTCGAGATGAAGCGCGAGGCCGACTCGAAATAGTCGAAGCCCTTGCGGTTCGCCCCGTTCTGCACGTCGTGCCAGGAAGCCCAGTCGACCATGTGATCGACGCCCCGCTGGTGCGGCCGCAGGAGCTGCGGGATCGCCTGCACGCCGTAGCGGATGGCGCCCTTCTCATGCCCCTTCGGCGTGGCCGCGAGCCCTTCCTCACCGCCGTCCATGAAGGAGGGCACGAAGGCGCGGGCACGGGTCAGCGCATCGTCCGGCTTCTGCGGCGCGGCGACGCGCTCGTGGCCGGGTGCGTTGGGGTGCGGCTCTTCCTTGTTTCCGATCAGCATGAACTGGGAGATGTACGGGCCAGACTTCGCCCCGCGCGTGGAGCCGCGGAAGAGGTTGGCGGCGGTGAGCGTCTGCGGCTCGCCCGCGGCGAAGCGGGCGGCGCGGCGCGCCTTGGCGTGGGTGTCGAGGCCGGCGTCGCTCTTGAAGAAGTCGAGCGCGTTGAGCATGGCGAGGACGTCGTCGACGACGGGGCTGCCGTCCCACTCGGTGAACGGCACGTCGCGCAGGAGCGCCATCGCGTAGACTTCCGCGATCTCGGCGATGAGCTCGGCCGAGCCGAGGGCCGGCGCGGGCGGCATGGTGAGCTGATCGGGATCGGGGCCGTTGATTTCGAGCGCATGTCCGGCGAGCGGGCTTTCCCAGTTGCGCGCGCCGGTCCCCTTCACCTTGAGCTTGAAGGTGCCGCCATATTTGTTGACGGCGAAGGGCGCCGGCAGGCCGGAGCTGTAGGTTCCCGGCAGTGGCGTCTCGCCGGGCGCGCTGCCGGGCTTGTCCTGGTTGATCTCGCTGATGAGGCCCTGAAGATCCTTCGCCTCGATGAGGCCGCCCCACGCATCGTGCGCGAGGCCCTTGGTGAAGCTGTAGAGCGGCGGCGAGAAGGTCTGGGCCGCCCCGTCGCTGCGATGCAGCGGCGGATGGGCCCGGGCGCGGGCGACATCGGCCGCCTCGTGCCGGACCCGCCGCGCCATCTCGGCCCGAACAGCGCCCGACGGCACCGGCATCAACGTGATGTTCGTCATCGCATCCCCTCCCCCATCCTCTAAATTTCTGTGACAACCGTCATGAAGTAAGAATATATAAAGTATTTCTCTCGCATAATGCTTGAGCATATCCTCGCATCGACATCAGCGAGAGATCGAGCGCGATCTCGACGGAGCTTGTTATAGCAAAACCACGTCACCGCGCCGTTTGACGGGCGTTTCAACAGCGTGAATTGGGCGTGAATTCCATAGCCTCACCGCCCTTTACGGACGGCGCACCGACACCTCACGGATGCCGGGCCGCTCCTGCTCCCCGGTATGACCGGTGTCTGCGGGGTCGACGGAGGGGTGGGCGGCTCACTTCTGGCCGATGAAGCGGTCGAGGCCGACGAGGCGGTCCATCAGCGCCACCAAAGCGATGGTGACGATCGACAGCAACGTCGCCATCGCCGCGACCGTCGGATCGTCGAAGTCGCGGATGTGCTCGTACGCGGCGATCGGCAGCGTCTTCGACGCGCGGTCGGCCAGGAAGACGTTGATCGAGAAGTTGTCGACCGTCTCCACGAAGATGAAGACGCCTCCCGCCATCAGGCCGGGCCGCAGCTGCGGCAGCAGGACCTTGCACCAGGTCTGGAGCCGCGTCGCGCCGAGGTTGCGGGCCGCCTCCTCGGCCTGCCGATTGAGCCCGTGATAGCTCGCGCTGATCGCGCGGACGGCGAACGGCAGGCAGAAGATCGTCATCGCGACGGTGAGACGGAAGAAACCGTCGCGGATGTCGAGCACGCCGAAGGCGGAGAGAAAGGCGATGCCCGTCACCACCCCCGGCATGATGAGCGGCGAAAGGATGAGATTGTTGAGGAGCTCGCGCCCGCGGAAGTGCCCGCGCACCACGAGGTGAGCCGTCGGAACGGCGAAGAGAAGGCAGATCACCGTCACCGTCGTCGACAGGAGCAGCGTGTTCTTCAGGGCGCGCGTGAAGATGCGGCTGTCGAAGAACTCGCCGTACCAGCGCAAGGAGAGCCCGGGAGGCGGCAGCTGGAAATAGACCGCGTCGTTCAGCGAATAGAGCGCGATGAACGCCACCGGCCCGAGCAGGAAGACGAAGAACGCGGCGAGATAGGTTCGCCACAGGATGCGCGAGATCATGCGCCCTTGCCCCCGAAGCCGCCGGCAGCCAAGCGCCGTGTATGGTTCTGGAGCAGCGTCAACAGCATGAGCGCGGTGAGCGCGACCACGAGGAAGATCAGCGATACCGCCGCCGCGAACGGCCGATCGAACGCGACGAACACCTGATCATAGATGAAGTTCGAGAGGAGTCGCACGCGCCCCCCGCCCAACACCAGCGGGAACACGAACGCCGACATCGCCAGCGAGAAGACAATCGCGAGACCGCCGGCGATGGCCGGAAAGGTCAGCGGAATGACGATCTTCGCCATGACCCTCGCCCGTCCCGCACCGAGGTTGCGAGCCGACTCCTCGAGGCTCGTCGGCAAGTTCTTGATGGCGCCGAAGACGGTCAGCACGAAGAACGGCAGCAGGAAATGGACGAGCGCGATGGAGACGCCGAGCTCGTTGTAGACGAGCGGCACGGTCTTGTCGGTGAGGCCGGTCCACAACAGGAACGAGTTGATGAGCCCGCGATTGCCGAGGATGACGAGCCAGCTGTAGGCGCGGCTCACCGAGCCGGCGAGCATCGTCACCACCAACGCACCGAGCATGAAGCGGCGCAGGAAGGACGACGGCGTCCGGGCGATGAAATAGGCGACGGGGTAGCCGAGGACGGCCGTCAGCACCGCGAGCAGCGTGGAGAGCCACAGCGTGCGCCACAGGATCGCGAGATAGCTCGGCTCGAACAGGAAGCGGGCGTAGTTGTCGAGCGTCACGGGCCCGGCGACGTCGGCGGTGTTGGGCACCGCCGTCAAGAGGCCGACCGCGAAGAACACGGCGTAGGCCCCGAACAGCACCGAGAGGATCAGCGCCGCCGGGAAGCCGAGGAGAAGCTGGGAGATCCTCATGCCGGCAGGATCACCGCTTCGGCGGGATCGGCCGATACGTTGATCCGCGAGCCCGGCGCCGAGCGGGGGTCGGACCGGGGCAGGTTGAGGGTCAGCTCACCGCCGGCGTCGAGGCGCACCTCGCAGACATAGTGGGCGCCGGTCAGCGCCGAGAAGTGGACGACGCCCGGCAGGCCTTCCGGATCGAGGCGCAGCGCGTCGGGACGCAGCGCGAGGAGCGCGTCGCCCTCGCCCTCGGTGCCGTTCTCGGACAGGCGGAAGGCGCCGTAGCCCGTCGCCTCGAAGATGCGGCCCTCCCCGTGCACCCGGACCCGGCCCGCAAGCACGTTGGACACGCCCATGAAGTCGGCGACGAAGCGCGAGCGCGGGCGGTCGTAGACCTCGCGCGGCGGACCGAACTGCTCCACGCGGCCGCGGTTCATCACGGCGACATAATCGGAGAGGGCGAGGGCCTCCTGTTGGTCGTGCGTGACGAGGACGGTGGTGATGGCGAGCTGCTGCTGCAGCTTGCGCAGCTCCGTCTGCATGCTCTCGCGCAGGTGCCGGTCGAGTGCGCCGAACGGCTCGTCGAGAAGCAGCACCCTCGGCTCGATGACGAGACAGCGGGCGAGCGCGGCGCGTTGCTGCTGCCCGCCCGACAGCTCGGCGGGATAGCGCTTGGCGAAATCGGCGAGGTGCACGAGGTCGAGCGCCGCCTTCACCTTGTTGGCGATCGCGGCACGCTTCTGCCGGCGCAGGCGCAGGCCGAAGGCGACATTGTCGAACACCGTCATGTGCGGAAAGAGCGCATAGTTCTGGAACACCATGGCGGTGCCCCGCTTTTCCGGCGGCACGCGGGTCACGTCCGTGCCGTCGAGCACGATCTTGCCGCGGGAGGGGTCGACGAAGCCGGCGATCATGCGCAGCACCGTCGTCTTGCCGCAGCCGGACGGACCGAGGAGCGTCAGGAGCGTGCCCTTCGGAAGGTCCAGCGCCACCTGATCCACGGCCGTCACCGTGTCGTAGTCCTTGCCGATATCCTGCAGGTGGACGCCGTCGCTCATCCGATCGCCTCGTGTCGTTGGCCGAGAGCCTCCCGCCCTCCGAAGAGCGCGGACGAGAGGCCCTCACTCGCTGAAAGCGAAGCGCCCTCCCACCCTATCGCCACCGACAGGGTGGGAGCGGCTCTCGCCTCGTCGGACGCGCCCTACTGCGCGACCTCGCGCTGGAAGCGCTCGTTCCACTCGCCGATGTTGGCGTTCACCTTGGCCTCGTCGAAGGAGATGGTGTTCTCCGGATCCGGCTTGATCGACTGAAGCGCCTCGGCAACCGGCGTGTCCTTGCGAACGGGGAACTGGTTGAGCCGCTCCGAGATCAGCTTCTGGGACTCCGGCGACAGGACGTAGGCGATGAACTTCGCGGCCGCGTCCGCGCGGGGCGTGTCGACGAGGGTCATCACGTCGAACAGCATCGGCGTCGGCGCGGGCGTCGCGACCTCCACCTCGATGCCCTGGTCGCGCATGCGCTTGGCCTGGGCGGGCGTTGCGACGAGGGTCGAGACTTCGCCCTGAGCGAGCGCCTGGCGCGCGGTCGCGTCGGAGGAGTAGAACATGACGACGTTCGGCGAGAGCGCCTTCAGACCCTCGAAGCCGGGGTCGATGTCGTCGATCGAGCCGCCGTTGGCGATCGCGGAGATGAGCAGCGAGCGGCCGGCGTAGGTGGTGACGTCGGGCACCGCGAGGGAGTTCGCAAAGCGCGCGTCCCACAGGTCCTTCCACGTCGTGATCGGCGCGTCGACCATGTCGGTGCGGTAGATCACCGACATCGGGTAGAAGTAGGCGGCCGCGTAGCGCGGCGCGATCGCGCCGGCGACGAGGTCGGGGGCGAGCTCGGTCACGCTCTCGGGCAGGTCGAGGAAGAGATCGTCGTTCTGCGTCGCGCGTGCGGCGAGGCTCGAGGTGGTGAACCACACGTCGATCTCGGGATCCTCGCCCGCGCTCTGCAGGCGCACCAGGCCCTCAGAGGAGGAGGCCTGCGTGACGGGGACCACGGCGATGCCGGTCGCGTCCTCGAAGCGCTCCGCGATGTCCTGCAGCGCGCTTTGCCAGGTGGTGCCCCAGATCTGGACGTAGATCTCGTCCGTGTCGGCCGAGGCCGGCAGGGCGGAGGCGACGAGAGGAAGGGCGGCAAGCGCGCCGAGCACAGCGCGCCGAGTGGCGCCGGTCAGGAAGCGGGTCATCATGTACGCAGCTTTCGTCTCTAGTTGGCGTGGGAGGGGGCTTTCGAAGAGGCTTGGGACGGTGCGCGGGCGAGGTCGCCCGAAAGGCGCTGGATCAGAGCGGCGAAGAAAGACGCGCGCTGCTTGATCGAGGACAGGATGATGCGCTCGCGACGTGAGCAGGTGTCGAAGCAGATCGGACCGAGCCCATCGAGCGTCGGCACACCGAGCGCGGCGCCGAAGGAGCCGTCCGAGCCGCCGCGGGTGGCGTGACGATTGACGTCGACGCCGGCTGCCGCCGCGATCTCGAGATACGGGGCGACGAGGGGAGCGCTGACGGCGGCGGGGAAGGCCGGGCGCGTCACGCCGCCGGACACGGTGATCTCGACGCCGGGGCGCTTCGCGGCGGCCGCGGCCGCGGCGGTGCGGACGGTCTCGGCCATCGTCTCCGCGCCGTCCTGGTCGGGCGCGCGCAGGTCGATGTGCATCTCGGCCCGGTCCGGCACGACCTGGCGCGCGGACCCGGCCTTGAGGACGCCGACGGTGGCGAGGCGGCCACGGCCGAGATCGGTCATCGCCTCGACGATGCCGACGATCTCGGCGAGCGGGGCGAGCGCGCTGCGCCCCTCCTCCGGATTCACCGCGATGTGCGCCGTGCGGCCCGCGGCGCGCACGATCATCGCCCCCACGGCGCCGCGGGAGGTGACGATGCCGCCATCCGGTCGGGCGGGTTCCAGGACGAGGACGCAGTCGGACGCCTTGGCCTCCGCCTCGATCCGGGCGCGCGAGCCGGGCGAGCCGAGCTCCTCGTCCGGAACGAGAAGGACGGCGATCTCGCCGACATCGTCGAAACCGTCCGCAAGCAGCGCTTCGACGGCGAGGAGCGCCATCACGAGGCCGCCCTTCATGTCGCCGACGCCGGGGCCGGTTGCGACGGTCTCACCGCCGGGCGCCGTCGCCTCGTCGACGGTCTCGGCGTAGCGCCAGCCGCCCACGTCCTCACGCGGCCACACCGTGTCGAGGTGACCGAGGATCATGACGCGACCCTTGCCACCGAGGCGGCGGGTCATCAGGCGGATGTCGCCGAAGCCGTCGACGGGATCGCGGCGCTCGGTGAAGCCGAGCCGTCCCCACTCGCGCGCCAGGATGTCGCCCGTCGCGTTGACTCCGGCGACGTCGTAGGACCCCGACGGGGTGTCGACGAGCTCTTGCAGCACGGCGCGCGCGTGGGCCCAGGCGGCCTCGAGGGCGTCCTCGAACGGAAGGGAGAGGGTGGCCATCGTCGACCCGTCAGCCCTTGCGCCAGTTCGGATCGATGCTGTCGAGCTTGCGCAGCATCGCCGGCCACATGCGGACGCCGGCCTTGCGGGGCTCGCGGCTCGAGGTGAACTGCCCCGGGGCCGCCTCGATGACCTCGGGCGCCGGCCAGCGGATCTGGCGGCCGCTCGCGAGGGCGGCCATCTGCACGCGGCAAGCCTGCTCCAGATAGTAGGTGAGGTAGAAGGCGGCGGGGATCGAGGCGCCCACCGTCAGAAGGCCGTGATTGCGCAGGATCAGGCCGACCTTGCCCTCAAGATCGCGCTGCAGCCGCGGGCCTTCGTCGGTGTTGAAGGCGATGCCCTCGTACTCGTGAATGCCGATCCGGTCATGGAATTCGATGGCGAACTGGTTGATCGGCAGGATGCCGTCCTCGAGGCTCGAAACGGCGACGCCGGCGGTCGTATGCGTGTGGATGACGCATTCGACATCGGGCAGGCCCTGCAGGACGGCGGCGTGGATCACATAGCCTGCGGCATTCGCCTTGGTCGTCCCGTCCGGATTGATGTGCTTGTCGTACTCGATCTTCACGAGACTATCGGGCGTGATTTCGTCGAAGAGATAGCCGAACGGGTTCAAGAGAAACGCGTTCTCACCCGGCACACGCGCCGATGCATGGGTAAAAATCGTATCATCCAGGCCATAGTACGCCAGAAGACGATAAACAGCTGTCAGATTGATTCGAGCGTCTTTTTCCGTCTCGATGACGAGTTCATCGGGAGATGCATCTTTTACTAGCATCTGTTTATCCTCTATAGGGACATCAGCCACACTTGGAGTTGAAGATGACGTTTTCACTTGTCGCGCGCTGCACGACCCGCGGGCACCTCGGCATGGCGGTCACCACGTCGAGCGTCGCCGTCGGGGGGCGCAGCGCGGCGGTCGACGGGAAAGTCGCGGCGGTCGCGACGCAGAACCGCACCGATCCCTCGATCGGCCCACGCCTCATCGCGGCGCTCGCCGGCGGCGCCACACCGCAAGCGGCGCTCGACGCGGTGATGGCGGACACCGTCTTCCCCGAGTGGCGGCAGGTGGCCGCGATCACCGCGGACGGCGCCATCGTGACCTTCCATGGCGCCAAATGCAGCGGCATCCACGCGGAGGCCCGCGGCGTCGACTGCGCCGCGGTCGGCAATATCCTCGCCAACACCGAAGTGCCGGCGGCGATGGTCGCGGCCTTCGAGCGGGCGGACGGCGCGCTGGAGCACCGCCTCCTCGCGGCGCTGAAGGCCGGCGACGCGGCCGGGGGCGAACTGAAGCCGTTGCGCTCGGCAGCGATCCGGGTCGCGGGCGCGGAGCCCTTCCCCTGGTGCGATCTGCGGGTCGACGCCGCCGAGAACCCGATCGCGGTGCTCGATGCGCTGCTCGCCGAATGGGATGGCGTCGCCTCGACCGTCCACCGCTGGGCGCTCGACCCGGGATCGGTGTAGGTCGCGGCCGGCGGGACGGGGTTGCGGCTCATGGCGCGCCGTCCCCCTCGCCGTCCGGCTCCATGCCGTCGGCGTCCTCGTCCGCCGCCGACGGGGGGACGAGCGCCATCAGCCGATCGAAGGCGAAGCGCAGGTGGGCGCGCATCGCCTCTTCGGCCGCGTCGGCCTTGCGCGCCGCGATCAGCTCGGCGATCCGCAGGTGGTCGTCGAGGGTGTGCACCGACTCTTCGGTGCGGTAGCGCTTCAGCACATGCGGGCTGACGAGGATGCTCTCGTAGTCCGCCGAAAGCCGCGCGACGCGCGGCGAGTGGGCCGCCGCGACGATCGCGGCATGGAAGGCCCGGTTCAGCACCGCACGCGCGGTGACGTCGGCGAGGTCCGTTGCCTGGCTCTGCCGCGCGAGGCGCATGATCTCGCCATGCTCGGCCTCGCTTCCCCGCACCGCGGCGAGGCGAGCGGCCATTCCCTCGATCGCCTCGCGCAGGAGATGCACGTCGGTCACGTCGCGCTTGACGTCGACGACGGTCCAGCCGTTGGAGGGCGAGGCCTCGATGAGGCCGGCCTGCTGCAGCCGGCCGAAGGCGTCGCGCACCGGGGTCCGGCTGATGTTCAGCATCTCGCCGACCGCGACCTCGGTGAGCCGCTCGCCGGCGACGAGATCGCCCGACAGGATCGCATCGTGAAGGCTCTGGAAGGCGTATTCGGCCGCGGTGATGGGACCGCCGGAGGCCGCGCCGAGGCTGCGCCTAGCCATGCTGCACCTCGACCTCCGGCTCCGCCTGGACCGGCTCCGGCCCCGGTTCGGACGCGGGCTCGGCGGGTCGTTCCAGACCGGCCATGCGGCGCGCGAGCGCCATCGAGGACTCGCGGTCGTAGGTTGCGAAGAGAGCGCTCTCTTGGGCGAAGATCGGGGTTTCGGCGAACAGCTGATAGGCCTGGGTGCGCCCGGCGTAGGCCGACGCGGTCAGCTCCCGGGCAAGGTGCATCGCGCGGAGCCGGGTCGGGGCGTCGTAGCCGGCGCCGGCGAAGTACTTCATCACGTCGTCGCGCGTTTCGGGCGAGTTCAGCATCTCCTCGCCCGGCAGCATCACCGGCTGGCCGCCGATGATCTCGCGCAGGATCTGCACCATCGTGCCATAGGTCTGCGAGCAGTAGATGCGGCCCGCGTTCTGGATCGCCTGGTTCGGCATCGTGAGACCCGACGGCGTCGCCTCGCAGTCGGCCTCGGCGGCGAGGAGGAAGGCCTCGATCGCCTTGTGGTGCATCATCAGCTGGCTGATCTTGGAGCGCACCGGCGGGATCTTGATCGTGCCGGAGTGCTCCGAGACGAGGAGGGCGGCGCCGACGAGGAGGTCGGCCTTGGCGAGGCACCGGGTGAGGTATCCCTGCGCCGCCCAGCGGCCGAGCTCGCCGCGGATCAGCGCCGCGAGCTCCGGCTGACGCGCGAACATGACGTCCTCCCACGGGATGAAGACGTCGTCGAAGATGATGAGCGTATCGACCTCGTCGAAGCCACTCGTCAGCGGATAGTCGAACGCGTTCGCGTTGGCGGCACCGCCGTGATATTGCGGCACGCGGCACATCATCCTGACGCCCGGCGCGTTGAGCTGCACGATGCAGGCGATCGCGAAGTCGGCGTTCTGGGGCGACCAGTTCCCGATCGTCGGCTTGATGAAGGCGACGTGCGCGTAGGGCGCGCCGGTCTCGAACTTCGCCCCGCGCAGGACGATGCCGTCGGAGCGCTCCTCGACGACGCGGGTGTTGAGATCGAGGTCATCCTGCTCGAACGGCTGCCGGGAGCGGTCGCCCTTCGGATCCGTGTTGCCGCTCGTCATGAAGAGGTTCTCGCGCTGCAGCTCGTCGAGCCAGCGCGCCGCGTTGCGCGCGTAGCGCGTGTCGAACCGGTCGAGCAGATCGCTCCGATCCACGAGGGTGAAGAGCGCGGTGACCGTCTCGTCGCCGAAGCGGTCCATGGTCGGGCAGATTTCCCGGAGGATGCACGTCGTCATCCGGCGCCGCAGCGCCAGGTCCTCGCGGCTCTCCGGCGCCTTGTAGAAGCGCGAGCCGACGACGCCGTCGCGGCGCTCGAACGTCATCACGTCGGCCCGCGCGGGATCGTTGTGCAGGTCGTAGATGCGGGCGACCGTTTCCACCATCGGCGCGAGGGCGGGATGGCTGCGAACGTCACCAACCGTCTTGCCGTCGACGAGCACCTTCCGCCCGTCGTCCAGGCTGTCGAGATAGTTCTGACGCGTCATCAGCCCCATGAGAACGGTCTTCCTTTGTGCAGCCGAAGCCGCTACTCGTTTGATTGATCACCAATGTATACAGTACACATGCCTAGAAAGCACGCAAGCCTAATCTGAGGTCATTCGATGATGGGTCTCGAAGAAACGGCCGCCCTCGCAACCGGTGCCGAAGCGCCGGACGGCGCGGTCGAACGCGCCGATTTCCGCGCCGCCATGTCCCGCCTCGCCGCCGCCGTCAGCGTGATCACCTCCGACGGTCCCGCGGGGCGCGTCGGCTTCACGGCGTCGGCGGTCTGCAGCGTGACGGACGATCCGCCGACCGTCCTCGTCTGCATGAACGCCTCGAGCGCGCAGAACCGGGCGCTGATCGAGAACGGGGTCCTGTGCGTGAACACGCTGCGGGGCGATCAGGAGGCGCTGTCGGTCCGCTTCGCCGGCCAGACCGGCCTCACCGGGGCGAAGCGGTTCGACGCCCATCCCCACGGCGTCGCGGCGACCGGGGCGCCGGTCCTTGCCGACGCTCTGGTGGCGCTCGATTGCAGGATCGAACGCGTCGTCCGGGTGGGCACCCACGACGTGATCTTCGGGCGCGTGGAGGCGATCGTTCCCGGCCCGGCCGAGGGGGAAAGCCTCGTCTATTTCGGCCGAGCGTACCACCGCCTGCCGAGCGCCGCGCGCTAGCGAGGCCGCCAGCCTCCGGCGCGAGGCCGGCGGTGTTCACGACACGGTCACCGTCTTGGGAAGACGTGTCGCCGAGGTCTAGCGGGAGGCCTCGTGACGCCTGATCTCGTCGTGTACCCGTTGGATGCGCGACATGAGGTCCTCCGCGACCGCCTCGATGCTGATCCGCACCGATTCGCGAACCCGCGGATCGTCGTAGAGCTCGTTCCGTGCATAGTGGAGGGCGAACCCGAGAGTGCTCTCCTGCCGATAGGTCAGGTTGAGGGTCACCGTGTCGTGTCGTCGGTCGACCTCCCGCATGAGGGCATTGACGGCGCGCAAATCGTCGCGACTGACGGCGAGCATCGTATCGTCGATCCACGGCTCGTAGAAATGCCCGATGAGCCACTGCACGATGCTTTCGAGCCCCTGAAAATCGGCTCGCGACAGCGTCATGACGATGATTTTACGCTGAAGATCGACGCGCACTTGCATTGATTTACTCATCGGATCAAAGCCGTTCTTGACGAAAGGGACGGTCGCACCGTGCGGTCGCCGACCCTCGGTGCCGTTGCGAGACCTCACGAGACGCTTTGCAGGACAGTCCGTCAGATGCCCGCCGAGGGCAAACGGCATCCCTCGCCCCCACGCCGGAAGGCCGGACACCGCTTGGGGTCCGGCCTTCTTCGGCGTCGCGCGTCGAGCGTCTTTCGGGTCAGCGGCAGACGCGCTCCTGGCGGACGACGTAGGCGCCGTAGCGCCGGCTCCAGACGCGGGTGCGCTCGGTGTAGCAGCGCTGCTGGTTCGCGAGCGCCGCGCCGATCGCGAAGGCGCCGAGCCCGATGATCGCCGCCGCTCCCGCCGCTCCCGCGCCGTGGCCGTAGTAGCCGCCATGGCGATGGCCGTGATGGCCGCGATGGCCACGGTGACCGTGATGAAAGCGGTGGCGGTGCCCGCCCCGGCCGCCGACGGTCTCCACGCCGGCCGCATCGGTGGTGATCGAGGTCGACGCCAGGTTGGTGAAGGGGCTCGCAGAGGCCCCCGTCGGCGCGAGCGCCCCACCGGCGATCGCGATGGCGGTGGTCAGGGCGATGATGGTCGTCTTGATCGTCATGGTCGTCTCTCCGTTGGGTTCGTGTGTTCGTCTTTCCGACACCCTGGAGATGGCCCGCCGCGGCGCCGCCACACGTGACCGCCGTCACGCCTCGCGCGTTCTCTCGAATATCCCCGCCACGGAGCGTTCGCGGGGCTTCTCATTGACGCAGACCCGTCGCCGCCGGCTTGAAGTCCGCCCGCCGCCGGTGTTTGCTGCACTGCAGAATGCCACACCCCCTGCCGCGTCGCCGTGCCCCGTCCGCCGCCCCCTCCCCGGGGCGCGCGCGACGCCGCGACCAGAGAGGCGCACGATGTTCCCGCTGATGGACCTCGCCATCCTGATCGGCGCCGGCCTCATCGTCGTCAGCGCGCTGACGAGCCTCCTGTCCCAGCGGATCGGCGCCCCGCTCCTTCTGGTGTTCCTCTTCATCGGCCTCCTCGCCGGCGAGGACGGGGTGCTCGGGATCGAGTTCGATTCCGGAGCGACGGCCTACTTCGTCGGCTCCCTGGCGCTCGCCATCATCCTGTTCGATTCCGGCTTCGCGACGCCGCTCAAGAGCTACCGCATCGCCTCGGGTCCGGCGCTGACGCTCGCGACGCTCGGGGTGATCCTCACCACCGCCGTCGTCGGCCTCGCCGCCCACCTCCTCCTCGGCGTCGACTGGATCGAATCCATGATGCTCGGCGCCATCGTCGCCTCCACCGACGCGGCGGCGGTGTTCTTCCTGCTGCGCGTCGGCGGCATCCACCTGCGCGACCGGGTGAAGGCGACGTTGGAGATCGAATCCGGCGCCAACGACCCGATGGCGATCTTCCTCACCGCGACACTCGTCGAGCTCGCCGTGGCGACCGACGGCTTCGACATAAGCGCCACCGCCGCGAGCTGGGCGTTTCTGCGCGACTTCACGATGCGCGTCGGCCTCGGCCTGGCGCTCGGCCTCGCGGGCGGCTTCGCCATCGCCTGGCTCCTGTCGCGGCTGCGCTCGATGGACGCCGGCCTCGTCCCCGTGGTGGCGCTGATGGCGGCGCTGATCGTGTTCTCCGGCACCGGCCTTCTCGGCGGGTCGGGCTTTCTCGCCGCCTACGTGGCGGGCCTCGTCGCCGGCAACAGCGGCGTCCGCGCAGCCTTCCGCGTGCGCCGCTTCCTCGTCGGTATGACCTGGATCGCCCAGATCGGCATGTTCCTGACGCTCGGCCTCCTCGCAACCCCCTCCACCTTCTCCGAGGTGGTGTGGCCGGCGGTGGGGCTCGGCGCGGTGCTGATCTTCGTGGCGCGGCCGCTGGCGGTGTGGATCTGCCTGATCCCGTTCGGCTTTTCCTGGCGCGAGGTCGCCTTCATCGGCTGGGTCGGGCTGCGCGGCGCGGTGTCGATCCTGCTCGCCATCCTGCCCTCGCTCGGCGGCGTCACGGCCGGCGCGCCGTTCTTCAACATCGTCTTCATGATGGTTCTGGGATCACTGCTGATCCAGGGGTGGACGATCGCGCTCGCGGCACGCTGGCTGAAGCTCCTGGAGCCGCCGCCGCGCCCCGACGACTGAGGCCGCGGCCGCCGCGGGACCGGGGCCGGCGAAGGTGACGGACCGCCGTGGCACCGATCATCGACGTTGACCGGAAGTATATATGTCTGTACTTATTTAAGGTGCGATGGTTATTGCTCCGTCGCATCTTCCGGAGACCCCATCCGTTGTACGAGCCACGCCCATCCGGGGCCCTTGCCACGCCGCACAATCCGCAGGTCCTGCTGGTGGCGGTCGCCGCCGTCGCGTTCATCGCGGTGCACATCTACATGCCGTCGATGCCGGAAATGGCCGTGGCGCTCGGCACCGACATCGGGGCGCTCACCGCCGCGGTGTCGGTGTTCCTCGGCGGGCTCGGGCTCGGCCAGTTCCTCTACGGCCCGCTGTCGGACCGGCACGGCCGCCGGCCGGCGATGCTCCTCGGGCTCGCGATCTTCGTGGTCGGCTCGCTCGCCTGCGCCGCGGCGACGTCGCTGAGCGCCCTCCTCGTGGCGCGTGTCGTCCAGGCGCTCGGCGCGGCGGCGGGGGCGACGGTGGTCCGCACCATCATCCGCGACGTCTACGGGCCCGAACGCGCCGCGAGCATGATCGGCTACACGATCATGGCGGCAGCGATCGCGGCGGGCTTCGGCCCGATGCTCGGCAGCATGCTCGACATGATCGCCGGGTGGCGCTCGGTGTTCGTCGCTCTCGCCGGCGCCGGCGGCGTGCTCTTCGTCCTCTGCTACCTGCGGCTCGACGAGTCGCTCGTCAACAAGCGCGCCGCGACCGGCGGCATCGGCCTCGCCGATTGCTTCGCCCTCCTCCGGTCGGCGCCCTTCCTGCGCTACGCCCTGTTCTCGGCCGCCCTCTTCGGCTCCTGGTACGGCTTCGTCTCCGGCGTCCCGGTGGTGATCCTCGACGCCTGGCAGCTGCGGCCGGTCGACTTCGTCATGTGGTGGCCGATCACCACCGGCTCCTACGTGCTCGGCAACTTCCTCGCCGGGCGCTTCTCGCAGAAGCTCGGCCCCCACCGCATGGTGCTGACCGGGAGCCGGCTGGTGTTCTGCGGGGCGGGCCTCCTCGTCGCCTTCGCGGCGACCGGGATCGCCCACCCGGCGGTGCTCTTCGCACCGATGGGGCTGGTGCTGATCGGCTCGGGACTGTCGCAGCCCAACGCCCTCGCCTCGGCGATGAACGCGGCACCGGACCACGTGGGAAGCGCGTCGGCGATGTCGGGCATGCTGCAGATCGCGGCGGCGATGATCTGCATCACCACCATCGGCGCGCTGCCGATGGTGACGGCGCTGTCCTTCGCGCTCGTCATCTCCGGGTGCGCCTTCGTCGGCCTTCTCGCCCACGCCGTGCTGCCGTCGGTGTCGCGGTAGGATACGCCCCGCCCCCGACGCCATGGGCTCGGCCCCCGACCGAGCTCGTCGGGACGGCGGGCAGGTTCGCCCCCCTCGCCACCGTCGCCCGCTATCCGCGCCTCGGCGGCATCTTCGCTCGACGAATCGCCTGCGGCGGACGCCGAATCGAGGACAAAATCGGCGCGGAACGACGCAGATCGATAAATCGGAGTTTTCGATTGCGCCCAGCCGTGGCACACGTGCGCAAAACTGCCGAGCGACCGACGCCATGAGCCATTCAGCCCGCCGCCACCCCCCGCGCGGCCTCACGCGCCGCATCAGCCCCAGCACTCACGCCCGCCGCGGACGGCAAGGCGGATGACGGCCGACGGCGACACGAGCTGGATCGACCGGTTCGCCGGGCTGCGCGAGCTCCCGGAGGAGCTGCGGCAGCTCCTCGTCCGTGGCAGCCGCATGGTGAAGGTGCCGGCCGGAGCGGAGGTGTTCGCGCCTGGCCAGTCGGCGGACAATCTCCTCCTCCTCCTCGACGGGACGGTGCGCGTCGTCCAGCATTCGGAGAGCGGGCGCGAGATCTTCCTCTATCGCGTCCACCCCGGCGAGAGCTGCGTCCTCACCACCGCCTGCGTCCTGTCGATGGAAGACTACTCGGCCGACGGCATCGCGGAGACGGACGTCACCGCCATCGCCATCCCGCGCAAGGCGTTCGACGAGCTCGTGGCGCGTTCCGCCGCGTTCCGCGAGTTCGTGTTCCGCGCCTACTCGCGGCGGATCACCGACCTCTTCATGCTGATCGACGAGATCGTGTTCAAGAAGCTCGACGTGCGCCTCGCCGAGCGCCTGTTGGAGCTCGCCACCGACGACACGGTCAAAGTGACGCACCAGGCCCTCGGGGTGGAGCTCGGCACGGCGCGCGAGGTGATCTCCCGCACCCTCGCCGACTTCCAGCGGCGGGGCTGGATCGAGCAGTCCCGCGGCACGATCCGCATCGCCGACCGGGCCGGCCTGAAGCGCCTCGCGGGCACGGCGGGCGCCGCCTGATACGCCCCGCCGGGCTTCGGTGACAATGTCACCGACACTTGCCGCCGACCGATGCCAGAAGAGGCTCACGGGACGCTGCAAGGAGACGGACCATGCGCAATTTGGGGACGGCGGATCGGGTGATCCGCGCCATCGTGGGGATTGCCCTCTTGATCGCCGCCTTCGTGGCGGCACCGCTCGCCGCGGGTTGGCCGCACTGGGTCGCCATCGTCGTCGGCGCCGTGCTCGTTCTCACCGCGCTCATCTCTTTCTGCCCGGCCTACCGGCTCTTTGGCATTCGAACCTGCCGCCGTCGCTGAACAACACAACCGCCGCGCCCCAGAACGGCTCGGCGACATGACAACCGTGGAGGAACCGATGAACCACTATCCCGTCGATCTTTCCGTGAAGCCGGAGGTGCGACCCTTCTTCGATCCGGCGACCAACACGATCTCCTACGTGGTGAAGGACCCGGCGTCCAACGCCTGTGCCGTCGTCGATTCGGTGATGGACATCGACTATGCCGCCGGCCGCATCTCCTACGAGAGCGCCGACAAGATCATCGCCTACGTGCGCGAGCGCGGGCTGACGGTGGAGTGGCTGATCGAGACCCACGTCCATGCCGACCACCTGTCCGCCGCGCCCTACATCCAGGAAAAGCTCGGCGGCAAACTCGGGATCGGCCGCAACATCACCATCGTGCAGGACACCTTCGGCAAGGTGTTCAACGAGGGGACCGAGTTCCAGCGCGACGGCTCGCAGTTCGACCGTCTGTTCGACGACGGCGACACTTACACCGTGGGTGGCGTGCCGTGCGTCGCGATGCACACGCCCGGCCATACCCCCGCCTGCATGACGCACGTGATGGGCGATGCCGCCTTCGTCGGCGACACGCTGTTCATGCCGGACGGCGGGTCGGCCCGCGCCGACTTCCCCGGCGGCAACGCCGAGACGCTCTACGATTCCATCCAGAAGGTGCTGGCGCTGCCGGACGAGACGCGGCTCTTCATGTGTCACGACTACGGCCCCAACGGGCGCGAGATCCGCTGGGAGACCACCGTGGCGGAGGAGAAGACGAGCAACATCCACGTCGGCGGCGGGCGCAGCAAGGACGAGTTCGTGCGCTTCCGCACCGAGCGCGACGCGACGCTCGACATGCCGCGCCTCATCATCCCCTCGCTGCAGGTGAACATGCGGGCCGGCGAACTGCCGCCGCCGGACGAGAGCGGCAAGCGCTTCCTCAAAGTCCCGATCAACACCCTTTGAGCCGGGACGAGCAATCGCCATGAACCTCAAGCGCATCGACGCACGCTTGTCCGTGAGCCCGCAGATCGAGGTGGCGGACGTCGCCACCCTGAAGGCGGCCGGCTACCGTGCGATCATCTGCAACCGGCCGGACGGAGAAGGCGCCGACCAGCCGACCTTCCAGGAGATCGAGACCGCCGCCCGTGCCGCCGGCCTCGAAACCCGCTACCTCCCCGTCAAGAGCGGCATGGTGCTCGACGAGGACGCCAAGAGCTTCGGCGCCGCCATGGAGGAGCTGCCGGGGCCGGTGCTCGCCTACTGCCGCACCGGCACGCGGTCGGCGACGCTGTGGTCGCTCAACGAGGCGGCGCATCACAAGCCGGTGCCCGACATCCTCGCCGCCACCAAGGCGGCCGGCTACGACATGAACGGCGTCGCCCGCCGCATCGCCAACGGCGGGCGCACGCCCACCGACCAGGCCGACGCCAGCTTCGGCGTGGTGATCGTCGGCGCCGGCGCGGCCGGCATCGCCGTCGCCGCCAGCCTCAAGGCGCGCAAGCACGACCTCGACATCGCGGTGATCGACCCCGCCGACATCCACTACTACCAGCCGGGCTGGACGATGGTGGGCGGCGGCATCTTCTCCCCGGAAGACACCGCGCGCACCATGGGCTCGCTGATCCCCTCGGGCGTCACCTGGATCAAGGCCGCCGTCGCCGCCTTCGAGCCGAAGGACAACGCGGTGATCCTCGACGGGTGCCGCGTGGTGAAGTACGACCGCCTCGTGGTCTGCCCCGGGTTGAAGCTCGACTGGGACCGCATCGAGGGCCTGGAGGAGACGCTCGGGCGCAACGGCGTCACCTCCAACTACCGCTACGACCTCGCCCCCTACACGTGGCAGCTCGTCCAGTCGCTGAAGAAGGGGCGCGCCCTCTTCACTCAGCCGCCGATGCCGATCAAATGCGCCGGCGCGCCGCAGAAGGCGATGTATCTGTCGGCCGACCACTGGTTCCGCGAAGGCGTGCTGAAGGACATCGACATCCACTTCTGCAACGCCGGCGGCGTGCTCTTCGGCGTGAAGGACTATGTCCCGGCGCTGATGGAGTACGTGAAGAAGTACGATGCGACCCTCGACTTTTTCCACAACCTCGTGGCCGTCGACGGGCCGGCTCGCACCGCGACCTTCGCGGTGAGCCCGCCCGACGGCACGCCGTCGCGGGTGACGATGGAGTTCGACATGATGCACGTCTGCCCGCCGCAGACGGCGCCGGACTTCATCCGCGTCTCGCCGCTCGCCGACGCCGCGGGCTGGATCGACGTCGACCAGGCGACGCTACGCCACAAGTCGTTCGACAACATCTGGTCGCTGGGCGACGTGATGAACGCGCCCAACGCCAAGACCGCCGCCGCCGCCCGCAAGCAGGCGCCGACGGTGGCCGAGAACGTCGTCGCCGACATCGAGGGCCGCTCGCCGCTCGCCCAGTATGACGGCTACGGCTCCTGCCCGCTGACGGTGGAGCGGGGCAAGATCGTCCTCGCCGAGTTCGGCTACGGCGGCACGCTGCTGCCGAGCTTTCCACGCTGGATCCTCGACGGGCGCAAGCCCACCCGGCTCGCCTGGTTCCTCAAGGAACGCATGCTGCCGCCGATCTACTGGAAAGCCATGCTGCGCGGCAAGGAGTGGCTCGCCAAGCCCAAGCCGCTCTCGGCGACCCCCGCCGAGTAGGTCGGCGCCAGCCGTCTCAGGCCTTGTTGCGACCGGGTGCACGCGCCCGGTCGCCCCATTCGCGCTTCGGAGGTCCCATTGAGGGAAGCCATTCGCCGATACGTTCCGATCCTCGATTGGGGACGGCACTACACCCGCTCCGCCTTCGGCAACGATCTGATGGCGGCGGTGATCGTGACCATCATGCTCATCCCCCAGTCGCTCGCCTATGCGATGCTGGCGGGGCTGCCGCCGGAGGCGGGCATCTACGCCTCCGTGGTGCCGATCATGATCTATGCCGTGCTCGGCACCAGCCGGGCGCTGGCGGTGGGTCCGGTGGCCGTCGTCTCGCTGATGACGGCGGCCTCGGTCAGCGAGGTGGCGGCGCAGGGGACGGCGGGCTACGCCGTCGCCGCCCTCACCCTCGCCCTTCTCTCGGGCACCATCCTGCTCGTCATGGGCATCTTCCGCCTCGGCTTCCTCGCGAACTTTCTGAGCCATCCGGTGATCGCCGGCTTCATCACCGCCTCGGGCGTGCTGATCGCGGCGAGCCAGCTGAAGCATGTCCTCGGCGTGTCGGCCGGCGGCGGGACGCTCGTCGACATCCTGACCTCGCTGGTCGCCCATCTCGGCCAGACCAACGTCGTCACCCTCGTCATCGGCGCGGGCGCGACTCTCTTTCTCTTCTGGGTGCGGCGCGGGCTGAAGCCGCTGCTGACCTCGATCGGCGTGCCGGGCGGCCTCGCGGGCCTTGCCACCAAGGCCGGCCCCGTCGCGGCGGTGGTGGTGACGACGCTCGCCGTCTGGGGCTTCGGCCTCGCCGACCGGGGCGTCGCCACCGTCGGCGACGTGCCGCAGGGCCTGCCGCCCTTCACGCTCCCCTCCTTCGCGCCCGACCTCGTCGCCTCGCTGGCGGTGCCGGCGCTGCTGATCTCCGTCATCGGCTTCGTGGAATCGATCTCGGTGGCCCAGACGCTCGCCGCCAAGAAACGCCAGCGCATCCATCCGGACCAGGAGCTCATCGGCCTCGGCGCGGCCAACATCGGCGCCGCCTTCACCGGCGGCTACCCGGTCACCGGCGGCTTCGCCCGCTCCGTCGTCAACTACGACGCCGGCGCCGAGACGCCCGCCGCCGGCGCGTTCACCGCCGTGGGCCTCGCGATCGCCGCCGTGGCGCTGACCCCGCTGGTGCATGACCTGCCCAACGCGACGCTCGCCGCCACCATCATCGTCGCCGTGCTGAGCCTCGTCGACCTCTCGATCCTGAAGAAGACGTGGGCCTACTCCAAGGCCGACTTCCTGGCCGTCGCCGCGACCATCGTCGTGACGCTGGGCTTCGGGGTGGAGGCGGGCGTGTCGACTGGCGTGGTGCTCTCGATCGCCCTTCACCTTTACAAGACGAGCCGCCCGCATATCGCCGAGGTCGGGCTCGTGCCGGGCACCCAGCATTTCCGCAACATCCGGCGCCACAAGGTGGAGACCGACCCGAGCCTCCTGACCCTGCGGGTGGACGAGAGCCTCTACTTCGTCAACGCCCGCTTCCTGGAGGACTGCGTGCAGGACCGCATCGCCGACGATCCGGCCATCCGCAACGTCGTCCTGATGTGCTCGGCGGTGAACGAGATCGATTATTCGGCCCTCGAAAGCCTCGAAGCGCTGAACCACAGCCTCACCGATCTCGGCATCGGCCTGCATCTCAGCGAGGTGAAGGGGCCGGTGATGGATCGCCTCAAGACCGCCCACCTCCTCGACGCGCTCAACGGGCAGGTCTTCCTGTCGCAATACCACGCCTGGTGCGCGCTGACCGACCGGACGGCGGACCGGACCGCCGCCGCCGAATAAGACCAGAGACGGAGCTTCGCAATGTACACGAAAGTCAGCCCCTCCCGCGGCAGTGGCAGCCCGCGCGTGATCGGCTTCTACGAACCGGATACGGGAAGCTGCCAATATATCTGCATCGACGAGGCGACGCGCGACGCCGTCGTCATCGACGTGGTGCAGGAGTTCGACCCGCGCTCGGCGACCACGCGCTTCGACAGCGCCGCCTGGGCGCTCGACACCATCGCCGGCGAGGGGCTGAACCTGTCGCTCATTCTCGACACCCACCCGCACGCCGACCACCTGATGGCGGCGGCCTGGCTCAAGGAGAAGACCGGCGTGCCGATGGCGATCGGCGAGAAGGTGAAGGAGATCGCCACCCTCTGGAGCGATCTCTACAACCTTCCCGACGCCTTCGATCCGACGCGCGACTTCGACCGCCTGTTCGCCGACGGCGACACCTTCATGGTGGGCTCGCTGCCGGCCAAGGTGATCCTGTCGCCCGGCCACACGCTCGGCTCGATCACCTACGTGATCGGCGACGCGATCTTCGCCCACGACACCTTCATGCAGCCGGACGCGGGCACCTCGCGCGCCGACTTCCCCGGCGGCTCGGCGGCCGTGCTCTACGATTCGCTGATGCAGATCCTCAAGGAGCCGGACGACTCGCGCATCTTCGTGGGGCACGACTACGGCACCAAGACGCGTCAGGACGCGGCCTGGGAAAGCACCGTCGCCGAGCAGCGCGCGAAGAACAGCCACATCGGGGGCGGCGTGTCGAAGGCCGACTACGTGACGGTGCGCGAGACCCGCGACGCCAAGCTCCCCCTGCCCGACCGCATGCTGCACGCGCTCCAGTGCAACCTTCGCGGCGGCCGACTGCCCGACCCCGAGAGCGACGGCCACAGCTACTTCAAGATCCCGGCCAACCGCTTCTGAGGCGGTCGGCCGACGCCGGCCCCCGCCCGCGTCAGCGTTCGATGCGGGCGACCACCGGCACGTGGTCCGAGGCCTTCTCCCAGCCCCGGGCTTCCCTCAGAACGTCGATCTCGCGCACGCTGTCGGCGAGCGAGGGGGAGGCCCAGATGTGGTCGAGCCGGCGCCCGCGGTTGGAGCCCGGCCACGTCTTGTTGCGGTAGCTCCACCAGGTATAGACCTCCTGGGGCTCCGGCCGGTCGCGACGCACGACGTCCACCCACCCCTGCGAGGCGCGGACATTTTCGAGCCGGTCGGTCTCGGCCGGGGTGTGGCTGATCACGTCGAGCAGCTGCCGGTGGGACCAGACGTCGCTCGGATAGGGGGCGATGTTGAAGTCGCCGGCGACGATGGCACGCTCGCCGACGGCCGACTGTCCCCACTCCAGCATGCCGTCGACGAACTCGAGCTTCTGGCGGAATTTCTCGTTGGTCTCCACGTCCGGCTCGTCGCCGCCGGACGGGACGTAGAGCGAGTGGAGGCGCGCCGGGCCGCCCCAGTCGACCACCGCAGAGACGTGGCGTGACTGGTCAATGCCGCCGATGATGTCGATGCGGACGTCGTCGAGCGGCACCTTGGAGAGGATCGCCACCCCGTGATGCCCGCCGCGCCCGTTGAGCGCGGTGTGCTTGAAGCCGCGCCGATGCATGGTCTTGAGCGGAAACGAGCCGTCGGTGACGCGCGTCTCCTGCAGGAGCACGACGTCGGGCCGCAGCTTCTTCGTCATCATGCCGAAGAGATCGATGCGGGCGCGGATCGAGTTGATGTTCCAGGTGACGATGGTGAGGGTGTCGCTCATGAGGCGTCTCGTTCGGCGATGGCTTCGGCAAGGGCGAGGATGCGGCGGGCGGCGTCGGCGTGGAGGCGCTCCACGAGACGTCCGTCGAGGGTGGCGACGGAGCGGCCGGCGGCTTCGGCCTCCGCCATCGCCGCAACGATAGCGCGGGCCTGCGCCACCGCGGCCTCGTCCGGCGCGAACACGGCGTTCACCGGTGCGATCTGCGCCGGATGGATGACGCTCTTGCCGGTCATGCCGAGGGCGCGGCCGGCCTTCGCCTCGGCCACCAGGGCGTCGGTGTCGGCGATGTCGTTCATCACCGCGTCGATCACGTCGAGGCGGGCGGCGCGGCCGGCGAGCACGCACTGCTGCAGGGCGTGGGAGAGCTCGGCCCGGTCGGCCCCGAGAGTGGCGCCCACCTCGGCCGCGAGATCGTTGAGGCCCACCACAAGGGCCGCCGGCCCGGTGGCGGCGGCCGCCTCGGCGATCTCTGCGGCGGCGAGAATGCCGGCGGCGGTCTCCATCATCGGCCACAACGTGGCGGGGAGACGGGCGGCGAGGTCGGCAAGCTCGCGACCGCGGCGCACCTTCGGCACCACCACCGCGCCGAAGCCGGCCTCGCGGGCGAAGGCCACGTCGTCGTCGTGCCACGGCGTGCCGGCGGCGTTGATGCGCAACGCCACCTCCTTGCCGAGATCGAGGGCGGTGCGGGCCGCCTCGCGCGCCGCGACCTTGCGGTCGGGCGCAACGGCGTCCTCGAGGTCGACGATGACGGCGTCGGCGGCGAGGGTGCGGGCCTTCTGAAGCGCCCGCCCGTTGTCGGCGGGCACGTAGAGGACGGTGCGTCTCAACAAGGTCATGGCGCTCCCGAGGGAGCCTTCGCTCCCAGATGGTTGGTCGTGTTCGGTCCTGCTATCGTCCCGCCCGTCAAGTCAACCAAGGGACGGATAATGTCGGCGAAGACGGTGGTTGCGATCTCCTCGTTCGTGATGCGGGGGGTGGTGGGGCTGCGCGCCATCACCTTCGCGCTGGAGCGGCGGGGGGCGCGGGTGTGGCCGGTGGCGACCGTGACGATGCCGTGGCATCCGGGTCTCGGCCCCTCCACCCGTTCGCGACCGGCGGACTTCGCCACCCATCTCGACGAGCTCGCCACCAAAGCCGCCGAGGTCGACGCCGTGCTGACGGGCTACTTCGCGAGCGCCGACCAGGTGGCCGCCGCCGCCCGCTTCATCGATGCGGTGCGCGCCGCGCGCAGCGACGCGCTGGTGCTGGTCGACCCGGTGACGGGCGACGAGCGCGGCCGCTACGTGCCCGACGCCGTGGCCGACGCGATCGGCAGCGCGCTGCTCCCGCGCGCCGACATCGCCACCCCCAACGCCAACGAGCTGCGCGACCTCGCGCGCGCGAGCGAGGCGGAGGATGATCTCGCCGCAGTCGCCCGCCGCCTCGGTCCGCCGGAGGTGGTGGTGACGTCGGGCGTGGAGCGGCCCGGCGCGATCGGGGCGATGCTCGTGACCCCGACCGCCACGACGGTGGTGGAGCACACCGCGATCACCCCCGCCCCGCGCGGCACGGGCGACCTCTTCTCGGCGGTGCTCCTGTCCGCCCGGCTCGGCGGCGCCACGCCGGAGGCGGCGTTGCGCGAGGCGGCGGCGGCGACGCTCGGGGTGATCCTCGCCTCCGACGCGGAAGTGCTCGCGCTCGCGGAGGGGCAGGAGGCGATCGCCAAGCCGCCGCTCGACCTCGTCCGCGCCGTCGCGTGAGGGTCGCGGGGGTCGACGGCTGCCGCCTCGGCTGGGCGGTGGTGGAGGTCGCGGCGGCGGGCCCGCCCGATCCCCTTCTGCGCCTCGTCCCCGACGCGGCGGCGCTCGTCGCCTCCGGCATGGTGGTCGCGATCGACATCCCGCTCGGGCTGCCGGAGCGGATCAGCGGGCCAGGGCGGGCCGCCGAGAAGGCGGTTCGCCCCCTCCTCGGCCCGCGCCAGTCCTCGATCTTCTCGATGCCGGGCCGCGCCGCGATCTATGCCGCGACCTACGGCGAAGCGTGCGCGGCGGCGCTCGCCGCCTCCGACCCGCCGCGCAAGGTGAGCCGGCAGGCGTTCCAGATCTTCCCCAAGGTGCGCGAGCTCGACGCTCTCCTCTCTCCCGACAACCAAGGCCGCATCTTCGAGTGTCACGCCGAGGTCGCCTTCTGGCGCCTCAACGGCGAGCGGGCGATGCCGACGGCGAAGCGGGTGAAGGGAGTGCCGACGCGCGAGGGCCTCGCCGAGCGCATCGCGCTCCTCGTGCGCCTCGGCTTTCCGGCGGACTTCTTCGACCGGGCGCGCCCCACCGGGCTGCCGCTCGTCGACGCGGTGGACGCGGCGGCGATCGCGCTCATCGCGCGCCGCTGCGCCGCCGGCGAGGCCACCCCCTTCCCCGACCCGCCGGAATGCGACGAGCGCGGCCTGCGGGTGGCGATCTGGGCCTGATCAGGTGCGGTCGGTCTCCGGAATGATGCCGCGCGGCGCGAAGCGCAGGACGAGGAGCAGCACGACCCCCATCACCACATGGCGCATCTGGGCGGCGTTGCTCATGAGGTGCTGGCGCACCGGCGAGGCGTCCCCGAGCCAGCTCGTGGCGACGTCGATCACCATGCCGCCGATCGGCTCGGCCTCGACCCAGGCGAACCAGATGAGGAACGCCCCGAGCGTCGCCCCCCAGTTGTTGCCCGAGCCGCCCACGATGACCATCACCCAGATGAGGAAGGTGAAGCGGAGCGGCTGATAGGTGCCGGGGGTGAACTGGCCGTCGAGCGTGACGAGCATCGCCCCGGCGAGGCCGATCACCCCGGAGCCGATCACGAACACGAGGAGGTGGAGCCGCTTCACGTCCTTGCCCATCGCCTCGGCGGCGGTCTCGTTGTCGCGCACCGCCCGCATCATGCGGCCCCAAGGCGAGGCGAGCGCCCGCTCCGCGAGCCACAGGATGACGGCGAGGAAGAGGGTGAAGAGGCCGACATAGCAGCCCTTGACGATGAGCGAGGAGAGCTCCACCGCACCGATCGGCAGCGTGGCGGCGAGGCTCTGGAACCAGTCCGCCTCGCGCAGCCCGACCTCGTAGGGGACCGGCCGCGGCAGGCCCACCACGTTCTTCACGCCGCGCGACAGCCAGTCCTCGTTCATCATCACCGCGACGATGATCTCCGACACGCCGAGGGTGGCGATGGCGAGATAGTCGGCGCGCAGCCCCAGCGCGATCTTGCCAATCAGGAAGGCCGCGCCGGCGGCGAGCAGCCCGCCGACGATCCAGGCGAGGACCACCGGCAGCCCCAGGCCGCCGAGGAAGCCGGTGAACGACGGGTCGACCGCCTCGATGGCGTCGGTGGCGGGCTCCAGAACGTCGGCGACGGCCCAGATGCCGACGGCGACGACGACGCCCGTCGCCACGATCCGCGCGACGCGTTCGGCGAAGATGCGGCGGGCGGCGATCGCCAGCGCGGCCGTCGCGATCGCGATGAGCACCGCGAAGAGCACGCCCGGCCCGCCGACCGCCCACGCCTCCGGCACCGGCGGCGCGCTGACGAGCACCACGGCGAGCCCACCGAGGGCGGAGAAGCCCATGACGCCGAAATTGACGAGCCCCGCATAGCCCCACTGCATGTTGACGCCGAGCGCCATCACCGCCGAGACGAGGCAGAGGTTCATGATGGAGAAGGCGAGCGACCAGCTCTGCAGCACCCCGACGAGGACGAGGAGCAAGAAGAAGATGACGAACGGCAGGACGGTGCGCATCAACCGGACCTCCTGTTGAAGATGCCGGCAGGCCGGATCAGCAGCGTGATGACGAGGATCACGAAGGCCACCGCGAACTTGTACTCGGTGCCGAGGAGCTGGGCGAGACCGTCGGGCATCCACGCGTCGGGCAGCATGTGGCCGAGGAAACGCTTGTAGGCGTAGGTGAGGAGCACCTCGGCGAAGGCGATGAGGTAGCCGCCGACGATCGCCCCTACCGGGCTGCCGAGCCCGCCGACGATCGCCGCGGCGAAGATCGGCAACAGGATCTCCTGGAACACGAAGGGCTTGTAGCTCTTGTCGAGCCCGTAGAGGGTGCCGGCGATGACGGCGAGGGTCGCCGACAGCGTCCAGGCGATGAGGACGACGCGTCCGGCGTCGATGCCCGACAGCGTCGCGAGATCCTCGTTGTCGGCGTAGGCGCGCATCGACTTGCCGGTGCGCGTGCGCGTCAGAAACAGGAAGAGGAGGACGCAGCACACCACCGCCGCCACCACGGTGATGACCTGGGTGGTCTTGATGGCGAGACCTTCGCGCAGCCCGGTGAGGTCGCGGAAGTCGCGGGCGGAGATGAGGAAGCGCTCGCCGTCGGTGAAGATCTGATCGTTGGGGCCGATGAGGAAGCGGATCAGCCCCGCCATCACGAACATCACGCCGATGGAGACGATGATGAAGATCACCTGGTCGGATCGCTTGTGGCGGTAGAAGCGGTAGACGAAGCGGTCGGTGAGGAGGACGACGCCGACGGTGACGAGGATCGCCACGGGCAGCGCGAGGAGCGCCGTCGGCAGCGGGTCGATGGAGACGCCGTTCGCCTGGAGGATCCAGGTGACGAAGATCGCGATCATGGCGCCGAACGACATCGTCTCGCCGTGGGCGAAGTTGGAGAAGCGCAGCACGCCGAAGACGAGAGTCACGCCCAGCGCGCCGAGGGCGAGCTGGCTGCCGTAGGCGATGCCCGGCACGAGGGCGAAGTTCGCAAGGACGACGAGCGCGTTGAGGAGACCGTCCACGTTCAGCCTCCGAGGAAGGTGCGGCGGACCTCCGGGTTGGCGAGCAGCGCCTCCCCGGTGTCGGTGTAGGCGTTGGTGCCGTGCTGGAGGACGTAGCCGCGGGTGGCGATCTCGAGCGCCTGCTTGGCGTTCTGCTCCACCATGAGCACGGCGATGCCGGTGCGGGCGATCTCGATGATGCGGTCGAACAGCTCGTCCATCACGATGGGGGAGACGCCGGCGGTGGGCTCGTCGAGCATCAGGACGGTGGGCTTCGTCATCAGCGCGCGGCCGACGGCGACCTGCTGGCGCTGGCCGCCGGAGAGCTCGCCCGCCGGCTGCCGCCGCTTCTCCTTGAGGATCGGGAAGAGGCCGTAGACCTCCTCCATGGTGCCGGAGATGTCGTCGCGCCGCAGGAAGGCGCCCATCTCCAAATTCTCCTCCACCGTCAGCGTGGGGAAGACGTTGCGCACCTGCGGCACGAAGCTCATGCCCTCGGCGACGCGCTCGGTTGGCTTCAGCTTGGTGAGGTCGCGGCCGTCGAGCGTCACCGACCCCTCGCGCAGCGCGAGCATGCCGAAAACGGCCTTCATGGCGGTGGACTTGCCGGCGCCGTTGGGGCCGACGATGACGGCGATCTCGCCCTTGTCGGCCTCCACGGTGCAGCCGTTGAGGATGTCGTCGTTGCCGTAGCCGCCGCGCATCCCTTCGGCCTTGAGAAAGCTCATGCCTCCCCTCCCGCGGCGGGAGCGGACTTCGGGCGGGCATGCTTGGAGCCGGTGCCGAGATAGGCCTCGATGACGGCCTCGTTGGCGAGGATCTCCGCGGCGGTGCCTTCGGCGAGATGGGCGCCCTCGGCCATGACGATCACCGGATCGCAGAGGCGGGCGATGAAGTCCATGTCGTGCTCGATGACGCAGAAGGTGTAGCCCTCGTCGCGGTGAAGGCGCTGGATCACGTCGGCGATGGTGTTGAGAAGGGTGCGGTTCACCCCGGCGCCCACCTCGTCGAGGAACACGATCTTGGCGTCGACCATCATGGTGCGGCCGAGCTCGAGGAGCTTCTTCTGGCCGCCGGAGAGGTTGCCGGCGCGCTCGGTGGCAAGGTGCGACAGGGTGAGGAAGTCGAGCACCTCGTCGGCGCGCCGGGCGATGGCGGCGTCGCGGGCGGCGACGCGGCCGGGGCGGAACCAGGCGTTGAGAAGGTTCTCGCCGGGCTGCTCGGCGGGAACCATCATGAGGTTCTCGCGCACCGAGAGGGAGTGGAACTCCTGGGCGAGCTGGAAGGTGCGTAGGAGGCCGCGGCCGAACAGCTCGTGGGGGGCGAGCCCCGTCACGTCCTCGCCGTCGAGCCAGACGGTGCCGGAGGTCGGCGTGTAGTGGCCCGCGATGATGTTGAAGAGGGTGGTCTTACCGGCCCCGTTCGGACCGATGAGGCCGGTGATCGTGCCGCGCTTGATCTGCAGCGTGACGTCGCGCACGGCGTGGATGCCGCCGAACCACTTCGACAGGTGGTCGACGGCGACCATCGCCTCGGGCGCAGCGACGGGGTGATCGGCCCGGGTGTCCCGGGCCGATGCGGTCTCGGAGATCAACGGTACTGTACCGTCTCGATCTTGCCGTCCTTGATCTCGATTTCGCGGAAGTTGCCGGCGCTCTCGCCCGGACCGATCAGCTCCACCGAGGAGGCGCCGACATAGTCCACGTCGCCGCCGCCGGCGAGAATCTCGAGCGCCTTGGCGAGGTCGCCCGGCATGATCTCCTCGCCCGGCGCGTTGGCGACGTCCATGATCTTCGTCTTGTACTCGGCGGGGTCGGTGGAGCCGGCGGCCTGCATGGCGAGCATGATGAGGGCGGCGGCGTCGTAGGCCTCCGGAGCGTAGACGCCGGGCTTGGAGCCGGCCGCCTCGATCAGCTTGGCGAAGATCTCGGCGCCGTTGGAATCGGTGCCCGGCATCACACCGAAGGAGCCGTCGAGGTCGGGGCCGATGGCGTCGACGAGCGCCTCGCCGACCATGCCGTCGGGCAGCAGGAAGGTGTCGAACGCGCCCGAATCGAGCGAAGCCTGGATGATGCCCTTGCCGCCCTGGTCGAGGTAGCCGGCCACCACCAGCATCTCGCCGCCGGCCGCCGCCAGCGCCGCGACTTCGGCGGAGTAGTCGCCCTTGCCGTCCTCGTGGGGGGCGTTGATGGTGATCGTGCCGCCGGCCTTCTCGACGGCCCCCGCGATGGCGTCGGCGAGACCCTTGCCGTAGTCGTTGTTGGTGTAGGTGAGCGCCACCTCCTTGATGCCGCGCTCGGTCAGCATGTCGGCGATGATCTCGCCCTGACGTGCGTCGGACGGGGCGGTGCGGAAGAAGAGGCCGTTGTCCTCCACCGTGGAGAGGGCCGGCGACGTGGCGGACGGGGAAATCATTACCACGCCGTTCGGCAGGGCCGCATTCTGCAGCGCCGCGGTGGTCGCGCCGGAGCACATGGCGCCGACGATGCCCGCGACGCCATCGGAGGTAATGAGGCGCTCGGCGGCGGCCGTCGCGGCGCCGGCGTCGATACAGGTGGAATCGCCGCGGACGGCGGTGACGGTGGTGCCGTCGAGCAGCTTGCCGGATTCCGATACCTCGGAGATCGCGAGCTCGGCACCGGAGGCGATGTCGGGCGCGAGGCTCTCGAGCGGGCCGGTGAATCCGAGCAGCACGCCGATCTTGGCATCGTCGGCCAGAGCCGGGGTGGCCGCGGCGAGCGCGGCGGCACCGATGAGCGCCATCATGCTGGTCTTCATGGAGAACTCCCCTGTTCGCCTATTCTTGCGTGTGGCAAGGGTGAGCACAGCCTTCCCACCTTCGCAAGGCGGATCACGCGTCGCCCTTTGCCTCAGGCGCCGAACACCTTGCGAATGTCGGCGACGATGCCCTTCACGCAGTCGCCCGCGATCCGCGCCCCGTACTCCGCCCGCGCCCGGTTGGGCGGCGACAGGGCGCCCGAGGGCGGCACCCCCTCCCGCGTGGCGGGAAAGATGTCGTAGGCGGGAAAGTCCCCGGCGCTCTCGTTGGGCAGCTTGCTCATGTCGACGAGGTCGGGGCGGAAGTGGAGCATCAGCGAGGTCTCGATGAGCGCGGCATGCTCCAGCTCCATCCCCGGATAGCCGTCGGGGAACAGGGCGTCGATGGTCTCGCGGGTCATGTAGTCCCAATATTCGAACCGCATCACGCGCACGTCGTCGACGCCGAGCATCTTGGCGTCCTTGAGGGCCATGTCGATGCCCTCGAAGGTGAACATCATGTTCTCGTAGTGCCCGTTGCACACCACGATCTTCTTGGCCCCGTGCGCGATGAAGGCGGTGAGCACGTCGCGGATGACGTGCATCAGCGTCACCGGCGACAGGCTGGTGGTGCCGGGATAGGTCTGGCCGCCGCCCATGCGCATCTGCGAGCGGGCGCCGTAGAGCACCGGCTCGGCGACGATCGCGCCGAGCTCCTCCGCCGCCCGCTCCGCGACGAGGGCGGGAAGGTAGCGGTCGACGCCGAGCGGCAGGTGGTAGGAGTGCTGCTCGATCGAGCCCACCGGCAGGATCACCACCGCGCCGGCCTTGATGCGCTTCTCGTATTCGGGCCAGGCCATGTCGGCCATTCGCACGGTCATGATCAGGCCTCCGCCAGCACTTCGAGATGGGCGTCGACGGGGGCGAGGCCCGCGCCGTTGATCGGCACGATGTCCTGCGGGCAGGCGGACACGGCGTAGACGAGGTCCATCTCCGCCCGGAAGGTCACGCTGTCGCCCGGCTTCGACACGGTGGGCTCCCAGCCGATCGAGTGGTCCGGCCGCACCGGGATGTTCATGAAGAGGTTGAAGGGCGAGGGCACCTCCGCGACGGGAAAGCCGATCGCCACCAGTGCCATCCTGAGATTGTCGGTGCAGCTGTCGTGGTAGCCCTCTACGCCGAGATTGCGGTAGCGCCAGATATCGCAGGCGGCGATGATGGTGTCGTGGATGCCGGGCGAGGTGTCTTCCAGGAAGGTGAGGATCGGCCGGCGCTTGTTGGTCATGAGGCCGTCGCCGGGCTTAGGGATGATGCCGTTGATCCCTTGGCGCATGTGCTCCATGGACATGAACTCGGTCGGGTCGGCGGCGTTGAAGGCCCAGGAATCGACGACCTGCGTGCCGTGGGTGTTGATCACCCGCACCTGCTCGCCCTTCTTGAGGCGCACGGCGAGGCCCTGGCGGGCGGGCACCGTGTAGCGCTTGCCGATCTCGGGCGTCCCGTCGAGCGAGACCGGGTGCTTCAGCGTGGTGTTGCCGGTGGAGGCGAGCTCGTCCTCCGTAGGCCAGAACGCGCCGGGGCCAAAGCCGTCGTGGGGCTGCACATCGTTCTCCTTCAGGCCTGGAACTTGCCGCGGTCCACATGGACCGCCTGGCCGGTGATGTTGGCGGCGAGATCGCTCGCGAGGAACAGGTAGAGGCCGGCGACGTCGGCGGGCTCCATCACGCCCTTGATGTCCTGCCCGGCCTCGATCTCGGCGGTCATCTCCGCCTCGGTGACGCCGCGCCGCTCGGCCATCGTGCGCAGCGTGCGCATCGCCGGCTCGGTGCCGACCCAGCCGGGGCACACCGCGTTGACGCGGATGCCGCTTTCGGCGAGCTCGCGCGACCAGGAGCGGGTGAGGCCGATGACGGCGTGCTTGGAGGCGGCGTAGGCGGAGTAGCCGCCCGGCGCGTAGCGGCCCCATTCGGAGGCGGTGTTCACGATCACCCCGCCGGGCTTCATCATCGGCAGCATGGCGTGGGTGACGCGGAACATCCCGGTCACGTTGATGTCCATGATGGTGGACACCATGGCGACGGCGGAGGGGTCGTCGAGCCGCGTCTCGCGCTCGAGGCCCGCATTGTTGACGAGGATGTCGAGCGGGCCGAAGCGGCGCAGCGCGCCGGCGACGCTCGCCGCCTCGCGCACGTCGCAGACGATGGAGCCGACGTCGGTGCCGTGGGCCTCCTCCAGGCGCCGGGCGGCGTCCACCACCTCCTGCGTCTCGGCGAGCAGGGTGACCTTGGCGCCGGCCGTGACGAAGGCCTCGGCGACGGCGTAGCCGATGCCGCGGCTCGACCCCGTCACCAGCGTGGCCTTGTCGGCGATCCCCGGCAGCATGACCATCGGCCCCTCCCTCAATACATGGCGGCGCCGCCGTTCACGTCCACGACGGAGCCCGTCATGAAGGCGGAATCGGCGCTGGCGAGAAAGGCGACGGCGCGGGCGATGTCGCCAGCCTCGCCGAGGCGGGCGAGCGGGATGCCCTCCGCCGTCGCCTTCAGCTCGGCATATTGGCGCTCGCGGCGCAGCATGTCGGTGTCCGTCGGGCCGGGGGCGACGGCGTTGACGAGCACGCGCGGCGCGAGCTCGCGCGCCCAGGAGCGCGTGAGGCTGATGACGCCGCCCTTGGAGGCGCAATAGGGCGAATATTCGGACCGGCCGAGATGGGCGAGCTCGGAGGCGATGTTGATGATGCGCCCGGGCGAGGTGCCCGCGGGCCGGGTCACGAAGTGGCGCGCGGCCTCGCGCCCGGCGAGGAAGACGCCCCGGAGGTTCACCGCGATCACCCGGTCGAAGTCGGCCGCGGTGGTGTCGAGCAGCGGCTTTTCGATGACGATGCCGGCGTTGTTCACGAGCACGTCGAGCCCGCCGAGGATGTCGGCGGCCCAGGCGACGGCGCCGACCACGTCGGCCTCGTCGGTCATGTCGGTACGGCGCGCCATGGTCTGCGTGCCGTCGAAGTCGATGTCGACCGCCGCGACGCGCGCTCCGCGTGCGGCGAGCTCGCGCACGATCGCCGCGCCGATCCCTCGAGCGCCCCCCGTCACGAGGGCGCGCACTCCCGTCAATTCCATCAAACGACCGCCTTCAGCCCCTCCGCGACCTCGTCGGATATCACGGCGTCGCCGGCCCGGGCACGCCACTGCGCGAAGATCGCGCGCATGGAGTGGGCGTCCTCCCCGTCGCCCTCGCCCTCCACCACCGAGAGCGGCGGCTTCTTGGCGGGGTCGAGGCGGATGTCCTCGGTGATCGTCGAGCCGTAGGCCTCCGGTGCCTGCGGATCGCGGCGGCGCTTGTCGACCATCAGGATGCGCGTGCCGAGGGTGAACGCCTCCTGGATGTCGTGGGTGACCATCACGATGGTCATCTTGTTCTTCTGCCAGAGGTCGAGGATGAGGCGATGCATCGCCTTCTTGGTGGACTGGTCGAGCGCGCCGAAAGGCTCGTCGAGAAGCAGCACCTTGGGCTCCATGATGAGCGCCTGGGCGATGGCGAGGCGCTGCTGCATGCCGCCGGACAGCTGCGTCGGATATTTGTCGAGATGGGCGGCGAGGCCCACCTCGTCGAGGAGCGCCAGCGCCCGCTCGCGCAGCGCCCGGCGCTTCTGCCCCCACATCCGCCCCGTCACCGGCGCGGCGGCGAGCTGCGGCCCCATCATGACGTTGGCGAGCACCGTCTTGTGCGGAAACACCGAGTAGCGCTGGAAGACGACGCCGCGGTCGGGCTGAGGCTCGGAGTCGATGGGCTTGCCGTCGATCAGCACCTCCCCGCGCGTCGCCGCCTCCTGCGACAGGAGGATGCGCAGGAGCGTGGTCTTGCCGGCGCCGGACGGGCCGAGCACCACGCAGAACTCGTGGTCGGGCAGCTCCACCGACACGTTGTCGAGAATGGTGGCCGCGCCGTATTCCTTGGTGAGGTGGCGGATCGCGATGTGGGTCATCAGGCGCCCCGACCGATGTGGTACCAGCGGGAGGAGGCGCGCGAGGCGAGCACCAGCCCGTAGTCCATCAGGAAAGCCAGCAAGGTGATCCAGGCGACGTAGGGCAGGATCACGTCCATCGACAGATAGCGGCGGACGAGGAAGATGCGGTAGCCGAGCCCGCCCTCCGACGCGATCGCCTCCGCCGCGATGAGGAAGAGCCAGGTCGCGCCGAGGGAGAGGCGCAGCGAATCGAAGAGGCGCGGCAGCACCTGCGGAAAGACGACGAGCGTCATCATCTGCCAGGTGGAGGCGCCGAGCGTCTGCGCCTTGACGATCTGCTCGCGCGGGATCTGCGCCACGGTGAGCGCGACGTCGCGGGCGAGGAAGGGGGCGACGCCGAACACGATGAGGACGATCTTGGAGGTTTCGCCGAGGCCGAAGATGATGAAGAGGATCGGCAGCACCGCGAGCGGCGGGATCAGCGAGAAGGCGGAGATGAACGCCCCGAACGCGCTCCGCAGGTAGGGCAGGAAGCCGACCGGGATGCCGACCACGATGCACAGCACCGTGGAGATGGCGAGGCCGACGAAGATCCGCTGCAGGCTGATCGCCGTGTCGGTCCAGAAGACGTACTCGCCGGTGCGCCGATTCTCCTGGAAGGCGAGCCGATCGATGGCGTCGGCGAAGGTGCCGAAGGACGGCATCAGCTTGTCGGACGGATTGTCGGCGAGCCGCACCTCCGAGCCGATGGCGTAGATCACGAGGACCAGCGCGAACGGCAGCAGCGCGAGGAGGATCGCGGACGGGCGGGACGGAACGTAGTTGATGGCGCGTTTCATGGTGCCTGCCGCGCTACTCCGCGAGAGGGACCGGCCCCGGCACGCCGGAGCCGGGACGGATCAGAGCTCGCCGTCGACGGCCATCTTGGTGAACGTCGAGTTGATGCGAAGCTTCACATTGTTCTCGTCGCCGAGCACGGAGCCGTCGGGGAACTCGATGCCGACGAAGTTCTCGTCCGGCGCGCTCTCGCCGAAGAGGCCGACCTCGAAGGAGAACTTGCGCACGAAGTCCCAGGTGGTCTTGTGCTGGTCGGAGGTCATGAACTCGAGCGCCTCGGCGGGCGTATAGTACATCTTGGTGGAATCGAGCTGGGCCTTGTAGTCCTCCACCGAGCCGCCCGACATGTCGGCGAGCTCGGCGATCATCTTCTCGGCCGCGTCGTCGCCGCCCGACATGATCTCCATCGCCTCGTACCAGGCGCCGACCACCGCCTTGATGAAGGCCGGGTCCTCGTCCACCGTCTCGGTGTGGAACAGCATCACGTCGACGATCTCCTCGGGGGTCGAGGAGGAATCGAACACCATGGTGGAGCCCTCGACGCCGTTCTTCATGGCGAGGAGCATCGGGTTCCAGGCGACCGCGTGCTTCACCTCGTCGGAGCCGATATAGGCGGGGGCGATGTCGGCGTCGGTGATGTTCACCGTGTTGACGTCGCGCAGGGAGAGGCCGTTCTCCTCGAGCGCGCGCGACAGGAGATAGTGCGACACGGTGAGCTCGAAGAGGTGGATCGTCTCGCCCTTGAGGGCGGTGACGCTGTCGAGCGTCTTCGACAGGATGCCGTCGTTGCCGTTGGAGTAGTCGCCGACGAGGGCGATGGTGGTGTCGACACCGCCGGCGGCGGGGATGGTCAGCCCGTCCATGGAGGCGACGGCCATCGCGTCGAGGTCGCCGGCGACGAACTGGTTGATGCCGCCGACATAGTCGTTCACCTGGATCATCTCGATCTTGACGCCGTACTTCTCGGCCCACTTGTCGAGGATGCCGGTCTCGGCCATCCAGCCGTAGGGCATGAAGCCGACATAGATGTTGTAGCCGACCCTATAGGTCTTCTCCTGCGCCAGGGCGCCCGCAACCGGGGCGGTGAGGAGCGCGGCGCCGGCGGCGAGCGCGATGATCAGTCGCTTCATGGGGGGCAACCTCGTTGGTGAACTAATGGGTGGCATCGCCCGGCCCCGGCGGCACTGCGGGCCAGTCTTCCGCGAGCGCTTCGGTCAGCCATTCGGCGAGATCGGTGACGATGGTCTCCACCATCATCGCCCCATCCTCGGCGCTCGCCTCGGAGGGGGCACCGACGACGCCGGTCGGCGTGGTGGCGGGCATCGCGTAGGAGAAGTGCGTTCCAGGGGTCACGTCCGGCACGTCGAAGGCGTGCTCCATGCGCACCATCTCCGGGCGCAGGTGGAGGAGGATCGAGGTCTCGCCGCGGTTGGCGTGGATGTCGGCCCCGTCGCGCCAATAGAGCGCGCCGACGCGGGGGGAGATGTCCCACAGGCCCATGGTGGCGAAGCGCACGTGCGCGAACTCGTAGCGCAGCTGGAGGATGGCGCTCCTCAGCGGCGCGTCGTTGGTGCCGTGGCCGGACAGGAAGAGCAGCTTCTTCAACCCGTTCGCCGCCGCCCAGCGGCCGACCTCCACCGCGACCTGGGTGAGCGTGGTGGGATGCAGCGAGAAGGTGCCGGGCCACTTCGCGGTGTGGCCGAGCGAGCAGCCGTAAGCGAGGCCGGGCAGCACGAACACGTCGGCCTTCTCGGCGGCGAGGGTCGCGAGCGTCTCGGCCGAGATCGTGTCGCAGCCGGCGGCGAGGTGCGGGCCGTGCTGCTCCGTGGCCCCGACGGGCAGGATCGCGAGATCGCGGCCTTTCGCGATCATCGCACCGATCTCCTCGCTCGTCATCAAGTCCCAGCGCGCCATCCGTCCCTCCGCCGATGCTTCGCACGCGTTGCAACGCGCGTGCCATGAAACCGCCGGTGATCGCGACGGGCTGGCCTCGACATTGCTTCGAGGCGGCGAACCGCGATCGATCCACCGAGGCTTCCGATGAACGACCCCCGCCGCGTCGCCGACGTCCGCCGCACGCTTCAGGACGCGGGGGTGAAATATTGCCTCGCGACCTATGTCGACATCCACGGCGTGCCCAAGGCGAAGGCGGTACCGCTGTCCCACTTCGAGAACATGTGCGCCGGCTCGGAGCTCTTCACCGTCGGCGCCATGGAGGGGATGGGGCTGATCGGGCCGGAGAAGGACGAGTGCGCCGTCGTCCCCGACCTCGACAGCCTGATGATCCTGCCGTGGGACACCCGCTTCGCCTGGTTCGCCGGCGACCTCACCTTCCACGGCGCGCCCTACCCCAACTGCAGCCGCACCATCTTGAAGCGCACCCTCGCGGCGGCGCGGGCGGCGGGTTACGGCATGAACCTCGGCGTGGAGACGGAGTTCTACGTGTTCCGCCGCACGGGGGACGACGTCACCGGCGTGCAGGAACGCCAGCATCTCGGCCTCTGCCCCGGCTACGACGTGCATCAGATCATGCAGTCGATGCCCTTCCTCGACCGCATGGTGGAGGCGATGAACGCCCTCGGCTGGGACGTCTACTCGTTCGACGCGGAGGGCGGGCAGGGCCAGCACGAGCTCGACTTCGCCTACGCCGACGCGCTGACGATGTGCGACCGGCTGATCTTCTTCCGCTACATGGCGAAGGCGATCGCCCAGGAGATGGGCCTCGTCGCGAGCTTCATGCCGAAGCCCTTCTCGAGCGACTTCCGCTCCGGCGCCCACTTCAACATGTCGCTCTATCGTCCCGAGACCGGCGACAATCTCTTCGCCGGCGACGGCGATGCGGCCGGGCTCGCGGGGCGCCACGGCATCCCCTTCCCCGACATCGGCTATCACTTCGTGGCGGGTCTCCTGGCGCACGCTCCGGCGCTGACGGCCGTCACCTGCCCCACCCACAACTCCTATAAGGGGCTCGTCGCCCAGGGGCAGATGGCCGACATGAGCTGGGCGCCCGTTCTCACCGCCTACGGCAAGAACAACCGCTCGGCGATGCTGCGCCTGCCGATGAACCGGCCGTGCGTGGAGAACCGCGCGCCGGACATTGCCTGCAACTTCTATCTCGGGGCGGCGCTGTCGCTGGCGGCAGGTCTCGAGGGCGTCGCCGCGGCGGCCGACCCGGGCGCGCCGATGAACGACAACCTCTATCTGAAGCTCGGCGCCCCCTCGGCCACCGGCCGGATCGCGCTCGCGGGCGGCGGCAGCGTGATGCGGCTGCCGCGCACCCTCCTCGAGGCGCTCCAGGCGTTCGAGACCGACCCCTTGGTGCCGGCGACGCTCGGCGAGGAGATGGCCGGCATCTTCCTCGACTGGAAGCTCAAGGAGTGGGACCGCGACTTCTACGCCGTCGACGCCGGCGAGCGGGCGCGGATGGTGGAGTTCCTCTGAGGCGCTACTTCGGGAAGAGCAGCGTCATCGTCGCGCGCACGCCCCAGTCCGGACCGTCCTTCGGCCGGTTGGCGTAGACGCGGCCGCCGAGCTGGAAGCTCATCGGCTGCTGCCCGGCGGAGAACACCTTGGTGTACATGACGTTGATCGGCACGGTCGCCTGATCCGAGTTCCAGTCGAACGTCGTTTCGGAGTTCAGCGTCAGCGTCTGACCGTGGCCGAAGGCGTAGGAGAGGAAGGGCTGGACGAAGGTGGAGTTCACCTCGGTGTTGTCGTCGAGGCTCCAGATGTGGTTCGCGAGCGTGCCGATCGTCCACGCCCCCTCCTGCAGCAGCGCCACGCCGGTGGGGCCGAGACCGACCTGACCGGTGCCGAGGAGCTTGTCCGTCGCCGTCGGCAGGTAGATCACCGGCCCGAGGCCCCAGATCAGGCCGCCCGGTCCGGGCGCCTTGGGCGAGAGGAAGAAGCTCTGCGTGGTGTCGCCGAGGCCGAACACGTCGCGGGCGTAGACGTCCGTCACCCAGCGCACCGGGACGATGGTGCGGGAGATCAGGTTCCAGTCCTCGTTGAGGCTGATCGGCAGGACCGGCTGGATGTTCAGCGTCTGGTTGACGCCGTCGCCGTCCGGCCCGAGGCCGAAGTCGATGTTGTACTGAAACGGCACACTGATGAGGCTGGCGACGGGGTTGGAGAGCTTCTTGGCGAGCTCGTCGGCGTCCTGCGCCGCGGCGGCCGATACCGTCAGCAGCGCTCCGACGGCGAGGACCGCCCTCGCCCATCGACGTCCCGTCCGCCCGGCCATTGCAGCAACGCTCATTGTCATCCCCCCCGTGGCGATCGCGCCGCGCGCTGACCGGCCGCCGACACACAACAAACCCCTCATGCCGGCCGTCGCGGCCGGCATGCTCCACTACGCTCGGGGCCGACAGTGGCTGCCGGCGTCTCCTGCCTCAGAAGCGCAGCACCGCACTAACGACAGGGCCGTGCTCGACCACGTCGTAGGTGAAGTTGCCGTGCGAATAGTCGACGCCGAGCGCGCGGTAGCCGGCGAGGAGCGAGATGTGGTCGGTGACGCGGTAGCCGACGCCACCCATCACGTCCCAGTCGAGGTCGGCGCTGACGCCGAAGCCGCCGATCATCGCCCAGCCCATGACGTACCAGGGCGAGTTCCCCTGGAGCTGGCCCTTCACGCCGACCATCGGATCGACCCACACCTCGTCGCCGGAGACGCTCTGGCTCGGGCCGCCGGGCGGCGTGCCGGTCAGCTTGGCCGAGACGCTCCACAGGCGGGCGCCGGCCATCACGTCGGCCGACGTCTTGCCCTGCTCGAAGACCCGCGCCTCGCCGAGCAGCGTGCCGACCACCACGCTGTTGGTCGCCTTCAGGTAGATGCCGCTACCGGGATCGGTGCCGTCGGCGGAGACGCGCGTATAGACGAGGTCGGCGAACACGCCGAACCGGTCGTAGCGCACCTCGCCGGCGGCCATGAACGCCATGTCGAGGTTCTTGAAGATGTCGCCGAAGCTCGCGTGCACGTCGCCGGGGCCGACGGAGCCCGCGCCCACCCGACCATCGAGGCTCGCGGCCCACAGATATGCGCCTCCGGCGACGCTCCACCGGCTGTCGAACACCTCCGGCGCGGGCGGCTCCGGTGCCGGCGGCGTGAGATCGGCAGCGGCCGCCGACCCAGCCCACAGCACCAGGATTGGAAGTGCTTTCAACCAGCGATACATCACTCTGTTCCTTCCGAACACGACGGCCCAAGCGACCTCTCGGAGGGCGACAAGTTCTCTTCGAGGTCGCTCGACTCTTACAACTTATTCGGCCGGAAAGATCGTCTTCCAGTCATCTTTCATGCTGATGAGCGTCCATCCTTCTTGCGGTGCGGCATCCAGAGCACGGTCGAGCTTGCCGAAGTGAGACTTGCGGTCGTAGGCGAACTCGCGAGCGGCATCGTCGTGGTGCACGATCATGCCGAGACGGCGGCCGTCCGCGGACGTGGTCCACTCGAGCATCTCGAAATCGCCGTCGGAATTGCCGAAGGCGGCGATGGGGCGCTTGCCGATGTGGCTCTCGATGCCGACGGGCTTGCCGGGTCCGTCGTCGTTGAAGTTGAGCTCGGCCTCCCGCATGATCTTGGGTGCGCCGTCGGTGTCGTCATATTTCAGAGCGATCGACGACCCGACCACGTTGGGCGGGGCGATGCCGTAGACCGTTTCCGTCCAGGGCCGCATGAAAGCGATGCCGCCGCCCGAGACGATGAAGACGTCGAACTCGTTGGCCTTGAGGTAGGCGATGAGCTCCAGCATCGGCTGGAAGATCATCTCGGTGCTGAGCTTGCCGGTCTTCGCATTCTTCGCCGTCGCCATCCAGTCGGTGACGATCTCGGTGAACGCGTCCGTCGACATGCCCGCATGGGTCGCGGCGATGATCTCGAGCAGGCCCTTGTGCCCGGAGGCGGCGAGCGCCTCGAGATTGCCGTCGAGGACCGACTTGAAGGGCTCCTCGTCCTTCCACTCCGGGTGCTCGGGGGCGAGCGCCTTGACCCGGTCGAGCGCGAAGGCGAGCTGCACGTACATCGGCTGCTCGCTCCACAGCGTTCCGTCGTTGTCGAAGGTCGCGATGCGATCGGCCGGCGCGACGTAGTCCGGTCCGCCCTCGGTGGTGATGGCGGTCATGAAATCGACGATGGCCGTCTTCGTGGCTCCCTCGTTCCACGACGGCAAAGGATCGGTGTCGGCGAGAGCGAACCCCGTCGAGGTGACGACCACGGCGAGCGCCGCGAGCACCGACAAAAAGCGATTTTTGCGCATTGTTGTTGCCCCCTGAAGGGTTGAAATTTGGGAGGCTCCGCCCCGTGCGACGACGGGACGGAGCGGATCGTCGAAGCCTCAGTTGCCGGTGGGCAGGCCGATGCTCACGCCACCCTTGGCGAGCTGCTCACGCGCCCACTGGAAGCGCTGATAGGCGGTGATGGTGAGGGGACCGGTGTAGGTCTCGCTCTGCAGCTTGCGGGGCGGATACTTCACGTAGCTCTTGAGGAGCTTTGCCACCACTTCGTTCGCCGACACCGTCGTCCAGGTGCTCTCGGTGAAGGTGGTCATGAAGATGTCGTAGCGCTCCTGCGGGTCGGCGAGGAGGTTGAACACCTGCGGCACCGTCGCGATGTAGCTCGAGGCACCCTTCCAGCCGAGGTTGGTGTCGACCGAGAGGCCACCGGTCGCGGCACCATCGTCACCACGAAGGTTGAACACGTACTTGAACATGCCCACGCGCACCGCACCCGGGGAAAGCTCGTCCTCGGTGAAGTAGAACCACTCCGTACGCGGGTCTTCGCCCGTGCCGGTCCACACCGGGGTCATGTCGTAGCTGTCGAAGATGATCGGCTCGCCGGCGCGATCCTTCTCGGGCAGCGTGGTGCCGGCGACGGAGGCGAAGGTCGCCATCAGGTCGAGACCGCCGCTGATGTCGTGGTTGACGACGCCACCCTTGACGTGGCCCGGCCAGCGCACGATCGCGGGAACGCGGTTGCCGCCTTCACGCACGGTGCCCTTGGTGCCGCGGAACGGGGTGTAGCCGGAGTCGGGGTACACGTCCTGCCAGGCACCGTTGTCGACGGTGTAGAACACCAGCGTGTTGTCGGCGAGACCGAGCTCGTCGAGCTTCTTCAGAACGTTGCCCACGCGGGTGTCGAGCTCGATCACCGCGTCCGCATAGTCGGTCTTGATGGTGGACTTGCCCTCGAACTCCGGCGCCGGGATGTTCGGCTGGTGGTTCTTCATGAAGTTGACGTTGATGAAGAACGGCTCGGAGGGGTCCTTGGCGGCGTCTTCGAGGAACTCGACGGCGGCCTGCTCGACGTACTTGTCGAGATAGGGAATGCCGACCACGCCCTTGTCCGGGGTGTCGACGTATTCGCCGTTGACCTTGAAGACTTCCTTGGCGGCCTCACCGGCGTTACCGGACAGTGCGCCCTTGGTGACCTTCTGGAACATCTCGCGCTGTTCCGCGGACATCGCCTTGTGCCACTTGGGGTCGGTGTAGGTGTAGGCGTTGAGGTGATAAAGGAAGGCGTACTTCATCACGTCGTAGCCCTGGGCGTTGGGGAGCGCATAGTCGCTCTCGCCGAGGTGCCACTTGCCGGTGAAGTAGGTCTTGTAGCCTGCTTCCTTCAGCACCGAGCCGAGGGTCCATTCCGCGGCCGGAAGACCGCCGCCCTGGCCCTGGAACGCCACCGTCGTCATGCCCGAACGGTTCGGGATGCGGCCGGTCTGGATCGCGGCGCGGCCGGGGGTGCAGCTCGGCTGGCCGTAGAAGTTGGTGAAGGTCATGCCTTCGGCGGCGAGCTCGTCGAAGTTCGGGGTCGGCATGCCGCGCCCTTCGCCGCCGAGATAGGGACCGAGGTCACCCCAACCGGTGTCGTCGGACACGATCAGGAGAATGTTCGGCTTCTTCGCGTCCTGAGCCATGGCCGGCCCGCCGACCGCTGTCGCGATCGCGGCCGCCCATACTAACGTTCTCATCATAACTCTCTATCCCTCGTTCCGTGTTCTGTCGGCACACACCCGCCGACCGTTGCCCGGCCACCGCTCGTGTCGTGCCGGCTGCGTGTTGATCCACGAAAGGGCCGGCCATGGCGCGCCGACCCCCTCTTCCCATTCCGGCGACGACACACGAAGCGCCCCGCGCGGCGATGCGACCGTGTCGTTTCGGAGGGTCCGGCCGCCGCGGATCGGGCGGCCCGAGACGTCATGCGTCGCGTTCGCAAGCGCCGTGTCGTGAGGTGCGATCGTGCGGCCGGAGGTCGGCCCGATCACGGCCCGGGCGACGGTGCCGACGGGCCGGGTCGCGCAATCGCGGCGCGGCGCCTCTCGCGCGTACGCACCGCATCCCCGGCCCTGCTGATTGTTGGCTTTAAATACTTTGGCTAAGTCTACTTTTACGGCAACAGCCATCGCACAACCTACACGTTTCTCCGGCTGCGGCCGGTGCTCTAGCGTGTCGAGCAGCGGGACCATTGCCAGTGTTTATACAAAGAGCTTAGCATATTGCGTCATTCGGAGAGCGATATTTGTCCGATACCAATGCGATCGCGCTGACCCGGGCACGCGGCTTGGGGCCTCTCCCCGCGATGCTGGAAGAGCGCGCCGGCCATCGCATGTTGGAGCGGATCTTCCGGAGCGAAGGCGTCCCGCTCGGCGTCATCGACGAACCCCACACGCCGGTCCCTATTTCGGCGATTCAGGGGATTTTCGCCCGTACCGGCCAGCTCCTCGAGGACCGCACCTTCGGGCTGCAGGTGGGCGAGCGCATGCGCTCCACCGGCTTCGGCATGTGGGTGGAGTATGCCCTTGCCGCGGACGATCTGCGCAGCGGCCTGATACGCCTCACCAAGACGAGCTGGAACCAGCAGACGGTGGGCCACATGGAGCTTGCCGACGGGGCAGACCACACGCTGCTGCGCTACGTCCCGCCGCGTCTCAAGGGGCCGAGCATGCACCACTCCGACCACGTGATCATGCCGATGATCGACTTCGCCCGCCAGTTTCTCGGAGCACAGTGGCGCCCCCAGACGGTCGACGTGAACTACGGGTCCGATCGGACCGCCGACCTCCTCCAAGAGCACCTCGGCGTGCCGATCCGGTTCGATCGGCCGGGCGTGGGCATTCAGCTGTCGCAGCGCGAGCTGGCGCAGCGCCGCACCACACCCTTCGGCGAGAGCCGGCGGCTGGTGACGCTGCGCGAGCTGGCGGCCGACACGGTGCTCGCCAACGCGCCGGAGCCCGCCCGCGCGATCTCGGCGATCGTCGCCCTGCGCCTGCTCGACGGGCGCACCGACATCGACGGCGCCGCCCGTCTCGCCGGCCTCAGCGTGCAGGGGCTGCAGCGGCGCCTGCGCCACATCGGCTACACCTATCGCGAGATCGTCGAAGTCGCCCGCCACGCGCGCGCGGCGAGCCTGCTGCGCGAGACGACGCTTCCCGTCGTCGATATCGCGCTGAGCCTCGGCTACGAGGAGCATCCGAGCTTCACCCGCGCGTTCAAGCGGTGGACGCAGCTGCCGCCGTCCGAATATCGCAAGGTGACCGTCGGCGACCCTCGGACGAGAGCGATTGCTCGACGTTCGACCGAGGAGTAGTTTTCCCCCGCTCATCGTTCGAGGAAATCGGTATGGCAACCGTCGGAACGCCGACGCTGGACCAGCTGCGCGTCTTCCTCGCGGTCGTCGAGGCGGGGAGTTTCGCGGGGGCGGCACGGCGGCTCCACCGCGCCACCTCGGTGGTGAGCTACACCATCGCCAACCTCGAAACCCAGCTCGGCCTCGTCCTCTTCGACCGCCACGGCACGCGCAAGCCGCAGCTCACCGACGCCGGGCGGATGGTGCTCGCCGAGGCGCGCGCGATCCTCAACGGCGTCGACAATCTGCGCGCCAGGAGCCGCAGCATCCTCGAAGGTCTCGAGGCGGAGCTGCATGTGGTGATCGACGTGATGCTGCCGGAAGAGCGGCTGGTCGACGCGCTGACGAGCTTCAGCGAGCGCTTCCCAACGGTGCTTCTCCACCTCTATGTCGAGACGCTCGGCGCGGTGACGAAGCTCGTGCTCGACCGGGTCGCCACCATCGGTGTGACGGGGCCGCTGGAGGCGATGGACGGGTTGGAGCGGGTGCGGGTGGGCCAGGTGCCGATGATCCCGGTCGCCGCCCCCGGCCATCCGCTGACCGAGGCCTCGGCCGACCGGCCCGGCGCGGGGCGCGACCACGTCCAGCTGGTGCTCACCGACCGCTCGGAGCTGACGCGGGGGCGCGAGTTCGCCGTGATGAGCAGCCGCACCTGGCGGCTCGGCGACCTCGGCGCCAAGCACATGCTGCTGAAGGCCGGCATCGGCTGGGGCAACATGCCCGAGCCGATGATCCGCGACGATCTCGCCCAAGGCCGCCTCGTGCGCCTCGAGATGCCCGACACCATCGCCGCGGACTACGTGATGGACGTGGTCTACCGCACCGATACGCCGCCCGGCCCGGCGGGCGCGTGGCTCGTGGAGCGCTTCCGCGCTCAGGCCGCCGCCGACTGGCCGGTGGGCGCCGATCCCACGCGGTAACTCCCGCACCGGCGCCGCTTCCCAAACCGCGGAGTTCTCACTATACTCGGCGTGCGTGAAGTATTTCTGGTGTTTTTATCCGTACTTTGACCAGCCGTTCTCCATTGAACTTTATTGTATTGTGTAAAAATTTCTTGCCGTTTTTGTTAAACTGTTGGATTGCGCCATGATGTTGCCGTATTCGGCGTGGGAGTGCCGGTGTCTGCGCCGGCCGGGCCCGATGCCGTTCCCTGCTCTTCTCGGAACTTGGCCGTGAGCGCGGCGTGGGAGGTGGTCGGCCGCGGGCCGGCCGCGGCGCTGGCGGCCGCCGTGTTCGCCAATGCCGGCCAAGCCGTCGAGCGCGCGAGCCTCGCCGCCCTCGGTGGCGACGGTCACCATGTGCTCGTGTCGGAAGCGACGCTCCGCGCCATCGCCCGCCGCCTCGGCAACGAGATGGCCGCGGCGATCCTGAAGGCGGGGCAGCCGATCGCCGAGCGCCGCCAGATGTGGGGGGCGGGACCGGCGGCACGGATCGCGTGCCGCGGCGTGCTCGTCACCTCCGCCGATCTCGTCGCCGCCCTCGCCCGCCATCCCGCGGCACCGGCGCCGGGTTCGGGCGCGGGGGGCGGTGCCACCGTCGCGGTCTTCGCCCGCGGCCGGCGCGCCAACGGTGGCGCCCTCCTCGGGACCCGGCGGATGGTGGAGTGGTCGGGGCTCGCCGCGGCGCTGTCGTGCGAGCCGGTCATGCACGTGGTGGCGGGCCCGGGCGGCTGGGCGACCATCGCCCGCCACCCGGCGAACGGGGTGGTGATGCAGGTGGTGTGCGCCGGCGGCGACACGGCGAGCGCCACGGGCATCGCCCACCACGCGCTGGAGGTGGTGACGGGGTCCGGCGCCGCCGTTCTACACACGCCGCCGCACCGCTCCACGCCGGCGGCGCCGCAGTTCGGCGACAGCTCCGTGCTCTGTCTCGGGGAGGAGCGGATGGCGCTCGACCCGCTGGCGGGCGACGGTCTCGGCCACGTCCTCTTCGCCGCCGAGGCCTATGCCGGCCTCGCGCGTCAGGACCTTGCGGGCCAGCTCGCCGCCCGGCGCCGGATGGACCGGCAGCTTGCCGACCGCTTCACCGCCCACCTCGTTCTCGCCGAGCGCTACTACGGCGCCATCGCCCATCCCGCCGACTGGCGCTCCGAAGTGGCCGCGATGGCGAACGCCCGCGCCGGCCTCGAGAGGTGGCGTGGCGCGGCGGCCTGGTTCGGCTCCCGCCTCGCCGGCGGGGGCCTTCCGACCCCACTCCTCAGCGCGTTCGAGTAGGCCGCGGAGCACCTGCGGGCAGCGGCCGGCCGCGCCGTCGACGGCCGTGCGACCGGCGAAGCGCCGACCGACGATCACCGTGGTGCCGCGAGGATGCCGGGGCGCTGCTGGGATGCCGGGCCCCGCTGGGGTGCCGGTGCGCTGCCGGAATGCCAGGGCGCCGCCGAGGTGCCTGGGTTCCCCGGAATGCCGAAGCGCCGCCTGAATGCCAGGGCGCCGCCTGAATTGCCCAGGCGCCGCCTGAATGCTCGGGCGCCGCCTGAATGCTCGGGCGCCGCCTGACTGCTCGGGCGCCGCCTGAATGCTCGGGCGCCGCCTGAATGCTCGGGCGCCGCCGAGAGGGCGGCTACAGCGCCTTCTTCATGGTGTCGAGGAACTCGCTCGAGCCGCGCGACAGGTTGTCGTTGGCCTGGCTCAGCTCTTCGGCGGCGCGGATCAGCAAGTGCGCCGCATCGAGGTTCGACGTCGACAGCCCCTCCACCTCGCGGATGGTCGAGTTCGCGGTGCCCACGCCGTCGGCCGCGTGCTGGGCGTTGACGGTGATCTCGTGCGTTGCCGCCTGCTGCTCTTCCGCCGCCGCGGCCACCGACACGAAGGTCTCGCGAATCTCCTCGATCACCTGGGACACCTCGGTGATGCCCTTCACCACCACGTGGACCTGGGCCTGGATGCTCTCGGTCTGCTGGGCGACCTCCTCGGTGGCGCGCGCGGTCTGGGCGGCGAGGTTCTTCACCTCCTGCGCCACCACCGCGAAGCCCTTGCCGGCCTCGCCCGCGCTCGCCGCCTCGATGGTGGCGTTGAGGGCGAGGAGGTTGGTCTTGCCGGCGATCTCCGAGATCGCTTCCACCACCTCGGTGATCCGCTCGCTCGCCGTGGCGAGCTCCTGGGCGCGCTTGGCGACCGACGCGGTCTCCGTCGCCGCCTCCGAGGCGCGCTGGGTGGAGCGGGCGAGACGCTCGGAGATCTCGGTGATCGAAGAGGCGAGCTGTTCGGCCGCCGAGGCGACCATCTGGACGTTGGAGGACGCCTCGGTGACCGCCGCCGCGCCGGAGTTGAGCTGCCCCTGGGTCGCCTCAACGCTTTCGACGATGCCGCGGACCTGGGAGTGCATGCCGCGGAAGGTGGTGCCGATCTGCTCCACGGTCGCCTTGATGTTGGTCTCGAAGGAGCGGGTGCAGCTGACCTGAGCGGTGACGATGCCCCACGTCAACAGGGTACCGACATAGTGGCCGTTGCGGCTGTAGACCGCGGAGATGTTGAGGTTGAGATACTCGCGCCCGCCGAGATTGATGGTCGCCTTCCACGGCAGCCGCGTCGGATCGCTGAGGATCGCCCGATGGTGCGCCGGGTTGGTGTGGAAGACGTCGATCGAGCGGCCGATGATGTCGTCGATCGGGCACGGCAGCAGATCGCTAATCTTCTCGAGCTGCTGCACCGTCGCCTCGTTCATGAAGGTGATCTTGAAGTCGTCGTCGGGGTCCGCGACCATCACCGCGAGCGGGATCTGCTCGATCATCCGGGCGCGCAGATAGGCGACCTTGCTGGTCTCGAGCAGGCTGCGCAGCGCGCTCCACATGCGGCCGAACTCGTCGCGGCTGTTGCGGTTGCGGATGGTGAACTCGGTGTCGCCGCTCGCAAGGGCGGCCATGCGCTGGGTCAGCCGACCGATCGGCGCGGTCACGCTGCGCACCATGTAGATGCCGACGAGAACCGCCGCGATCGTCGCGACCACCGCGAGATAGAATAGCAGGTCGCGCGTCTGCGCCATCTCGCCATCGGACGCGGCGTCGACCTGGAGCTGGAGATTGTCGGCTCGCCCGTCGATCGAGCGGGCGATCGACACGAGCTCACCGGCGAGAAGCTGCATCGGGCCATTGACGAGGTCGGTGCGCAGCTGGACCGTCTCCGCGGCCTGGGCGATGTGGTCCTGATAGGTGAGCAGCGCCCGATCGAGCTCGGTGATGCGCTCGCTGCGCCCCGCCGTGTCGCGATAGCGGCCGAGCGCCACGCGCGCATTGGCGACCTGCGCGATCGCCCTGTCCCGCCCCCCCGACGTGGTGGGGTCGGTGATGAAGTCCATCGCGGCGATCTCGGCGAGGAGGCTCGCCTCCTTCACCGCGGCGGCGTGGAGCATGGCGTTGGCGCTCTGAAGGCGCTGCGACTCGCGGATGAGAAGATCGATGCGCCCGTGGATTCGCCCGCTCTGGCCGGCGAGCTCCTTCAGCTGGGTGTCGCGCTTGGATTGCAGCGCCACGACGGCGTCGAACTGGCGCGCATAGTCGGCGACCTTCGTCTGCAGGAGCCCGACCTCCTCCTCGTCCTTGGCGTCACCGCTCAGGAACGCGCCGGCCTCGGTGGCCTGCTCCTGAAGGCGGGCGATGTTGGCCTTCGCCTCCTGCGGTTTGGCATCGCTGAGGTCGGCGACATATTCGGCGACGGAGAAGCGGGCGGCGAACGTGTTCTCCTCCAGCTCGTGGGCGAAGATCTGCTTTCCCGTCGCCCCCCGATAGGTCGCGAACAGCGCGTCGACCCGGTCGATGCTGTGATGGGCCCCGACCGCCACCACCACGAAGAGGCCGACGAGCAGCGCCACCATGAAGCTGAGCTTCCAGGAAATGCCGATGTTGTTAATGAATCTCGGGGAGCGACCGTCTGCCATCGATCTCAGTCTCACGCTGGTGCCGTTCTGAGCGAGGTCTAGACTCGATGCCTTGCGCACGGCTTTGCCGCGGCGCCGACGGTTGCGCCGAGGTCCGCCTCAGCGCGGCCGGAAGCCTCCCGGGATGAGCTTGCCGTCGCGGTACTGGGCCGGCACGTAGACGCCTTCGCTGGTGCCGCTCGTCATCGCGAAATAGACGAAGCCGCCGATCACCAGGAGGCCGCCGATGACGGTGAGGGCGAACGCCGCCCGCCCCATGGTGGCGACCCGCGCGCCGGTCCACCCGTGCGTCGTGAGGCGATAGACGAAGAACGCCACGAACGGCAGCGCGAACAGCACCAGCTGGGTGATGATGATGCGGATCATCGGATGTCGAGCCGCTCGCTGACGAGCTTCAGGATGCCCGCCGTCACCCCCCAGATGCGATGGCGTCCGTACATCGTCTCGTAGTAGCGGCGGGTGGCGCCGTTGCGCTCCATGGTGCGCTCGCGCCGGTTGGCGTCGCTGAGGGCGAAGCCGAACGGCATGGTGAAGGCGGCGGCCACCTCGCCGGGCTCGGGCACCAGGCGGACCGTCTCGCGCAGTCGGGCGAGAACGGGAACCACGAAGAAGCCGGAGCGGGTCACATAGGCGTCGACGAGGCCGATGGGCTCCACCGCATGACGGGGCAAGGCGATCTCCTCCTCAGCCTCGCGCAAGGCTGCTTCGGCAGGCTTCTCGCCAGGCTCAATCCTTCCCCCCGGCAATGCAATCTGGCCGGCGTGGGCCTTCAGATGGGTGGCACGCTCCGTGAGGATCAAACTGAGACGCCCCATGTCATCGGCCGCAAGGGCGACGAGCACGGCCGCATGGCGCGGCGGTGGCGTGTCGGCCGACGGCGCGAGGTCCGGGTTGAGCACGTGGTCGCCGAACACCGGCGCATCGACGGGCAGCGGCTCGAGCGGCGGATATAGCCCAGCCGCCCGCTCCAACACTCTCGCAAGCTCCGTATCGTCGTCGGCCGGCGGATACACCGTGGGTGGCCCCGCCGTCTCCGCGGCGAGCGCCCTCGCCTCCATCGTCTCCTCGCCTTGGGCGACATGCTCGCCATGGCCCGTGCTCTCGCCGAGGGCAGCGTCGTCGCCGTGGGGCACACCCTCGCCGTCGGGCAACGCCCGGCCGTCCGACCGTTCCTCGCCGCTCGTCACCGCACCCACCCGCTCATCGCGCCGCCTCCGCCGAGGCGACCGGGAAGAAGGTGCCGCCGCTCCAGATGCCGAGCGGGGCGTCGGGCGCATCGCTCCCCGCTTCGGCGAGCTCGGCGAGCTCCAGCGCCGCGGCGCGGGTGAGGCGCGCCTCGAGCCCGCCCCGCACCCTGACATAGGGCACGAAGCCGTCGTGCGCGGCATCCTGCGCCACGCGCAGGGGATGGTCGGGATCGACCCTCACCACGTCGCCCACGTTCGTCCGCACCGTCACGCTGCGGGAGGCGCCCTCGCCCTCCGCGACGAGCTCCACCGCCACGAACGGTGCGTCCGCCACGGCGATGGTCATCTTTTCCACCGGCGTGACGAGCACGAAGCTGCCGTCCGCCTCGCGCCGCAGCACCGAGGCGAAGAGCCTCACGAGACGCTCGCGGGTAATCGGCGAGCCGTTGTAGTGCCACGTGCCGTCCTCTTTGATTTCCATGGGGATGGCGCCGCAGTCGGGCGGGTTCCAGCGCTCGACCGGTGCCGCTCCACCACCGAGCTCCGCCGCCCGCGCGATCAGCGCGGCGAGCGGACCGGCAGGGGAATCCATCGTCTCGTTGTCGTCCTGCGCCACCTGGCCGCAGCCCTTCCGTTGCAACCCCACGTGCGATGCGCAACGCTCTACCCAACCTAATCCAAAACAGCCACCCCGCCAGACCATGGACAAATGGTTAGGCGACGCCGGCCCGGACCTTGCTTTTAGTGGAAGGTGGGCCAGACTCCGACCGCGGCCCAAAGGGGTAAGTCATGAATAGCTTCAGTGTGATGGACCGAACCGACGACGCCGAGACCGTGAAGGAAATCGACGCCGCGGTGGAACGTCTGGGGGCCGCCAAGGCGGAGGTGGATCGCATCATCTTCGGCCAAGGTGACGTTGTGGAGCGTTCTCTCATCGCCGTGTTGTGCGGCGGCCACGCCCTCCTCGTCGGTGTCCCCGGACTCGCCAAGACCAAGCTGGTGTCGACCCTCGGCACGGTGCTCGGCCTCGACGACCGGCGCATCCAGTTCACCCCCGATCTGATGCCCTCCGACATCCTCGGCGCCGAGGTTCTTGAGCAGGCGGCGTCGGGCGAGCGCGCCTTCCGCTTCATCAAGGGCCCGGTGTTCGCCCAGCTTCTGATGGCGGACGAGATCAACCGCGCCTCGCCGCGCACCCAGTCGGCGCTGCTGCAGGCGATGCAGGAGGGCTTCGTCACCGTCGCCGGCACGCCCCACGCGCTGCCGACGCCGTTCCACGTCCTCGCCACGCAGAACCCGTTGGAGCAGGAGGGCACCTATCCGCTGCCCGAAGCCCAGCTCGACCGCTTCCTGATGCAGATCGACGTCGTCTATCCGCACCGCGACGCCGAGCGCCGCATCCTGCTCGACACCACCGGCGTCGAGGATGCGACCCCCGCCGCGATCCTCACTCGCGAGGAATTGATGTCGTTCCAGACCCTCGTCCGGCGTATCCCCGTCGGCGAGGCGGTGGTGGACGCGATCCTCGACCTCATCCGCAGCGCGCGGCCCGAGGACAACGAGGATATGGCGGATAAGATCGCCTGGGGCCCTGGTCCGCGCGCCGGCCAGGCGCTGATGCTGGCGGTACGGGCGCGGGCGATGCTGACCGGCCGCCTCGCCCCTTCGCGCGACGACGTGACCGCCCTTGCCGAGCCGATCCTCCAGCACCGCATGGCGCTCACCTACACCGCGCGCGCCGACGGGCACACGGTGAAGGGCATCATCGCCGAGCTCGCCGGGCGGCTCTAGATTGTCGGGGTGGCGGCCGTCGCGCCGCGCCCCGGCACGACCCGCGTCCGCCTCCGCGGCGGCGCAGCAGTGACGCGGCGCGCGATGACGGCGCGCCGGGCGGGGCGGGATGCCCCAGGAACGACAATGTCGAGCGAACGGCGACGTCGCCCTGCGGCGGCGTGGCCCGAGCGCATGTCGAGCTGAAGAGGCCCATAGTGTTCGAGCGGCTCAGACGCCCAGAATCCGAGGCGTCGCACCCGCCGGCCGACGCGGCGATGATCGCCGCCAAGTCGGCCTCGGCAAACCTTCCGGACCTCCTGGTGGAGGCGAAGCGCGTGGCGGCGTCGGTCGCCGCGGGCTGGCACGGCCGCCGCCGGGCCGGCCCCGGCGAGACCTTCTGGCAGTTCCGCCCCTTCGAGTTCGGCGAACCCGCCCGCCGCATCGACTGGCGCCGCTCCGCCCGCGACGACACCCTTCTGGTGCGCGAGCGCGAATGGGAGTCGGCCCACAGCGTCACCCTCTGGGCCGACCGCACGGCCTCCATGCGCGCCCGCTCGCGCCTCGCCACCGCCTCCAAGGAGGAGCGCGCCGTGGTCCTCCTCCTCGCCCTCGCCGATCTCCTCGGCCGCGGCGGCGAGCGGATCGGCCTCGCCGGCGGCCCGCCGCCGTCCGCCCAGCGCAACGCCGCCGATCGCATCGCCGAGGCGCTCAGCGAGACCGCCGCCACCGCCGACGAGGAGGCGACGCCGCGGCTCGACGCCGTGCGCCGCTACTCCGATGTGGTCCTCATCGGCGACTTCCTCGATCCCATCGACACTTGGCGCCCGGTGTTCCACGCCCTCGCCGGCCGCGGCGCGCGCACCCATCTCGTGCAGGTGCTCGATCCGGTGGAGGAGACCTTCCCCTTCGACGGCCGCAACCGCTTCGTCGACCCCGAGACGGGCTTCGCCTTCCTCGTCGGCAAGGCGGAGGCCTGGCGCGCCGGCTACCGCGACACGCTCGCCGCCCACAAGGAAGCCCTCGCCGCCGAAGCCCGTCGGCTCGGCAGCTCGCTCATCATCCACCACACCGACCGGTCCGCCGCCCCGGCCTTGCTTGCCTTGCGCAACGGGCTCGCCGGCGAGGGCGCGGCCCACCAGGAGCGTCGCGGATGACCGACCTCGCCTTCGGCGCCCCCGCCGTGCTCTGGGCGCTGCTGCTCCTGCCGGTGCTGTGGTGGCTGTTGCGCGCCACCCCGCCGCGCCCGCGCGACATCACCTTCGCACCGACCCGCCTTCTCCTCGGCCTCACGAAGCGTGAAGAGACGCCGTCGCGCACGCCCTGGTGGCTGATGCTGATCCGCCTGATGCTCGCCGCCTTGGTGATCATCGCCCTCGCCCAGCCGGTGCTGAGGCCCGATGCGCCGATCGCCGCCGGCGACGGGCCGATGCTGATCGCGATCGACGACACCTTCGCCGCGGCCGACGACTGGGACAGCCGCGTCGCCCTCGCCGAGCGCCAGATCGCCGCGGCGGAGGCGGCGAACCGCGCCGTGATCCTGGTCGGGACCGCCGATCCCGCCCCCGCCCTCACCGGCCAGAGCCCGCAGGAGGCGCGCGAGCTCCTGCGCAGCCTCTCGCCGCAGCCGTGGCCTGCCCAGCGCGGCGCCCTCGCCGAACGGCTCGCCGGCATCGAGGTCGGCGGTGCCGCCTGGCTCTCCGACGGCCTCGCCGGCGACGACGACACCGCCTTCCTCGCCGCCCTCGACGCGGCGAGCGCCGCCCCGGTGCGCGTGTTCCTGCCCGAGAGCGGCCGCCTCGTGGGCGTGTCCGACGTGACGGCGACGGCCGACGGCATGGCCGTGACGCTGGTGAGCGACGCCTTCCCCGGCCCGCTGCCGCGCCAGGTGCGCATCCTCGACCAGCGCGGCTTCGTCCTCGGCGAGGGCGCCGCCACCTTCGGCCCCGGCGCCACCAGCGCCACCGTGGACCTCGCCCTCCCCACCGAGCTGCGCAACGATGCGATGCGCGTGACGGTGGGCGGCGAGCGCAACGCCGCCGCCGTGCGCCTGCTCGACGAGCGCTTCCGCCGCCGCACCGTGGGGCTGATCTCGGGCGCCTCGTTCGACCAGGCCCAGCCCCTCCTGTCGCCGCTCCACTATCTGCGGGCCGCGCTGGCGCCGTCGTCGGACCTGCGCGTGCCCACCGCGCGGGACCTGCCGAGCGCGGTGAACGAGCTCATCGACGCCGGCACCTCGGTCATCGTCCTCGCCGACGTCGGCACCCTCCTCCCCTCGACGCAGGACGCCCTCGCCCGCTGGATCAACGCCGGCGGCGTGCTCATCCGCTTCGCCGGCTCGCGCACCGCCGACGGAATGGACGACCTCGTTCCCGTGCCGATGCGCGAGGGCGCCCGCACCCTCGGCGGCACCCTCTCGTGGAACGATCCGCAGCCGCTCACCGACTTCGCCGCCAACGGCCCGTTCGCCGACCTCACCGTGCCCAACGACGTGACGGTGCGCCGCCAGCTCCTCGCCGAGCCGTCGATCGCGCTCACCGAGCGCACCTGGGCCAGCCTCGGCGACGGCACCCCGTTCGTCACCGGCCGCGGCATCGGCGCGGGGTGGGTGGTGTTCTTCCACGTCACCGCCGACACGAGCTGGTCGACCCTGCCGCTGTCCGGCAGCTTCGTGGAGATGCTGCGGGCGGTGGTCTCCCTCTCCTCCACCACGATGGGGGGTGAGGCGAGCGCGGAGGGCCGGCCCGCGCTGCCGCCCTATCGGGTGCTCGACGGCGCCGGCCGCCTGGTGGCGCCCGGCTCCAAGGTGGAACCGCTGCCCGCCGGCAACGCCGTCCTCGGCCCCCGCCATCCGCCCGGTCTCTACGGCGCGGACGGCGCCTTCCGCGCGGTCAACCTCCTCGCCGACGGCGAGACGCTGACCGCCCTCACCCCCGACGCGCTGCCGAACGCCGCCGTCGCCAGCTACACCACCGACGGACCCACTGAGCTGAAAGGCATGTTCCTGACCATGGCTGCGGTTCTCCTCCTCGTCGACGCCCTCGCCATATTGATCCTGATGGGGGCGTTGCGGCGCAGTGCGGTCGCGGCGGGCCTCGTGCTCCTCGCCCTGATCCCCCTCGTGCCCGACCGCGCCGCCGCCGAGGAGCTGAGCCCCGCCGCCCTCGAATTCGCGATGCGCGCCTCGCTGCACACCCGCCTCGCCTACGTGGCGACGGGCGACGCCGAGCTCGACAGGATCAGCGAGGCCGGCCTCAAGGGCCTGTCGGAGGCACTCACCCGCCGCACTGCGGTGGAGCCCGCCGAGCCCATGTCGGTCAACATCGAGACGGACGATCTCGCCTTCTTCCCTCTCCTCTACTGGCCGCTCTCGCCGTCGACCCCGCGCCCCTCCGACACGGCGATCGCCAAGGTGGACGCCTACATGAAGAACGGCGGAACGATCCTGTTCGACACCCGCGACCAGGGCGGCGCCGTGCTCAACACCACCTCACCCTCCACGATGGCGCTGCGCCGGATCCTCGACGGGCTCGACATTCCGCCCCTCGAGCCGGTGCCGCAGGACCACGTGCTCACCAAGACCTTCTACCTCCTCTCCGGCTTTCCCGGCCGCTGGTCCGGCTCGCCCCTGTGGGTCGAGGCCCTCACCACCGAGGAGATGGAAGACCGCCCGGCCCGCGCCGGCGACGGCGTGTCGCCGATCATCATCACCGCCAACGATTTCGCGGGCGCCTGGGCGATCGCGGAGGACGGCAGCTACATGTTCCCGACGGTTCCGAACGACCCCTACCAGCGCGAGATCGCGCTGCGGGCCGGCATCAACATCGCGATCTACACCATGACCGGCAACTATAAGGCCGATCAGGTGCACATCCCGGCGCTGCTGGAGCGCCTCGGCCAATGAGCGGCTTGATGGACGTCTCCGTCGCCTTCTCGCCGTTCGTGCCGGTGTGGCTCGTGGCCGCCTTCGCGGTCGTCGGGCTGACGCTCGCGGGGCTCGGCGTGGTGCGGCACGTACGCGGCTCGGCCTTCCGCCTCGTGGCGGTGGCGCTCTTCGCCATCGCCCTCCTCAACCCCGCCCTGCAGCGCGAGATCCGCGAGCCGCTCGACGGCGTGGTCGCGGTGGTGGTCGACCGCTCGCAGAGCCAGCGCACCGCCGGCCGCCTCGCCGCGACCGACCGAGTGGCCGCGGACCTGACGCGCCGCCTGGAGGCGACCCCGGGTCTCGAGGTGCGCACCCTCACCGTCGACCGCCCGCCCGCCGACCAGGACGGCACCGCCCTCTTCGGCCCGCTCGCCGATCTCCTCGGCGACGTGCCGCCCGACCGCATCGCCGGCGCCGTGATGGTGACCGACGGACAGGTGCACGACGTGCCCGAGACCGCCCCCTTCAACGCCCCCCTCCACGCCCTCGTGGTGGGCGAGGAGGACGAGCGCGACCGCCGCATCGAGATCGTCGCCGCCCCGCGCTTCGGCCTCGTGGGCTCGACCCAGACGATCAAGGTGCGCGTCGAGGACGCCGGCGCGGCCGAGACCAGCGTGCCGCTCGAGGTGCGCATCGACGACGAGGTGGTGGAGACGCGCACCGTCACCGTGGGCGAGGAGGTGGAGGTCGCCGCCCCGATCAAGCACGGCGGCGACAACTTCTTCCAGTTCGCCGTCCCGTCGGTGCCGGGCGAGCTCACCGACGTCAACAACACCGCCGTCGCCATCGTCGAAGGCGTGCGGGAGAATCTGCGCGTGCTCCTCGTCTCCGGCGAGCCGCACGCGGGCGAGCGCACCTGGCGCAACCTCCTGAAGTCGGACGCCTCGGTGGATCTCGTCCACTTCACCATCCTGCGCCCGCCGGAGAAGCAGGACGGCACGCCGATCAACGAGCTGTCGCTGATCGCCTTCCCGACCCGCGAGCTGTTCAGCCAGAAGATCGACGAGTTCGACCTCATCGTCTTCGATCGCTATCACCGCCGCAACGTGCTGCCGTCGCTCTATTTCGACAACATCGCCCAATACGTCCTGAACGGCGGGGCGGTGCTGATCGCGGCGGGGCCGGACTATGCCGGGCCGCGCTCCATCTACCATACGCCGCTCGCCGCCGCCCTTCCCGCCGCCCCCTCCGGCGACGTGATCGAGGCGCCGTTCCGGCCGGCGGTGTCGGAGCGGGGCGCGCGCCACCCCGTCACCCGCGAGCTGCCGGGGAGCGAGGCGAGCCCGCCGGCCTGGAGCGACTGGTTCCGTCAGGTGGAGACCATCCCGGTCGCCGGCGAGACGGTGATGACGGGCGCCAACGCGAGCCCCCTCCTCACCCTGTCGCGCGAGGGCGAGGGCCGCGTCGCCATGATGATGTCGGACCACATCTGGCTGTGGGCTCGCGGCTTCGACGGCGGCGGCCCGCACGTGCCGCTGATGCGTCGCCTCTCCCACTGGCTGATGAAGGAGCCGGAGCTCGAGGAGGAGGCATTGCGGCTCGACGCCGGGGCGGGATCGCTCACGATCGAGCGGCAGACGCTCGCCGACGGCGTCGCGCCGGTGACCCTCACCACCCCCTCCGGCGAGACGCAGGACGTGACGCTGGAGGAATCGGCCCCCGGCCTCTGGACCGCCGACATCGCGGATCCGGAAATGGGCCTCTACCGCGCCACCGACGGGACGCTGACGGCGCTCGGCCATGTCGGCCCGGCCAATCCGCTGGAGGCGCGGGACCTGCGCTCCGACACCGAGCGGCTCGCCCCGATCGCCGAGGCGACGCGCGGCTCGGTCCGCCGCGTCAACGACGTCGCCGACACCCCGCGCATCTTGATGCGCACGGAGGGCCGCGCGATGGCCGGCAGCGACTGGCTGGGGCTGCGCCAGTCCGAGGCGAGCGAGCTCGTCGGCGTCGACCGTCTGCCGCTCTTCGCGGGCTTCCTCGGCCTCGCCTTCCTGATCGCCGCCGTCGGCGGCACCTGGTGGCGCGAAGGTCATTGACCGTGGGCGCCGCTCGGCCGGCGCCCACGACCAACTCTCGGCCTGTCGGCGCCCGTACGGTTCGCCGGCGGGCCGCCCCTTCTACCACGCGTCGGCGAGGAGCGGGCCAGCGACCGTGCCCTTGAGCGGCAGCGCCATCAGGCGGTGACGCTCCACCGGTCCCGGCATCAGGATCTCGTCCCACACCTGCACGAAGCCCGACGGGCCGTAGAAGGGCGGATCCCCCACGAGGACGATCGCCACCGCCTCGGTATCGCGCGAGGCCTCGATGCAGCGGGTGAGGAGGGCGCGTCCGATCCCCTGCTTCGCCGCCGTCTCCGCCACCGCCAGCGGGCCGAGGAGGAAGGCGGGCACGCCCCCCACCCTCACCCGCGTCTGGCGGATCGCCCCGATGACGAGGCCGTTGCGATCGGCAACGAAGCTGGTGCCGGTGTCGTGCGGCACCCCGTCACGCAGCCGATAGGCGGTGCGTGCGAAGCGGCCCGGCCCGAAGGCGACCTCGTAGAGGGTTTCGATGGCATCGTCGTCCGAGGGCAGCTCGGGCCGAAGAACGAGATCGGGAGGCATGGGACGCTCGCGCAGCATGACGGTATGGCCTCTTGGCCAGTCTATGGTTCGGTCAGCGGGGCGATCGTCGGTGCGTCATGGCGCGCCGGTTAGCACGGGCCGGGCCCGATCACAACGCCGCCCGCCCCTCCGCCACGGCATGGCAGGCAACGAAACCCGAGCCTGCGGCGAGAAGATGCGGCGGCTCAGTCCGGCAGCGCGTGTCGGCGAGCGGGCAGCGCGGATGGAAGGCGCAGCCGGGCGGCGGATCGATGGGGTTGGCGATCTCCCCCGTCGCCCTGAGCCGGTCGCGCGAGCTCATGGAAAGGTCGGGCACCGCGTCGAGCAGCATGCGCGTATAGGGGTGGAGCGGGGCGACGAACACCGTCTCGACCGGCGCCACCTCCACGAGTCGGCCGAGATAGAGCACCCCCACCCGGTCGGCCATGTGCTGGACCACGGCGAGGTTGTGGCTGATGAACAGGAAGGTGAGGCCACGCTCGGCCTGCAGGTCCTTCAGAAGGTTCAGGATCTGCGCCTGCACGGACACGTCGAGGGCGGAGGTCGGCTCGTCGCAGACGAGGAAGAGGGGCTCTGAGGCGAGCGCCCGGGCGATCGAGATGCGCTGGCGCTGACCACCGGAGAACTCGTGGGGAAAGCGCCGCCCGTCGAGCGGATCGAGCCCCACCGCGGTGAGGAGGGCGGCCACCCTCTCGCGCCGCCGCCGGCCGCGGGCGAGACCGAAGGCGCGCATCGGCTCCCCCACGATGGCGTCGACCCGCATCCGCGGATTGAGGCTCGCGAAGGGGTCCTGAAAGATCATCTGCATCCGCCGACGCAGCGTCTTGAGGGCGCGCGACGCCCTGCCCATGGAGACGCGCCCGATGGCGACGCCGTCGATGGTGACGGTGCCCCGATCGGCCTCGATCAGCCCGACCACGAGGCGGGCGATGGTCGACTTGCCGGACCCCGACTCGCCGACGAGCGCGAACGTCTCGCCTCGCCCGATGGTGAAGGAAACGTCGGCGACGGCGCGCAGAAGCCGTCGCCCCTCGCCGCCGAGGGTGCGGTCGAGCCAGGGGGCGGAGACGTCGAAGGCCTTCGCAAGCCCCTCTACCGCGACGAGAGGATCGCCGGCGACGGGGTCGGTCATGGCCCCGCCATCCACCGGCACGCGCCGCCTCGCGCGGGTGGGGCGCTCCCCCTCATGTGGTGGCCAGTGCCGGCTCCGGCGCCGCCTCGTGCAGGAAGCAGGCGACGCGGCTCGCACCGACGACGGCGGGCTCGGGCCGGGCGAGCACGCACTTGGCGAACGCCTCGGCGCACCGCGGATGGAAGGCGCAGCCGCGCGGAATGGCGTCGAGGCGCGGCATCGCGCCGGGGATCTGCGCAAGGCGTTCGGTGCGATGCGCAAGGCTCGGGATCGCCGCCATCAGGCCGGCCGTGTAGGGGTGGAGCGGCCGGCGCACAACATCGGCCACCGGCCCCACCTCCACGATACGCCCGGCATACATCACTGCCACGCGGTCGGCGGTCTCCGCGATCACCCCCATGTCGTGGGTGATCAGCATCACCGCCGCCCCGTGCTCGCGGCACATCCGCTTCAGCACGGCGATGATCTGGGCCTGCACCGAGACGTCGAGGGCCGTGGTGGGCTCGTCGGCGATCACGAGGGCGGGCTCGGCGGCGAGCGCCAAGGCGATCACCACGCGCTGCCGCATGCCGCCCGAGAAGGCGTGGGGATAGGCGTCGATGCGCTGGGCGGCGGCGGGAATCCCCACCTCCTCCAGGAGCTCGACGGCGCGCCGCCGGGCCGCACGCCGCCCCAACGGCAGATGGGTGCGGATCGTCTCGGTGAGCTGCTGGCCGATGGTCTTGAGCGGATCGAGGCTCGTCAGCGGGTCCTGGAAGATCATGCCGATGCGCCGCCCGCGCACCTTGCGCATCTCGGCCTCGGAGAGGATGTCGATGCGCTCGCCGGCGAGATGGACCTCGCCGCCCGCAAGCCGCCCCGGCAGGTCGACGAGGCCGATGACGGCGGCCCCGGTGAGCGACTTGCCGGCGCCCGACTCGCCGACGACGCCCAACACCTCGCCGGCGGCGATCTCGAAGGAGACACCGTCGACCGCCGTCAGCACGCCGCGTCGCGTCGGAAAGCTCACGCGAAGATTTGTAACGCGCAGAACCGGCGTCATCGCCTGGCGTCCAGCATCGCCCGCAGCGCGGCGAGATGCTTCGGCCCCACCCCGACGCCACCGCCGACGAGACGGGCTCCCGCGGCGAGCATCGCCTCCACCTCGGCGGCGAAGTCGTCGGGACGGGTCGCCGCGCCGTCGGGCGCCCCGGCGTCCGGCAGCGCGCCGAGGGGCACATCCGGCCGCTCCTTCAGCGTCTCGAGCGCGGTTCGGGCCGCCGCGGCGGAAACGCCGGTGACGAGGATCGCCTTCACCGGCAGGCAGCCGAGCCGCGCCACCGCCTCCTCGACCGGCGTGCCGCAGAAGAGCTCGCGCCCCTCGTCGAAGCGGGGCCGCAGCCCCACCCAGACCGGCTTGCCGGTGGCGAGCGCGGCGCGCGCGGCGACCACCGCCTCCGCCGCCGTCTCCGCGCCGTCGACGAGGATCGCATCGACGGCGCCCGCCACCATCAACGCCGCCTCGGCGTGGGCCGCTTCGAGCTCCGCCTCCGGCACCACACGGTCGATCCCCTCCCGATGCACCGGGCCGACGGCGCCGACGATGAGCGCTCCCGGATTTTCCCGCTCGCGGGCAGCGTCCGCGGCGGCGAGGAGGGCGCGGTTGATCTCCCCCCACGCCGTCCCGCGGCCGTTCCGGTTCATCAGCCAGCGCGGGGTGTTGCGCGTCGCCGTGACCACGGCATCGGCCCCCGCGGCGAGAGCGGCGGCGTGGGCCGCCTCGGCGGAGGCGGCGGGGGGTGGGGGCGCGGCAGGGTCGGGTGCCGTGCCGAGGGTGGACACGAGCATCGTCATCGCAGCTTCGGGTTGAGAGCGTCGCGCAGAAAGTCGCCGAGGAGGTTCACCGACAGCACCAGGATCGCGAGCATCGCCCCCGGAAACACGATGATCCACCACTCGCCGGAGAAGAGATAATCCTGGCCGACGCGGATCAGCATGCCGAGCGAGGGCTGTGTCGGCGGCATGCCGACGCCGAGGAAGGAGAGCGTCGCCTCGGTGATGATGGCGAGCGCCAGATTGATGGCGGCGATGACGAGCACCGGCCCCAGCACGTTGGGCAGGATGTGGCGCGCCATGATGGTGACGGGCGAGAGGCCGATGAGGCGCGCCGCCAGCACGTATTCCTTGCTGGCCTCCACCAGGGTGGAGCCGCGCACGGTGCGGGCATATTGCACCCAGAACGAGAGGCCGATGGACAGCACCAGGACGCCGAACGCCGACTCCTCGCGCGTCAGCCCCGGCAGCAACCCCCGCACCGTCCCGTCGATGAGGAGAGCGATGAGGATCGCCGGAAACGTGAGCTGCACGTCGGCTATGCGCATGATGACCGCGTCGACCACCCCGCCAACATAGCCCGCGACGAGCCCCAGCGAAATGCCGAGCACCGCCGCGAAGGTCACCGAGGCGAACCCCACCGCGAGCGAGATGCGCGTGCCGTAGAGGAGGGCGGAGAGGAGATCGCGCCCCTGGTCGTCGGTGCCGAGGAGATAGGTGGTGGTCCCACCGGCGCGCCAGGCCGGCGGCGTCAGGCTGTCGAGGAGCGACAGGGACGCGAGGTCGTAGGGATCGTGCGGCGCGATGAGGGGCGCGAAGGCCGCGGCGGCGAAGATCAGCAGCGTCGCGAGCGCCGCGAGCATCGCGACGCGCGAGCGCAGGAAGGCGGCGAGGAGGTCGGAGTCGGCGAGGCGGCCCCGCGGGGCGACGGCCGGCAGCTCGCTCATGTCGCCCGCCCCGCGAGGCGGATGCGCGGATCGACCACCACGTAGAGGAGATCGACCACGAGGTTGATCGCGACGAAGAGCGCCGCGATCAGCATCAGATAGGCCGCCATGATGGGGATATCGACATTCTGCACCGCCTGCAGGAACAGGAGCCCCATGCCCGGCCACTGAAACACCGTCTCGGTGATGATGGCAAAGGCGATCACGGAGCCGAGCTGCAGCCCGGTGACGGTGATGACCGGCACCAGCGTGTTCTTGAGCGCATGGCCGAAGTGGATCGCCCGCGCCGTCAGCCCCCGCGCGCGGCAGAAGCGGATGAAGTCGGCGCGCATCACCTCGAGCATTTCCGCCCGCACCAGGCGCATGATCAACGTCATCTGGAAGAGGCCGAGGGTGATCGCCGGCAGGATCAGCGCCTTGAGGCCGGACACGGTGAGGAGGCCGGTGGTCCAGAAGCCGAGGTCCACCACCTCGCCCCGCCCGAAGGAGGGCAGCCAGCGCAGGTGCACCGCGAAGACGAAGATGAAGAGGATGCCGATGAGGAAGGTCGGCAGCGAGATGCCGACGAGGGAGACGGCGAGGAACAGCTTGGCGAGCGGCGCGTGGCGGTTGAGGCCGGTGTAGACCCCCATCGGGATGCCGACGAGGAGGGCGAAGAGGGCCGAGGCGATGGACAGCTCCAGCGTCGCCGGCAGGCGGGCGGCGAGAAGGTCCGCCACCGGCTGTTTGAACTGGTAGGAGACGCCGAAGTCGCCACGCGCCGCGTTCGCCACGAAGCGGGCGAACTGCAGCGGCATCGGATCGTCGAGGCCGAGGCGCTGGCGCAGCGCCTCGCGCGCCGCCGGCGAGGTGTCGATCCCGACCATCTGGTTGATCGGATCGCCGACGTAGCGGAACATCATGAAGGCGAGCAACGCCACCACCAGCATGACGACGACGGCCTGCACCATGCGCCGCACGATGAACGCGATCATGCCTCAGCGGTCCCGCCGCCCGCCGCTCCCATTCACTTCTTCACGTAGTCGAACAGCAGTTTGTTGTCGGGGCGCTGGACGAGCGCGACGCCGGCCGCCTTGCCCCAAGCGAGGCCCTGCTGGTGCAGCGGCACATGGGACACCTCGTCGTGGATGATGGTGAAGGCGTCGAAGATCATCTGGTCGCGCATCACGGGGTCGTTCTCGACGAGGATCTTCGCGCCGAGCGCGTCGACCTCGGGGTTGCAGTAGTTGCCGAGGTTGAAGGCGCCGCCCTCGGTGCCGTCGGCGTTGCGGCAGGTGTTGAGGTTGAAGATGACGTGGTGCGAATCGAGCGAGCCCGCCGTCCAGCCGAGCAGGTAGAAGGAGGTGTCGTAGCCGCCCGACGCGAGCACCTTGCCGAAGAATTTCGCCTTCGGCTGGGCGTTGAGCTCCACGTCGATGCCGATGCCGGCGAGCATCGCCACCACCGCCTGGCAGATCTGCTCGTCGTTGACGTAGCGGTCGTTGGGGCAGTCCATGCCGACACTGAAGCCGTCCGGATAGCCGGCCTCCGCGAGGAGCGCCTTGGCCTGCTCCGGATCGTAGGGCAAGCGCTCGAACTCGCCGGACCGCGCGTAGAGCGACGGTGAGATCATCAGCGCCGACGGCGTCGCGAGGTTGCGCATGATCTTCGCCGCGATCGCGTCCTCGTTGATGGCGAGATAGACCGCCTTGCGCACCCGCACGTCCTTGAAGGGGTTCGTGCCCTTCACGTCGGAATAGAGCAGCTCGTCGCGATCCTGATCGAAGCCGAGGAAGATGGTGCGCAGCTCCGGCCCGGTCAGCACCTCGGTGCCGGGATTGGCGGAGACGCGCGGGATGTCCTGCACCGGGATCGGGTAGGCCATGTCGAGCTCGCCGGAGAGAAGGGCGGCGACGCGCGTCGCATCGGAGGCGATGGGGGTGAACTCCACCCGGTCGATGTTGAACGAGCGGTCACCCCAGTTCCACCAGTCCTCGTTGGCCTCGAAGACCGTCTTCACCCCCACCTCGTGGCTCACCACCTTGAACGGGCCGGTGCCGTTGGCGTGGAGGGCGGCGTAGTTGGGCGTCTCGGCCGAGGCGGAGGTGACGGCGACGCCGCCATTCTCCTCGGCCCATTCCTTGTCCATGATCGCCCAGGCGTCCCACTCGGAATGGAGGATCGGGTTGGGCGTCGCCAGGCGCACCTCCACCGTATAGTCGTCGAGCTTCACGAACTGGGCGCCGGGCGGGATGCGGGCGCCGAGGTCGGAGCCCTCCGACACCACACGCTCGGCCGAGAACAGCACGTCGTCGGCCGTGAAGGGGTTGCCGTTGTGGAAGGTGACGCCTCGGCGCAGGTGGAAGCGCCAGGTGGTGTCGTCCACCACCTCCCAGCTCTCGGCGAGACCCGGGATGATTTCCATGTCAGGCCCGCGCCGGATCAGCCCCTCGTAGACGTTGGCGAGCGTGCCGAGCGAGAACGTCTCGTTGAGGGTGTAGGGGTCAAGACCCGACAATTCGCCTTGGAAGGCGTAGCGGAAGGTGGTGTCGTCGCTGGCCCAGGCGGCACCGCCCAGGCCCACGAGCACGATCGTCGCCGCAAGTCCGCGCATCATAGCCCTCTCCCCCTGGGCGCTTATTCTTGCGCCTCTGCTTGATCACCTCGAGAAGCCTAGGCATAGGGCCGGCGAGACGTCCAGTCGTCTTGCCGCGCCCGGAGGCTTATTTCAGGACGGCGAGATCGATACGGGCGACGTCGCGCAGCAGCGCGAGAAATCCGTCGGCGTGGTGCGCGGCGAGCTGGGCACCCATCGCCGGCGTCGCCTTGGTGGCGTCGCCCACCACTCCGTGCGGATTGAGGTCGCCGGACTTCCAGGCGAACGGGTGAGTGCCGTGGGCGGTGAGGTGGGTGAACTCGGCCTTGAGGCCGGTCTGCGCGCTCGGGAAGTCGGCGATGTGCTCCTCGCGCACGAGATCGGGCCGGAAATGCTGGATCAGCGCCGTTTCGAGCGTGCCGCCGTGGATGCCGACGGCCCGCTCGGCATCGTCGACGAGGTCGGCGTCGCCGAAGCGGAACCAGGCGGTGTGGACGGCGAGCATGTCGAAGCGCACCCGCAGCTCGCGCGTCACCACGTCGAGCATCGCGGTGTTGCCGCCGTGGGAGTTCACGAACACCACCCGCCGGATCCCCGCCCGCGCCACCGAGGTGGCGATCTCGATCCACGCCTTGATCGCCGTCTCCCACGACATCGTGAGGGTGCCGCGATAGGCGATGTGCTCGTTGGACTTGCCGATCGCCTGGATGGGCAGGAAGGTCGCCGGAAGATCGGCCGGCAGGCGCTCCACCACCGTCCGCACCATGCCCTCGCCGATGATGGTGTCGGTGCCGAGCGGCAGGTGCGGGCCGTGCTGCTCGATGGCGGCGGTGGGGATCACCGCGACCCAGCCGTCGGTGTCGGTGGAGAAGTCGAGCGCGGTCATGTCGGCCCAATAGGGGCGCGGCAGCGGCGGGGCCATCGGCGAAGTCCTTCGGCGGTATCGGGGTCGGTCGGGCCGCAGCCTATGGCCGGGGAGCGGGGGCCGTAAAGCGCCGCGTCACGGCCGGTGGACCTCCGAGGGCGATCGCCGGCGGTCGGGCGACGGTGCCGCTTCGGCCGCCGCCTCGGGCGTCGCGGCCACCGGCGAGGACATCGGCGCGGACATCGGCGCGGACGCGGGAGAGGACATCGGCGAGGCGGTGGGGGCCGTCCCCTCCTCCGGCTCCGGGAGCGCGGCCGTCACGGCGCCGAGCGCCAGTACGGAGAGGCAGGTGGCGGCGGTCACGGTGCGTGTCATCTCGGCGGGCTCCCTGTGGACGAGGCCCGCTGGCGGCGGGCCCCTCGGCGTCAGGGCGGGGAACCGCCTCGACGGCCGATGGTTCCGGCCGCCGCCCGTCGCGACGTCGCGTCAGGGGAGCGCGGCGATCGCCTCCACCTCCACCACGAAGGCCTCGGTCGCAAAGCCCGAGACGATCATCAGCGTGGAGGCCGGCGCGGGCTTGTCGCCCACGAAGCGGTTGCGCGCCGCCATGTAGCCGGCGAGATGCTCCCGGCCCGCCACGTAGGCGTTGAGGCGGACGAGATTGGAGGCGTCCGCCCCCGCCTCGGCGAGGATGGCGCTGATGTTGCGAAAGCACAGCTCGGCCTGGGCCTCCGCGCCGATCGGCACCGCCTCGTCGGCCCCGATGCCGAGCTGGCCGGACAGGACGAGAAGCCGCATGCCGGCCGGCACCTCCACCGCGTGGGCGTAGTTGGAGAACGGGCGGCGGATGGTCGTGGGGGTGTGACGCGTGAGCATGATGCGACGCTAGTCGAGCGGCGACCGCCCGTCCAGCACGGCACGAGAATTGCTCGCGATCGGCGAGCTCGCCGGGTGCGCCGCCCGTTGGCGGCACCGAGCGGCGATGCTAACCATGGCCGAAAGTCGGCATACGGCCGGACACCAGAGGGATGGACATGACGCGCATTTTTATATTGGCGCTTGCCGCAGCGACCGCGGGCACCGCTCACGCCCAGGACCTCACCGCAGTGACGTTCGGCACCAACTGGCTGCCCCAAGCCGAGCACGGCGGCTACTACCAGTCCGTCGCCGACGGCACCTACGCGGCGTGCGGGCTCGACGTGACCATCGCCCCCGGCGGGCCGCAGGTGAACAACCGCGCCCTCCTCCTCGCCGGCCGCATCCAGTTCCACATGGGCGGCAACCTTCTCCAGGCCTTCAACGCGGCCGAGCAGGGCATCCCCCTCAAGGTCGTCGCGGCGCACTTCCAGAAGGAGCCGCAGGTCCTGATGACCCATCCCGATCAGGGCCTCGACACCTGGGACAGCCTCAAGACCATCGACCTCCTGATCGGCGAGAACGGCTTCCAGTCCTACTATCAATGGATGATCAGCGAGTATGGCTTCAGCGCCGATCAGCGCAAACCCTACACCTTCAACCCGGCCCCCTTCCTCGCCAATCCGCGCTCCGGCCAGCAGGGCTACGTGACGTCCGAGCCCTACGCGATCGAGACGCAAGGCGGCTTCAAGCCGGTGATCTTCCTGCTCGCCGACTACGGCTTCGACACCTACGCCACCACGGTGGAGGTGATGGCGAAGACCGCGGAGGAGAGCCCGGAGATGGTGCAGTGCTTCGTCGATGGCTCGGCGATCGGCTGGTACAACTATCTCTACGGCGACCGCTCCGCCGCCGACGCGCTGATCCTTGAGGCCAATCCGGAGATGACGCAGGCGCAGCTCGACTATTCGGTCGACAAGATGAAGGAGTACGGCATCGTCGATTCCGGCGACGCGCTGGAGCTCGGCATCGGCGCCATGACCGACGAGCGGTTCGCGAGCTTCTACGACAAGATGGTGGCGGCGGGCGTCGCGCCGAAGGGCATCGACGTGAAGTCGATCTATACGCTCGAGTTCGTGGACAAGGGCGTGGGGCTCGACGTGAAGAAGGCGCTGACCGGCGAATAAGCCCCTGGTGATCGCCAATCCCTCCGCGGCCGCCGCCGAGCGGCCGCCCATCGTGACCCTCGCCGGCGTCGGCAAGACCTTCGACAACGGCACCGAGGCGCTCGCCGGCGTCGACCTCAGCGTCGGCCGCGGCGAGTTCCTGAGCCTGCTCGGCCCGTCGGGGTGCGGCAAGTCGACCATCCTGCGGCTCGTCGCGGGGCTCGACGAGCCGACCACCGGCGTCATCGACTGGCACGACGGCGTTGCCGGCCGCGCGGCGCAGCGGGCGCGCAACGTGGGCTTCGTCTTCCAGGAGCCCACCTTGATGCCGTGGGCCAAGGTGTTCGAGAATGTGTGGCTGCCGCTGCGCCTCAAAGGCGTGTCGCGGGCCGACGCCGGACCGCGCATCATGGCCGCGCTCGAGAGCGTGGGGCTCGCCGACTTCGCCACCTCCTACCCGCGCGAGCTCTCCGGCGGCATGAAGATGCGCGTCTCGATCGCCCGTGCTCTCGCCACCGAGCCCTCGGTGCTCCTGATGGACGAGCCGTTCGCCGCGCTCGACGAGATCACCCGCTTCCGCCTCAACGACGACCTGTTGCACCTATGGGCGGAGAAGGCGTGGACGATCGTCTTCGTCACCCACTCGGTGTTCGAATCCGTCTACCTCTCCACCCGCATCGCGGTGATGACCGGGCGGCCGGGGCACGTCGCAACGGAGGTGGTGGTCGACGAGCCCTCGCCGCGTACCGCCGCCTTCCGCACCTCGGCGCACTATGGCGAGATCGCCAGCGCCACCTCCGCCGCCCTCCACGAGGCGATGGGGGAATGAGCGCCGCCGCGCCGCCCGCCCGTTCGCGCGAGGCGCGCCGGCGGCGGCTCGACAAGTGGCTGCGCATCGGCCTGCCCTTCGCGGTGCTCGCCGCCCTCGTCGTGGGCTGGGACTTCGTCGTGACGGCGAACGAGATCCCCACCTACATCCTGCCGCGACCGGGCCTCGTGGTGTGGACGATCGTCGCCGACTTCGGGGTTCTCGGACCCTCGCTCCTCAACACGCTGCTCATCACGCTGCTGGCGCTGGCGCTCGCGACGATCGGCGGCGTCGCCCTCGCGATCGCCCTCACGCAGTCGCGGATCGTGGAATATTCCTTCTTCCCCATCGCCGTGGTGCTGCAGGTGACGCCCATCGTGGCGATCTTCCCGCTGATCAACATCTATGTCGGCAACGACCTCGCGAAGCTTTTGATCTGCGCCTGGATCGTCGCCTTCTTCCCGATCCTGTCCAACACCACGCTGGGCCTCAACTCCGCCGACCGCAACCTGCGCGACCTCTACCGCCTCTACGGCGCGAGCCGCTGGCAGACGCTGCGCTATCTGCAGCTCCCGGCGGCGATGCCCTATTTTCTCGGCGGGCTGCGCATCGCCGGCGGTCTCGCCCTGATCGGCGCGGTGGTGGCCGAGTTCGTGGCCGGCGCCTCGGGCTTCGGCACGGGCCTCGCCTCGCGCATCATCGAGTCGGGCTATCGCCTCAACATCCCCCGCCTCTTCGCCGCTCTTGTCCTCATCTCCGCGACGGGCATACTGATCTACGTGTCGCTCAGCGTGCTCTCCAACCGCATCCTCGGGAAGTGGCACGAAAGCGCCATGGACCGGGGCCGTCGATGATCGTCGCCAACGCCGCCATTCCCGAAGCCTTCCAGGAGGGTCCAGGCGACGACCTCGCCCTCTTCGACGTGAGCGTCGAGGCGGGCCGCGTCGCCCTTGTCGAGCCGGCCGCCGGGCAAGGCGGCGACATCGACGCCCGCGGCGGCATTCTGGTGCCCGCCTTCGTCGACATGCACACCCATCTCGACAAGGGACACATCTGGCCGCGCCAGGCGAACCCCGACGGGACGTTCATGAGCGCGCTTCAGGCGACGGGCGAGGACCGCGTCGCCCACTGGAGCGCGGCGGACGTGCGCGCCCGCATGGAGTTCGGCCTCGCCGCCGCCTACGCCTACGGCACGGCGGCGATCCGCACCCACATCGATTCCATCCCGCCGCAGGACGACATTTCCTGGCCGGTCTTCGCCGAGGTGCGGGCGGCGTGGGCCGACCGCGTCACGCTCCAGGGCGTGAGCCTCATGAACGCCGCCTCGATGGCGGAGGATCTCGGCCCGCTGTTCGACAAGATCACCGGCTTCGGCGGCCTCGTCGGCGCGGTGCTGACCCCCGAGGCGGACATCGCCGAGCGCATCCGCCGCCTGCTCGTGACCGCCGAGGATCGCGGCCTCGACCTCGACTTCCATGTCGACGAGACACTCGACCCGTCCGTCAACGTGCTTGAGGAGGTGGCGCGGCAGGCGATCGCGGTGGGCTTCTCCGGCACCATCACCTGCGGCCACTGCTGCTCGCAGATGGCCCGGCCGGAGGCGGACGCCGCCCGCACGCTCGACCTCGTGGCCGAGGCGGGCCTCGCGATCGTCAGCCTGCCGCTCTGCAATCTCTATCTGCAGGACCGCCACGCCGGGCGCACGCCGCGCATCCGCGGCGGCACGCTGGTGCACGAGATGGCCGCCCGGGGCATCCGCGTCGCCATCGCCTCCGACAACACGCGCGACCCGTTCTACGCCTACGGCGACCTCGACATGGTCGAGGTGTGGCGCGAGGCGACGCGCGTGCTCCACCTCGACCACCCGGTGGGGCTGTGGCCGCGCGCCTTCTCCACCACCCCAGCCGCCATCATGGGTCTCGCCGAGCACGGCCGCATCGCTCCCGGTGCACCGGCGGACCTCGTGCTCTTCAGCGCCCGCCACTCCACGGAGCTCTTCAGCCGGCCGCAGATCGACCGCACGGTGATCCGCGCCGGCGCCGTGATCGACGCCTCCCCTCCCGACTATTGCGAACTGGATGCCCTATGGACATCGCCGCGCTGAAGGCCGAGCTCGACGGTGAGGTGCCGCTCGAGGAGAACCCCCGCATCCTCCAGCAGAAGAGCCGCGACTTCTACTGGTACTCGCCGGTCCTGAAGCGCCAGCTCGACGCGGTGGCCGCCGACCTCGTCGCGACGCCGCGCAGCGTCGACGAGCTGCACGCGGCCCTCGGCTCCGCGTGGCGCAACGACGTGCCGGTGACGGTGCGCGGCGCCGGCACCGGCAACTACGGCCAGGCGATGCCGCTCGCCGGCGGCCTGGTGATCGACGTCTCGGCGCTCGACCGCGTCATCGAGATCGGCGAGGGGCGCGTCGTGGCCGAGCCCGGCGCGATCCTCGCCAAGATCGACGAGGCGACGCGGGCGAGCGGGCAGGAGCTGCGGCTCTCGCCCTCCACCTACCACACCGCCTCGATCGGCGGCTTCGTGGCGGGCGGCTCGGGCGGCGTCGGCTCGATCCGCTGGGGCGGCCTGCGCGACGCCGGCAACATCATCCGCCTGCGCCTTGCCGCCCTCGACGGCTCGATCCCGTCCGTCGTCGACCTCACCGGCGACGACATCGCCAAGGCGAGCCACGCCTACGGCACCACCGGCGTCATCACCGAGGTGGAGATGCCGCTGGCCCCGGCCTACGCCTGGGTCGACCTTCTCGCCACCTTTCCGACGCTGGAAGGGGCGGTGCGCTACGGCGAGACGCTCGCCGCCGCCGACGGGCTGCTGCTGAAGAACGTCGCCGTGGTGGACGCGAGCGTCGCCGGCTACTTCAAGCGCCACGCTCCCTACCTGCCGGCGGGCGAGGCGGTGGCGATCGTCGTCGCCGCTCCCTTCGCCGTCGACGACGTCGCCCGTCTCGCCGCCCGCGCCGGCGGCACGGTGACGCTGCGCTCCGACCAGCTCGACGAGGCGACGCGGGCGCGCCTGCCGGCCGCCTTCGAACTGTCGTGGAACCACACCACGCTGCGCGCCTTGCGCGTCGATCCGGCGATCACCTATCTGCAGGTGCTCTATCCGCAGCCCGACATCTGCGGGAAGGTCCTGAGAATCGCCGAGATCTTCGGCGACGAGGCGCCCACCCACCTGGAGTTCGTCCGCTTCGACGGGGCCGTCGGCTGCTTCGGCCTGCCGCTGATCCGCTACACCACCGAGGCACGGCTCGACGAGATCGTGGCGATCCACGAGGACAACGGCTGCCCGATCTTCAACCCCCACCGCTACACGCTGGAAGAGGGCGGCATGAAGGAGACCGACGCGGTGCAGCTCGCCTTCAAGCGGCGCGCTGATCCCAAGGGGCTGCTCAATCCGGGCAAGATGATCGCCTGGGACAATCCCGACTTCGACTACGGCAAGCCCTACCTCTTCCCGACGCTCGCGCGATGACCCAGCGCGCCCTCGTCGTCTTCTGCCACCCCAACCCGCAGAGCTTCGGCGCCCATCTCCTCGCCGAAGTGACGACGGGGCTCGCCCGCCCCGGCCGCGAGTGCCGCGTGCACGACCTCTACGCCGAAGGCTTCGACCCGGCGATGAGCCTTGAGGAGCGCCTCGGCTACCATACCGAGGGCGAGAACGAGCGGCCGGTCGCCGACTACATCGCCTCGCTGCGCTGGTGCGACACCATCGTGTTCGTCTACCCGACGTGGTGGTTCGGGCTGCCGGCGATGCTGAAGGGCTGGCTCGACCGGGTGATGGTGCCGCATGCAACCTTCGCGATGCCGACCGAGGACCGGCCGATGCAACCGCTCCTCCACAACATCACCACCATCGCCGCGGTCACCACCTGCGGAGCCACCTTCTGGCAGTCGAAGTTCGTCGGCGAGCCGGGGCGGCGCACGCTGCTGCGCGGCTTCCGCTACATCTGCCATCCGCGCGCGCGCACCCGCTACGCCGCCCTCTACCGCATCGATTCCTCGACGCCGGAGGCCCGCACCACCTACGCCGCACGGGTTCGCGGGATGATGGCAGCGTTGTGACCCTCGGCGCACACAGAGCGCCTTTTTCCCGCTTTGTGATGTATTTTTCCCTTCGCTACGCTTGCCCCGGCGCAAGGAGCGGCCTATTCAGCCGGCAAAATTCCGGTGCCGGCGCCGCCCCTCGCCGTGTCGACGAGCCGGAGCCTAGAGGGTCCCATGCCGTTCGATCATTCGAAGTCAGCAACCCATCGCCTCGCCCAGGCGGCCAAGGCGCAGCGCAGCCGAGCGGGCGCGCACCTGTCCGCTCTCGGCCTCTACCCGGGCCAGGAGGTGGTCCTGAAGGCGCTCGGCGGGCAGGACGGGCAGACGATGAGCGAGCTCGCCGCCACCCTCGGCGTGCAGCCTCCCACCGTGACGAAGATGGTGACCCGCCTCGCCGCGCACGGCTTCGTCGTCCGCCAGACCTCCGAGCAGGACGGACGGCTCGCACGGGTCTTCCTCACCGAGCCCGGTCGTGCCATCATCGGCGACGTGGATAAGACCTGGAAAAGGCTCGAGAAGGAAGCGCTCGCAGGGTTCGACGACAAGGACCGTCGGCGGATCCGCAAGCTATTGCGGAAGATGGAAAAGAATTTGCTCGCCGCCAACGGCATCGCCCACGCCGACGACATCGACGAAGACGACGACCTCGAGGACGTGACGGCCTAAGTGCCGCTCGCGCCTGCCGACACGGAGGCCGGCGCCGCCATCAGGGGCATCCTCCTGATGATCTTCGCGGTGTCGATGTTCGCCTGCCTCGACGCGACCGCGAAATATCTCGGCCGCTCGATCGCCTCGGTCGAGGTGGTCTGGCTCCGCTATGCGACGCACGTGCTGCTGCTGGCGATCTTCCTGCGCGTCTGGCGGGACTTCTCGCCTTTCCGCACCCGCAAGCCGATCCTCCAAACGGTGCGCGGCCTCACCCTTCTCGGCGCCACCTTCTTCAACTTCTGGGCCCTGCAATATCTGCAGCTCGCCGAGACCAGCGCCATCACCTTCGCCGCGCCGATGGTGGTGACCGCACTCGCCGGACCAGTGCTCGGCGAGCAGGTGGGCGTGCGCCGCTGGTGCGCCGTCATCGTCGGCTTCATCGGCGTCTTGGTGGTGCTGCGGCCGGGCACCGGGGCGATGCACTGGGCCGCCGGCCTCTCGGTGCTCTCGATGCTCTGCTTCGCGAGCTACACCATGATGACGCGCATCATGCGGCGCACCGAATCGGCGATGGGCCTCTTGATGCTGTCCGCCCTCGTCGGCGTGGTGGTGCTGTCGCCGTTTTCCTACGGGGCCCTCACCAGCCTGCACGGCTGGCAGTGGGTCCTCGCCTTCCTCATGGGGGCGCTCGGCGCATCGGGCCACGGCGCGCTCGTGATCGCCCATCGCATCGCCAGCGCCTCCCTGCTCGCCCCGTTCATCTATATGCAGATGTTCTGGATGATCACGCTCGGCTACGTCGTCTTCAACGACACGCCGGACCGGTGGACGGTCGCCGGCACCCTCATCATCGCCGCGTCCGGCCTCTACATTCTGCACCGCGAGCGCGTGCGCGGGCAGACGGTGGTGAACCGCACCCCGCCGATCCGCTGAGGCGCCCCTTGGCAGAGGCCCGCCGAGGCCGCTAAGACGACCGCCCCGGGAGGATAGAACATGCTGCACACAGTGGCCGGCTTCGACCGCATCGGCGAGGAGAACGCGTTCGCGGTTCTCGCCCGCGCCAACGCGCTCGCCGCGGAGGGGCGCGACATCATCAATCTGGGCATCGGGCAGCCCGATTTCCCCACCCCGCCGCACATCGTGGAAGCCGCGGTGAAGGCGCTGCGCGACGGCCATCACGGCTACACCGCCGCCACCGGCATCCCCGAGCTCCGCGAGGTGGTGGCGAACGACATCGCCATGCGCACCGGCGTCGCCACCGACGCCGACCACATCATGATCGTGCCGGGCGGCAAGGTCACGATGTACATGGCGATCATGATGTTCGGCGAGCCGGGGGTGGAGATCCTCTATCCGGACCCAGGCTTCCCGATCTACCGTTCGATGATCGAGTTCACCGGCGCCACCCCCGTGCCGCTGCCGATCCGCGAGGAGAACGGCTTCGCCTTCGCGCCGGAAGAGGTGGAGGCGCTCATCAGCGACCGGACGCGCCTCGTCATCGTCAACTCGCCGGCGAACCCCACCGGCGGCGTCACCCCGCCGGAGGACGTGGCGAAGCTCGCGAAGATCCTCGCCGCCCGTCCGGACGTCGCGGTGATGAGCGACGAGATCTACGGCCGCATGACCTATGACGGGCTGCCCCACGTGTCGCTCGGCGCCTTTCCGGAGCTGCGCGACCAGCTGATCCTGCTCGACGGCTTCTCCAAGACCTACGCCATGACCGGCTGGCGCCTCGGTTGGTCGCTGTGGCCGAAGTCGCTCTACGACAACGCCCGCAAGCTCGCCGTCAACGCCTGGAGCTGCGTCAACGCCCCGGCCCAGTATGCCGGCATCGCCGCCCTCACCGGCCCGCAGGACGCGGTGAGCGAGATGGTGGCCGCCTTCGACGACCGTCGCCGCGCGGTGGTCGACGCCCTCAACGCGCTCCCCGGCGTCTCCTGCGCCACGCCGAAGGGCGCCTTCTACGCCTTCCCCAACATCAAGGCGACCGGGTGGCAGGCCAAGCCCTTCGCCGATGCGCTGCTGCGCGAGGCCGGTGTCGCCCTCATCGGCGGTCCCGACTTCGGCATCCTCGGCGAGGGCTATGTGCGGGTGTCCTACGCCGCCGCCAAGGACCGCATCCTGGAGGCGATGCAGCGCATCGACGGCTTCCTCAGGAACCGCGCCGCCGCCTGAGCGGCGGCCTGCCCTGCGGGCCAGCGCGGCTCACAGGGTCAGCGGCCGGCGGAGTCAGCGGCCTCCGGGTCAGCGGCTAGAGAGCGCCTCGCCGGTGGTCCGCAGATAGGTCCGCCCCGGCCCGTCGAGCCATCCGACGAGGTCGTCCACCGCCTCGTGCAGGCCGAATTCGGGCCGAAAGCCGGTTTCGGCGGCAAGCCGCTCGATGGACATCGGCGCCCTGTCGGCCTCCATGTGCAGATCGATCGTCGGCGTCTCGCCCTCGTTGCAGAGGCGATATTCGAAGGGGATGCGCTCGGCGAGCGCCGCCGCGAAGTCGACGAGCGACCAGCTCGCCCCGGACGAGACGTTGTAGAGCGCCGACGGCAGACGCGGCGCGTCGCACAGGGTGACGACGGCCTTCGCGGCATCGGGAGCGTAGACGTAGTCGCGCCGATCGCGCCGCGGGATCAGGGCCGGACGGCCGGCGAGCGCCGCGTTGAGCACTTGATGCGGCGGGCTCGGCGTATCACGCACGGCGGTGGCGCGCTCCCAGCGGCCGAACACGGCCGAGAGACGCACGTTGACGAAGTCCATCCCCCAAAGGTGCCGCAGCCGGTCGGCGATCCGCTCGGAGCCGAACTTGGAGATGCCGTAGAGGTTGTTGGGGTCGGGGATCGTCGTGCTCTCCTGGAGCGGATCGGACGAGCGGAACGCCGCCGCGCCGTAGGCCGCCGAGGAAGAGAGGTTCACGACGCGCCGCACGCCGCGTCCCCGCGCCGCCTCCAAGACGCGCACGAAGCCCGACACGTTGACGGCGAAGATGCCTTCCGGCTCCACCGCCTCGCGCTTCGGCCCGGCGGTGATGGCGGCGCCGTAGACGACGGCATCGGCGCCGTGCGCCATCGCGCCGGCGACGTCGAGGGGATCGGTGACGTCGCCGACCCTCATCGTCAGCCGCCCGTCGAGCCTCCCGAGCCAGGCGCGCGCCGTCGCCGGGACCGGCGTACGATCGACCAGCATCACGTCGTCGCCGCGCCGCAGCAGAGCTTCGGCGATGTTGAGACCGACGAAACCCGCTCCGCCGAAGATGATCGTCCTCATGGAGGCCCCGTCGTCCCACGCGCTCCGGCGCGCCCTCAAATTCTGGAATATTAAAGCAAGATTCGATCCATAAAACGCAACTGCGATACAACTACATCCGTTCCGGCCTTGACGCCGCGGCGTCAAAATGGCTCAGCCGAGCCTCGTCCCGCGCCGACGTGGGGCACGACATCCCGGATGGCTCCGCCTTGACCGACCTCGACCTCACCAGCCACCCCATCGCCGTCATCGGGCTCGGCTATGTGGGCCTGCCCCTCGCCGTCGCCTTCGCCCGGCGGCAGAAGGTGGTGGGCTTCGACCTCGACGCGCGCCGCGTCGCCGCCCTCGCCGCCGGACACGACGCCACCGGCGAGGTGGAGGACGCCGACCTCGCCGCCGCCACCAACCTCACCATCACCGCCGACCCGGCGGCGCTGACCGGCTGCCGCACCTTCGTCGTCGCCGTGCCGACGCCGGTCGACGATGCCAAGACGCCGGACCTCTCCCGCCTCCTCGCCGCCTCCGAGACGGTGGGCAAGGCGATGGGGCCGGGCGCGGTGGTGGTCTACGAGTCCACCGTCTTTCCCGGTTGCACCCGTGAGATCTGCGTGCCGGCGCTGGAGCGGGCGTCGGGGCTCACGAGGGGGCGGGACTTCGCGTTCGGCTACAGCCCCGAGCGCGTCAATCCGGGCGACAAGGCGCGCCGGCTCGAAGCGATCGTCAAGGTCACGAGCGGCTCGAGCGCCGAGGCAGCCGCCGCCATCGACGCCCTCTACGCCTCGGTGGTGACGGCCGGGACCCACCGCGCCCCGTCGATCGAGGTCGCGGAGGCGGCGAAGATCATCGAGAACACCCAGCGCGACCTCAACATCGCCCTGATGAACGAGCTCGCGATGCTGTTCCACCGCCTCGGTCTCGACACCCAGGAGGTGCTCGACGCGGCGGCGACGAAGTGGAACTTCCTGCGTTTCGCGCCGGGGCTCGTGGGCGGCCACTGCATCGGTGTCGACCCCTACTATCTCACCCATCGGGCTCAGCAGGTGGGGCACCATCCCGAGATCATCCTCGCCGGCCGCCGCATCAACGACGCGATGGGTGCGCACGTGGTCGACCGGGTGATGCGCCTGATGATGCGGCGCGGCATGCCGGTGGTCGGCTCCAAGGTCTTGGTGATGGGGCTCACCTTCAAGGAGAACTGCCCCGATCTGCGCAACAGCCGCGTGGTCGACGTGGTGTCGGAGTTCGCCGAGCTCTCCGCCGAGGTCGAGGTGTGGGACCCCCATGTCGACCCCGACGAGGCGGAGCGGATGTACGGCGTGCGCCCCCTCCCCGCCGCGCCGCAGCCCGGAGGCTACGACGCCGTCGTCCTCGCCGTCCCCCATGCCGACTTCGTGCGCCTCGGCGCGGGAGCGATCCGCGGGTTCGGCCGGGCGAACGCGGTCTTCTTCGACGTGAAGAGCGCGTTCGCGCGCGAGGAGAGCGACGGCCGCCTCTGATCGGGCCCTGACGCCGCCGGCCGCTCCGTCAGCGGCCGAAGTCCGCCTCGCTCGGCACGTCCATCGCGAGGAGAGCGGTGATCACCGCCGGATCGACGCCCATGTCCGCGGCGACGATCGCCGGCGTCGAGATGGTCGGCGCATAGGGGGTGGCCGTCGGATCGCCGTCGAAGGCGAGCGGCTCGGCCTGCTCCAGCAGGCAGTCGCCATCGACGCCGGAGGCGACCGCCTGGATCTCGGCGAGAGTGTCGTAGGCGCTTCCCGGAATGCCGAATTGCGAGGCGATGCCGACGAAGCCCGTGTTCGGCGTCCGGTCGGTGGTCGACATCGCGCCGATGGCGCTCTCCTCGAGCGTGATGGGGGCGAGGTTGTGGTAGACGAGCGCCCGCGACAGGCCCGCGACGGTCACGTTCTGCAGCGTCAGCCGCCCGTTGTTAGCGGGGGTCGCCGATTCGAACTCCAGGCAGCGCTTGTCGCCCGACTGGGTGTCGTTGCGGAACACCGCGAAACCGTTGCGGAAGACCGGATCGATGCCGTTCTTCACCGTCTCCGACAAGAGGGCGCGGCCGAACGGGCTCGCTCCGGTGATGGTGACGAAGAGGAAGCCGTCGACGTCGGCCGTCATCGAGCCCTGGACGAAGTTCACGCCGTCGATCAGCACCCCGTCGCGCACCACGAGGCTGCCGCTGGAGGGTGGCCCGTAGGCGAAGGCGCGGCAGCCCTCGGCCCGCACGCGCTCCACCACCATGCCGTCGAGGATGTTGCCGCCGACCGAGCCGTGGCTGTAGACGGCCTTGGAGAAGCCGACGATGCGGGCGCGCTTCAGCTGCGGCGTCGCCGCGGCGTAGGTGTCGTGATAGCAGTGGAAGGCCGCGCCCTGGGTCGCCGCGCCGGGGGTGCGCGAGAGGAACAGCAGGTCGTGGCCGTGGCACACGCCGAGGCTCGCGTGGCAGCCGACGTCGATCCAGGCGCAGCGGCGATAGACGGGCACCGGATCGCCGGCGACGAAGTTCTGGGTGACCGCGTAGGTGCAGTCCTTGCGGATGTTGCGGCCGAAGACGAGGTCGCTCACCGTGCCGCCCGGATGCTCGAAGAGCTCGGCACGCGCGGCGTTGTGGAGCGCGCCGCCGGTCCGCGGATCGCCGCTGTCGGCGAGCTGGAAGACGTAGCGGAAGGTCTGGCCGCTCGCCTCGGTGCGCGCGTCGGGATTGGTGGAGCCGTCCTTGTGCACGAACATGCGACCGGGGTTGGCGGCGACGAAGGCTTCGCCGGCGGCGATGTCGGCGGCCCCGTAGTAGGGTTCCAGATACTCGCCGAGCTGCGTGCCCCCGGTCGGCTCCCACCAGAGCGCGAAGTGGGGCCCGTTGGACTCCACGTAGGACCCCGCGAAATAGGGTGCCTCGGAGTGGGTGATCGTCACCTCGTAGACGTCGGCGTGGGTGGCGTGCGCCGTGATCGTCGCCGCGACCACGTCGGAGCCGTCGATGAAGGGCGGCGGATCGGCGGGATCGCCGTAGGCGCCGATGCCGCGCGCCGAGACGGCCGAAAAGGTCTCGCGAAAGCGCGAGCCGCGCTTGAGGCCCACGCGGTCGTCCGCCGTGGACACGCTGGCGAGCTTGGCGAGCGTGGCAAACGGCGCGGCCATGCTGCCGTCGTTGCCGTCGTCGCCGTTCTCCGCGTCCACGCAGAGGTCGAAGGCGGGGCCGAGGGTCGTCGACGGCGCCCCCGACACGGACAGACTGATCCCAAGCATGCTTCACCCTATGGTTGCGATGGCGTAGGATAGTCGTCGGCCCGCCGAGCGGGGATAAGCCGGCCGGAACCGTCGCCCGGGCGGTGTCGACGGGCGCGGATTGGCGCTCCCCCGTTGTCTTCGCGCGGCCGGGCGGCGCATGTAGGGGCCTGCGATGCGGGCCGGCCCTGCCGCCCGCCACCGATCGCCGCCGCCGGAGCCCTCCATGGAACCCTTCGCCTTCGTTCTCCTCGCGACCAGCTCCTTGGCCGTCCTGTGCATCGGCCTCTTGGTTCGCCGCTCCGGCTACATGCAGCTGCCGACGCTGATCGGCGCGGTGTTCACCCTCTGGGTGGTCCCGCAGCTTTGGCAGATCCGCCAGTGGGTCGGGGCCTACGAGATCGGCGCGCTCCTGACGCTCTATGCCTTCTGCCTGCTCAGCCTCGTCGCCGTGCTGCTCGGCTGGCGCGCCGGGCTGCAGATGGGCCGCGGCGGGGCGATGCCCGCCAACCTCCTGAGCGGGCGCGAGGTTGAGCGCATCACCGTGGTGATCACCATCGTCGCGGCGGCCATGGCCCTCGCCATCGGCGCCACCGACGTCGACGAGCGCATGGCCCACCAGTGGAGCGGCCCTCTCACGATTTTGTATTTTTTTGGCAACCTGAAAGTCATTTCTCTTTTTCTTTCCATTTCACTTTTCTTGAAGAAAAAGACGCACCTGACGACCGCATTACTCGCGGTCAATATCGGGCTTTACTTTCCGATCATCTTCATTCACTTTCGACGCAGAGGGATGCTGGAGGCCTTCACCTGCGCCGTGCTCGCCCTGTGGTTCGTGCGGCGCACGCTGGTGCCTCGGTTCGCCATCATGTGCGGTCTGCCCCTCGGCATGATTTTGGTCTTTGCGGTCGGCGCGCTGAGGGCGGCGGCCCGGCAGGATGAGGCGGGCAATGTCACCCTCCCCAGTCTCAGCGACATACTGGCGATCGACTTCTGGTCGTACACCCCGTTCGCCACGCGGGCGACGACGCCCGAGCTCTACAACGCCTTCACCCTGGTGCGGCTCGCCAACGAGCTCGGCGAGCACACGCTCGGCGCCATCAGCTGGAACCGCTTCGTGTTCCAGTGGGTGCCGGCGCAGATCGTTGGGGCGGACGTGAAGAACGCGCTGATGTTCCCCATCGACCCAGCCGAACGCATCCTCGCCGCCTTCGACATTCCCTGGCGCATCGGCACGATGCCGACCGGAATGGGCGAGGCCTATCTGGAGTTCGGCTTCCTCGGGGCGCTGGTGTTCTTCGCGATCGCCCTCATCATGGGACGGTGGTGGGCGCGCGCCCAGCGCGGCGGCGTCGGCGCGGCGACCTTCTACGCCGCCGGCCTCGCCCCGGCGGTGCTGACGCCGGCCTTCTACGCGAGCTACTTCTTCAACATGATCGTCCTCTACGTGGGCGCGCTGGTGCTGATCGCCGCCGCCGTGCGGACGGGGCGCCGCGCCGAACCCGGGCGGCGCCAATTCATCCTGCCCCGCGCGCCACGCGGACCCGATCGGTCATGAACGCCGCCGTCCTCCGACCCGGCACGGGCGACGGTGGACGGCAGGACTTGCCGCGGGTGCTTCATGTGGCGCCCGGGGCTCCCTTCGGCGGGGCCCAGCGCGTCGCGATCGACCTCGCGGCGGCGGCCATTGCGGCGGGCGGCGCGGCGCATCTCCTCTTCCTGGGCGACGCGGTCGAGGCGGCCGCCGCGGCACGGCGGGCCGGGGTCGACGCGGTCACGCGTGGCGGCTCGATGCGCTCGCGCCTGCGCGCCTTCCGCGCCGTGGTCGCCGACATCCGTCCGGACGTGGTGCAGCTCCATCTGCCACCGCCGGCGCTCGTCTTCGCTCTGCCGAAGTCGACGGCCCTCGTCATCCATCTGCACGGCCTGCCGCCATCCCTCACGGAGGGCTCGGCGCGGGCCCGTCTCGGCGCGGTTCTGAGCCGCCACATCGCGCTGCGCGCCGATCATGCCATCGCCGTCAGCCACTGGGTCGCGGACGCCTGGCGCGCGGCGGGGCTCAGAACGCGGCTGTCGGTGATCGCGAACCCCCTGCCGCTGCCCGATGAAGACGCCGCTCGCCACGCAACGCCGGGCAACGGCGTGCCGGGCGACGGCATGCCGACCATCGGCACGGCGACGCGCCTCGTCCGCGGCAAGGGGGTCGAAGCGCTCGTCCCCCTCGCCGCCGCGCTGCGCGATCGCGGCGTCCCCTTCCGCCTCCTCGTCGCCGGGGAGGGGCCGTTGCGGCCAGGCCTCGAGGCGGAGATCTACGCGCGCGGCCTTCAGTCCCACGTCCACCTCGTCGGCTTCGTCGCCGACGTCGAGGCCTTCTGGCGCGGCCTCGATCTGGCGGTGATCGCGGCGCCCTGCGAGCCGTTCGGCCTGCGCCTCTTGGAGCCCGTCGCCCACGGCGTGCCGGTGGCCGCGCTCCTGGGCGGATCCGGCGCCGACGAGGTCGCGGCGCGCTGCCGGGGCGTCGCGCCGATCGCCGGCGGTGGATGCCCCGCCTTCGCGGCCACCGTCGCCGCCCTTCTCGACGCTCCCGCCGAGCGCCGACGCATGGTGGAGGAAGGCCGCAGCGACATCGCCCAACACTTCGACCCGGGGCGGATCGCGGCGGCGGTCGGGGCGACGCACCAGCGCGCCCTGCGCCGCGCCGTCCGGAGGGCGGCGCCGTGATCCACCGACCTCCTCCGCCCCATTCCCGTCCATCGGCTCCCGTCCCGCCACGCGCGGCCGGCGGTGCAGGCACGCGAGAGACGACGCCATGACCCTTCTCTTCCTCGACACCAACACGTTGTGGCATCGCCGCATCGCCGAAGCCCTCGCCGCCCGTGTCGCGACGGCCGCGGTGGTGCCCGAAGCCGGGCTCGTCCCCTCCGTGCCGCGCTTCAGCGAGGCGGGGCCGCTCACCACCTTCGCCATCCGCCTGCCCCGCGGCTGGGCCTCCGGCACCGCCGACATCGGCCAGCGCCTGCTCGCGCGCCTCGTGAGACGCCTCGCCGCCTCGCTCGGCGAGCGGCCGGTGCTCGTCTTCTCCTCGCCCGCCTACCGCCCCCTCGCCCGCTTCCTCGGCGAGCACTTTCCCGTCGTCACCTACACCGCCGACGACTATCGCGCCTATCGCGGCTGGCGGGCGGTCGCCGAGGCGGAGGCCGAACTCGCCCGCCGCGCCGTCCTCAACGTCTACGTGTCGGAGGCGCTGCGCCAACGCGCCATCGCCGAGCACGGGATCGATCCGGCGCGCACCCTCGTCTCGCCCAACGCCACTGAGCCGCGCTTCGCGACCCGGCCCGGCGGACGGCCGGCGGAGCTCGCCGACCGCAAGAGGCCGGTCGTCGGCATCCTGGGCGGTCTCTCCGAGCGGCTCGATCTCGACCTCGTCGCCCGCGTCGCCGCGCTCGACAGGGTGGGCACCCTGCTCGTCGCCGGCCCCGTCTCCGCCGGTGCGGCCCGGCGTGCGCCCTGGCTCGACAGCCCGAAGGTGGTCGTCACCGGGCCCCTGCCGCACGACGAGATGCATCGCTACGCCCATGCGGTGGACGCCGGCCTCATCCCCTACGCGCCGACCGCCCTCAACCATGCCGCCTCGCCGATGCGCCTCTACGATCATCTCGCGACCGGCGCGCCGGTGTTCGCGACAAACGCGTGCGATCAGATCAACCGCCTCGCCGCGCCCGGCCTCACCGTGCTGCCGCCGCACCACCTGGTGGAGGCGATCGACAGCGCCCTCGCCGCGCCGGCGCGCCACGAGCGGCGTGCCGACACGCTGATGTGGAGCGCCCGCGCCGTCCCGCTCGCCGGGGCGATCGAGGCGGCCGCCTGAGATGAGCACGTCGACAGCATCCCTGCGCCCCGCCGCCCGCCCGGTGAAGGCCCTCCTCGCCCGCGCCATCGACGGCACGGTGAAGCAGCGCCGTCTCGGCGCCTTCGCCCTCTACACCGTGGCGCGCCGGATCGTCCGCGCGTTCGAGAATCACGACGTCGACATGACCACCAACGGCGAGCGCTGGCTTCAGGGCCGCCTCGCCGCCCGCGGCCCGGTCGACGCGATGGACGTCGGCGCCAATCGGGGCGAGTGGGTCGAGGGGTTGCTCGCCCACCGCACCGCCCGGCGCGTCGTCTGCTACGAGCCGGTGCCGGCGACCTTCCGCGCCCTCGCCGCACGCACGAACGACCCGCGCGCGATCCTCGTCGAAGCCGCCCTTTCGGCGAGCCCCGGCTCGCTGCGCCTCAACGCGGTGCTCGACAATCCGAGCATCTCCTCGGTCTACGACATCGCCTGCTACCAGGACGGTCACCCGATCGAGCCCATCGAGGTTCCCGCCACGACCGGCGACCGGGAGATGGCCCGGCTCGGCCTTTCCCACCTCACCATCCTGAAGATCGACGCCGAGGGGCACGATCTCGCCGTGGCGAGCGGCTTCGCCGGCGCCCTCGGCCGCGGCGCCATCGACCTCGTGCAGTTCGAGGTGAACCAGTTCACCCTCGCCGCGCATCAGTCGCTGCGGGCCTTCTTCCAGCTCTTCGGTGAAGCCTACCTCGTGTGCCGCCTGCTGCCGCGTGGCCTCGAAGCCTGCGGCTACCACCCGATGCTCGACAGCTTCAGCCAATCCAACTGGGTCGCCGTCCGCCGCGCCTATCTCGACGCCGCGGCGGTCCGCGATCTCGGCCTGCGCGCCGCCGGCGGCGAGCCGGGTCGCGCCCTCGCCCGCGCCCTCGCGGGAAACCGCCTCGCCACCCTCCTCGGCCTCGAACAGGGAGCCCCCGCATGAGCCCCGATCGAATCAGCCTCGCGCTCGTCGTGCGTCAGCTCGGCCACTACCACGCCGCCCGCCTCGCGGCGGCCCGGTCCCGCTTCGGCCGACTGACGACGATCGCCGGCACCGACGAGGGCCCCTTCGCCGGCTTCCTGTCGGCCGACCCCAACGCCGTGCGGCTCTACCCCGACCGTCGCCGCTATCTGCGCGACGTCGCCAGCGGGGCGCTCGCCCGCCGCCTCGCCGCCGCGCTCGACGCCGCCGAGCCCGACGTCGTGGCGGTGACGGGATGGGCGAGCCCGGAAAGCCTCGCCGCCCTCGCCTACGCCCGCCGCCGGGGGTTGCCGACGGTCATGCTGTCGGAATCGATGGCCGACGACGCGCTGCGCCACCCCCTGCGCGAGGCGGCGAAGCGGCGGATCCTCGCCCATGTCGACGCCGCCCTCGTCGGCGGCCCGCCTCACGCCGCCTATCTCCACGATCTCGGCCTCGGCCCACGCCGCATCCATCTCGGCTACGACGCGGTGGACAACGCCCACTTCGCGGCCGGTGCCGACGCCGCCCGCGCCCGGCCCGGCGCGCGCGCCGCGCTCGGCCTGCCGCCGCGCTACCTCCTCGCCTCGGGCCGCTTCGTCGCCAAGAAGAACTTCCCCACCCTGGTGCACGCCTTCGCCCGCGCCGCCGGTCGCGACGGTCCCGATCTCGTGATCCTCGGCGACGGGCCGGAGCGCGCCGCGATCGAGGCGGCGGCCCGCGCGGCGGGGGTCGAGAGCCGCGTCCACCTTCCGGGCTTCGAGGAATATGCCGCGCTGCCCGCCCTCTACGGCCTCGCCGAGGCGTTCGTGCACCCGGCGACGACGGAGCAATGGGGCCTCGTCGTCAACGAGGCGATGGCCGCAGCGGTGCCGGTGATCGTGTCGAACCGCGCCGGCGTCGCCCGCTCGGTGATCAGCGAAGGCGGCGTGATGGTGGATCCCACCGAGGCGAGCCTTGCCGAGGCGATCACCTATCTCCTCGCGATGCCCGCCGCGACGCAACGCGCTCGCGGGCTCGCCGCCCGCGCGGCCATCGCCCCCTGGGGCGTGGAGCGCTTCGCGGACGGCCTGGCGGGCGCCGTCGAGACCGCCGTCACGCGCCGGCGCCGCCAGGCACCGCTGGTGTTGGACCGCGCCCTCTTCGGCGTTCTCGGCCGCCGGATCATCGCCCATGTCGGTTAGAGCACGTCCCCCTCGAGGGGAAGCACGTGCGGAGGAAAGCGTTCTTCCGTTCAACGGGATAGAGCATCTCGTCCGCGCTCGATCGAGCGCGGGATGCTCTAGCGGCATCGGCTCATGACCTCGGCCGACACCCTCACCGCCCCACTCGCTCCGCCCTTCCCGGACGACGGGCCGCCGCTCACCCTCGCCGTCGTGACCGGCAGCCTCACGCGGCGCGCCGGGGGCCTGTTCCATTCGGTGCGCGGAACGGCGCGGGCACTCGCGAGCGCCGGCCACCGGATCACCGTCCTCGGCGTCGCCGACCCTTCGCCCGCCGAAATGGCGGAGGACCTCGCCGCCTGGGCTCCCCTCATGCCCGCCGCCGCTCCCCGCCGCGGCCCCGCCGGCCTCGCCTACGCCCCGGCGTTGGCGAGGCACCTCGACGCGCGCTTCGACGTCGTCCACCAGCACGGCCTGTGGCAGCCCCACTCGCGCGCGGTGGCGCAGTGGCGCAAGCGCACCGGCGGCGGCGTCGTCATCTCCCCGCGCGGCATGCTCGACCCGCCGGCCCTCGCCCGCTCTCCCCTCAAGAAGCGCCTCGCCCGGCTCCTCTACGAGGACGACAACCTCGCCGGCGCCGACTGCCTCCACGCCCTCAACGAGGCCGAGGCGGAGGCGATCCGCAGGGTCGGCCTCACCGCGCCGATCGCCGTCATCGCCAACGGCCTCGCACCCGAGACGCCGGCCCCGCTCCCACCACGGCCGGCGGGCTTTCCGCCCGAGCGCCGCATCCTCCTCTTTCTCGGTCGGCTCCATCCAAAGAAGGGGCTCTTGCCGCTCCTTGCAGCCTGGGCCCGCCTCGGGGCCGACGTCGCTGCCACCTGGCACCTCGTCATCGCCGGGTGGGACGAAGCGGGCCACGCCACCGAGCTGCGCGAGGCCATCACCGCGCACGGCCTCGCCGGCCGCGCCCACCTCGCCGGGCCGCTCCACGGCGGAGAAAAGCGCGCCGCCCTCGCCCACGCCGACGCGTTCGTGCTCCCCTCCACCTCCGAGGGCCTGCCGATGGCGGTGCTCGAGGCGTGGGCCGCCGCTTGCCCGGTGCTGATGACGGCGGCCTGCCACATGCCGCACGCCTTCGCCGTGGGCGCCGCCGTCGAGATCGCGCCGGATCCCGCCCGCATGGCGGCAGTTCTCACGCAGACGCTGGCGCTGCCGCCGACCCGGCTCGCGGCCATCGGCGAGCGCGGCCGCGCCCTGCTGCGCGCCCGGCACGATGCCGACGCCGTCGCCCGCGCCCACGTCGCCGTCTACCGCTGGATCGTCGCGGGCGGATCGACCCGGGGCGTCGCGCCGCCGCCGATGGTGCGGGTCGGATGAGCGCCGCCGCACCCCGTCTCGCCTCGCTCGAGGCGGGCCGCGGCCTCGCCGCCCTCGCCGTGGCGCTGTTCCACGCCGCGGCGGCGACGCCAGATGCCGACCGCCCCGCCGCGCTGCAGGCCGTGCTGATGGCGGGCCAGAGCGGCGTCGACTATTTCTTCGTGCTGTCGGGCTTCGTCATCGCCCACGCCCACGGTGCCGACATCGGCCGGCCGGAGCGCCTGCGCGCCTATCTTCTGCGCCGCGCCCGGCGGATCTATCTGCCCTATTGGGTGGTGCTCGCGGCGATCCTGCCCGCCTTCGTCCTGGTGCCGACCTTCGGCCTGCCCGCCTTCCGCGAGCCCGCCACCCTTCTCGCCGCCGTCGTCCTCGCCGGCCCGGCCGACCCGACGCCCCTCACCGTCGCCTGGACGCTCTTCCACGAGGTGCTGTTCTACGCCCTCTTCGGCCTCGCGATCCTCCACCGCGGCGTCGGCGTCGCGGCGCTCGGGCTGTGGTTCGCCGTCTGCGCCCTCGGTGAGGGCGACACCTACGCGTTCGCCGAGATCAACCTCCTCTTCGGCTTCGGCATGGCGGCGCGGGTGGTGCTGCCGGCGGTGAAGGCGCCCGCCGCCGTCGCCCTCCTCGGCGCCACGGTCTTCCTGGCGGCGGCGCTGACGGGGGGATCGCCGATCATCGCCGGCCTGGGGGCGGCCGCTCTCCTCGCCGGCCTCGCCGCCTGCGAGGCGGCGGGGCGCCTCGCCGTGCCCGCCGTCCTCGTGGCGCTCGGCGGCGCCTCCTACGCCCTCTATCTCACGCACGGCCCGGTCCTCTCGGCGCTCTTGAAGCTCGCGGCGCGGACGCCCGTGCCCATCGCCGCCACCCTCGGCAGCCTGCCGCTCCTCGTCGCGGCGACGCTCGTCGCCGGGATCGCCTTCCACCGGCATGTGGAAACGCCGCTTCTCGCCCGCCTCTCCCGCCGGACGGTCCGCCTCCGGCCGACCACCGACACACCGAGGTAGCACCATGGACGGTATCGAGATCGACACCCTCGCCAACCGCCGATCCCGCTCATGGAGCCATGCGGCGCTCGCGGGGCGGCTCGCCTGGGCGCTCTGCCGGCCCGCCTTCCGCCTCTCGCCGCGCCCTTTGTGGGGCTGGCGCAACCTCATGCTGCGCGCGTTCGGCGCCCGCGTCGGCGCGGGCGTGCGGGTGGCGCCGAGCGTGCGCATCGCGGTTCCCTGGCGCCTCGTCCTCGGCGACCGCGTCGGGGTGGGAGAACGGGCGATCCTCTATTCGCTCGGCCCCATCACGATCGGCGCCGACGCCACGGTGTCGCAAGGCGCCCACCTTTGCGCCGGCACCCACGACCACCGCCACCCGGCGATGCCCTTGCTGCGCCCGCCGATCAGCATCGGCGCCGGCGCCTGGATCTGCGCCGACGCCTTCGTCGGCCCCGGCGTCTCGGTCGGCGACATGGCGGTGGTCGGCGCCCGGGCGGTGGCGGTGCGGAACGTGCCGGCCGCGACGGTCGTCGCCGGCAACCCCGCCCGCCCCGTCGCCGTCCGCACGCTGGAGGCGGGGTCGTGACGCTGCCCGTCAGCGTCGTCATCCCGGTGCGCAACGAGGCGGCGATCCTCGGGGAGTGCCTCGCCCGCCTCTCGCCCTTCGCCGAGGTGATCGTGGTGGATTCGGCAAGCGAGGACGGCACCGCCGCCATCGCCCGCGCCGCCGGGGCGCGCGTGGTCGAGTTCGTCTGGAACGGGCGCTATCCGAAAAAGCGCAACCACGTGCTCCTCAACGAGCCGATCGCCGCGCCATGGGTGCTCTTTCTCGACGCCGACGAGCTCGTCACCGAGGAGTTCTGCGCCGAGCTCGCGGCGCGCCTGCCGGAGAGCCGCGCCGCCGGCTACTGGCTCGGCTACCGCAACACCTTCCTCGGCCGCCCGCTGCGCCACGGCGTACCGCAGCGCAAGCTCGCCCTGATCCGCCACGGCCACGGTCTCTACGAGCGCATCGACGAGCGGGAGTGGAGCCCGCTCGACATGGAGGTGCACGAGCACCCCGTGCTCGACGGCCCGGCCGAGACGATCCGGGCGCCGCTCCTCCACCGCGACGAGCGCGGCCTCGCCGCCTTCCTCGACCGCCACCTCGCCTACGCCCGCTGGGAGGCCGCCCGCTACCTCGCCCTCGAGACGGGCGACACCGCCGCCCTCACCCCCCGCCAGCGCTTCAAATATCGCCATCTCGACGCCTGGTGGTACGCACCACTCTATTTTGGATTGTGCACCCTTCTCAAGGGCGGCCTTCTCGACGGGCGCGCCGGGCTCGCCTACGCGTTCTACAAGGCCTGGTACTTCGCCACCATTCGCTTCCTCATCAGGGAGCGTCGGCGCGCTATGGCACCATAGGAAAGCTTGCCAAGGAGAGTCATTCCACTCTATGGTAAATCAATCATAGATTGATATTTGCGAGAGAGTCCCATGGCACGCCTCTACGACAGTCGAAAGCGGATCCTCGTGACCGGCGGCGCCGGCTTCCTCGGCTCTCACCTGTGCGACCGTCTCATCGCGGCGGGGCACGAGGTCCTCTGCGTCGACAATCTGTTCACCGGCACCAAGCGCAACATCGACCATCTGCACGCCCACCCCCGCTTTGAGTTCATGCGGCACGACGTGACCTTTCCCCTCCACGTGGAGGTCGACGAGATCTACAATCTCGCCTGTCCCGCCTCGCCCGTGCACTACCAGCACGACCCGATCCAGACGACGAAGACCTCGGTGATCGGCGCCATCAACATGCTCGGCCTCGCCAAGCGCCTCGACGCGCGGATCCTGCAGGCCTCCACCAGCGAGGTCTACGGCGACCCGACGGTGCATCCGCAGCCGGAAGCCTATTGGGGCTCGGTCAACCCGATCGGCCCCCGCTCCTGCTACGACGAGGGCAAGCGCTGCGCCGAAACGCTGTTCTTCGACTACCACCGCGCGATGGGGCTCCGGATCAAGGTTGCCCGCATCTTCAACACCTACGGGCCGCGCATGCACGTCGCCGACGGGCGGGTGGTGTCGAACTTCGTGGTGCAGGCGCTGAAGGGCCTGCCCATCACCCTCTACGGCGACGGCAGCCAGACGCGCTCCTTCTGCTATGTCGACGACATGGTCGACGGCCTCATTGCGCTGATGGCCTCGCCCGACACGGTGACCGGGCCGATCAATCTCGGCAATCCGGCCGAATTCACCATCCGCGCCCTCGCCGAGGCGACCCAGCGGCTTGCCGGCACCGCGCTGCCGATGGTGCGCGCGCCGCTGCCGGCCGACGATCCGCGCCAGCGCCGGCCCGACATCGCGAAGGCCCGCTCGCTGCTGCGCTGGTCCCCACGCGTGCCGCTCGAGGACGGGCTTCGCCGCACCATCGCCGCCTTCCGCGAGCGTCTCGCCGACGGCGTGCTCGCCGACGCCGCAAGGGCGCCGCTCGGTGCCACAGCCGCGCTCGCCGAGCGCGTGCCGGCTTGAAGCGTTCGCGCCCGCCGAGCGCCTGCCGGCCTAAAGCGTTCGCGCTCGCCGCGCGTGTGCCGGCCTGAAGCGTTCGCGCTCGCCGAGCGCCTGTCCGCCTGAGGCTATCGCGTTCGCCGAGCGTGCGCCTGAGGCGTTCGCTCACCCTCCCCATACCGGCGTGGCGATCCCCGCCCGTCGCGCCGCCCGCGCCGTCAGCGCACCGTTGACGAGGAACGACGCCGCCGTTCCGAGCGCCGCGCCGAGGATGCCGAGGAACGGCACCAACGCCGCCGTCAGCACCGCGTTGACCGCGAGCGCCACCGCCGTCGCCACGAGCAGCGCGCGTTCCGCCCGCACCGCCCGCAGCACCTGTTGAGCGGGCCCGAAGAGGCTCCATCCGAGGTAACCCACGCCGGCAACCACGAGCGCCGGATAGGCCGCCCCGAACCCCTCGCCGTAGAGGCCGAGATAGAACGGCCCGAGGAGCGCCGCCGCGACCACCGACACCAGCGTCATCGCCACCCCCATCCGCGCCGTCTGGCGGGCGAGGGCCTGCGCCGCGGCGATGTCGCCGGCGGCGTGGAGACGGGTGAGGCGCGGCTCGGCGAGGAGGGCGGCGGCGTTGAAGAAGAAGGACACCACCAGCGCCGCCCGCGCCGCCGCATAGTAGAGGGCGACGTCGCGCGGCGTCGCGAGGAGCATCAGAACGAGGATGTCGACCTGGGTCGTCAGGTTGAGGAGGAGCTGGACCCCGGCGAAGGTGAACCCCGCCCGCACCATCGGCCCGTGCGCGGCCGACCACCAAGGCGCCCCGATCCCCTCGATCGCCGCCAGGCCGAGGCGTCGCGGCGGCATCGCGAGGGCGAGCGCCGCCGCCCCAGCGAGCGCCCCGACGATCTGCGCGCCGAGCGGCACGACGATGCTCGGCGCCGTCGTCGCGACGAGGATCGCGAGCGCGGCGAGCGCCACGAGGAAGCGCACCACCCCGCCGAGCCACCCGGCGAGGAGGATCGCCTCGCGCCCGCCGTGCACCGCTCCGAGCACCCCCGCGAGGTTGGCAAGGAGGGCGAAGAGCATGACGAGACCCGCCGTCGCCCCGAAGGCGAGCGTGGCGACGATCCCGCCGAGGACGAGGAGGCCGTTGATGAGAAGGACCGCCTGGACGAGCGGAGGCAGCGCCCCGCGTCCGCCGTCGCCGCGGCGGGCGGCGACCTCGCGGGTCACGAGCGCCGGCAGTCCCAGCGAGGTCGCGACCTGGATCACCCCCGCGACCGCCATCAGCGACACGTAGGCGCCGAAGATCTCCGCCCCCAGCCAGCGCGTCGCGAGGATGGCGAACACCAGCGTCAGCCCGGTGTTCAATAGGCGCAGCAGGGCGACGTGCCCCCCCGAAAGGAGCGCCCGAACCGCCGGCCTCAGCCGAGCGCCGACACCCATTCCGGCGACGCCCGTTGCGGCGACGTCGACGATCGCGCCGGCCCGATCACGCCTTGCCCACGCGGGCCATGCGAGGCTCCGGCCGCCGCTCGCCGTAGTAGTCGAGATACCAGTCGACGAAGCGGCGGATGCCCTCCCGCACCGGCGTCTTCGGCTTGTAGCCCACGGCCGCCTCGAGGCGGGACGCGTCGGCGAAGGTGTCCGGCACGTCGCCGGCCTGGAGCGGCAGCAGCTCGCGGATCGCCTTGCGCCCCAACGCCTCCTCCAACGCCTCGATATAGGCGGAGAGGCGCACCGGGTTGTTGTTGCCGATGTTGAAGATGCGGAAGGGCGCGTCCGAGCGCGAGGGGTCGGGGTCGCGCGGGTCCCAGTCGGGATCGGGCTCGGCGGCGTGGTCGTTCACCCGCACCACCCCCTCCACGATGTCGTCGACATAGGTGAAGTCGCGGGTGTGGTTGCCCTGGTTGAACACCGGGATGGGCTCGCCGGCGAGGATCTTGCGGGTGAACAGGAAGAGCGCCATGTCCGGCCGCCCCCACGGGCCGTAGACGGTGAAGAAGCGCAGCCCCGTCGTCGGCAGGCGGAAGAGGTGGCTGTAGCTGTGCGCCATCAGCTCGTTGGCCCGCTTGGTCGCGGCGTAGAATTGCAGTGGATGGTCGGCGCCGTGGTTTTCGCTGAACGGCATCGTGGTGTTGGCGCCGTAGACCGACGAGGTGGAGGCGTAGGTGAGGTGCTCCACCTCGCCGTGGCGGCACCCCTCGAGGATGTTGGTGAAGCCGACGAGGTTGGAATCCACGTAGGCGTGCGGATCGACGAGGCTGTGGCGCACCCCGGCCTGGCCGGCGAGGTGGATCACCCGATCGAACCGCTCGCGGCGGAAGATCTCCGGCATCAGCACCCGGTCGGCGATATTGGCGCGCACGAACGTGAAGTCGGCCCCGGTGGCGGTGGCGAGGGCCTGCAGCTCGGCAAGCCGCGCCTCCTTGAGCGCGACGTCGTAATAGTCGTTGACGACGTCGAGGCCGACCACGCGGTCGCCGCGCTCGAGCAGCCGGCGCGCGGTGTGGAAGCCGACGAACCCCGCGGCGCCTGTCACGAGCACCTTCACGCCGCGCCCTCCCCGATGCCGACGCCCACGGCATGGGCGCCGCCCCGGCCGAGCCGGCGAGAAGAGTGCGGGAGCGGCGAAAGGCTTCGTCTCAACGGGTTCATCCTAGTGGCTGCAAAACAAAGCACACTTCGCGAATGCGCAACAGAGGGAGAACGTCACGCGCGAGCGGCGCTTGATCGTAGCCCCGAGGGCGCTCGCCCGATGCGGGCGGGCGCGAGCCGGTCGAGCGGTCTCAGGCGGCGGTGTTGCCGCGTCCCGAGTTGTACTGCATCTCGATGAGCTCGGGCGGCAGCGGCTGGCAGAGGCCGAAACCCTGCAGATAGTCCACCCCGCAATCGACCATCGTGTTCATGATGTCGACGCCCTCCACCCCTTCGGCGCACACCGAGAGGCCGAGCGAGTGGGCGAGTTCGACGCTCGTCTCCACGATGGAGCGCGCCTGGGGATCGGAGTGGGCCTTGGTGACGAAGGCGAGGTCGATCTTCAGCTGGTCGAACGGCACCTCGTAGAGACGTTGCATGGACGAGTGGCCGGTGCCGAAATCGTCGATCGACAGCGAGTAGCCGCGCAGCTTGAAGCGGGTCAGCGGCACGCGCCCGTTCGCCTCCGCGGCAATGTCGGCGCCTTCGGAGATCTCGAGGATCAGATCGCTGTGGTTGATCCCGTATTTCTCGACGATCGCATCGAACATGTTGGGCAGATTCGCCGTGTCGAGGATCTGCGAGGGGACGTTGATGGCGACGGCGGGGGTGAAGCCCACCTTGCGCCACGCGCTGAGCTGCCTCACCGCCGTCTCGAGCACGTAGAGGGTGAGCGTGATCCAGTCCTCGTGCCGCTCCACGACCGGCAGGAAGTCCCGCGGATAGAGCGTGCCCTTGGTGGGATGGGCCCAGCGCACCAGCGCCTCGACATAGCTGACGGGCTGGGTGCTGCCGGCGACGCGGAAGACGGGCTGATAGTGGACGTCGATCTCGCCCCGCTCGATGGCGCGCAGCAGCGTGGCGATGTCCACCGGAAGGGGATCCATCTCGGCGCTCAGCGTCTCGATCACCTTGGAGAAGTCGACGGGCTTGGCGAAGTTGCCGATCACCTCGAAGCCGCGCGCGGTGGCGATCCGCACGGCGGACTTGCGGGCGCTGTCGGAGCAGCCGCTCATCAGCATGATGCGCTTGGGGTGCGGGCGCTTCGACATTTCTTCCAGAAGCTCGACGCCGTCGACGCCGGGCATCATGAGATCGAAGAGAAGAACGTCGAAGTCCTCCGCGTCGAGCGCCTCGAGGAGATCGGTGGCCCGTGTGTAGGCACGGGCCTGAAAGCCCGCATCCATCAACGAGATCTTCAGGATCTCGCCGATGTGGGGCTCGTCGTCGACGATTCCGATTTTCGCGGCTGCCATCGCACGCTCCTCAAGAACGCCGTTCAGCCGGCTGCGCGACCGTTCGGCCTTCAGGCAGATCCATTCTCCCAGGACGGTATGCCAAAAGCACGGACTCCTACCGCTCCCTTATTCTTATGGGCAGACCACTCGATTTCAGTTGGCAAAATGCACTGAGTTGTCTGCAATCTGTAAAACCGGTCAAAAAAGTAAGCGAAATCAATCTACAATGTAACCCACTCTGTGCACAGTCCGGATCGCCGAGGGACCTGCCAGACCGAGTTTCTTGCGCAGGCTTGAAACGTAAACATCAATCCTGCGGTCGAGAGGATCACGAATCCCGGGTCCGACGACATAATTATAAAGCTCGTCGCGACTGAGGACGCTTCCCCGATTGCGTACGAGGCACGCCAGCGTCCGAAATTCCGACTCCGAGAGGTTCGCCTGGGCGCCCTGCTTGTCGAACACCGCATGGCGTTCGTGGTCGATCGTCCAGTCGCCGAACGCCACCGGCTCGCTCTCGTGGCGCGAGCGCATGCCGTCGCGCATCGCCCGCACCCGCGCCGCCCGACGCTTCACCCGGGCGAGGAGCTCACGATTGTCGAAGGGCTTGGTGATGTAATCGTCGGCCCCGACCTCGATGCCGATCACCCGGTCGAGCGTGCCGCCCTTACCGGACAGGATCATGATGCCGACGTCGTGGTGCATCGCGAGCTTGCGCACGAGGTCGAGGCCGTCCTTGTCCCTCAGCCGGAGGTCCACGAGAGCGACGAGAATGTCGTGCACCTCCAGAAGCCCTTCGGCCTCTTCGATGCCGGATGCCTTGATGACGTCGAAGCCTTCCTCGGAGAGGACCATGCCCACAAGGTTGCGGATGTCCATGTCGTCGTCGACGACCATGATCTTCTCTGTGCGCGCTGGACCCGCTCCATTTCTATGCATCACAACATCCCGAACCGTCCCTCCGAACGCGGTGCCGGAGTTTCGTCTTTCGCTCCTTTGCTCCCGCACGACCCTAGTTCAAAAGGCCGATCGCCCACCACGTTCGCACACTTAACATACGGATCTTACACAAAAAACCGAACGGCCAACGGCGCTGTGCCGCCGGCTTCGTCGGGCCGCGCGGGCCGATCTGCCGTGCCCGACGCGTCGTATATGATGGCACCTAGCGATTTCGATCCGCAAGCGTCACACGGTTTCGACTGACAACCCGTTACCGAGCCGTGTGCCCGAACTTGCGCATGATCCGGTCGCTGAAGGATGCGGCCCCGCTCGACTGGAACACGATGGTCCTCTGTCCGCTCCGCGCCACGCCCTGGCCGGTGCGGGGGGCCTGGCGCGACGAGCGGGGCGTGTAGCCCGGGCTGCTGCGCGACGCGAGGTAGATCGTGCTCGCCTGCGCCTCGCGCTGGCCGAGGCATTCGGCATGGTCGCGGCGGGCGACGACGAGGCCGAGGAGGTGCAGCGAGGAGGCGAAGTAGGTGGTGGGCCGGAAGGTCTGCAGCGCGGCCGGGATCGGTGCGCCGCGGCGGGCGCAGGCGGCGAGGGCCGCGATCATCCGGTAGCCCGGATCCTTCATCTCGCCGACGACGGAGCGATAGCCGAAGTGGTAGTCGACGGGATAGCCGAGGCCGCCGGCGTTCCAGGCGTCGTCGAAGCCGCGGAGATATTCCGACGGCTGACCGCCGAGCATGATGTAGAGCGGGATGCGAACGGCGTCGTAGGACGACTTGGCGGCGAAGCCGTTGGCGATCCGCGCCCCGCGCGGAGACACTGCCACCCAGTCGGGGACGAGCCCGCCCCGGCCTGCCTCGTCGGTCAGCCGCAGCCCTTCGGCCATCAGCTCGCGCCACGGATATTCGGGACGCACGACCTGGAACAGCGGGAAGGCGTCGTAGATATAGTAGGAGAGGTTCACGACCGGGCCCGGGTTGCCGGCCATGTCGTCGAAGCCGAACGCCGCCGGACGCAGAACCGGACGACCGTCCACGCGGGCGATGAGCTCGCTGCCGATGTCGTCGATGATCCGGTCCGCCTCGTGCGCGTAACCCCGATCGTCCCAGGTGAGCGCCGCCTTGAGCAGGGCGTAGGCGATCAGGATGTCGCCGTCGGAGGCGTTGTTGCGGTCGGTAACATGGGGCTCCGCCGCCGGCAGCCAGCGCCAGCTGAAGAGCGCGTCGGACCCGCGGATCTGCAGCTCGCGCTTGGTGAACTGCCAGATGCGCTGGAAGGTCTCGCGGTCGCCGGCCTCGAGCGCCAGGAGCATGCCGTAGCCCTGACCTTCGGAGTGACTTTGGCGGCCGTTCTCGCGATCCACCACGCGCCCGTCGTTGGTGACGAAGGCGGCGACGAAGCGGTTCCATTCGTCGGAGCGGATGTGCGGGGCCTCTCCCGTGGCGATCGGCCGCGCCGTCGACTGAAAGCTCATCGCCTCCGCCACCGGCGTGCCGAGGCCCCACTGCAATGCCATCAAACCGGCCGCAAGACGAGCCGCACGCGAGCAAGTCTTGATAAAGTGAAACGAACCGATCTTTGACATGACGTTCTCCGGCGCCTGAATGCGCCAACACGAAACGCCATCTCATCGGTTATGTATTTTCTCATGTTTTTCATGGATCCGAAAAAGATCGAGAGTTAAAGAGTAACGGTTCAGAAATCGCAGAAAATTAGATCACTATGGCGATTTTTTACCTATTTTGTATTTAAGACCCCTTAAATGCCGACAAAGACACCCAAGGTCTTGATTTTCAAACATGATATTACAAATAGACCCCCCTATCGGGGGCGCAGGCCCGGCATGGCTCGACGAGGATTCAATAAAATTCGTGCGCTTAGCGCAGGTGTGAACTACCTTTTGTCCGTCTTGGCGACGAGGCGCATGTGACAGGGCTTTGACGCTGCGTACAAATTCCAAACATCACCGACCGCGTGTTCACCGTAGAACGAGCCTCGCACGGTGCTCGCCGGACTGGGACAGCGCGACGATCGGCGCGATCCGATCAGACCTTCAGGGGCATGCGGAATGGCAAATTCTCGGCGTCGCTGGGACGAATCGGCGCGTTTGGCCGCCCTATCGCGACTGGCGATCCTCGATACCGACAGCGAGCCGACATACGATCATATCACCCGCGTCGCCCGGGCGTTGATGCAGACGCCCATCGCCGCCGTGTCGCTCGTCGACCAGGATCGCACCTGGTACAAGTCCGTCGACGGCATCGACCTCAGCGAGATGAAGCGTCGCTCCTCCTTCTGCGACACGACCATCCGGCGGCGCGAGCCGTTGGTGGTGCTCGATGCGCTGACCGACAAGAATTTCGCCGACTCCGCTCTCGTTGCCAGCCCGCCGCATGTGCGCAGCTACGTGGGCGTGCCGCTGAAGCTGGCCGACGGCTTCACCGTGGGCACGTTGTGCGCCATGGACGTGGTGCCGCGCACCTTTCAGATGGGCCAGATCAAGGCGCTGCGCGAACTCGCCGTCTGCGTCGAGAACGAGTTCGAGCTGCGCCTCAAGGCCTCGCTCGACCCTTTGACGGGCTTCCTCGGTCGCACCGCCTTCTTCTCCTGCATCGAGGCGGCGCAGCGGCAGGTGAACGAGGGGCTCTGCGCCACCCTCGCGATTCTCGATCTCGACCACTTCAAGCGGATCAACGACACCCTGGGCCACGCCGTGGGCGACGAGGTGCTGCGCACCGTGGCGGCGACCTGCTCCACCGCGTTCGATGCGCACGTCGACATCGGTCGGCTCGGGGGCGAGGAGCTGGGGCTTCTGTTCTCCCGCCGCACGGGCAAGGCGGCGGCGAGCCAGCTCGCCGGCCTGGCGCGGCGCATCGCGAGCCTGTCGTTCGACGGTCACCCCTACCTGCGCGTGACGGCGAGCTTCGGCGTCGGCAGCCTCATCGCCGGCGAGACGAGCCTCACCGCGCCGCTGCGGCGGGCGGACGCGGCGCTCTACCGGGCGAAGGCGTCCGGCCGCAACCAGGTCTGCGTGTTCGACGAGGACAGCGACGACACCAAGAGCGCCCCCGCGACCCTGCCCTATCTGCGCCAGCCGCGGGTGCGCGACCTGGAGCGGATCCCGGCGCCGCTCGTCGGCGCCACCGGCTCGCTCATGGTGTAGGCCGGGCGAGGCCGTCGACCAGCGGCTTCAGATGCTGGGCGTAGCGTCGCCAGTCGGCGTTGCTGCCGGCATAGATCGGCCGACGGACCTGCTGCAGGCTGCGCGTGCCGACCGCGCGAACGGTGCGGTGCGGCTCCAGGCAAGACGCGTCGAATTCCAGGCCGCAGCGGGCGAGGAGGCTGCGTATCTCGGCTTCCGGCGCCGCCGTCAGCCGCTCGTAGTCGAGATCGTGGATCTGGCCGGGAAAGCGCCGGTGCCAGAACGCCATCATCGCCTCGTAGAGGGCGTAGGCGGCCACGATGTCGTCGAGGTCGTAGGCATAGTCGTTGCCGCGCGTGGCGAAGAAGCTCTTGTAGATCGACCAGCCGGTGGCGACCGGATCGCGCCGCACGTGGATGATCGGCGCGTCGGGAAAGGCCATGGCGATGAAGCCGATGCGCCGATGGTTGGCGGGGAGCTTGTCGGTCAGGAACGGGCGGGAGGCGCCGAGATCGGCGACCGCCGCGAGGTAGTGGGCCTGGATGCCGGCAAGCGCGTCGGCGCTCAGCGCGTCGGCCCGCAACCGTTCCAGCGGGCCGAGATGGGCGTGGATCGCGCGCTCGAGCGCGAGGATCTCCCCCGCGGCGTCGACCTCGGCGTGGCTTGCGAGGATCTGCTCCACCAAGGTGGTGCCCGAGCGCGGCATGCCGACGATGAAGATCGGCCCCCGCGCCCCGCCCGAAGGGGCCGCCAGCTCGGCCGGAGCCGTGGCGAAGACTTCCATCAGCCGGTCGACGGCGGCGCGGTCGGCGGCGGCGTCGTACGGTGCCTCGGCGCGGCGCAGCGCGTTCGCACGGGCAAAGTGGGAGAACGCCTCGTCGATCGCCCCCGCCTCGTCGGCGACCTTGGCGAGGGCGAACGAGAGGTGGATCCCATCGCGCCGGCGAATGGCCGGGCGGGCGAGGAGGCTTCGCATTGCCGCCGCCTCGGGGCCGTCGGGCGCGAGCGTCACGATGGTGGCGAGGTTGTAGTAGGCCTCCGCGCTTGCCGGATCGGCCTGCAGCGCCGTCCGGAGCGCGTCCGCCGCCGGCTCCATGCGGCCGAGCTCGGCGAGGGTGACGCCACGGTTGACCGCGCAGCCGGCAAAGCCCGGTCGTAGCGCGAGCGCCCGCTCGTAGGCGGCGAGGGCGCAGCGGTGGCGCCCGGCAGCCCGCAGTGTGTTGCCGAGATTGTTGTGCGCCTCGGCAAAGTCCGGCTGGAGCGCCACGGCCCGCTCCAGGCACGAGATCGCCTCGCCGTAGCGGCCGTACTCGCCGAGCGCGACGCCGAGATTGTTGAGTGCCGACGGATAGGCCGGCCGCAGCCGCACCGCCTTGCCGAGCGCGGCCACCGCCTCGCCGTAGCGCCCGAGCCCGCTCAGCGCGGCGCCGAGATTGTTGTAGGCCTCGGCGAATTCCGGATGGATGGCGATCGCCTCGCCGTAGGCGGCGAGCGCCGCCTCGACCTCGCCCGCCGCCCTCAGGGCGTTGGCGAGGTTGTTGTGCGCCTCCGGAAAGGTAGGCTGGATCCTGATCGCGGCGCGGAAAGCGGCGACGGCGGCCTCAGGCTGACCGAGGCCGAGCTGGGCGAGCCCGACGAGGAAGGGCAGCTGCGCGGCATCCGGATGATCGCGCAGAAGGCTCGGCGCTTCGGCGAGGAGCACCTGGTGCCGGCCCGTCTTCACGAGGCGGTCGAGCCGGGCGACGGCGGCGCGCACCCGCTTCGCCTTCGCGCCGGAGCCGGTGGGCGTCGGGTCGCGCAGCGCCTTCAGCCCCTCGGCGGCGCGGGCGTTGGCCGGATGGCGGGCGAGAACGTCGCGATAGATCCGGTCCGCCGCGAGATAGTCTCCCTTCCGCGCGAGGGCGCGGGCCTGCGACAGGGATCGGTCCACTGGGCTCGAGTTTGGAGGGCTGAAGCTGGGCATGGGCGTCGCACCGTCCTTTCGCGAGGTCTGCCGCGGCGATGAAACCCGCGGGGGCTCTCGCGGAGCTTGCCGCGCCGGCCGAGGCGCGCCAGTAAGGACGGAGACGCCGCGGAGGATGCGATGCCTGCAACGCCGGAGTTCACCATCATTCGCGGCGGCCGGCTCGCCGATCCGAGGACGCCGGACGCGCCGTTCGTCGACATTCTCGTCGAGCGCGACACGATCCGAGAGATCGGCCCGCCGGGCCTCGCCGCCCCAGAAGGCGCGCTGACCTTCGAGGCCGGCGGCAAGCTGATGCACGCCGGCCTCGTCAACGCCCACACCCACGGCCACGGCAACCTCTCCAAGGGGTTCGGCGACCGCTGGACGCTGGAGCTTCTTCTCACCGCCGCCCCCTGGGTCGGCGGCGCGCGCACCGAGGAGGACAAATATCTCTCCACCCTCATCGGCGCCGCGGAGATGCTGCTGAAGGGCTCGACCGCCTGCTACGACCTCGCCTTCGAGTTTCCGGCACCGACGCCCTCCGGCCTCGGCGCCATCGCCAAGGCCTACGGCGACGTCGGCATGCGCGCGATCGTCGCCCCGATGGTCGCCGACCTCACCTTCTTCGAGGCGATCCCCGGCCTCAAGGAGGCACTGCCCGACCCGCTGCGACGCGAGGTGGAGGCGCTGTCCATGGCCCCCGCCGACACGACCCTCGCCCGCATCCGCGAGGCGGTGGAGACCTGGGCGGGCGGCGACACCGTCCGCCCCGCCGTCGCCCCCACCATCCCGCACCACTGCACCGACGGGTTCCTCACCGGCTGCCGCGACATCGCCCGGGCACACGGCATCGGCCTCCACAGCCACGTGGCCGAGTCCAAGATGCAGGCGATCGTCGGTCGCTCGCGCTACGCGAGCACGCTGCTCGCCCACATGGACCGTCTCGGCCTCGTGGGACCCGAGTTCGTGGTCGCCCACGGCGTGTGGCTCGACGACGACGACATGCGTCGCCTCGCCGACCACGGTGCCTCGGTGGCGCACAACCCGGGCAGCAACGCCCTCCTCGGCAGCGGCATCGCCGACGCGCGCCGCATGCTCGACCTCGGCGTCAATCTCGGCATCGGCACCGACGGGTCGGGGTGCAGCGACAACCAGAACATGTACGAGGCGATGCGCACGGCGATCTACGTCAGCCACGCCCGCGGCCCGGCCCATCTCGCCGAGTGGCTGTCGAACGGCGAGGTGTTCGCCGCCGCCACGGAGGGGAGCGCCCGCGCGCTGGGGTTCGATCGGCTCGGCCGCATCGCCCCCACCTATCAGGCCGACATCGTGTTCCTCGACCTCTCCTCGATCAACTTCATCCCGCTCAACAACGCGATCAATCAGATCGTCCTGTGCGAGGATGGCCGTTCGGTGAGCGACGTGATGGTGGGCGGGCGCATGGTGGTGCGCGACAAGCGTGTGGTGGGCCTCGATCTCGCCCGCCTCGCGGCCGACGCCGAGGCCACCCGCGAGCGCCTCGCCGCGGCGACGGTCCGCCAGAAGGCGCTCTTCGACCGCCTCGCGCCGCTCGTCTCCTCCTACTGTCCGGGCCTTGCCGCCGCGCCCTATCACGTGGAGCGCCACGCCCACTGAGGCGAGGCGACGGGTGATGCAGCGACGCAACACCGGGGGACCGTCGCGAGCGACTCCGGCGCAGGCGACGGCAACCGCCGCCGCGGCGAGCCCTCGATCACGCCATGGCGAGGTGCAATGCAACCGGCGGGATGCTAAGGGTCGGACGACGCTTGCACGGAGACATCAGATGGCGACACCAACCGCAAACGCTCCTCGGATCCGCACGAGGAGCGGGCTGGCCGCAATCCTGCTTGCGACCGCTGCAGTCGGTGCCGCCACGTCCGCCGAGGCCCAGAATTCCGCCCCGCCGCCCGCCGTCGTGGTGGAGGCCGTCAAGGCGCAGAACGTCTCCCGCAGCGGCCAATATGTCGGCCGCATTCAGGCAATCCAGTCGGTCGACCTCGTCGCCCGCGTCGAGGGCTTTCTCGACAGCGTGAATTTCGCCGAAGGATCGATGGTGAAGAAGGGCACGGTCCTCTTCAACATCGAGCGGGCTCCCTACGAGGCGAGCCTCGCCGCGGCCCAGGGTCAGCTCGCCGCCGCCAAGGCCCAGGTCACCGGCAGCCAAGCGACCCTGAAGAACGCGCAAACCGTGCTCGACCGGCAGCTCGCCCTCGTCAAGCGCGGCACCGTCTCCCAGGCGACGGCCGACGACGCGCAAGCCTCACGCGACACCGCCGCGGCGCAGGTCGAGCAGGCGCAGGCCTCGGTGCAGCAGGCCGAGGCCTCGGTGCAATCCGCCCAGCTCAACCTCTCCTACACCGACGTAGTGGCCCCGATCGACGGCCGCATCGGCGTGGTGGCGATCACCGAAGGCAACCTCGTCAACACCGCGTCCGGCACGCTCGCCACGATCAACCAGCTCAACCCGATCCGCGTCGCCTTCTCCATCCCGGAGGCGCTCTACATCAACCTGATGCAGGGCGTGGATCCGGACGCGCCCAAGAGCTCCGGCAACGGCGCTTCCAGCAGCGCCACGGCGACGGGCGGCGCAGCGTCGAGCCCCGCGACGCCCTCGACGAGCGGCTCGGACACGAGCGCCTCGGCGGCGACGACCGGCTCCTCCGATACCAGTTCTTCCGGCACCAGCTCCTCCGGGACCGGCACGACCGCGCCGACCGACGGCGGCGCGGCAGCGGCGACGAGCACTTCGCCGGCGAGCAGCAGCGACGCCGGCCAGAGCGCAGCCGCCGGTACGGACGGCTCCGGCGCGTCCGGCGCCAGCGCCTCGGCCGCGGGCGGAACGGGCGCGGCGCCCGCCGCCGCCACGCCCGGCCCCTTGAGCGGCCGGCCGCCGTCCGATCTCTTCGAGCCGCTGCTGACCCTCGCCAACGGGTCGACCTACGACCAGGACGGCGACATCAGCTTCGCCAGCAACCAGATCGACCCCGGCACGGGCACGCTGGTGATCTACGCCGACTTCCCCAATCCCAAGGCAGCGCTCCTGCCCGGCGCTTTCGTGACCGTGAAGGTGCAGGAGGCGCAGAAGACCATGCTGCCGGTGATTCCGGCCTCGGCAATCCTGCAGGACCGCGAGGGCCAGTACGTGTTCGTGCTCGACGGCAGCAACACCGTGCAGGAGCGCCGCATCCAGACCGGCCAGACGATCGAGGCCGGCGTGCCCGTGACCGAGGGCCTCGTCGAAGGCGACACGATCATCGTGCAGGGCATCCAGAAGGTTCGACCGGGCATCGCGGTGACGCCGACCCGGGCGAGCGCGTCGGGTAGCGGCGCATCCGGCTCCGGCACGTCGGGCGGCTCGTCGACCGGCGGCTCCGCGCCCCGCACCGGCAGCAGCGCCCAATGATCTCGCGCGTCTTTGTCGAGCGCCCGCGCCTCGCAATCGTCATCTCGCTCGTCATCACCATCGCCGGGGCGCTCTGCCTCATGGCGATGCCGGTGGCGCAATATCCGGAGATCACACCACCCGTCGTGCAGGTGACGGCGAGCTATCCGGGCGCCGATTCGGAGACCATCGCCCTCACCGTCGGCGCTCCCATCGAAGAGCAGGTGAACGGCGTGGAGGACATGATCTACATGTCGTCCACCTCGTCCTCCGCCGGCACCTACACGCTGAGCGTCACCTTCGCGATCGGCACCGACCCCGACATCGCCCAGGTGAACACGCAGAACCGCGTGTCGCAGGCGCTCGCCCAGCTGCCGCAGACGGTGCAGGCGCTCGGCGTGACCACCCAGGCCCAGTCCACCAACATGCTGGGCGTCATCAACGTCTTTTCGCCGGACGGGCGGTTCGACCCGATCTACATCTCGAACTACTCGACCATCAACGTCCGCGATCCGCTGTCGCGCGTCGAGGGCGTCGGCAACGCCACCCTTCTCGGCGCGCTCGACTACTCGATGCGCGTCTGGCTCGACCCGATCAAGCTCGCCTCGCTCAGCCTCTCCACCGCCGACATCACGAGCGCCATCCAGGCGCAGAACATCCAAGCCTCGCTCGGCACCATCGGCGGCCCGCCGGCCAACGACGACCAGGCGCTGCAGTACACCATCACCGGCCTCGGCCAGTTCCAGTCGCCGGAGCAGTTCGAGAACATCATCATCGCCACCGGCGCCGACGGCGCCGTCGTGCGCCTGCGCGACGTGGCGCGCATCGAGCTCGGCGCGCAGACCTACTCCGCCCTCTCCTCGCTCAACGGCAAGCCCGCCGCGAGCGTCGCGATCTATCAGGCCCCCGGCGCCAACGCGCTCGGCGTGATGACGGACATTCGGGAGCAGCTGAAGGACATCAAGTCCCGCTTCCCCGACGGAATCGACGCCGAGCTCGTCTACGACAGCACCCTCTTCGTCTCCGCCTCGATCGAAGAGATCAAGATGACGCTGGCCATCACCGCCGTCATCGTGATGCTCGTGACCTACGTCTTCCTCGGCAACCTGCGCGCCACGATCATCCCGGCCGCGACGATCCCGGTATCGCTCATCGGCGTGTTCGTGATCCTCCTGGCGGTGGGCTTTTCGGCCAATACCATCAGTCTCTTCGCGGTGGTGCTCGCCATCGGCATCGTCGTCGACGACGCCATTGTGGTGGTGGAGAACGTCGAACGCGTGATGGAGGAGGAGGGGCTCGACCGGCGCGCCGCGACGCTCAAGGCGATGGAGCAGGTGCAGGGGCCGATCATCTCCACCACGCTGGTGCTGTTCGCCCTGTTCGGCCCGGTCGCCTTCTTCCCGGGCATCACCGGCGAGCTGTTCCGTCAGTTCGCCGTCACCATCGCCTCGGCGGTGCTTTTGTCCTCGATCAACGCGCTGACCCTGTCCCCGGCGATCTGTGCGCTGGTGCTCAAGCCGACGGCGAAGAAGATCCTGCCGCTCCGGGCCTTCGACAAGGTGCTCGACACCACCCGCAACGGCTATGTCGGCATGGTGAGCATGATCGCGCGGCGCTCGCTGATCGCCGGCATCGCCATCGTGGCGGCGGGCGTCGCCTCCGGCGTGATCCTCGGCAAGGTGCCGACCGACTTCATCCCGAACGAAGACCAGGGCGTGCTGTTCGTCGACGTCTCGCTGCCGTCGGCCGCCGCCCTGCCGCGCAGCCAGGCCGTATCGGCCCGCATCAACGAGATCGCGCAGAAGACCGACGGCGTCGCCAACGTGATCACGGTGTCGGGCTACAGCCTCCTCACCGGCGCTCCGGCCTCCAACACCGGCCTCGCCGTCATCGTGCTGAAGCCGTGGTCGGAGCGCACGACCCCCGAGACCAGCCTGAAGGCGATCTACGCACACCTGACCAAGGAGTTCGCGGCGATGCCGGAGGCGAACGTGTTCGCCTTCCCGCCGCCGCCGATCCCGGGCCTCGGCTCCGCCGCCGGCTTCGACTATCGCCTGCAGGCGCTCGGCGGTCAGTCGCCGCAGGAGCTCGATCAGGCGCTCAAGGGGCTCACCGTCGCCGCCAACGGCGAGCCCGCGATCGGCCGCGCCTACTCCACCTTCGCCGCCGACGTGCCGCAGATCTATCTCGACATCGATCGCGCCAAGGCCGAGAGCCTCAACGTGCCGATCTCCTCGCTCTACGACACCCTGCAGGCGCAGCTCGGATCGAAGTACGTCAACGATTTCTCGTATTTGGGCCGCATCTTCCAGGTCAACATCCAGGCCGACGCCGACTACCGCGACAGCATCCAGGACCTCAACCGCATCTACGTGCGCTCCACCGACGGCAACATGGTGCCGGTGTCGACGCTCGCCCGACCTCACTTCACCCTCGGGCCGGACCTTTCCTACCGCTACAACCAGTTCGCCTCCGCGCCGATCAACGGCTCCGCCGCCCCCGGCTTCTCCAACGGTCAGGCGATGGCGGCGATGGCGGCGGTGTCGGCCAAGGAGCTGCCGGAGGGCTTCTCCTATTCCTGGTCGAGCATGTCCTACCAGGAGCAGGGCCAAAGCGGGACGCTCGGCGTCCTCCTCGCCCTCTCCGTGCTGTTCGGCTATCTCTTCCTGGTGGGCCTCTACGAGAGCTGGATGAACCCGTTCGCCGTGCTCGCCTCGGTGACCGTCGCCGCCCTCGGCGCCATCGGCACGATCGCCTACTTCGGCGTCACCAACAACGTGTATGTCCAGATCGGCCTCGTGCTGCTCGTCGGCCTCGCGGCGAAGAACGCCATTCTCATCGTGGAGTTCGCCAAGGAGGCGCGCGAGGCGGGGCACACGCGCTACGAAGCGGCGCGGCAGGCCGCCCACATGCGGTTCCGCGCGGTGCTGATGACCGCCTTCGCCTTCATCCTCGGCGCCGTGCCGCTGGTGACGGCGTCGGGTGCGGGCGCCGTGTCGCGCGTCGTCCTCGGCCTCACCGTGATGGGCGGCATGTTCGCGGCGACCTGCATCGGCATCATCTTCATCCCCGGCCTCTACGTGATGTTCCAGTGGCTCGGCGACGTGGTCAGCCGGCGCCGCGACACTCCGGAGCGGACCGGGGCCCCTCCGCCCCCGCCGCACGGGCAGCCGCACCCCGCCCCGGCGGAGTAGCTCGCCGGATTGTGACCGGACCGGGGGTGCCGACGGCGCCATGCCGCAGCGCCCCCGGCCCCCTGACGACCTAGGTCCTCGACAAGCATCCCGAGGAGGACCGCTTTGCCCCGCACCGCCGCGCTTGCCGCCGCCCTGCTCCTCTCCGCCATCACCCTCCCCGCCCTCGCGCAGCCCGACGCCACGTCGACGGCAGGTGGCGCCGCCCTCTTCGCCGGCGCGGTGGAGCGGGCCGCGAGCCTCGACCCGCTCCACACCCTCCTCATCGCCCACGACGGCGAGGTGGTGGTCGAGGAGGGCTTCCGCGGCCATGCGACGGACCGGCCCGCCAACATCAAGTCGGCCTCCAAATCGATCGTCTCGGCCCTGGTGGGGATCGCCATCGCCAAGGGCATGCTCGACGGCACCGACCAGCCCATCGCCCTGCTGTTGAAGGACGAGCTGCCGGCCGACCCCGACCCCCGCCTCGCGGAGATCACCATCGGCCACCTTCTGTCGATGCAGGCGGGGCTGGAGCGCACTTCCGGCGCCAACTACGGCGGCTGGGTGTCGAGCCGGGACTGGGTGCGGGACGCCCTCGCCCGCCCCTTCGTCGACGAGCCCGGCGGAGCGATGCTCTATTCCACCGGGAGCACCCACCTCCTGTCGGCGATCCTGACGCGCGCGACGGGCCGCTCCACCCTTGCCCTCGCGCGCGACTGGCTGGGGCCGGCGGGCGTCGCGATCTCCGGGTGGGAGCGCGACCCGCAGGGCATCTATCTCGGCGGTAACCAGATGGCGATGACCCCGCGCTCGCTACTCGCGTTCGGCGAGCTCTACCGCAATCGCGGCCGCACGCGGGACGGCACCGAGGTGGTGCCACAGGACTGGATCGAGGCTTCGTTCGTGGCGCGGACCCGTTCCCGCTTTTCCGGCGAGCCCTACGGCTATGGCTGGTTCCAGCGCTCCCTCGCCGGCCACGCCGCCTATTTCGGCTGGGGCTATGGCGGGCAGATGATCTACGTGATCCCCGATCTCGCGCTCACGGTGGCGATTACCTCCTCCACCACCGATCCGGCCGGCAAGAGCGGCTACAAGGACGAGCTCCACCGCCTGGTGGCGGAGACCATCGTGAGCCCCGCGGCCCGTCTCGCCGCGGCGGGCGAGGCGGCGCTCCCGGCCGCCACCACCCCCGCCAGGGCCGCACCTGCGGCAGAGGCGGCGACGGACGGCGAGGCCGCCGGCGGCTGATGCCGCGACCTATGAGCATGTTCGCGCATGGGAGCCGCGCGCGACGGCGGATTGCGGGATCGGGGCGGACGGACTAAAGGTCGTCGCATCGGGGTCCGCACCTCGATCCTCGACGATCTCACACTTGCCGCGCACCCTCGCCCCTTCGGAGTTCGTACGAGCTCCGCGAGGTCTCCCACGCGCGGAGCCGCCTGGTGACGCCATGGACGTGATCCGCAGGTTCTTTGCCTACTACGCCCCCCACCGGGGACTGTTCGCGCTCGACTTCGGCTGCGCGGTCGTCTCCGGCCTGCTCGAGCTCGGCTTTCCGATGGCGGTGAAGCTGTTCATCGACGAGCTCCTGCCGGCGGGCAACTGGGCGATCATCGTCGCGGCGGCCATCGGCCTCTTGCTCATCTACCTGATCAACACGGGCCTGATGTTCACGGTGACCTATTGGGGCCACATGCTGGGCATCAACATCGAGACGGAGATGCGCCGCCGCGCCTTCGACCATCTGCAGAAGTTGTCCTTCTCCTTCTACGACGATCAGAAGACCGGACATCTCGTGGGCCGCGTCACCAAGGACCTGGAGGAGGTCGGCGAGGTCGCCCATCACGGGCCGGAGGACGTGTTCATCGCCGTGATGACCTTCCTCGGCGCGTTCTTGCTGATGCTGTCGGTGAACCTTGAGCTCGCGCTCATCACCGGCGCCATCGTGCCGCTCGTCGCCTGGCTCACCAGCCACTTCGGGGCGCGCATGACCACCAACTTCCGGGCGCTCTTCCGCGACGTCGGAGCGTTCAACGCGCGGCTCGAGGAGAATGTGGGCGGCATGCGCGTCGTCCAGGCGTTCGGCAACGAGGAGCACGAGCGCACCCTCTTCGCCGCCGACAACCAGCGCTACCGCACCACCAAGCTCACCGCCTACAAGATGATGGCGGCGAACATCGCCCTCTCCTATCTCGGCATGCGCCTCATCCAGGTGATCGTGATGGTGGCGGGCACGTGGTTCGTGCTCAAGGGCTCGCTGACGGCCGGCGGCTTCGTCAGCTTCCTGCTGCTCGTCACCGTGTTCTTCCGCCCGATCGAGAAGATCAACGCGGTGCTCGAGGTCTACCCGAAAGGCGTCGCCGGCTTCCGCAGCTATCTGGAATTGCTGGCGACGGAGCCCGACATCGTCGATCGGCCAGAGGCCGTCGAGCTGCCGCCGCTCACCCACGAGATCCGCTACGAGAATGTCAGCTTCCACTACGGCGGCGGGCGGCCGGTGCTGCAGAACATCGACCTCACGATCCATGCCGGCGAGACCGTCGCCTTCGTCGGCCCGTCCGGCGCGGGCAAGACGACGATCTGCTCGCTGCTGCCCCGCTTCTACGAGCCGACGGGCGGGCGCATCACCATCGACGGCACCGACGTGCGCGACGTCACCCTCGCCTCGCTACGCCGCCAGATCGGCATCGTGCAGCAGGACGTGTTCCTGTTCGCCGGCACGCTGCGCGACAACGTCGCCTACGGCCGCCTCGGCGCCGGCGAGGCCGACATCGTCGACGCGGTGAAGCGGGCCCGCCTCGACCATGTGGTGAACGCGCTGCCGAACGGGCTCGACACGGTGATCGGCGAGCGTGGGGTGAAGCTCTCCGGCGGGCAGAAGCAGCGCCTCGCCATCGCCCGCATCTTCCTGAAGGATCCGCCCATCCTCATCCTCGACGAGGCGACCTCCGCGCTCGACACGGAGACGGAGCGGGAGATTCAGCTCTCGCTCGCGGCGCTGTCGGAAGGACGGACAACGCTGATGATCGCCCATCGCCTCGCCACCATCCGCGATGCGGACCGCATCGTGGTGGTGACGCCGGAGGGGATCGCGGAAGAGGGCCGGCACGCCGACCTCGTCGCCGCGCGGGGCATCTATCGCCGCCTGCACGACACCCAGTTCGCCGGGGTCAGCTGACCGGCGAACTGGCGTCACGTGGGGCGCGGCCGCATCAGCTGTCGAGCGGGCGCGCCTCCTCGGCGATCATGATGGGAATGCCGTCGCGGATCGGAAAGGCGAGCTTCGCCTGCTCCGAGATCAGCTCGTTCTTGACCGCATCGTAGCGCAGGGGCGCCTTGGTCACGGGGCAGACCAGAAGCTCCAGCAACTTCGGGTCCACCTTGCGCTCCTCGGCCATCGTCGTCTCCTAGTTCAAGATCGGCTCGTCGCCGGTCTGGCGGGCGAGCTCCATTTCGGTGATCGCGACGAGCGTCGCTGCCCGCGAAGCAAGGTCCGGCGCCTCCAGAAGCGCCTGCTTCTCGGCAGGGCCGTAGGGGCTCATCATGGCGAGCGTGTTCACCAGCGCCTCGTTGGAGGCCGAGCGAACGCTCTTCCAGTCGGCCTCCAGATCGTTGGCGTCAAGATAGTTCTCGAAGGCGCGGATCAGCGCGTCGCGGTCGACATTCTCCTCGCCGGAGATGTTGGCGAGGTCGGAGCCGAAGCTGTCGGCCGAGATGCGGCAGCGGCGATAGGGCAGATCGCCCATCTCCTCCTCGAGGATGCGGAAGCGGCAGACGCCGCCGAGCTGGATCAGATAGCGCCCGTCTCCGGTCTCCTGGAAGGAGATGATGCGGCCGAGCGCTCCCACGTCGCACAGGGCGGGCCGCTCGTCGTCGGCGTTGTAGCCTTCGCCGAAGCGCGGCTGCACCATGCCGATGACCCGGTCGCCGCCGAGCGCGTCGTCCACCATCTTCAGATAGCGCGGCTCGAAGACGTTGAGCGGCAGGTGGGCTCGCGGCAGGAGCAAGGCTCCCGACAACGGGAAGACCGGCACCAGCGTGGGCACCTTCTCGATGGTGTCGTACGTCGCGTTGCCCATGCGCATATGACGTTTTCCCCTCAAGCGAAGAGTACGGATGCCATCTTGCGGCGGCCGGCGATGGTGGCCGGGTCGGTGGGTCCCCACGCCTCGAAGAAGCTGATCAGCTCCTTCTGCGCCGCACCCTCGTTCCACTCCCGATCGCGGCGCATGATCTCCACCAGCTCCTTGACGGCGCCGGCCCGGTCGCCCTCGCCGGCGAGCGCCAGAGCGAAGTCGAAGCGCGCCTGGGTGTTCGTCGGATCGGCCTCCACCGCCGCGGCGAGTGCGGCCGACCCGCCCACCGACGACGCCTGCTCGGCGAGGCGGATCGCCGCCTCGAGCGACTGGAGCGGGGCTTGGGCGCGGATCTCGTCGGTCACCTGGTCGAGGATGCTCTTCGCCCCCTCGACATTGCCCGCCTCGAGGCTGGTGAAGCCGATGCCGGCGATCGCGGTGGCATTCTCCTCGTCCCGCTGCAGCGCCTCGCTGTAGAGCATCATGGCGCGCTCGAAATCCTTCTGCGCCCGGGCGGTCTCGGCCTCGGCGATGAGTTCGGCGACACCGTCGGTGGCCGGACCGGCGACGCGCTCCAGGAAGGCGCGCACCTGCGCCTCGGTCTGCGCCCCCATGAAGCCGTCCATCGGCTGGCCCTGGCGGAAGGCGATCACGGCCGGGATCGAGCGGATGCCGAGCTGGCCCGCGATCTCCGGGTAGTCGTCGATGTTCATCTTCACGAGCTTCACCGCACCGGAAAAGGCCTTCACCGCCTTCTCCAGCACTGGGGCAAGCTGCTTGCACGGGCCGCACCAGGGCGCCCAGAAGTCGACGAGGACGACAGCCTCGCGCGACGCCTCCAGGACGTCCTGCGCGAAGGTCTGAGTGGTGGTATCGACGACGTACCCGGAGGAAGCGGGCGCCGGCGCAGCCTCCGCCCCCGACGAGATCACCTGTCCACCCGGACCCAAAAGCGTGCTCATACGATCGTCCCTATGATCTCTCTTTACCAAAGATGGGCTTTTTGTGGCGCAAGGCAATCGCCACGGCCATGCAAAGGCTGCGCGCAAGTCACCGCCCGATGCAAGCCGGATGTACGGATAAAGTCGCTCCCGACCGCTAGGCGGGAGCGGGAATCTCCCGGATGTCCGGCTCTCGGCCGATATGCCGCAGGAAGGCGTAGAAGTCGGCGAGCGCCAGCGTGGTGGTCGCCGTGTTGCGCAGCGGATGCACGTTGACGAGCTCGGCCTCGCGAAAGGCGTGGTGCAGCACGAACGTTACGCGCCCCGCATCGTCGTTGATGAGGGCGAGCGGCGTGACCGAGCCGGGCAGGATGCCGAGCACCTCCGTCAGCACCTCGCCGGAGGCGAAGCTGACCCGCCCCTTGGCGCCGATGGCGTGATGGATCTGCTTCAGGTCGATGGCGGCATCCTCCGGCGCGGTGACCAGGAAGAGGCGGCCCTTCTTGTCCTTCAGAAACAGATTCTTGGTGTGAAGGCCGGGGATCGTGCCGCGCAGCGTGCGCGCGTCGTCCACCGTGAAGGCGGCTTCGTGCTCCACGGTGGGCGCATCGATGCCGAGGACGGCGAAGGCCTCGGCCAGACGGTCGAGGCCGCGCGGGGCGGCGCCGGCGGTCGCCGGCGCATCGGGGGCGCTCAAGGCGCCGCTCAGCCCGCCTTGGCGACGGCGCGGCCGGCGAGCACCGACACCAGATGCGCCCGGTACTCCGCCGAGCCGTGGATGTCGGCGAGCATCGTTTCGGGATCGACGGCGATCCCCGTCACCGCCTCCGGGGCGAAGTTCGACTTCAACGCCTCTTCCATCGCGCCCACGCGGAAGACGCCGTCGTTGCCGGAGCCGGTCACGGCGACGCGAGGCTCGCCGTTCTTCAGCACCGCCACGAACACCGAGCAGAGCGAATAGCGCGAGGCCGGGTTGCGGAACTTCTCGTAGGCCGCCTTCAGCGGGATCTGGTAGGTGATCTTGGTGATGATCTCATCGTCGTCGAGCGCCGTTTCGAACATCCCGGTGAAGTACTCGGTCGCCGGATAGGAGCCCTTCGAGGTGTGGATCACCGCGTCGAGCGCCATGGCGGCGGCCGGATAGTCGGCGGCGGGGTCGTTGTTGGCGAGCACGCCGCCCATGGTGCCCATGTTGCGCACCGCCGGGTCGCCGATGGTGCCGGCGAGGCCCGAAAGCGCCGGGATCGCCGCCGCGATCTCCTTGGAGCTCGCCACCTCCGAATGGATGGTGGCGGCACCGATCGTCACCGTGTCGGCATCGACGGTGATCCCCTTGAGCTCGGGGATCTTGGTCACGTCGATGACGTCGGAAGGCGCGGCGAGCCGCTGCTTCATGGTGGCGATCAGCGTCTGGCCGCCGCCCAGGAACTTGCCGTCCTCCGCGGCCTGGAGCTTGGCGACGGCGTCCTCGAGGCTGGTCGCTTTCGCGTAGTTGGTTGCGTACATGGTTCGCCTCTCCTCACTCGGCCGCCAACTGCGGGCGAGCAGCCTGCGCCGCGCGCCACACCTTCTCGGGCGTGGCCGGCATGATGATGTTTTCGGTGCCGAGCGCGTCGGTGATCGCGTTGATCACCGCCGGCGGCGCGCCGATCGCCCCGGCCTCGCCGCAGCCCTTGATGCCCAGCGGGTTGCTCGGGTTGGCGATCTCGAGATGATCGAGCGCGAAGGACGGCAGATCATCCGCCCGCGGCACGCAATAGTCCATATAGCTCGCGGTGATGAGCTGACCGGCATCGTCGTAGACGCAGCCTTCGAGCAGCGCCTGGCCGATGCCCTGGGCGAGACCGCCGTGCACCTGCCCCTCGACCACCAGCGGATTGATGATCACGCCGAAGTCGTCCACCGCCACGAAGTTGGCGATGCGGGTGACGCCGGTGCCGGGGTCGATCTCCACCTCGCAGATGAACGCCCCCGCCGGGAAGGTGAAGTTGGCCGGGTCGTAGAACGACTTCTCCGTCAACCCCGGCTCCATGCCCTCCGGCAGGTTGTGGGCGACGTAGGCGGCGAGCGACACCTCGTGCCAGGCGAGCTTCTTGTCGGTGCCCGCGACCTTCAGCTCGCCGTTCTCGATGACGATGTCGTCGGGATCGGCCTCCATCAGGTGGCCGGCGAGAAGCTTCGCTTTCTTCTCCACCTTGTCGAGCGCCTTGGCGATGGCGCCCATGCCGACCGGGCCGGAGCGCGAGCCGTAGGTGCCCATGCCGAACTGCACCTTGTCGGTGTCGCCATGGACGATCTGGATGTTCTCATTGGGAATGCCGAAGCGCTCGGCCACCACCTGGGTGAAGGTGGTCTCGTGGCCCTGGCCGTGGCTGTGGGAGCCCGTGAGGATCTCGATGGTGCCGACCGGATTCACCCGGATCTCCGCCGATTCCCAGAGGCCCACGCCGGCACCGAGCGAGCCCACCGCCTGCGACGGGGCGATGCCACACGCCTCGATGTAGCAGGAGAAGCCGATGCCGCGCAGCTTGCCATCCGCCTCCGACTGCGCCTTGCGGGCGGGATAGTTGTCGTAGTCGATGACCTCGAGCGCCTTCGTCAGGAGGCCGGGGAAGTCGGACGGGTCGTAGTTCATCAGCACCGGCGTCTGGTGCGGGAACGCGGTGATGAAGTTGCGGCGGCGCAGCTCCACCGGGCTGATGCCGAGCTTGCGGGCGGTCACCTCCACGATGCGCTCCACCACGAAGGTCGCCTCCGGCCGCCCGGCGCCGCGATAGGCGTCGACCGGCGTGGTGTGGGAGTAGACGAGCTTCACGTTGGCGTAGATGTTCGGCAGGTTGTACTGGCCGGACAGCAGCGTCGCGTAGAGGTAGGTCGGCGTCGCGGACGAGAAGAGGCTCATGTAGGCCCCGATGTTCGCGATGGTGTCGACCTTGAGGCCGAGGAACTTGTAGTCGGCGTCGAGGGCGAGCTTGGCCTTCGTCACGTGATCGCGCCCGTGGGCGTCGGTCATGAACGACTCGCTGCGGTCGGCGGTCCACTTCACCGGGCGCTTCACCGTGCGCGACGCGAAGAGGCAGGCGATCTCTTCGGGATAGATGTAGATCTTGGAGCCGAAGCCGCCGCCGACGTCGGGCGCCACCACGCGGAGCTTGTGCTCGGGGGCGACGTTGTAGAAGGCGGACAGCACCAGCCGCGCCACGTGCGGGTTCTGGCTGGTGGTGTAGAGGGTGTAGTGGTCCTCCGCCGCGTTGTAGCTCGCCACCGCCGCCCGCGGCTCGATGGCGGAGGGCACCAGGCGGTTGTTGCGGATGTCGACCTCGACGACGTGGGCGGCGCTCGCGAAGGCCGCGTCGGTGGCGGCCTCGTCGCCGAGCTGCCAGTCGCAGATGAGGTTGTTCGGGGCCACCTCGTGGACCTGCGGCGCGCCCTCGTCCATCGCGTGGGCGAAGTCGGTGAGAGCCGGCAGCGTCTGATAGTCGATCTCGATCGCCTCGGCGGCGTCGACGGCCTGCGCCTTGGTCTCCGCCACCACCATGGCGACGGGCTGGCCGACATAGCGCACGGTGTCCGGATCCATCACCTTGTAAGGCGACATCTTCATCGGGCTGCCGTCCTTGGAGTGGATCATCCAGCCGCAGATGAGATCGCCGATGCCGCCGTCGATGATGTCCTGCCCGGTGATGACGGCGATGACGCCCGGCATCGTCTTGGCCGCGGCGATGTCCATCGACGCGATCTTCGCATGCGCATGTGGCGAGCGCAGGAAGACGGCGGTGGTCATGTGCCGCTCGGAGATATCGTCGGTATACCGTCCCGACCCGGTGATGAAACGCTGGTCTTCCTTGCGCACCAGCCGCGCACCGATCCCTTGAACGCCCATTGTTGTTCTCCTTTCGGCGCTTCCTCCCTAGAGTTGGTCTTATTCGGCGGCCATTGCGGGCGTCGACATCTCCTTGGCTGCGGCGGAAATCGCCTTCACGATGTTGTGGTAGCCGGTGCAACGGCAGATGTTGCCCTCGAGCTCCTTGCGAATGGTGGTGTCGTCGAGCCCCTCGGGGTGACGCTTCACGATGTCCACGCCCATCATGATCATGCCGGGCGTGCAGAAGCCGCACTGCAGACCGTGGTTGTTGCGGAAGGCTTCCTGCATCGGGTGCAGCGTCGCGCCACTGGCGAGACCTTCGATGGTGGTGACCGACGCACCGTCCATCTGAACGGCGAACACGGTGCACGACTTCACCGCCTTGCCGTCGACATGCACGGTGCAGGCACCGCACTGCGACGTGTCGCACCCGACATGGGTGCCCGTGAGACCCAGTTCCTCGCGCAGGAAGGACACCAGAAGGGTGCGGTCTTCCACGTCGCGCGACACTTCGCGGCCGTTGACGGTGAGCTTGACCTCGCTCATGCCCTCATCTCCTCGGAATGATAGCAATTGGTTTTATTCCAATTATTGCAACGCTATCAGAACTAGGATGACGGCGGCAAACGCCAAAATCCCCCAGAACCAGGGACCGCCCCAAACGCGCCGACCGGCGGCGACCTCGAGTTGTGTTTCGATGGTGTCCTCGAAATGCGGCGAATCGATCGGCGCCGAGGCGGCGGCGTTCTCGGCCTCCGACACGCCTTCGTCGATCAGTTCCGCGGAGGGCTCGACGCGGCCGGCCGCGTCGGGTTCAGGCATCGGCTCCTCCACGATCGGGGCGGCGGGAGCGGCCGGGGCGGCAGCCTCCGCGGCGGGAGCGACGGGCGGCGGCGTCACGGCGGCCACGCTCAACTTTTCGGAGAGGGTCGAAAAGAAGTCGGCGGCATATTTCTTCGCCGTGGTGTCGACGAGGCGGGAGCCGAGCTGGGCGAGCTTGCCGCCGATCTTGGCGGAGGCGTTATAGGTGAGGATCGTGTCGTTGCCGTCCTCGGCGAGCTTGACGTCGGCCGAGCCCTTGGCGAAACCGGCGACACCGCCCTTGCCTTCGCCGGTGAGGGTGTAGCCCTCGGGCTCCTTGGGGTCGACGATCTCGACATTCGCTTCGAACGTCGCCTTGACGGGGCCGACCTTCGCCTGAACGGTGGCCTCCATGTGCCGATCGTCGATCTTCTCGAGGCGCTGGCAGCCTTTGATGCACTCTTTCAGAATCTCGGGGTCTTGCAGGGCATCCCACACCACTTTGCGCGGGGCAGGAATTCGGTGTTCGCCGGTGAGCTCCATGCGACGGTCTCCAATCATGGCGGCGGCGCCCATCGGACAGGGCGTCTCGGACCGCGGACGGCCAGGCGGCGGGGGCGCCCGGCAGGGCGAGACATTGCCCCGTTCGCCCCGCCGCGACAACCGCACGGGAAGGCGCAGATGGCCGATCTGACGAGGAACGCTCCACCCGCAACACTATCAGTGCGTGTAGCCGAGCCATGGGACGACTATCAGCTTCTCGATTCCGGCAACGGCCAGAAGCTGGAGCGCTACGGTCGCGTTCGCCTGGTGCGCCCCGAGCCGCAGGCGATGTGGGCGCCGGCCGATCCCGCCCTCTGGCGCGACGCTGACGCGCGCTACGAAGGCTCCGACGAGGAGGACGGGCGCGGTCGGTGGAGCGAGCGCCTGCCCGAATTCGCCGTGGACTGCGGCCCCGCCCGCATGCTCTGCCGGATCTCGACGAACCACCATACGGGCCTCTTTCCCGAGCAGCGCCCGCATTGGGACGAGGCCGCCGCGGCGCTCGCCGGCGCCGACGCGCCGGAGGTGCTGAACCTCTTCGGCTACACCGGCGCCGCCTCGCTGGTGATGGCGGCCGCCGGTGCCCGCGTCACCCATGTCGACGCCTCCAAGAAGGCGATCCAGTGGGCCAAGGAGAACCAGGCCGCATCCGGCATGGAGGATGCACCGATCCGCTGGATCTGCGACGATGCGACGAAGTTCGCGGCCCGCGAGGTGCGCCGCGGGCGGCGCTATCACGGCATCCTGCTCGATCCGCCCAAGTTCGGCCGCGGCCCCAAGAATGAGGTCTGGAACCTGTTCGACGATCTTCCCAAGCTGGTCGACGACGTCGCCGGCCTCATCGCCGAGGATGCGCGCTTCGTCATCCTGACGGCCTATGCGATCCGCGCCTCGGCCCTTTCCTTCGGCCGCCTCCTCGCCGAGGCGCTCGGCGATCGCGGCGGTGCGGTGGAGGCCGGCGAGCTCGCCCTGCGCGAAGCCTCCGGCCGCCTGCTGCCCACCTCCATGTTCGCGACGTGGCGGCCATGAGCGATCGGGCGCGGGCCGGCACCGTCAAGCACATCACGAGCACCCAGAACCCCGTCATCAAGGCGGCGAAGGCGCTGCAGCAGCGCAAGGCGCGCGCCGAGTCGGGCCTCTTCCTCGCCGAAGGCCACAAGCTCATCGTCGACGCCCTCGACGAGGGATGGCCGCCGGAGATGATCATCGCGCTCGAGCCCAAGAGCGACGAGGAGGGCGTGACCAAGCTCGCCGCCCGCGTGCGCGCGCAGGGTGGCGACGTGATCTTCACCAACATCCCGGTGATGGAGAAGCTCGCCCGGCGCGACAATCCGCAGACGGTGATCGGCGTCTTCGAGCAGCGCTTCGCCCCGCTCGAGACGATGACCAAAGGCACCGTCGTGGCGCTCGAGGGGCCGCGCGATCCGGGCAATGTCGGCACCATCATCCGCACCGCCGACGCGGTGGGGGCGTCGGGCCTCATCCTCATCGGCGCCGCCACCGACCCCTTCGGGGTGGAGACGGTACGGGCCACCATGGGGTCGATCTTCCACGTCCCGATCGCCCGGACCGACCTCGCGCGCTTCTCGAGCTTCGCCGTCGACTTTCCGGGCCGCATCGTCGGCACCCACCTCAACGGCACCGTCGACCTGCGCGACGTGCCCGCCGCCGAGCCGCAGATGCTGCTGATGGGCACCGAGCAGTCCGGCTTGACCGAGGCGGCGGCGTCGGTGTGCGATCCGCTCGTGAAGATCGCGATGGCGGGCAAGGCCGACAGCCTCAACCTCGCCGTCGCGACGGCCGTCGCCCTCTATGAGCTCAGGCGACCCTTCCTGCCCTGAGGTGGCCTAACCGCGTGCCGCCTCGAGGGCCGCGCGCACGTCGCCCATGTCGGGCACGCCCGCAAACAGCGTGGTGCCGGCGATATAAGCGGGCGTGCCCATGAAGCCGAAGGCCTCGGCCTGCGCCGAGTTGCGCCGCAGGAGGCCGTCGATCCGCCGGCGCTGCCGCTCATATTCGGAGAACAGCCCCCTCGGGTCGAGACCGGCGCCGGCGAAGGCGTCGTCGATCATCGCGTTGCTGAGGCGCCCTTCGGTCGCCATCAGCGCCGATACGGCCGTCCGCTGGTTCCGCCCCGCCGCGAGCGCCAGGCGGGAGGCGTAGAGCGAGGACGGGCCGAAGATCGGCCAGTCCTTCAGGACGTGCCGCACGTTGCCGTCCGCCTCCACGAGCCGCACGATATCGGGGTGGGTCGCCTTGCAGTAGGGGCACTGGTAGTCGAAGTACTCCACCAGGGTGACGTTGCCGCGTGAATTGCCGAACACCGGGGCGGCCGGATCGTTGAACACCTCGTCGGGCGAAGGCATCCGCTGGGCGAGGCTCGCGCCCGGCACCGTGGCGGCGGCGAGGGTCGCGGCGCCGACGAGAAGGGCGCGGCGGGTGGTCTCGGTCATGGTCGCAACTCCGTGTCTCGAAGGATCAGGCGGGCAGGACGACGACGCGCGCGTTCTGCGGCACGCGGCGATAGAGATCCATGACGTCCTGGTTGAGCATCCGGATGCAGCCGGACGAGACGGCCTGGCCGATCGACCACGGCTGGTTGGTGCCGTGGATGCGGTAGAGGGTGTCCTGGCCGTTCTTGTAGAGGTATAGGGCGCGCGCCCCGAGCGGATTGTCGATGCCGCCGGCCATGCCGCCGCGCCACTCCGCGTAGCGGTCGGGATCGCGGGCGATCATGTCGTCGGTCGGCCGCCAGCCGGGCCAGGTCGCCTTGCGGCCGACGACGCCCTCGCCGGTGAACTCGAGCCCGGCCTTGCCGACGCCGACGCCGTAACGCATCGCCTTGCCGCCCTCCATCACGAGATAGAGGTAGCGCTCCCTGGGGTCGACCACGAGGGTGCCGGCGGGCTGGCCGGTGGGGTCGTCGACGAGCTTTCTGACGTTGCGGGACTGCATCTTCTGCACCGCCGGCACGGTCCAGCCGCTGTCGGAGACGGTGCCGTACATCTCGGCGACCCGCTGATCGCTGCTGGGCGTCGAGACGCCCGGGGTGGCGTCGACCGCCTGCTGCACGGACGTGGTGCACGCTCCCGCCGCGAGCGCGAGGAGAAGGGCGAGGAAGGGGCGGAGCGATGTCATGAGGAAGCCTCGGTTCGTCTGGCGGGGGCGGGGTCGCCCAGCGCGGCGCCGAGCGCTTCGCGGGAGATCTCGCCGACATGGACGGCGCGGAGTGTGCCGTCGGGGTTGAGGAACAGCGTCGTCGGGTAGCCCTTGACGCCGTAGTGCCGCGACAGCGTCCTGAAGCGGTCGATGGCGACGTGCGCGGCGGGGAGGCCGGCGGCGGCGAGGAAGGCCCGCACGGCGGAAGCGCCCTCGCCCTGGTTGGCGAGGACGAAGCCGACGTCCGTCCGCGCCGCCGCGGCTTCGGTGAGAAGCGGCATCTCGCGCCGGCAGGGTGGACACCACGTCGCCCACAGGTTGACGACGACGGGTCGACCGGCGAGGTCGGCGATGCGCAGCGGCGCGTCGCCGAGCGTCGTGATCGGCATCGTGGGCGCCGCGATCGGCTGCGGCGCGACGAAGACGGCGGCGCCCGTCCAGGCGAGCAGCCCGCCGCCCACCGCCGCCACCGCGCCGAGGCGAGCCCTCGTCGTGCGCTGGGCGAGCAGGGTGTAGAGCGCCACGCCGAGGAGGCCGGCCGGCAGCGAGAACCCGCCTTGCCACACCATCAGCGCGCGCAGCGGCTCGGTCGCGAAGGTCGCCGCATGGAGGGCGACGTGGCCGATGCGCGCGGCGACGACGCCGACGAGGAGGGCCGTCGTCGCCCAGCCGGCGAGACGCCGATCGAGGAGCGCGGACAGGAGCGCCGCGGCCGCGAGGAAGCCGATCACGCCGACGACGGCCGCCAGGCGGTCACCGGCGAAGAGGAGCGGCCCCAGCTGCACGGCCGGCATCAGAACGCGGCCTTCCTGGCGCGCGAGACCACCGCGTCGGGACCGACCTCGCCGACGACGCGCGTCGCCGGCACCTCGGCGCCGCCTTCGGCGATGAACAGCATCGTCGGCGGGCCGACGACGGCGAGCTCGTGCATCAGTGCCGCGGTGGCCGGACCCTCGTCGGTGAGGTCGACCTTGAGAAGAGTGTGGCGCCCGAGCGCCGTGATCACGTCCGCGTCGGCGAACACGGAGCGCTCCATGACGGTGCACGACACGCACCACTCGGCGGTGAAGTAGAGGAATGTCGGCCCCGCCGCCTGCGCGACCGCGGCGGCGAGGTCGTCGCCCGAGTAGACGGTCCGGAAGTCGAGCGGCGCATGGTCGGGCGCCGAGCCGACGAGGGGGGCGAGCGGGCGCAGCGGGTCGGTCGCGCCCGCCATCGCCCCCACCGCGAGCACCGCCCCGACGACGATGGCGAGCACGCCCGACGTCGCCGCCAGCTGGCGCATCCATCCGGCCGACCGCACCATAGCGTCGATCAGCGCCACGCCGACGCCGACGACGAGCGCGGCGGCGAGCCAGAGCGTCGCCGTCGGCGGCAGGATGCGCGAGGCCATGAAGAGGGCGAGGCCGAGAAACGCCACCCCGAAGGCGCGCGTCACCACCGTCATCCAGGCGCCGGCGCGTGGCAGGAGGCGCGCGCCGGCCGTGCCGAAGAGGACGAGCGGCGCGCCCTGCCCGAGCCCCAGCGCGAAGAGCGATGCCGCGCCGAGGCCGGCGTCGCCCGTCTGCGCGATATAGAGGAGCGCGCCGGCGAGTGGAGCGGTGACGCACGGGCCGACGATCAGCGTCGAGGTGAAGCCGAGCGCCGCGCTCGCCCCGAGGCCATGGCCGTAGGAGCGCGCCGAGACGGCCGCGACGAGGCGCCCCGGAAGGCGCAGCTCGAAGAGGCCGAACATCGAGAGGGCGAGGAGCGCGAAGAGGGTGGCGACCGCGCCGATCGCGACGGGCGACTGGAGGACCCGTTGGAGGTTCGCCCCGGACCACGCCGCGACGAGGCCGATCAGCCCGAACGCCGCCGCCATCGCCACCACGTAGGCGAGCGAGTGGGTGAGGCCGAAGAGCATCCCCTTGCCGCCGCCGCGGGTGAGCTGCCCGGCGAGGATCGGATACATCGGAAAGACGCACGGCGTGAACGCGAGGCCGAGCCCGAGGACGAAGAAGGTCGCCACCACCATCGGCGCGCTCACGTCGAGGAAGAGGCGATCGAACACGCCGCCCGCCGCGGGGTCGGCCCGGACGACCATTCCCCTCCCCTCCCCGTTTGCGGCACCGACGGCGTCGGCGGCCGTGGGAGCTTGGGCCGCGCGCGTCCAGAGCGGGGAGAGCGCATCGGCGGCGGACGAGCCACTGGCGATGAGAAGACGCTCCGGGTCGAACGTCACCGCCTGCGGGCGATAGCAGATGCCGTCCTCCTGGCAGCCGCGGAAGCGGAGCGTGACGTCGGCACCGCGCGAGAGCCCCGCGAGCGCCGCGCCGGCGACCGTCACGCTCACCCCATCGTGATAGACCTCGCTCGGCCCGAACGTCGGGTCGTCCTTGGTCTCGCCGTCGGGCACCGCGAAGGGGAGCGAGGCGCCCTGCGCGCCGACGGCAAAGCCGTCGCGATAGAGATAGTAGCCGTCGGCGATCTCGAAGCGCACAGCGACGCCGCCGTCGGCGCTCCGGCTCAGCGTGGGGGCGAACGCCTCGCTGGCGGCGAGCGGCGGGCTGCGCGTCTCGGCTCCGGCGCCGGGGGACGTGCCGATGAGAAGGCACAGGGCGCACACGACGAGGATCGCCGCGGTCGCCGGTTCGTTACGTCTCATCATCGCATCCCGTGGTCTATGAGGTGGGAGGCGTGTCGCCTCGCCAGCTTAAGGCGCGCTTAAGCTCAGCCCCGCACCCGACGTCGGGCCAATGGAGAGCCAACGATGCGCATCCTGATCGTGGAGGACGACGAGCTCCTCGGGGACGGTCTCGCCGTGGGTCTCGGCCTGCAGGGCTTCACCGTGGACCTTGCCCCGTCCGCGGCCGACGCGGAAGCCGCGATCGCAGTCGGCGGGTTCAGCGCGATCGTCCTCGACGTCATGCTGCCGGACGGTGACGGTCGCGCCATCCTCGCCGATCTGCGCGCTCGCGGCGACGCGACGCCCGTCATCATGCTGACCGCCCAGGACACCCTCGCCGACCGCATCACCGGTCTCGACGCGGGGGCGGACGATCATCTCGGCAAGCCCTTCGAGCTCGACGAGCTCGCCGCCCGGCTGCGCGCGCTGGTGCGGCGCGGACGCGGCCAAGCCGCCGCCCGGATCGAGTGGCGCGACGTCGCCATCGATCCCGCGACGCTGTCGGCCGAAGTCGCCGACAAGCCGATCCGCATTTCCCGTCGCGAATTCGCCCTCCTCCACGCGCTGATGGAGCGGCCGGGGGTCGTCCTGTCGCGCCAGCAGCTGGAAGACCGGCTCTACGGCTTTTCCAACGGCGTCGAGAGCAACGCCGTCGAGGTGCACATCCACAATCTGCGCGGCAAGCTCGGCGGCGACTTCATCGAGACGGTGCGGGGCCTCGGCTATCGCCTGCGCCGGGACGACGCGTGAGCGCGCCGCGCAGCTCCCTCCGGCTGCGGCTCTTCGCGATGCTGATCGTCGCCACCGGGCTCGTGTGGGCCTTCGGCGCCGCCTGGATCACGCTCAGCACCAACGCCAAGCTCGAGCGGGTGCTCGACGCACGCCTGCGCGAGGCCGCCAACATGGTCTCCTCGCTGATCGAGAGCCACGAGATCGGCCTTACCGCCGCGGCCGGCACCCTCGACGCCGGCGAGTGGACGCACGAGGGCTATCAGCGCCAGCTCTCCTGCCAGATCTGGTCGCTGTCGGGCGATCTCGTGGGCAAGTCGGCCGGCGCCCCCGACGCCCGCCTGTCGAACCACGCCGCGGGCTATGCGGTCCGCGTCGTCGACGGCGAGCGGTGGCGTGTCTATGCGGTCCGGAACGAGCGGGCCGGGGTGGAGGTGCTCGTGGGCGACAATCTCACCTTCCGCAACGACATCGTGCGCGAGATGCTCCTCGCTCTCACGGTGCCTATGCTCGTGACGCTGCCGCTGCTCGCCGCGATCCTGTGGTTCGCGGTGGGCCGCGGGCTGGCGCCGCTGTCGCGGCTCGCCGCCCGGCTCGAGCGGCGCCGCGCGGAGGACCTGCAGCCCCTGCCCGAGGACGACGCCACGCAGGAGATCCGCCCCGTGGTGCGCGCCCTCAACGGGCTGTTCCACCGCGTTGCTGAGCTTCTCGGCCGCGAGCGGGAGTTCCTCGCCGTCGCCGCGCACGAGCTGAAGACCCCGCTCTCGGGCCTGCGCACCCAGGCCGAGATCGCCGCCCGCGCGCCCGACGAGGCGACCCGCACGGCGGCGCTCGGCCGCATCATTACCGGCGTCGACCGCAACGCGCGCCTCGTGCGCCAGCTCCTCGCCTTCGGCGAGGCGGAGGCGGCCGCCCCCGCGACGGGCGACCGGCTGCGGCTTCTCCCGGTGGTCTCGGCGGCGAGCGCGGAGGCGGCCGCCCGCCTCGAAGCGACCGGCGGCCGTCTCGTCGTCGACGACGGCCTCGCCGACGTGGTGCTCGCGGTGGGTGAGGCTCCCCTCGCTCTCGCCGTCCGCAATCTGGCGGAAAACGGCGCGACCTACGCGACGGGCGGCACGGTGTGGATCGGCTGGGGGGACGGCGCGCTCGTCGTCGAGGACGACGGCGGCGGCATGGCGCCTGAGGAATTCCAGCGGGCGAGCGGGCGGTTCTACCGCGGTTCGAACCGCAAGGGGATCGGCAGCGGGCTCGGGCTCTCGATCGTGGAAGCCTGCGCGGCGCGGATGGAAGCGAGGCTCGACCTCGGCGCACGTGCCGGCGGCGGGTTCCGCGCCGCGCTGCGCTTCCCCGCCGCCCGCATCGTCCGCGCGTCGGTCGAGAAGAGCGCCGGCGTTCGCGCGACGCACCCCGGTCCGACGGGCGAGGCCGACAGCGGAACGCCGGCCGTCTAGCGGATCGACCGCGACATTTGAGTGCCGCGCAAGGTCTGCGCCGAACGGCACGACCTACTCAAATGTCTCGACGCGTTGATTCATCGACAAAGGGCCGCGGCGGCTCGTTTTGGGTGGGCGGCGGTGGCGGAAGGGGTGTCCCCTCCCGCCGTGTCGCGTTCGGCGGTGGAGCCGGTCAGAGACTGCGGGTGGAGAAGTACCAGGCCTTGGTGGCGTAGCCTTCGTCGGCGCGCTTCTCGGCCGCATCCACCGTCTGCGGGGTCGGCACGATCACCTCGTCGCCCGGCGCCCAGGCTTCCGGCGTGGCGCACTTGTGCTCGACCGAGGTCTGCAGCGCCGTCACGAGGCGGAAGATCTCGTCCACCGAGCGGCCGTTGGTCATCGGGTAGTAGACCATCGCCCGCATCACGCCCTCGGGGTCGATGATGAACGTGGCGCGGACCGCCTGGGTGTCGGCGGCGCCGGGATGGATCATGCCGTAGCTCGACGCCACCTTCATGTCGAGGTCAGCGATGATCGGGAACGAGATGTCGACGCCGAAGGTCTCCTTGATCGAGCGGATCCAGGCGATGTGGGCGTAGTGGCTGTCGATCGAGAGGCCGAGCAGCTCGGTGTTGATCGCCTCGAATTCCTTCGCCTTGCGGGCGAACGCCATGAATTCGGTCGTGCAGACCGGGGTGAAGTCGGCCGGGTGGGAGAAGAGGACGAGCCACTTGCCCTTGTAGTCCGACAGGCTGCGCATGCCGGAGGTGGTGAGGGCGGAGAAGTCAGGCGCCTTCTCGTTGATGCGCGGCAGGCCCATGACGGGGGCTTCGGCGGTCGGGCTGGTCATCGTCGGTTCCTCGTGTGCGATTTGCGATGCCGTCGATATGCCGCCCTTGGCAGAGTTTGTGAAATTGATTTAAAAGCGGATATTGATCGAAAAATTCCATAACGAGTCCGATGCCTTCGCTCCGCCAGCTCCGCTTCCTCGTCGCCCTCGCCGACACGCTGAACTTCTCGCGTGCGGCCGAGGCGTGCCACGTCACCCAGTCGACGATCTCGACCGGGCTCAAGGAGCTCGAGCTGGAGCTGGGGGTGCAGCTCGCGGAGCGCACGCGCCACTCGGTCCTCATGACGCCCGTCGGCGAGGAGATCGCCCGGCGGGCGCAAAGCGTGCTCGCCGACGTCGAGGCGATCCAGGAGCTTGCCGATACGCATGCGGGACGGGGCACGAGCGTCGTTCGTCTCGGCGCGATCCCCACCGTGGGGCCGTTCATCATACCGGCCGCCCTCGCCCTCATCCGCGAGGCGCGGCCGGACGTGCGGCTCTTGCTGCGCGAGGATCTGACGGACGCCCTCATCGCGCGGCTGATGAAGGGCGAGCTCGACGCGGTGGTGATGGCGCTGCCCTACGACGTGCCGGGCGAGCTCGAGGTGGAGCCCTTGTTCGACGACGGCTATCAGCTCGCGACCCCGCGCGGCCATCCGCTGGCGAACCGTCCGTCGGCCGACGGCGGCGACCTCGAGGGGCGCAGCCTCCTGCTCCTTGAAAAGGGGCACTGCCTGCAGCGTCACGCCCTGTCGAGCTTTCCGAGCGCGGGCCTCTCGGAGGACGGCTCGTTCGCGGCGACGAGCCTTGCCACCCTCGCCGCGATGGTGGGCCAGGGGCTCGGGCTGACGCTGCTGCCAAAGCTCGCCGTCGCCGCGGGCGCAGCCGACGGGCACGGCATCGCCCTCACCGACCTGCCGGGAGCGCGGCCGCGTCGGGTGGTCCTCGTCAGGCGGCGGACGTCGGCGCGCGAGGACGTCTTCGAGGTGGTCCGCCGCTGCCTCGTCGAGGCGCGCGACGCCCTCTTCGCCGGCGCCGATCCAGAGGCGATCGCCACCGGCGAGCCGGCCGCACGCTGAGGATCCGGCGCCCCTCCCCCGTCCGCCCGCGAGCCGGTGGACGACCTACTCGGGGCGCCGCGCCACGAGATCGATCAGGGCGGACATGCCGACGTGGCGGTCGCCTTCGCCGAGCTCTCTGTCGTGCTCGGCAAGGTGCAGGATCTCGAGGTCGGCGAAGGCCTCTTCGAGCAGCGCCCGGGTGTACATGTTCTCGCGGTTCGGCGGACCGCCGGTGCCGTAGTCGACCTGCTCGGGCCGATAGCCCTGCAGCAGGAGGACGCCGCCGGGTCGCAGCGCCGCCTTCATCCGCTCGAACATCGCCTCGCGCATCGGCGGGGGCGCGAACTGGATGAAGATCGCCACCACGGCGTCGAAGGACGCCTCCGGCCAGTCCCAGGTGGCGACGTCGGCGTGGACGAAGTGGAGCGACACGCCGCGCTCCTGCGCCAGGCGACGGGCCTTCTCGAGCCCCACGGCGGAGGAATCGAGCGACGTCACGTCGAAGCCCTTCTCCGCCAGGAAGACGCCGTTGCGGCCCTCGCCGTCGGCGACGGCGAGCACGCGACCGCCCGACGGCAGGCGGCCCACCTCCTGCTCCAGGAAGACGTTCGGCGCGGTGCCGAAGAGATAGTCCTCGCCGGCGAACCTCTCGTCCCAATACGTCATGCTCTTCTCCCTGCCTCACGTCGCATCGACACCGGTCGGCACGCCGCGACGCGCTCTGATACGTCCCGAACCGGTATGGTCGAGGCACCCCCGACGCAAGGAATCGCGAGCCATCGGGGATGCGTCACATTGGGTGCCGTCTCATATGGGACGGCGCTCTCACCACGATGACAGCCCGCCCGCGGCACCCGATGAGGGCCGCGAGCGGGCGAATGGCGAAGGTCTCCAGCGTTGTCGCGGCGTCAGTCGAAGGGCCGCGTGTAGATCTTCTTCGGGTCGAGCGCGTAGCCCCACGGCAGGCCGGAGTTCTTCCAGCCGCCGACATTGCGCTGCGGCCCGTTGGGATCGTTCTTGGCGGTCGGCCCTTCGAAGCCGTCGACGACCACGTAGACCGCCTCGAGCCCGAGGCCTTCGAGGGCGTTGGCCGACGGTGCGCCGCGGGTGCCGCCCGAGCGGCACATCAGGATCACCGGCGCATCCTTGCCGAGCCCCCGCGCTGCGAGCGCCCTCTCGATGTCGGCGGCGAAATCCGGATTGGGCGCCATCTCGAGGACCGGCTTCTTCGCGTTCCACCGCGACGGATCGACCAGCAGGAACGGCACGTTCACGTCCACCACGTCGGTGAAGCCGGTGAACATGATCTCCACCGGCTCGCGAACGTCGACGAAGAGCACCTCGTCGCCGCGCGCCTGCTTCATCTCGTAGGCCTCCTGCGAGGTGAGATAGAGGCCCCATGAGGTCTGCCGGGCGGGGTTCTCCGGCTCCGGCGCGGCGGCCGCGGGGCCGGCCGCCAGGGTTGCCGCGAACAGCGCGGCTGCGATCATCGTCTTCATCATGGCCTCTCTCAGAACGACAGGACGGTGGTGCCGGGCGCGATCAGGCGACCGGCCATCTCGGGGGGCTTCGCGACGGTGATGCCGTCGAGCAGCGCCGACGGGTCGAGCCCCTTGCCCGGCAGGTAGATGGCGCACACCTCGACCGTCGCGCCGGCCTTCTCGCGGATCGTCTGCATCAGGCCCTGGGGGCTCATCCCCTTCGGCGGCTGGCCGCTGGTGGCGCTCACAGGCGCCTCCTTCAGCGCGATGTCGCCGCCCGGCCCGCACAGCAGGATGTGAGGCGAGGCGCCCTGGGCGGCCGCCTGCATGGTCAGGACCATCGCCATCAGCTGCGTTTGCGGCTCGGGCGAAGTGACGATGGTGACGAGGTTCGGCTTTTCCTGCGCGGAGACAGGTGCGGCGAAAACAACCGAAGCGAGCAGTGCAATGATCAAGCGTTGCATCTTGTGTCCTTTCAGTCGGGTGTTGGGCACGCGTTGCCGGTCCGCGCCACTCAGGCGGCACGGCAGGACGGCCATCGGGGGAGCGGAACCTCGACCCCCTACGCGGCGGAGCGGGTCGCGATCATCATCCGGCGCCGCGACGACGCGGCGCCCCTGTCGCGACCCCTGGCCGGCGTCGGGACGGTGGCGAGGTTAGTCGTCGTCCTCTTCTTCCTCTTCTTCGACGACGATGAACTTGGCGCTGTAGGTCTTCTCGCCGAGACGCTGGATCAGGCCGAGCTGCGTCTCGAGCCAGCTCTTGTGTTCTTCTTCGTCGAGCGCGATCCGCTCGAACAGCACGCGCGTGCCCACGTCGCCCACCGCGGCCGCGTTGTTGGCGGCCTTGATGTAGAAGGCGATCGCGTCGACCTCGTCGGCGAGATCCATTTCGAACATTTCGACGAGCGAGCCGGCGACCTGCGGCGGTTTCGCGAGCTCGATCTTGGGCGTGCCGCTGAGGAACATGATGCGGTCCAGGAAGGCGTCGGAATGGCCGAGCTCTTCCGTCATCTCCGAGCGCATCTGCTTGGCGAGCCTGCCGAGCCCCCAATCGTCGAGGACGTGCGCGTGAAGCTGATATTGGTGCGCCGCACTCATCTCCATCTTCACCGCGGTCTGAAGATCTTCAATGATGTTTTCGTTTGACAATGTCGTCCTCCACGGGTCGGGCTCGCTTCGAAGAAGCCGCTGTTGCGATCAGTTGTAGACCCATGCGGCCCCGGCGACGGTGACGGAGTCACCAAGTGCGCCGATTTCGCGACAAGACGTCGCGAAAAGAGTGTACTTGGATCGCCATCCGTCATTCGGGTCGACAGATCTCCCCCGCCCATACGGCACGAATGGTGCGCAAGAGAAGACCGACGATGGCAATTGCGAGAACAATGAGCAGCACGTAGCCGAACGTCTTGTGAACGGCGGAGCCCGTCAGGTCGGCGAAGCGGAAGCTCGCCACCGTGATCGCGGCGAGCGGGAACGACAGCGCCCAGAACGGGAGCGAGAACGGCAGCCTCAGCAACGAGGGGAGCTGCACCAGGACGACGGCGGTGAAGAAGTAGCCGGCGTTGATGAGGACGCGCGCCGTGTCGTCGAGCGCGCCCGAGTGGAGCTGGATCCACGAGACGAAGGCGACGGCGGGCGGCGCGATGAGGATGACGAGCGTCGGTCGCAGCCGCTCCGGGATCGGATCGTGGAAGATCAGGCGGTTGAAGATGATCGTCAGGAGCACGAGCCAGAAGACGATGCCGACGGCGAAGAAGTACCAGCAGGCCTCCTCGTAGCCGAGCGGCGCCCCGGCGAGCGGCACCACCACGTTGCCGACGGCCGGGATGAACCAGGCCGGCGACAGGTGCCCCGGCCCGAACGCGCGGTGCGAGATCCAGGCCGACACCACGACGACGGTGAGGACACCCTGCCCGACCGCACCGACGATCCAGACGACGGTCGCGATGCCGGGCGCATCGTGATGGATGAGGGCGGCGAAGAGGAGGAGCGAGATCGTCGTCGCCGGGAAGAAGGCGATGCGCACGGGGTGGTGCCACTCGGCGACGAGGGCCGAGGTGTAGAGCGTCGCCTTGAGGATGAGCATCGCCGCCAGCACCACAAACGCGGCGAGGCCGACCCACATGCCGACGTGCGAGGCGACGGGAAAGCCCGCCGCCCGCAGCGCCAGAGCGAACCCGAACAGCCCCATCGACATGCCGAAATAGCCGATGGGAAAGTGCTCGATCCGGGAGGACGTCTCGAGAGCGGCGGGTGTCGTCACGGCAAGGGCTTCCTTCTGACGAGGAACGATTCGAGGGTGTAGACGAGGATCGCCATGCCGATCGCTCCGGCGACGGCGACGGCGAGCAGCACGATCACGTCGATCGGCCCGCCGATGTCGGCGAACTCGGAGTGGGTGGCCCACATCACGAAGAAGACGGCGCCGACCGCGCCGACCGGCATCGAGAGCTGGGCGAAGAGGAATTTCTGCCAGCTCACCCGCCGGTCGCGGATGAGCACGTAGAAGTAGGCGAGCGTCACGACCGCGGCGGTCACGACCATCGCCCAGAAGAGACCCCGGCCGAAGATTTCCTCGAAGACCGCGACGAGGGTCGAGGGAGTGAGCTCCTTCATCTGTTCCTCCTCAGGCTCGGCCGCGCAGCATGGCGTTGTAGGTCGCCTTGAGCGCGACCTCCTTCATCAGCCAGCTGACCCAAAGCTCCTCGAGCGGCGCGATGATGCCGGGGAAGGAGGGCACGAGGTTGTTCTGGTAGTCGAACTCCACGAGCATCGCCCGGCCGACCCGGGTGATCAGCGGGCAGGACGTGTAGCCGTCGTAGCGCGCCGTCCCCTCGCGGCCGGCGAGATGGGCGACGAGGTGATCCTCCACCACCGGCACCTGCCACTTCACGCTCGCGGCGGTCTTGCCCTTCGGCACGCCGGCGACGTCGCCCACGGCGAAGATGTCGGCGTAGCGGCGGTGCCGCAGGGTGTGTGGGTCGACCTCGGCCCAGCCCTGGCCGATCCAGCGGTCGGGCCAGGCAAGGCCCGATTCGGGCACGAAGGATGGCGCGCGCTGCGGCTGGATGACGTGGATGTAGTCGTAGTCGCGCTGCAGATCGCCGTCGGGGGTAGTGAAGGTCGCGACCTTCTTCTCCACGTCGATCGCCTTGAGGACGTGGCGATAGGCGGGCTCGACGCCGCGGTGCTGAAACAGCATCCGCACCTTCTCCGACACGATCAGCACGGAGAAGAGATTGTCGGAGGGCGAGGCGTAGACGATCTTGCGCTTCGTCGTGCCGGCCCGCTCGGCGATGTCGTCGATGAGGAAGGTGTGCTTGAGCGGCGCGCCGGCGCACTTCATCTCGGTCGCGGGGCGGGTGAAGAGGCCGACACCGCCGGTCTCCGAAAAGCGGGCCGCCGCCTCCCACGTCTTCGCCGCATATTGCGGGCCGGCGTAGAGGGCGCCGACGCCGTTGCGGCCGACCACGTCGAGCGAGAAGCCCTCGATCGCGTCGTTGTCGAGGACGAGGCCCGGTGCGAGGACGAGGACGTCGTAGTCGAGCTGCGTCCCGGCGTCGGTGGTGACCCGCTTCGTTTCGGGGTCGACGGCGACGACGGCCTCGCTGACGAGCTTCACCCCGCGGGGCAGCCAGTCGCTGGTGCGGGAGACGGCGTAGCCGGCCGGCTTGAGGCCGGCGGCGATGAGCGAGAAGCCCGGCTGGTACCAGTGGTCCTTGCGCGGATCGACGATGGTGATCTGCGCCCCTTCGAGCCGATCCACCAGGCGGTTGCTGAGCGCGGTGCCGGCGGCCCCGGCGCCGATGATGACGATCTTGGCGTTGGTTCGCGTGGTGTCCTGCGCGTACCCCACGGTGGTGGCGGATGCTCCGGCGGCGAGGCCTGCGGCAGCCGACAGTGCCAAAAAGCGTCGGCGATCGAGGGTCATGCGTCTCTCCCTTCTCATTCTTCACGGCACCGGTGGACCCGCCTCGCGAGGGCAAGCCGCCCCCGTTGCGCCGTAGGGCGGCGCGAGCGCGTTTCCTTGCGGGTTGGGCCGTAGGGTGGGCCGGGGGCGGCCGTCGGGCGGTCAGACCGCCCGCGGACGCGCCACCGGCGAGGCGGTTACTTCTTGACCGCCGGCGGCTGCTCGCCCCGTTCGGCGAGCGCGGTGTCGTCCTGCATCTCGAGCCACATGGCGTTCACGACGGCGAACAGAGCGGCGAGGGGCAGGCCGAGGACCCAGGCGAAATACCACATGCGGCAGTCTCCCTCAGTAGACGGTTTCGGAATTGCCGGTGACCTCGGCCTCGGTGACCTTGCCCCACAGCACCCGATAGACCCAGGCGGTGTAGGCGAGCACCAGCGGCATGAAGATCACCGTCGCGACCAGCATCACGAACAGCGTCTGGTGCGAGGACGAGGAGTCCCACACCGAGAGCGAGCTCCGCGGGCTGATCGAGGACGGCAGAATGAACGGGAACATCGTGAGCCCCACCGAAGAGATCGCGCCGAAGATGCCGAGCTTCGACCACAACAGCGTCGAAACCTCCCGGCCCGCACGCAGCCCCTTCACCGCCATCACCATGCCGAGGAAGCCGAGGATCGGTGCGATGGCGATCCACGGACGCTCGGCGTAGGCGACGAGCCAGGACGACGTGCGCTCGACTTCCGTATAGAGCGGGTTGGAGGGCCCGTCGGTGACAACGTCACCCACGAACGCATATCCCTTAACGCCGAAGGCGAGCCAGACGCCGGCGAGCGCGTAGCCGACGATGGTGACGAGGCCCGTGACCGCGCCGATCCGACGCGCCCGCTGCGCCACCGTGCCCTCGGCCTTGAGCGACAGCCAGGCCGCCCCGTGGGTGAGGAGCATGGCGAGCGAGACCACGCCGCATAGGAGGGCGAACGGGTTCAACAGGCCGATGAACTTGGAGATGAACGAACCCTCGTAGAGCGAGAAGAGGTCCGGCGTCAGCTCGAACGGCACGCCCTGGAGGACGTTGCCGACCGCGACGCCGAAGATCAGCGCCGGCACCGCCCCGCTCACGAAGAGCGCCCAGTCCCAGCTTGAGCGCCACCCCGCGCGGTCCCGCTTGGAGCGATATTTGAACGCCACGGGACGCAGGATCAGCGCCGCGAGCACCGCGAACATCGCCAGATAGAAGCCGGAGAAGGAGACCGCGTAGAGCGGCGGCCAGGCGGCGAAGATCGCGCCGCCGCCGAGGATGAACCACACTTGGTTCCCCTCCCACACCGGACCGACCGTGTTGATTGTGACGCGCCGCTCGACGTCGGTATGGGCGACGAAGGGCAGCAGCGCGCCGACGCCCATGTCGAACCCGTCCGTCAGCGCGAAACCGATGAGGAGGACGCCGAGAAGGCCCCACCAGATGACGCGGAGAACGTCGTAGCTAATGAATTCGGAAAGGATCATGGGTCTTACTCCGCGGGCATCAGGCCGACGGGGCCGTCGGTGGCACCGGGCTTGGCCGTGAGGCGCGCTGTGTGGCTGGCATTCCAGGCGTCGACCGCGTCCACGTCCTGGTAGGGGCCCTTGCGGATGAACTTCACCATCAGCCCCATCTCCACCACGAAGAGGACGGTGTAGAAGGTGACGAAGCCGGCAAGGGTGAGGAAGAGATCCTCGACGGAGAGGTGGCTCACCGACAGCGCGGTCGGCAGCACACCGTCGACCGTCCACGGCTGCCGCCCGAACTCGGCGACGAACCAGCCGAGCTCCGCCGCGAGCCAGGGCGTGGGGATCGCCGCGACGGCCGCCACCAGCGCCCAGCGCGGGTAGGTCCCGCCGCGGAAGGAGGAGCGCCAGAAGAAGTAGGCCATCACCCCGATGAAGGCGAAGCCGAGCGCCACCATCACGCGGAATGCCCAGAACAACGGCCAGACGGTGGGCACCGTGTCGTTCGCCGCCTGCGCGATCATCGCGTCCGTCGCCTGGCGCGGATCATCGATGTAGCGCCGCAGCAGGAAGGCGTAGCCGAGATCGCCACCGTGTGCCTCGAAGGTGTCGCGCACCGCCTGCGGGGTCGCGTCGCGCTCCTGGCGGATCGTCATCAGCGCGTCGTAGGCGAGGATGCCGGAGCGGATCCGCCTCTCCGATTCGGCCTCGAGCTCGTTGATGCCGGGGATGTCCTGGGTGAGCGAGCGCGTGGCGATGAGGCCCATCACGTAGGGGATGTGGATCGCGTAGTGCGTCTCGCGCGCTTTCGTGTCGGGAAAGCCGAAGAGGGTGAAGGACGCGGGAGCGGGCTCGGTCTCCCACATGCCTTCGATGGCGGCGAGCTTCATGCGCTGGTTATGCGTCGCCTCGTAGCCCGACTCGTCACCGAGCACGACCACCGAAAGGGCCGAGGCGAGGCCGAACGACGCCGCCACCGTGATGGAGCGGCGAGCGAGCTCGCTGTGCCGTTTCTGCAGGAGGTAGAGGGCGGACACGCCGAGCACGAACACCGAGGCGGTGACGTAGCCCGCCGACACGGTGTGGACGAACTTCGCCTGCGCCACCTCGTTGAACATGACCTCGAAGAAGGAGGTCATCTCCATGCGCATCGTGTCGGGGTTGAAGGCGGCGCCGACCGGGTTCTGCATCCAGCCGTTCGCGATGAGGATCCAGAGCGCCGACAGGTTGGAGCCGATCGCGACGAGCCAGGTGACCGTGAGATGCCCCCGTTTCGACAGCCGGTCCCAGCCGAAGAAGAACAGCCCGACGAACGTCGCCTCGAGGAAGAAGGCCATCAGCCCCTCGATCGCCAGCGGCGCGCCGAAAATGTCTCCGACGTAGTGGCTGTAGTACGACCAGTTCATGCCGAACTGGAATTCCATCGTTATCCCGGTCGCGACGCCGAGGACGAAGTTAATTCCGAACAACGTGCCCCAGAACTTCGTCATCTGTCGCCAGACCGGCCGGCCCGTCATGACGTAGACGGTTTCCATGATCGCGACGATGACCGATAGACCGAGCGTCAGCGGCACGAACAGGAAGTGATACATTGCTGTCATTGCAAATTGCAGGCGTGACAGCTCGACGAGATCGAGCTCCATTCTTAACTCCTTCGCTCATGGATCGGCAGACGTGCCGAGCCCCGAGTCCATGCCGCCGATCAACGACCCCTGTTAGCGCGGCATGGACGTCCGGACGGTGACTAAGGTCACAAACGAAGGAAAAGAGTTCGGTCAAAAAGAGGGTGATCGTAAGCCCTGTGCAAGGCAGCGAGGATGGCCGCATCGGGCAGGAGCTGCCGCACGCCGGCGAGGGCGCGGGCGGCGGCATCGTCGTCGAGACCCTCGGTCGGCTCGTCGAGAAGCAGGATTCGCGGCCGTTTGAGCAGCGCACGCGCGAGGGTGAGGCGCCGGGCCTGACCGCCCGAAAGCCCAGAGCCAGCCTCGCCGAGGCGCAGATCGAGCCCGCCGCGATGCTCGATCTCGCCGGCGAGACCGATCGCCGCAAGCACCCGCCAGAGCTCCGCATCGTCGGCGTCGGCCGCGAGGCGGAGATTGTCGCGCACGGTCCCGGCGATGAGAGCGCTCCGTTGAGGCACCAAAGTCAGGACATGTCGTAGGGCCTCGTCGGGCCATGCCGCGACATCGCGCCCCATGATGCGAATGTCGATCGCACCGGCCGGGAGGAGGCCGGCGATCATCAGGAGCAGCGTCGTCTTGCCGGCGCCGCTCGGCGCGCGGATCGCGACGGCCTCTCCCGCCTCGAGGGCGAGGTCGAGCTGCGGTCCGTCGACCCTAAGCGCCGGGCCTTGCGCGAGGGTCGGCGCCTCACCGAACACCGGCCGCGCCTCCCCGCCAGCCACCGCCACGATTCGCGTCGCCGCGCTCGTCATGCGGCCGAGCTCGGCGAAGCCGCGGCGCAGCGGCATCAGCGTTTCCGTCAGCGCGATCGCCACGAAGATGCCGATGGCGGCGATCGCCGCCCCCGCCTCGCCGCGCGCGACGAGAAACCCGCCCGCAAGGATGGCGAGACCGGTGACGAGGGTCGCGACGAGCGACAGCCGAAAGCCGGCCCGCCGCTCGATGGTGTCGAGTTCGGCGGCGGCCCGGCGGGCGGCCCCGTCGACGGCGAGAAGCTCCGTCTCCCGCGCCATCAGGCGGCCGTAGGCGATCAGCGATTCGCGGTCGCGGAGGGCGTCGATCACGCCGCGCCGCAACGCCTGGGTGTCGTCTTCGGCCGCGCGCGAGGGGCCGAGGCTCGCCGCACCGAGCCGCCAGAGGATCACGGCGACCGGCGGCACCGTGCCGAGGAGGACGGCCGCGGCGACGAGCCAGCCCGCCAGCATGCCGAGCACGAGGAAGGCCACGACGTAGGTCACGAGCGCGGCGAGCCCCGGCAGGAGGAGACGCAGCACCACCCCGTCGAGCGCGTCGACGTCGGCGACGATGCGGGTTAGCGCCGTCTCCGCCCGCAGCTGGGCGAGGACCCGGGCGCCCTGGCCCGCGAGCCGGCGCAAAAGGTCCACCCGCAGCGCCGCGAGAGCCTTGAGCGTCGCGTCGTGGGTCAGGATCCGCTCGCCATAGCGCGCCGCGGTGCGGCCGAGCGCCAGGAAGCGCACCCCGGCGGACGGCCGGAAGACGTCGAACGCGATGCCGGCGCCGGCGAGGCCCGCGAGCCCCGTCGCGGTGATGAACCAGCCGGAGAGGCCGAGGAGCGCCGCTCCCATGAGGAGCACCACCACCGAGAGCGCGGCCCCTCGCGCCATCGCCCACGGGGCGGCGGCGAGGACGAGGCGGACGATCGAGCCAAGCGCCCTCATGCCGGCAGCCTGACGGTGCGCTCGAGCGCGGCGACGAGCGCCGGGTCGTGCGTCGCGACGAGCAGCGCTCGCCCCTCGTCCCGCAAGGCGAGGAGCGCGTCGATGACCTGCCGCGCCGTCTCCGCGTCGAGGTCGGCGGTGGGCTCGTCGGCGAGCACGAGGTCGCCGCCCGCCATCACCGCGCGCGCCACGGCGAGCCGGCGCGCCTCGCCACCGGAGACGCCGCCGCCGGTCTCGCCGAGGCGGGCGTCGAGCCCTCCGGGCAGCCGGGCGACGACGTCGCGAGCCCGAGCGAGGTCGAGCGCCGGCCACGGGTCGGCGCCGGTGCCCCGCGGGTCGAGGAAGGCGGCGAGCGGCTCGGCGGCGAAATGGAGGCGCTGCGGCACCACGGCGAGGCGCGCGCGCCAGGCGTCGGCATTGGCGTCGCCGAGCGGGGCGCCGCACACCTCGAGCCGACCCGACGCGAGCGGCACGAGGCCGGCGACGGCGGCGAGCGTCGTCGACTTGCCCGACCCGCTCGGCCCGGAAAGGACGACCGCCTCGCCGGCCGAGAGGTCGAGCCGTGGCAGGCGCACGGCGAGCCCCGGAAGGGCGGCGACCGCATCGTCCAGGCGCACGCGGAGCGGCCCCGCCATCGGCGCGGCGGGCACGGCCCTGCCGATGAGCGGCACCCGCGGCGCCTCGTCGAGCGCGATCAGCTCCTCGGCGACGGCGAGACCCGCCGCCCGATCGTGCCAGGCGGCGGCGAGGTCGCGCATCGGCTGGAAGAATTCCGGCGCGATGAGCAGCAGGAACAGGCCCTCGGCGAGCGTCAGCGGCGTACCCCACGCCCCGAAGCCGATCACGCCGAGCAGCGAGAAGCCGACGAACACCGCCACCATCGCGACGCCGATCGCGGCGAAGAGTTCGAGCACCGTGGAGGACAGGAAGGCGATGCGCAGCACCGCCATGGTACGCTCGCGCAACCCCTCGGCGCGGGCCGCGAAGTCCGCCGCCGCCCGCTCGCTGGCGCCGAGCAGGCGGATGTCGGTGAGCGCCGCGAGGCGGTCGATGAGCATGTCGTTCATCGAGCCGATCTCCTCCATCTGCCGCCGCGAGGCCTCCGACGCCGCCATACCGACGAGCGCCATGAACACCGGGATGAGCGGCCCCGCCACGAGGAAGATCAGCGCCACCGCCCACGAGAGCCAGAGGGTCAGGAGGAGGAGGACGAGGGGAACGACGCGCACCCGCGTCATCGCCGTGGTGTAGCGCGTGATGAAGGGCTGGATCATCGGGAGCTTCTGCGTCGCGAGGGCGGCGACGGCGGCCGATCCCATCGGCCCGGTCGCCCGCGCCTCCCGCGTCAGGAGCGTGGCGCGCTCCCGTTCGACGACCCGATCGGCCGCCGCGAAGGCGTCCGCGCCCGCGAGGCGCTCCAGCGCGGCCCGCACCGCGCCGCCGGCGACGAAGCCGAGGGCGCCGAGCGCGGTGCGCCCGAGGTCGGTCGCCCCCTCCACCCAGCCCGCGACGATCCAGGCGAGCACGGCCGCCTGCAGCGGCCACATCAGCCCGGCGGCGACGGAGAGATAGGCGGATCGGCGCAGCTCGGCGGCGACGGGCCCCAAGATGCGGTCCGTCGTCTGCTTGCGCACCTCGCGCGGCGGGGCCGTGGTCTCCGTCATCGCGGCGCGTCGTCGGCGCGTGCCGGGCTCTTGCGGCCGGTGCCTTCACCTTGCATCGGCGCGGCGCTCCACTGGTGATGACCCCGCGCGAGGCGGGAGAGCGCGGCCGCTCCCGTAACGATGATGATGCCTCGCGACTGCACGATCCACCCCCGGTCCGCAAACAACCGCAGCCGCCGCGTGACCACCTCCCGCGCCGTGACGAGGTCGGCGGCGAGGCGTTGGTGGGTGGTGCGGATGCCGTTTCGATCCGGTTGAGCCAGTAACCAGTCGGCGAGGCGGGCGTCGATGCCCTCTTTTGCCGCGCCGCCCGCTCGGGCGAAGATGAAGGGCAGCCGCCGCGCGTGGTCGCTGAAGAGCGCCGCGCGAAACACCTCCGAGCGCAGAAGCAGCGCCTCGAAGCGTGCCGCGTCGAGCACGACGCAGTGCACCCGTGTCAGCGCCCGCCCCGTCCCCGCGACGGCGATGCGGCCGAGGAGCGCCGCCGTCAGCGGTAGGCAGTCCTCTCCGCCGGTGATGCGGCATGCGGCGAACGGCGTGCCGGCGCCGAGCTCGCGAAAGCGCACGCCGATCCGCCCCGAGACGAGATAGACGAACGCGTCCGGCACCCCGTCGAAGCGGAAGACGATATCGCCCTCCGCCGCCACCAGCTCGCGGCCCCCGGCGACACGCAGGGCCTGGCGCAGAGCACCACGCCCCTCTCGCTGCGGTTGGTTCATGGCGCCTCGTCCAACCCTCCGCTTCGGGCGCGAGGCGCGCGGCGAACCGGCATCACTTCAGTTTGCCGCCGTGGCCGGCACCGGCACCGGCGACGCCATGAAATGGCGCCGGTGGAGAACCACGAAAAGCCAGATCATCGCGAGCTGGGCCGCCAGCGCCACGGCGCCGAGCGCCCAGTAGGCGACGCCGAACTTCGTCACGACGCCGGCCGCGACGAGGCCCTTGTTGATCCAGAAGTGGAGCATCACCGACAGCGCCACGCCCGGGCAAATGAGAGCGTAGGCGCCGGCCGACGTCTCGCTGCCGAAGACGAAGCGCTTCAGGTAGCCGGTCGCCCGCAGGATGGTCATCCCGAACAGGAGGAACAGGACCTCCAGGGAGAGCAGGCGGCTGAGGAGCACAAGCATGTCGCCCGCCGTGCCGTGGCTCGCGAAATGCACGTGGAGGCCGTGTCCCTGCCGCATCGCGAGGATGCCGAGGACGGTGGTGATCGGGACGACGATCAGCAGCGTCGGCGCCTGCTCGACGGCGACGCCGTGCTCCATCATCGCGCGCACGCCGAGCACGAGGCCGACGAGCGCGATCACCACCGCCGCGACCATGAAGAACGTCGACAGCACGATCGAGATGCCCGCCGTCGACAGCGTCGCCGACATCGCGCCGGGTGCCGCGAGCCCCACCCCGATCATCGCGAAGGTGAAGGCGGGCAGGAGCTGGGCGAAGGAGTTGTTGGTTCGGCAGTCGAAGCCACCGGAGCCGATGACGCGGCCGAGAAAGCGCCCGACCTGCCGCAGCGCCAGCCCGCCGATCAGCGCGAAGGCCGCGATCGCCAGCGGGAACAGCACCTCGACCACGCTCCAGAGGCCCGGCACGAAGACGAGGCCGAGGATGAAGCCGACATTCACCGACATCGCGAGCGCGAGCGGCATCGCCATCAGCTGCGTCTCGGCGTTCGAGGCGAGGAGGCTCGCCCCCCTCTCGGAGCGGGTGAAGGCCGGCACACGGCGCAGATTCCAGACGAGGAGACCGAGGTTGAACGCGCCGAAGACCGCGATGCCGGCCATGGCGAGGGCAACCATCGCGATCGTCACGACATCGGCCGAGCCGAGGTGGGACGCGATGTCCTCGACCACCGGAACGGCGCGCCCCGGATGGGGCACCCAGAACATGAGATACATGAAGAAGCTGACCGCGAGGCCGCCCGCCCCGACCGAGGCGAGGAAATAGAGCGGCGACCACGTATCAACCGCTCGTGCGTGCGTGTTGGGCATGGAAGTCCTCCATCGTTGATGGGGATTTATGCCGCGAAACCGATCCGCCTCACGGTGACAAGGTCACCATCTCTCGCGCCGATCTCGTGCGCCGATCCGTCAGGCGGTGGCGCGGCGCTCTTCCGTCGCGATGTCGGCCGCATGCACCAGCGGGCGGGCGTGGGCGAGAAGGCGGCGGGTCTCCTCGTGCCGGTCCGGCGCGCCGAGCGTCGCGGCGGTGCAGCGGTCGACCACCTCACCCTGGTGCATCACCACGATCTCGTCGGCGATCCAGCGCACCACCTCGATGTCGTGGCCGATGAACACCATCGCGAAGCCGCGCTCGCGCTGGAGACGCGCGAGGAGCGCCAGGATCTCCGCCTGCACCGTCATGTCGAGTGCGGACACGACCTCGTCGCAGATGAGGATCTTCGGATCGCACAGGAGCGCGCGGGCGATGCACACCCGCTGCCGCTGGCCGCCGGAGAGCTGATGGGGGAAGCGGGCCGCCATCGCCGGGGAAAGGCCGACCTCGCGGAGCGCCCGGGCGACCGCCTCGTCGAGCCCGTCGAGCCGGCCCGCAAGGCGCAGCGGCTCGGCGAGCGCGCGGGCGACCGTGAGGCGCGGATTGAGCGCGCCTTGCGGGTTCTGGAAGACGAACTGCACGGCGCGCCGCTCGCGCCGCGGCAACGTCGCGTCGAGAGGCGTGAGCGCCGCGCCGAGGAGACGGACCGTGCCGGCGCTCGGCGGCTGCATGGCGGCGAGCGCCTGGGCGAACGTGCTCTTGCCGGACCCGGAGCGGCCGAGAACGCCGAGCGTGCGCCCCGCCCGTAGCGTCGCGCTCACGTCGTGGAGCACCCGCGTCGGCGGCGCGAAGAGGCGGCGGGCGGGATAGTCCACAGCGAGGCCGTCGACGCTCGCGAGCACCGGAGCCTCGCCACTCGCCGCCGTCGGCCGCGCCTCGGCGAGCAGGCGCCGTGCCGCGACGAGCTCCCGCGTATAGTCCTCGCGCGGCGCCGAGAGGACCGAGGCCGCCGCCCCGGTCTCGACGACGCGGCCGCGACGCATCACCATGATCGCGTCCGCGTCGGCCGCGAGGCCGAGGTCGTGGCTGATGAAGAGCAGCGCCATCCCCCGCTCGCGCCGCAGCCGGGACAGGAGGCCGACGATCTCGCCGGTGGTGGTGGTGTCGAGGGCGCTCGTCGGCTCGTCCGCCACCAGGAGGTCGGGGCTTCCGGCGAGCGCCATCGCGATCATCACGCGCTGCTGCTGGCCGCCCGAGAGCTGGTGCGGGTAGCGGTGGGCGAGCTCGGGGCCGAGCTCCACCTCGCGCAGGAGCGCGGCGATGCGGCGCTGCCGCTCGCGCGCCGGCACCCCGACGCGGCCGAGCGCCTCGGCGAGCTGGCTCGCGACCCGCATGAACGGGTTGAGCGAGTTCATCGGGTCCTGGAACACCATGCCGATGCGGGTGCCGCGCAGGGCGCGCATGGCGCGATCCTCCTCGAGAGGCAGGCGCACGCCGTCGAAACGCACCTCGGCGCCCGCCTCGCAGTGAAGCCCCGGCGGCAGGAGGCCGGTGACGGCGAGGGCCAAGGTGGACTTGCCCGATCCCGATTCGCCCACCACCGCGAGCGTCTCCCCGGCCCGGAGGTCGAAGGTCACGGCCTCCACGATCATGGTCTCGTCGGCGTAGACCGTCAGGTCGCGGACGCTGAGGAGCGGGCTGTCGGTCATCGGGCGAGCCTCGGGTCGACGGCGTGGTGGATGATGTCGATCACGGCGTTGATCACCACGAGGGCGACGGCGACCACGGTGATGGCCGCCTGCACCACCGGATAGTCGCGGCCATGGATCGCGTTGAGCATCAGGCTGCCGAGCCCCGGCAGGCCGAACAGGATCTCCATGGTGAGCGTTCCCGCCACGAGCCCGGCGAGGACGAGGCCGGAGAGGGCGAGCGCCACCGGCAAGGCCGTCGGCAAGAGGTGGAAGACGGCGATGCGCGGTCGGCCCAGCCCCTTCGCCCGCGCAGTCCGCACGTGGGCCGACGTCGTCGCCTCGCGCAGCTCTTCGAGGAGCGGCTTGCCGATCTGCCCGGCATTGTCGATACCGATGATGACGATGGGCATCGCCAGCGCCCCGATCACCGGCAGCCAGCCGAGCCACACCGAAAAGACGAGGATCGCCACGACGCCGACGCAGAAGGTCGGCAGCGCGATCGACCAGACATTGACGAGGTTGACGGTGAGGGCGAGGACGCGGTTGCCGGTGACCGCCGCCGACACCGCGAGCCCCATCGCAAGCAGCAGGCCCACCACGAAGGAGCCCGCCGCGAGGGTCAGCGTGGTGGGAAGGGCGGTGGCGAGCATGTCGGCCACCGGCCGGCCGTAGCGCAGCGACTGGCCGAAGTCGCCGGCGAGGGCGTGTGCGGACCAGGTGAGGAGATCGACGAGGATCGGCTGATCGAGCCCCATCTCGTGGCGCAGCGCGGTTTCCTCGGCGCTCGTGAGGCCGCCTTCGAGGGCGAGCCGGTCCACCGCGTCGCCCGGCGCGATGCGGCAGAGAAGGAACACGATCACCACGATGCCGGCCGCCTGCGCCGCCATGCGCAGGAGGGCGAGGAGGATCCTGCTGAGCTGCGCCATCACGCCCCTCCGCTTGCTGTGCGGCGTCCGGCGCGCAGCGGGTCGATGCGCTCGCGCAGCGCGTCGCCGAGCACGAGGAGGCTCACCGTCAGCATGACGAGCGCCAGGATCGGCGCGAGGATCGCGTGCGGCGCCACCTCCAGATAACGGCTCGCGTCGGAGATCATCCGCCCCCATGTCGGCGCATCGGGCGAGGAGCCGAGGCCGAGGAAGGAGAGGACCGACTCCGTCACGATGCAGCGCGGCAGGATGATCGCCGCCTGGGTGACGAGGCTGCCGAGGAGGTTCGGCACGATGTGGAGGCGCAGCACGTGGAGGCGCCCGCCGCCGAAGAGGCGCGCGACGCGCACATAGTCCTGCGCCGCCTCGCGCTTGTACGTCGCGCGCGCGACATAGGCGAAGAAGGGGGCGTAGGAGATGCCGAGGGCGAGCGTCACCGGCCCCGTCCCCTCCCCCACCGCGACGATGACGAGGAGGGCGAGGAGAATGCCCGGCACCGCGCGCACGAGGTCGATGAAGGCGAACACGGCGATCTCGCCCCACCGCCCCAGCGCCATGCCGAGGAGGCCGGCCGCACCGCCGAGGAGAAAGGCGATGAGGGTGCCGCCGACGCCCACGGCGAGCGTCTGCCGCGCGCCCATGACGAGGCGGGAGAAGACGTCGCGCCCGATGTGGTCGGAGCCGAGGACATGGTCGGCGCCGGGCGCGGCGTTGAGGTGGAAGAGGTCCTGATCGAACGGGTCGTGGGTGGCGATCCACGGCCCGAACAGGGCGACGAGCACGATAGCGAGAACGATCGCCCCCGCGATGCGGGGCGCGACCCGGCCGCCGGTCTCCCGGCGGCCGTCTGCCTTCATCGCGAGGGCCATCGCGCCTCAGTCCTCGATGAGGAAGGTTTGGGCGATGCCGCCACTCACCCAGTTCGGCGACCAGGTGAAGCCCGGCTCGTAGCCCTTCACCGCCTCGCGCATGGCGATGGCGTTGGGCGCATGACCGAGGACCATGAAGTAGTCGTTGTCGAGCACCCGCTGGAACGCCTCGCTGTAAAGCGTCTTGCGCGCCGCCTCGTCGGTCTCGGCGACGGCGGCCTTGATCAGCCGGTCGAGCTCGGCGTCCTGGATACCGCCCCACAGGACCGGGTTCGGGCCGTCGCTCATCAGCCGCACGTAGCGCAGGAAGATGTCGGCGCGCGGGCCGGACGCCATCACCGCGACGTCCCAGTCATACTGGCCGAGGCGGTTCTGGGCGCCGAGATCGTCGAGCGCGGAGTGCTTCACGTTGAAGCCGGCCTGGCGCAGCATCTGCACCACGACCTGCGGGTAGTTCTCCTGCCAGGAGACGAGGTCGATGGTGATCTCGGACGGGTCGACGCCGGCCTCCTCGAGCAGCGCCTTGGTCTTCTCAAGATCCGCCTGCGGATAGGCGTCGGCCGCCGCGATCGCCTCGTCGAAGTAGACGTGGCCCGGCATCACCATCTGGTTGGAGAGGACGCCGGTCTCGGGCGCGAGGAAGTTCATGAACGCCTGCTTGTCGATGGCGTGCATGACCGCCTCGCGGACCTTCGGATCGTCGAAGGGCGGGCGCGGGCTGCGGTTGTTGAAGGACACGAAATACCAGGTGGAGTCCTTCAGCGTCGAGGTGCGGATCGCCGGGTCCTGGGCGAGGCGGCGGGCCACGTCGCGCCCGACATTGACGATGTCGAGGTCGCCGGCGCGCAACGCGTTGGCCTTGTCGATGTCTTCGCGCAGGTTCACTTCGACGGCGGAAAGGTAGGGCAGGTCCTCGCCGCGCCAGTAGTGCGCGAAGGCCGGGGCGGTGAGGCTCACCTGCGGCTTCCATTCGCCGAACATGAAGGGACCGGTGCCGATCGGCGTCTCGATGGTCGCATCCCAGCCTTTCGAGGCCGGCGAGACGATCCACAGCTCCGACATGAGGTTCACGAGCGGCGCGTAGGGCTCGCTCATGGTGAGGACGACGGTGCGCGGGTCGGTGGCCTCGACGCTCTCGACGAGCTTCATCGCCGAGGCGAGCCAGCCGCCCGTCACGTTGTTGCGCACGCGCTCGATGTTGGCGACCACCGCGTCGGCGTCGAGCGGGTCGCCGTTGTGGAAGGTCACGCCGTCGCGCAGGGTGAAGGTGTAGGTTTTGCCGTCCTCCGACACGTCCCAGCGCTCGGCGAGGAAGGGCTCGACGCGGCCGTCCGGACCGATCGAGGTGAGCGCCTCGACATAGAGCTGCTGCACGGCGATGGAGCCGGTGTGGCGGTGCGGATCGGAGGTGTCGAGGCCGAGGGTGGCGTAGTTGAGGACGCCACCGTGGTTCGGCGCGGCGTCCTGCGCGGCGGCGAGGGGAGCGGACGCGAGGAGCGCCGCCGCGGCGGTGCCGATCATCATCTGCCGGCGATCGAGGCGGACGAAGGGCTTCGTCATGACCGTTGTTCTCCGTGGAGTTCCAGAGGGGCGTGAAGATCCCGCCCATCGAGGTCCGCGTGGGGGACACCGAGATGGGTCAGAATGGTGGGGGCGAGGTCGACGATGGACGTCGCGTCGGTGCGCTCCTCGCCGGCGGAAAAGCCGCGACCGCGGATCATGAGGACGGGCGACTGCTCGAAGCGGCCGAGCCCGCCGTGCTGGCCGCAGCCGAGGCGGTCCGCCTTGCCGGCCGCCGGCCGCGCCGCGACGCTGACGCCCGGCACCCCGAACGCGTTCGTCGCGTCGCTCGCCGCCATCGACACGGCGATCGCGAGACCCGCATTCGGCGCCTGTCCGACCTCGGCGAGGCGGTCGCCGGAAAACACCGCCCCGACCCAGGGCGTGCCGCGCAACGCCCGCTCGACGGCGGGGATGCTCTCGGCCCGGTCGGGGTGCACGTAGATCAGCGCGCCGGTGCCGTTGGGCGCCACGACGATGTCGTCGGCGCCTTTCGTCTTCAGCCCCTCCGCCACCAGGAAGGCGTCGATGTCGATGACGTTGCCGACGGTCTGGTGGCCGTGGTCGGAGCCGACGACGAGGAGGGTGTCCTCGTCCCGCTCCGACACCGCGGCGATGACGCGGCCGGCGATCGCATCCGCCGCCTTCAGGGTGGCGAGATGGTCGGGCGAACCGAGCGGCACGGCGTGCTGGGTGGTGTCGGGCTCCGACAGCCAGAGCACCGCGAGCGCCGCCTCGCCCGCCACCGCCTCGGCGACGAAGCGGTCGGCCATCGCGCGGTCGCCATCGATGCCGAGGGCGATGTCGAGCGGCTTCGCCACCGCTCGCAACCCCGGCCCGCGCGAGCCGGCGCGGTGATAAACGGTGCCGAACCCGTCGGGATCGTGGGCGTAGGCCGCGCCGGGCGAGACGTTGTTGAACACCACCGCCCCGCCGCGGTCGGCGAGCCGCTCGGCCATCGTCGGGCGCTCCAGCGTCACCCCCGTCAGGCGGCGCTTGGTGGGGAAGAATTCCGGCTTGCCGACGTCGTGGAGGCCGAGCCGACCGTCCGCCATCAGCGCCACCGTGTTGCCGCAGAGACCGTTGCGCGCCGGGTGGCACCCCGTGGCGAAGGCGGCGGACACCACCCGCGTCGCCGACGGGAACACCGAGCGGTGGGCGGTGAAGCGCGTCGCCTCTTCGGCGAAGCGGACGAGGTTCGGCGTCGTCTCGGACGACACGAGGTCCCGCCGCAGCCCGTCGAGGATGATGACGATCGCGCGCGCCATGGTCAGAGCACCCCGTTCAGCGCGAAGTCGAAGATGTCGTAGTTGCGCAGGGCGCCGCCGGCGGCCTTCGCCCGATAGGCCGGGGTGAGCGGGCGGGAGAGGATGAACGGCACCGTCTGCTCGGCGAGGCCGCCATGGGAGCGCAGCCGGACCCCCGCGAGCGCGCTGAGGTCGTGGTCGGCGACATGCGCGCCGAGGGCGACGCCGGGCGCGGCGATCGCCACCACGTCGCCCTCGCGATCGGGCGGCATGTCGAACCGCGCGGCCGCCTCTTCGCCGCTCATCGCCTCCGCCACGCCGTCGATCGCGGCGACCGCGGCGAGCACCGGCGCCACGGCGAGCTCGGGGTCCGTCACGTGGACGCGGACGAAGCCGCCGAGCGCGCCGTGGTGGCGGACGAAGGGGTCGGTGATCGGGCAGATGACGCGGGTGCGGCCGGCGCCGAAGGCCGCGTCGAGCACATCGGCGACGTAGGCGATGCGCGCGGTGCCGCTGTCGTCGGCCATGTCGTTCATGCCGTGATCGGCGACGATGCCCACTGTCGCCCCTGCCGCGAGCAGCGCGCCGACCCGCTCGTCGACCGCCGCCATGAAGGCGTTCGCCTCGGGCGTGCCCGGCGCATGGGCGTGCTGCACGAGGTCGGAGAGCGAGAGATAGGCGACGTCCACCCGCTGCCCGGCGACGAGGCGCACGCCGGCGTCGAGCACGAAGAGCGAGAGGTCCGGGTGGTAGGGCGCCGGCGTCGGGCGGCCGACGAGGCGGGTCGCGTCCTCGATGCCGTTCGCCGCGAGCGTGGCCGCGTCGGCCCGCTCGGCGGAGAAGGCGATGCCGCGGAGGTCCTTGGCGAGCGCCTTGAGGAGCTTGTCCTTCGCCGTGATCGCGGCGACGCGCACGCCCTTGTCGGCGAGGGCGGCGAGGATGGTGCCGGCGCGCATCCCTTCGGCGTCGACCATCATGATCTCGCGGCCGCTCGCGGCGTCGAGATAGTAGTTGCCGGAGATGCCGTGCACGCTCGGCGGCGCACCGCAGACGATCGACACGTTGTTGGGGTTGGTGAAGGTCGGCATCGCGGCGAGCGCGGTCGTGGCGAAGCCCTCGTCGATCATCCGCGACAGATGCGGCACGATGCCCGCCGCCCGAGCCGCCGCCACGTACGCCGGATCGCATCCGTCGTAGCAGATCACCGCGGTGGGGCGGTGCGGCAGGAGGTAGGTGCGACCGTTCACGGTGCACGCCTCGACGGTGGACTCGGCTTCGGATCGAACGGACATCGGGCCTCCCGTTATCAAACCGCCATGTGCCTGATGTATAAAGAGAATTACCAGGGACACGACATGCTTTCGCGACGCTCATCGGGATATCGTCAAGTCGAACCGCACACAATCGAATTAAATTCCATTGTTGTGAGATGAATTCACATGACAAAACGACGACTACCGCCGGTAAAATCTCTGATTGCTCTTGAAGGAGTGGTGAGAACGGGGAGCGTTTCGGCTGCAGCTCAAGAATTAGCCGTGACACATGGCGCCGTCAGCAAGCAAATCGCGCACCTAGAGGAGTGGATGGGGCGGCCGATGTTTGGCGAGCGCCGGCGCGGCATGATCGCGACCGCGGCCGGCGAGCGTCTCGCCGCGGCGGTGGGCGAGGCGCTCACCCTCATCGAGCGGGCGCTCGAGGAGGTGGGCGTGCAGGAGTGCCAGGCCGTCTTGACCGTAGCCGCCCCCGCGACCTTCGCCATGCGCTGGCTGATTCCGTGCCTGCCGGCGCTGGAGGTTGCCGGCGGCGACGTCGGCATCCGCGTGCGCCCGACGCACACCACCGAGGACTGGGATGCGCTCGACTGCGACCTCGTCGTGCGTCGGCTGGAGACGCTGCCGGAGCGGCTCTCCCCACGTCCGCTCTTCGTGGAGGAGCTCGGGTTGCTCGTGCCCCCCTCGCTCGCCGAGACGATGGACGCGCGCACCCTCCCCTTCGTCGACGCGGCGACGCGCACCGGCGAGCTGTCGCGCTGGTGCCGCCACGCCTTCGGCGAGATGCCGGCACGTCCGCCGAAGGTCTATCCGCACTTCTACGTGGCGCTGGAGGCGGCATTGGCCGGCCGCGGGGCGATCGTCGGCCCGGTGCAGATCCTGCGGCCGCAGCTCGAGACCGGCGCCCTCGTCGAGCCATGGGCGGCGCTGCGCGTGCCCGGCGCCCGCTACAGCGTCGGCGTCAACCCGGACGGCCGGCACCCCGACGCCGCGAACGCTCTCGCCACCGCCATGGTGCGCCACTGGCGCCTGATGGCTGGCGGGCCGGCCGCCGCGCTCGACGGTCTCGGCGATCCTCGATCGATCTGAAGCACCGGCTCCGGCGGCCGTGCCGGGCGATCGGCCTCAGCGGGCCGTCGCATGGCGACGATGGCCGGCTCGAACGGCCACCGTGTGTCGTCTTGGGAAACGCCGATGCCCCGGCTCTCCCATCGGCCCCCTCGTGGGTCCGAGCGGGCCCGCGATCAGGCCTTGCTCGCCTTGGCGCGCTCGATGGCTTGGAGAAACATCTTCTTCGCTTCGTTCTCGTCGCCCCAACCGGTCACCTTCACCCACTTGTTGGGCTCGAGGTCCTTGTAGTGCTGAAAGAAGTGCTCGATCTGCTGCAGCGTGATCGCCGGCACATCGGAGTAGGTCTTCAGCTTCTCGTAGCGCAGCGTGAGCTTGCTCACGGGGACCGCGAGGATCTTCTCGTCGGACCCGCTCTCGTCCTCCATGTGGAGAACGCCGATCGGGCGCGCGTTCATCACCGCGCCGGGCACGATGGGGCGGGTGCTCGCGATGAGCACGTCCATCGGATCGCCGTCTTCCGACAGGGTGTGCGGCACGAAGCCGTAGTTCACCGGAAAGCGCATCGGCGTGTAGAGGAAGCGGTCGACCCAGAGTGCGCCCGACTCCTTGTCGAGCTCGTACTTGATGGGCTCGCCGCCGACAGGCACTTCGATCACGACGTTGAAGTCTTCCGGCGGGTTGGTCCCGATCGGGATGGCGTCGAGGCGCATGGCTCAATTCCTCTTTCTCCCCGCCCGGCGGCGGCGACGGTCCGTATAGAAGGGGCGTCATTGCCCGCGGCAGGCATGAAATCAAGGTTTCTTTTCTTGCACTGCGGCATAGCGCCCAAAAGCCGATGCGCGAGCGCCGGGACACCCCTTGCGGGGTGCCCCGGCGGCAACCTCGGGGGCGACGCCCCGTCCGTGTCAGATCTGGCTGAGCAGGCGGCAAAGGGACGCGAGGTCGGCTTCATAGATCCGCGGGTTCGCCAGAATGGAGCGGCAGCGGCGCTTCAGCGCCTGAACCTCGGCTTCGGACATCCGGCCGATCCGGGCGTTGAGCTCGGCGACGTCGATCGTGCCGCTCGTGCCCGAGCCTGCCGTTCCGGCGCCGGCTCCGCCGGTGCTCCCGACCCCGCCGGTGCTGCCGACGGTCGCTCCGGTACCGCCGGTCGACCCGGTAGAACCGGTGGAGCCGCCGCCCACGGTGGCGCCGACATTCACGTCGGCGACGGAGCCACCGCCGACCGTCGCGCCGACGCTCGTATCGGCGACCGAGCCACCGCCCAACGTCGCACCGACATCGGCGTCGGCGACCGAGCCGCCCCCACCGACCGTTGCGCCGGCATTCGCGTCGGCGACGGAGCCGCCCCCGACCGTCGCGCCGGCATTCGTGTCGGCCACGGAGCCGCCACCGACCGTTGCGCCGGCGTTCGTGTCGGCCACGGAGCCGCCCCCGCCAACCGTCGCGCCGGCATTCGCATCGGCGACGGAGCCGCCGCCGCCCACCGTCGCACCGACGTCGGCATCGGCGACCGAACCGCCGCCAACACTTGCGGAGACGTCCGCGTCGGCAACCGATCCGCCGCCGACACTCGCCGAAACGTCGGCATCGGCCACGGACCCGCCGCCGCCGCCGACAGACACCTGCGCCGCGGCCGGCGCGACGAGGGCGGTACTCGACATCATGGCGGCGAGCAGTAAAGCTCGCGCGCCAACCCATTCACTACGCATCATTTCACTCCCTAGTCTGCAGCCTCCGCAGCAACTTGACGCCGTTCTTTCGACTGCCTTCGAACAATCGCCGACAACACCCTAGAGTTTCATCGATCATTCGTCTTTTTCTTCGGAAGGCTCACCAGAGCATCGCATCTGACCGCTGAATCAAATCCATTAACAGACATATGAAATAAGAATAGGAGCAGCTTAAAAGAGATCGAGACACCCCGTGCGTTCACGCCTGCGATGCCATATGGTGGGTCGCATGCCGACAACGGGATAAAAGAAGACCATGGGAGTAGATCGAGTTTTCGTTCGCCTCGATGCCTCGGACGACGTGGTGACCGCCACGCGGCCGCTCGAAGCCGGAACCACCATCGAGGACGTCGCCACGCTGAGTCTGGTCCCGCGCGGCCACAAGATCGCGACGCGCACCATCAAGACCGGCGAGCCGGTGAAGAAGTACGCTCAGATCATCGGCTACGCGAGCGAGACCATCCCGGCGGGCGCCCACGTGCACGATCACAACCTCGCCTTCCGGGCGACGGACGTGGAATACACCTTCGGCACCAACCTGCGCCCCGCGCCCGCGCCGACGGCGGCCGACACCTTCATGGGCTACCGGCGCGACAGCGGTCGCATCGGGACGCGCAACTATATCGGCCTCCTCACCAGCGTGAACTGCTCGGCGACGGCGGCCCACAAGATCGCCGCCCACTTCACGCCCGAGCGCCTCGCCGCCTACCCCAACGTCGACGGCGTGGTGGCGTTCGCCCACGGCACCGGCTGCGGCATGGCCGGCTCGGGAGACGGGTTCGCCGCCCTCCAGCGCGTCATGTGGGGCTACGCCCGCCACCCGAACCTCGCCGGCGTGGTGATGGTGGGTCTCGGCTGCGAGATGAACCAGATCGACTGGCTCCTCGAAGCCTACGGCCTCAAGCAAGGGCCGCTCTTCGCCACCATGAACATCCAGGACGTCGCCGGGCTGAAGCGGACGGTGGACGCCGGCATCGCCAAGGTGGAGGCGATGCTGCCCATCGCCAACGAGGCGCGGCGCGAGCCCTGCCCCGCCTCCGCCCTCACCGTGGCGCTGCAGTGCGGCGGCTCGGACGCCTGGTCGGGCATCACCGCCAACCCGGCGCTCGGCTACGCGTGCGACCTTCTCGTCGGCCAAGGCGGCACCGGCGTGCTCGCCGAGACGCCGGAGATCTACGGCGCCGAGCACCTTCTCGCCGAGCGCGCGGCGACGCCGCAGGTGGGCAAGAAGCTCATCGAGCGCATCCGCTGGTGGGAGGACTACGTGGCCCGCAACAAGGGCTCCATGGACAACAACCCCTCCCCCGGCAACAAGCGCGGCGGCCTCACCACCATCCTCGAGAAGTCGCTGGGTGCGGCGGCGAAGGGCGGCACCACCCCCCTGACCGGCGTCTACGAGTACGGCGACGAGGTGCGCACGCCGGGCTTCGCCTTCATGGACTCGCCGGGCTATGACCCCGCCTCGGTCACCGGCCAGATCGCGTCGGGCTGCAACGTGGTGGTGTTCACCACCGGCCGCGGCTCCGCCTTCGGCTCCAAGCCCGCGCCGACCATCAAGGTGGCGACCACGTCGGAGCTCGCCACCAAGATGAACGAGGACATGGACGTCGACGCCGGCCCCATCCTCTCCGGCGACAAGACGGTGGAGGAGGTCGGCCGGCACATCTACGAGCGCATTCTCGCGGTCGCGTCGGGCGAGGCCACCAAGTCCGAAGCCCAGGGGCTCGGCGACCACGAGTTCGTACCCTGGCAGATCGGCGCGGTGATGTAGCGGCTTGGTTCCGGCACGACTTGCCCCGTCCAAGCCGTGCCGGACGCCCGAAAAGGCGGCACCGTCATGCCTGCCTTTGCATCAAGTGCTTGCATCGAGTACCAAAATCCCGCCATTCTGATCTGCTCAGGGAAGGAAGGCGGCGATGGCAAAGAAGAAAGACTCGGTCGAGATCTATCAGGACAAGCGTGGCGAATGGCGGTGGCGCATGACGAGCCCCGAGGGCCAGATCGTCGGCGCCGCGTGCGAGGGCTATAAGGACAAGGGCGACTGCGAAGCCAACGCGAGCCGCGGCAAGAACGCCAAGGACAAGTGGGAATTCTACGAGGACAAGACCGGTCATTGGCGGTGGCGCCGGACGGCCTCCAACGGCAAGATCGTCGGTGCCGCCGCCACCGGCTTCCCCTCGCGGGACGATGCCGAGGCCAACGCCACGCGCCAGGGATACGCCGGCTGACGCCGCAATGATCGCGACCCGCCTGACGGAGCGCTTCGGCCTCACGGCGCCGATCGTGTCGGCGCCGATGGCGATGGTGTCGGGCGGCCGGCTCGCGGCCGCGGTCACCGCCGCCGGCGGGCTGGGCCTCATCGGCGGCGGCTACGCCGATCCCCGCTTCGTCGAGGACGCCTTTCGCGACGCCGGCAACGCGGCCGTCGGCGTCGGCTTCATCACCTGGCGGCTCGATGGTGACGACACCGCCCTCGCCGAGGCGCTGGCGCACCGGCCGCGGGCGGTGATGCTCTCCTTCGGCGATCCCGCGCCCTACGCCGAGCGGATCCGCGCGGCCGGCGCCGCGCTGATCTGCCAGGTCCAGACCGTCGCCGCGGCCCGTGCCGTGCATGCCGCCGGCGCCGACGTGATCGTGGCGCAAGGCACCGAAGCCGGTGGCCACGGCGCGGCGCGCGCTACCATGACGCTGGTGCCTGAAGTTCGCGACGCGGTGGGCGCGGAACCGCTGCTCCTCGCCGCCGGCGGCATCGCCGACGGCCGAGGGCTCGCCGCCGCCCTCGCCCTCGGCGCCGACGGGGCCCTCGTCGGCACCCGCTTCTGGGCGAGCGAGGAGGCGCTCAGCCACCCCCGCCACCGCGCGGCCGCCCTCGCCACCACGGGTGACGGCACCGTCCGCCAGCGGGCCACCGACATCGCCCGCCTGTTCGACTGGCCGGCCGAGTTCACCGCCCGCGTGCTCGACAACGCCTTCGTCCGCCGCTGGGAGGGCGACCCCGAAGGCCATCGCGCCGTCGCCGCGCGCGAGGCCGAGGCCTACGCCGCCGCCTTTCGCGACGGCGATCCCGACAACGTGGGCGTCTTCGTCGGCGAGGCGGTGGGCCTCATCGCCGACGCCCCGCCCGCCGCGCAGATCCTCCAGCGCATGGTGCGCGAAGCCGAAGCGGTCATCTCCGGCCTCGGGCAGAAGCGACGCTAGCCGCTAGAGTATCCGTCTTTTTCAATCGGCTTTCTCGGTCCAAAGGCGGCCATCGCGCAGGAGGGCGTTTGCGAGGATGAGGAGCTTCCTCATCAGTGCGGTGAGGGCCACTTTGGGCGGCTTTCCCGCGCTGATAAGGCGCTGGTAGACCACCTTGAGGTCAGGGTT
>NZ_JAEKJA010000065.1 GCF_016411865.1 Acuticoccus mangrovi | reverse complement strand
GTGTCAAAGTTTGGTATCGGCATGGGAGGCGGCGATGGCGGAAGAGTTCTGGCTCAGTGATCGGCAGTGGGCGGTGATCGAGCCACATCTACCGAAGAACCAGCCGGGTGCGCGGCGGGTGGACGACCGCCGCGTCATCTCCGGCATCATCCATGTTTTGAAGAGCGGCTGCCGCTGGCGCGACGTGCCCGCCGTCTACGGTCCGCCGAAGACCGTCTACAACCGGTGGCATCGCTGGTCGCAGCGGCGCTTCTGGCAGGGCCTGTTCGAGGCCTTGCGCGAGGTCAGCCCCGACGACGCGCACTGCATCGATTCCACGACCGCCAAAGCGCATCGCTCCTCGGC
>NZ_JAEKJA010000064.1 GCF_016411865.1 Acuticoccus mangrovi | reverse complement strand
TTCAATAGCCGGCATGTCCGGTGAAACGGGGAGCACTCCAGTTCTCGACTTCTCCCGCCCCGGAAAGCCCACGGATAACGCCTACATCGAAGCGTTCAACGCGCGGCTCAGGGCCGAATGCCTGAACGCCCACTGGTTCCTCAGCCTTGCTGACGCCGCCGAAAAGTTGGAGGCTTGGCGTAGAGACTACAATGAGGAGTGGCCTCACGGCGCGATCGGGAACAAGGTCCCGGCCGCGCTCATGAAATTGGCACCCGAACCCAGCCCGGCGTGCCGATGACAGCCGGAAAACTCTACCCTCCCGCGGGGGCACGCCGGGGAGCACTCCACCACACGAACAGAATCCATCTATGAGCGGGGACACCTCGGGGGCAACGTTAGCGGCTCTCGCCGCCCCGGCGTGAGGGCGGGGGCGCGGGGAGG
>NZ_JAEKJA010000063.1 GCF_016411865.1 Acuticoccus mangrovi | reverse complement strand
GCAGCACCGGAACGCCCAAGGCCGTCTGCGTCGAGCATCGCAGCATCGCCCACTATGTCGACCATGTGGGCCGGGATGTGCTCGGCCTGGACGGGGTCTCGATGCCCCTCTTCACGGCGGCCGGCTTCGACCTGACCCTCACCAGCCTGTTCGTGCCGATCTGCCACGGCGGGCGGATCGACATCATCGCCGAGCCACGCCCGGAGGCGGCGCTGGCGGCGGTCTTTGCGCTCGATCCGCCGCCGGCGACGATCAAGCTGACGCCTTCGCATGTGGGGCTCCTGGAAGGCAGCGGCCTCGTGCCCGGCCGGATCGGCGCCGTGATGCTGGGTGGCGAGGCGGTGACGTCGGCACATCTGACGATCCTGCGGACCTATTGTCCCCAAGCGCGGATCATCAACGAGTATGGGCCGACCGAGACCACCATCGGCGTGGTCGCGGGGGAGATGAGCGATGAGATCACCATCGGCTCGCCCTATGCCAATACGGGCGCCTACGTGCTCGATGAGCGGCTCGGCCTGTGCCCGGCCGGGGTCGTCGGAGAGCTCTACGTCGCAGGCGGGGGCCTGGCACGCGGCTATCATGGCCGTCCCGCC
>NZ_JAEKJA010000062.1 GCF_016411865.1 Acuticoccus mangrovi | reverse complement strand
CTCGCCCTATGCCAATACGGGCGCCTACGTGCTCGATGAGCGGCTCGGCCTGTGCCCGGCCGGGGTCGTCGGAGAGCTCTACGTCGCAGGCGGGGGCCTGGCACGCGGCTATCATGGCCGTCCCGCCCTGACCGCGTCGCGCTTCGTGGCGAGCCCGTTCGGCGCGGGCGAGCGGCTCTACCGGACCGGCGACCGGGCCGCCTGGCGGGCCGACGGCCAGCTCGTCTATCACGGCCGGGCCGACGATCAGGTG
>NZ_JAEKJA010000061.1 GCF_016411865.1 Acuticoccus mangrovi | reverse complement strand
CCCCGCAGCGGCGAGGGATGGATCGGTGACGCGCCGGTCGTCAGGGGCCGAGCTAGAGTTTGATCGCCCTCGTCTTCAGCCAAGGCCTGAATGGATACGTGGCGCCACGCGCCGCATGACAAGCAAAGGCGGACTGAAGATGACCCATTCGATCGTCGGCGTCGATGTGTCGAAGGATTGGCTCGATGCGCATCGCCGCTCGGATGGCAAGGACCGTCGCTTTGCCAATACGAAGGCCGGTCGCAGAGCCCTCGTCGGCTGGTCGGATGGTGCTCGCGTCGCCTTCGAGCCGAGCGGCCCCTACCATCGCGCGCTGGAACGTCACCTGGCCGCGGCGGGGATCGGTGCGGTGAAGATCAACCCGCTTCAGGTTCGACGCTTCGCCGAGGCGGTGGGATGCCGCGCCAAGACCGATGCCGTCGATGCGCGCCTCATTGCGGCCATGGCCGCGCAGCTCGACCTGCCCCTGACCCCGCCACTCCCCGAAACGACACAAGATCTCAAGGCGTTGCAGATCGCCCGGCAGGCCCTCATCAAGGACAGGACCGCCGCCAAGAGCCGCGCTCAGAGCCACACGTCCCCCTTCCTCAAGGCTCAGGCCGCGGCCCGCCTGTCGCATGTGGAGAAGCAACTCTGCGACCTCGATGCCCGGATCGCCGCGCTCATCGCCGGCGACGCGGAGCTTCTGCGCCGCCGCGACATCCTCCTCAGCATCCCCGGCGTCTCGACGGTCACCGCCGCAGCGCTGCTCGCAGAGGCTCCGGAGCTCGGCGCGCTCGAGGGCAAAGCCGCTGCCAGCCTTGCCGGGCTGGCGCCCATGACACGGCAGTCGGGTCGGTGGAACGGTCGAGCGATGATCCGCGGCGGGCGAGCGCACTTGCGCCATGCGCTTTACATGCCCGCCCTCGTCGCCGCCCGCTTCAACCCTGACCTCAAGGTGGTCTACCAGCGCCT
>NZ_JAEKJA010000060.1 GCF_016411865.1 Acuticoccus mangrovi | reverse complement strand
GCTTGTCTTATGCTTCTTCAGCCACTTCGAGGCACAAAGGAACCGCTGGAGCCGGTGGCAGCCGGTCCCAGCGGCGGGGGATGGATCGGGAAACTGCGGGTCGCAAGGACCGGGCTAGAGTCTGATCGCCTCTGTCTTCTCTGTTGGCCTGTACGGATACTTGAGACGGACGGTCTCGCATGACAAGCAAAGGCAGCGAGAAGATGACCGAGGTTACCATCGGCGTCGACATCTCGAAAGATCACCTCGACGCCCATCGCCTCCCTGACGGCGCCAGCCGCCGCTTCACCAACAACGCCCGAGGGATCGCCGGGTTCGTGCGATGGCTCGGCAAGGGCCCCATCGCACGCATCGTGTTCGAGCCGACCGGCCCCTATCACCGCACCTTCGAGCGCACGCTCGGCGAACGGGGCCTACCGCTCGCGAAAGTGAATCCGCGCCAGGTTCGCCGCTTCGCCGAGGCCATCGGCAAGCTCGCCAAGACCGATCGGATCGATTCGATCGTCTTGGCCAGAATGGGCGCGCTCGTCGATCCGGCTGTGCGGGCACCATGCGAGCCGAACCTGCAGGATCTCAGGGAGCTGCGCATCGCCCGCGAGGCATTGGTGAAGGACCGGACGGCGACGCTGAACCGCCAGAAGACGCTCACCGTCGCGCTTCTCAAGCACCAGGCCACACAGCGCCTGAAGCAGCTCGAAGCCCAGCTCCTCGCTCTCGACGAGGCGATCATGGCGGCGATCTCAGCCAGCGCCGCACTCAAGACGCGCTACGACATCCTCGTGACGATTCCTGGCATCTCGCGGGTGACGGCCTTCATCCTCATCATCGATATGCCCGAGCTTGGAACCATGACGGGAAAGGAAGCCGCGAGCCTCGCGGGCCTGGCTCCCGTCAGCCGCCAATCCGGCCGATGGAAAGGGCGCGCCTTCATCCGCGGCGGGCGGGCGCAGCTTCGCCAAGCGCTCTACATGCCGGCCCTCGTCGCAGCCCGCTTCAATGCCGATCTCGCCGCCATCTACCAGCGTATGATCAACGCCGGAAAGCCCGCCAAGGTCGCCATCACCGCGCTGATGCGAAAGCTGATCGTCCTCGCCAACGCCCTCCTGCGCGACGAGCGCATCTGGGCTAAACACGGCGCTTGATCAACACGGATACTCTAGCG
>NZ_JAEKJA010000006.1 GCF_016411865.1 Acuticoccus mangrovi | reverse complement strand
GCTTACGCCAGCTGTCCGGTCGAAATGGGGGGCACTTCAGCGGCCGCCTCGAGCGCGACGCGGTGAGCATTCGCGACAAGCGTTACCACGGACGGAGAATAACGTCGGCGATGTCGACCGCGTCGGCTGACCGGCCGTTCGCTCGGCGAATGCAGTGCGCCCGCTCGGCGTATGCACTCCCCTCTCCCGGCAGGCTGACAAACACAGGCACGTTCGCCCGTTTGGCGTGGCGGATCGTGTTTTCGGTGCCTCCTCGCCGATCCGAGGCCGGGAACGCAACCAAGATATCGACGGACTCGGCGAGGATCTGGTTGCGAGCGAAGCACGCGTTCGCCGCCGCGATCCGCCCCGACACGCCGGCATAGTCCGGGCGGATGACGTCGACCGCGAACCCCGCGGCCCGCGCGAGTCTGTCTGCGAGAGCGTCCACGCCGACGGCACCGCCGGAGACGACTACGGCGCCGGCGGGCAGATAATCGAGGATGCGCGCGATGACGTCGGCTTCCTCGGGTCCGCTCCGGCTGCGGCTTCCGACGATCCCGATCCTCATGTGACTGTCCCGTAGATCCACGACACCCCGGCCGCCGCTGCGCCTTGCGCGCGCGCGTCAGCGAGCGCCTCCGCCATGTGGAATCCCGACGTCGCTAGGTCATCGACCACAAGCACGAGGCCGCGCGCGGCGGCGAGGTCGGAGGTGCGGTCGAGCGGGGGAAGGTAACGAAAGCGGGTCGGGTGCGAGCTCCCAGTCATCGGCCGGTGTGCCCATGCATCATGGAACGGCACGCCGAGCCGATCGGCGACCGCGGCACCAAGGCGCCAGCCGAAGCAATCCGGCCGCCGCGAATGGCCGCAAGGCACGACCGTTACTGCCGCAACGTGCCCGAACATCGGCGGCGCGAGGCGAGCGATGTCACCGGCGGCCGAGGCTATCGTGGCTGGTTCGAGGGTCGCCTTGGCGAGCTTGAAGGCGAGCATCTGCTCACGCCTCGCGCTCGCCCTCCAGCATCTCGCCGAGACCCACGCCGCAGCACGACGGAAGTTGACCGTCGGCCGCCACACCAGCCCCGAAATCGGTGAGGCCGGCGGCGAGGCCGGCGCGACGCCCACGGGCGACGACGATGCATCTCCGAACAGGTCGGCGGCGACAATCACGCGTCGGCCTCATCGTCGCGTGTCGTTTCGGGGTCGTCGACGAGCGAGGGCTCCCGGTCGGCCATCTGCGCCAATCGCGCCGCCACCGCCTCGCGAACCGAGCGCATGCCCCCTGCGAGCTCGTGGCGCACACGGCGGCCGTCGACTTCGAGCGAGGCGGCGATGCGCGTTCCCAGCGATGGAAGCTCGCTGTCGAACGCATTGAGCACCACACGCACCACGTCGGTTACGGCCGCCCGGTGATGGCTCGCATGCACATACTGGCCGGCCGCGATCGCCCGGTCGCGTTCGCGGTCTTCATTGCGCATCTGGATCTCACGCAACTTCTCACGCTGGATTTCGTCCGACACATCCGGGGTCGCGAGCGGCATAGCCCCCGCCGGAAGCGCAGCAGCGGAAAGACGTGTCGCCGCACCGTTCCCAAGCCGCTGTGAGATGTCGAGCGTCACCTTCAACGCGGCGAGCGCAGCGGCGACCTTCACCTTCGCGCCGCGACCGTCCCCATCGAGGCAGCCCGGCCCGAGCTTCCCCTCGGCGATGTACTGACTGACCCGCGACGGCGACACGTTGATCCGCGCCGCGAACGCCGACTTCGATTCCGTGAGGTCGCCCGCCACCTCAGCCATGCGCCACCGCATGGCTGAATCCGCGGTCGCCGCTCAAGTTGAGGCTTCCGAAAGTCAGCCGCACTGCCAAAACGCCGGGGCGCGAACAACCCGCGTCGCGCCTTGCTCTGGAGGGACCCATGGCGGCCATCAGAAGGGAAGGCCGCCGGCGCCGCTGAAGCCGAAGGCGTCCTCAAAAGCGGCTTCGAAGGCGGGACCGAACGTGCGGTCGGCGCTTTCCTGGAGGACGCGCTCCATCTCGAGGCGCGGGCGGTACGTCGCGCCCTCCACGAAGATGAAGACGGCGTTGATGGATCGCGGGCCGGTGCGCTCGTAGATGCCGGGCGCCATGTGCGGCGCGCGCGAGGCGAAGAACGTCGACCGCTTCGCGTTGCGCTTGCGCGAACGGGCCGTGGCGTTCGCCACGTAGCCGACTTCGGTGAAGGCGCCGAGCTGCGACAGGATCTTGGTCACGACGCTGGACCGGATGTCGCCGTTGGCGTCGCGCGGATAGTCCCGCGCCGGCACGGCGAACTCGCCGGAGCCGAGGATGCCGCGCGCGCGAAGGGCGCCCTCGAAGCGTTTGTTGCGTCGCTCGCCGCCCCACACCTGCGCCCGGAGATACTTCCCCGCCGGCACGCCCCGGCCCATGTCCTTGAAGAACACCGCCGCCTCGAGCCGCGCCTTGGTCGCCTTGTCGACGTACGTGGAGTTGAGGGTGTAGGGGCGCGGCCGGTCGAACACGCGCTCCATCTCGGCGCGCAGGTCGGCCCGGCCTTCGAACGCGGCCTTGTTGAGCGCGACGCTGGTGATGAACGGCAGCTGCTTGCGCTGGACCTCGGTGAGGAGCGCGTCCACCTCGGCGATGTTGTCGGCGTAACTGACGTGCATCTCGGCCGAGAAAGGGGCCGCCCCGATGCGTCCGGGGCGGCCTAGTTGGGAGAAACGAACCTCGCGCGAACTGCGCCGGTCCAGCATGGGCAAAACTGGCATCAATGCCAGTGCGATTTCGCGCGATCCACAGCCGCGCGGCGCCGGGTCCCGGCGACCGTCCGCCTTGTCCGCCCGCCCCGACGAAAGGCGGACGGTGCCAAGTGCCTGAAACTTCCCCCTTCATCCGCCTTGTCCACCTTATCCGGGTGGGTCGCGCACATAAGAAGACAGGACTTAGGGGCCGGATACGATGCTCGCACGTGTGCACGCGCGAGGCGGACAAGTCGGACAAGTCGGATGAGGCCCGCAACATCAGTCGGTTATGACCGTCCGCCCTGCACCATCCGGGGCGGACAAGGCGGACGTGACCGCCACGGGGAGGGCAGCGCCCTCTTCTTCGCCGCCTATTCCGGCGGCCACTCGATCGCCTGGCCGAGGCGGCGGGCAAACATCTCACGGCATTCGGCCAGCGAGGGGAAGGCGTATGCCCTCACGGTGCGCGACGGCTCGGCCGGGTCGTCGCCGTCCATCCCGATGGCCGAGGAACACTTGAGGTCGGCATTAATGCGAGGTTCCACCCGCTTGAGCGCAATCCCGAACTGCGTTTCCGTGCCCGCAAATCTCACGCCCGATCGCTCGGCGGACTTGTGATAGGACGCGAGCACACGGAACTTCGGCACCCTGTCGAGCCACGGCTCGCCGGGAAGCTGGCCGCCGTCCATCAGGCGTTCCAGCCACCACGCTTCCACCGGGTCCAGCGAACGCACCTTCTGTTCGAACAGCGCCTTGGTCCGAGGCGGGCCGCGAAGGTCGACGGTGGACAAATCGAACCGGAGAAGATGATGCAACAGCGCGCCCCGGTTGCGCGCCCCGTGCTCCCCGAAGAAGTGCGCGTGCAACGCGCCGAAGTATTGCGCGTCTTGCGCCCGCTCGGCGCCGACGTCGATCATGAGCCATCGGCGCTCGTCGCGCCCGGCCGGCACCACCCAATCCTCGTTGGACGTCACCATGAGGCGCAGGTAATTGCGCACCTTGATGGGGTCCACGCCCTTGTGTTCGATCATCTGCGTGTCGGACGTGATGAGGCCCTTGAGGTGCCCCACGCCGGCCTTGTCGCCGCTCCAGAACGCCTCGTCGGCCTGGAGGAACAACGTTTGCGCGAGGTGCGCGTTGAATTGGCCGAGGAGATAGCGGGGATCGTCCACCAAGAGGTAGTGGGCTTCGATCAGCGACCCGAAGATCTTGCCGACGATCGTCTTGCCCGTCCCCTGACCGCCGCGAAGCGCGAGCGCGGTGCCGATCCGTTCGCGCGGGCGCTGCACCATGTGGGCGAACCACGCCACCACGTAGTCGAACAGTTCCTCGCGCTCGCCGCACACGTTGTTGAAGAGGTGCGACAGGAGCGGCGAGGCGTCGCCGGACGGGTCCGGCGCAACGGCGAAACCCTTCCACAGGTTGAACGCAGCGCCCGCGTCGGCGTCGTCGCCCGGTTCGAAGACGAGGCCGCGATACTCGCGCCGGTCGGGGTCCTCGAGCCACCGCTTCGACACCGGGCGATGGACCGGCTTGGGGTCGCGCTCGCCCTTCCAGTCGATAAACTTGCGGTTCGATAGCCAGTCCTTGAACCCGGTCATCGTGAGGAGCCGCACGGGATCGCCGGGCCGCGCCTCCGGGTCCAGGTGGAGGACCATGGCCTTCTGTCCCACCAGTATCACGGCGAACTCGTCGTTGAGCGCCTCGAGGTCGTACTCTCCGGCGGCGTCCACTATCGGAGCACGAGCGGCTGCCAAACGGATCGCATTGCCGGCGTCATCGGGCAGCGCCATCCCACGCGCCGCCTACGGTGCTTCGCGGACGGTGAGACCGCGGGACGTCACGAAATGGCTGCCCGGCCGCAACGAATTGCGGCTCGCCGACACCTCGCTTCCATGTTCGCGTGTCGTCTTATTTCGCACGGTCGCATTCTCTGTTGCCACACCGGTCACGCGGCCGATTTCCGTGCCGCGTCCATGGCCACGTCGTTCCAGTCGTTGCCTGGAGGAGGAACGAGCGGACGGACAATGACGCCGGCAGTCGCGTGCGCGGCGATGGCAACACGCTTGTTCCGCTCGGCGAGCACGTGGTCCCGTTCGTCATTGTCGAGCGCGAGAACGACCTCACGTACGACCCGAGGGAGCGGCGCCCGAAGGTTCGCGAGCGACAACGCCGCCCATGCGCTAACGCCGACGGCGGCCGCAACGGTCAGAGTCGATTCGATGCCTTCCCCGACCGCCATGCGCGGACCAGCCGGACCGAACCGGACATGTCCACCCTTCGGAGCACCGAAGATTTTTCGGACTCGAAGGCGGGCTCCACCGTCCTCAAGGACGGCTTTGCCGTCTCCGTCCGGTGCGAGCCAGGTGCAATGGACCCCGGCCAAGGTTCGGTCGGGCGCCTGGATCGCGGCAACCATCGCGGGGCCGACATGGATCTCTTCGAACCGACGGCCGTCCGTCTGAGACGCATCGCGCTGGACGTAGAACGGTAAGCCGGGATGGAGGCGCAACGTTAGGGTGGCGCCAAATGCGCCGAGGTCGATGCTCCGCGACGCCAGATAGCGGTGGACGAGCGAGTCCGGCGCGACCGGCATCGCAGCGTCCCAGATCATTCGCGCTCTCGTCTGACCTCGTATGCGCTTTGCGACCGCCTCGCGTTCGGCGCGCTCGCGCCGCTCGGCTTCACTGCGCCGGGCGGCGGCGATCCGCTCGCCGCGCTGTCGATCTGTTTCGCGGACGTTGATGCCGCAGAACTCACGCGCCCAGTCGCACGCGGCGCGATCCGGCCGACCAGGTCGCCTCACCCGACAACGCGTAGGCGACGAGGCCGAGCGGGCCGCCGCCCATGCAGCTGCGGCCCGGTCGGTCCGACGCCTGGCTGTAGCGCACCCACTTGCCCCGGTCGGAACCGGACACCTCGATTTGCCAGGATCCAAGGTCGCCGCTCGGCTGCGGTGCAAGATAGCCACGCCGACCGCGTCGCACCCAGCCGGGTGTGAGCGTGTCGAGCAACGCCTCCAATCGAATGGCAAGCTCGGCGATCAGGTCGGCGGTGTCTGTCATCAAAAAGCTCCAGCCGCGGCGCGGAGGCAGGCGGCAAGACTGTTATCAATGACAGATCACGGACGTGGCTTTCCTCGTCAAGTGTGCTAGATGCGAGTGCACAGGAACTACGATTGGGCCACGGTCCGGGAGCGCTCATATGGCGGACGAATGGCGTGAGCGATTGCGACAAGCCGTAGAGGCATCGCCTCTCGGCACAACTGCAATCTCTACGCGCGCCGGCCTGAACACCTCCTACCTCCGGAAGCTCCTCGAGACCGAACAGGCACCAAACCTCCGCCAGCTGAGGGCGATTTGCGATGTCCTCGGAGTAACGATCTCATGGATTGCCGAAGGCCGCCGCGGCAACGAAGAAACAGATCGGATCGTCGAGGCATACCTCAGCCTCCCGCCGCACCTGCGCGGGATGGCCGTTCAGATGCTCGAGGCCGCCGCAAAAGGCGCGGATGGGGATGGAGACAGCCAGGGTAAACCTGTACAATAGCGCGGTGTCCTACCGCGCGACTTGGGCGACGATCTCACTCGTCGATGGTATGGAGTCTCCGGCAGAGGAGATTATTTCGGCAAGCTCGCCGACCACCTCCAGTATCACCGTTGCCTCCTCGACCATCCCGCGCGACTGCAAATCGTTCAGCGTCGCCAGGAATCTTCTATCGATATCGTCCACGTCGCCTCCACTGCACGCGCAGCGGCGGCGCCTCCCGCACCGCGACCAAAGGTTGGATAGACGTATAAAGGCTTGATCGGCACAAGTCGCCCTCAGCCAGCCGCCAGTCGAAAAATTAGCTTGATCCCAACATTGCATTAATAACAGTTTGGGTTGTGATCAAAACCGGACGGAGACGGGCGCCAATGGACATACGCGAGCGGATCGGACACCCCATCGATTACGGGAAATTGCTGCCGCGGGCGCGTGTGCTCGAAATGGTAGGATTGGGAAAAACTCGGGTCTACGAGCTCGAGCGGGACAACGCGTTTCCGAAGGGTCGCAAGGTCGGAAAGGTCGCCCTCTACGTGGAGGCCAAAGTTCGCACGTTCATCGCCGCTGTCGCCGAAGGCCGGCCATATGCGCCTGGCCCCCAGAATCGCCCGCTTCAGCTCTACGAGCCCAATTGAGGGCCATTTGGGGGCCACTCTCCGATCCGCGTACAGGCGATGCCACCCGAACGCAGGCGAATAGATAGGCCGCAATTTCCCTGAGTTATAGCGCCGAGACGATCGCCACCGAACGCCCACGGACCCCCAGAAAGTGGCTGGGTCAAGGGGTCGTGGGTTCGAATCCCGCCGCTCCGACCATCGCATGCGTGCGATGCGTCCCACTCCCCCCTCGTTCCCGTCAGTCGTTCCACATGCCGCCGGTGACGTTGATCGTCTCGCCGGTGACGTAGGCGGCGTGGTCGGAGGCGAGGAAGACGATGGCGTTGGCGACGTCGACGGGATAGCCCGGCCGACGCAGCGGGATGTCGCCGGCGCGGTCGGCCGCGAGCGGCAGACCCTGCGCCTTGCGCAGCTTCTCCGAATCGTCGCGCATCTTGGTCTCCACGATGAGCCCCGGCGCCACCGCGTTGACGCGCACGCCGGAGGGGCCGACCTCGTGGGACAGCGTCTGCGTCATCGACACCACGGCGAACTTCGAGGCGCAGTAGGCGCCGTAGGCCCCCACCCCCTGCTTGCCCATCCACGAGGCGACGTTCACCACCGCCCCCTGCCGGCGCGCCACCATGCCCGGCACGATCGCCCGGCACATGTTGAAGAGCCCGTTGACGTTGACGGCGAAGGTGAGGTCCCACTCCTCGCGCGGCATCTCGAGGAGCGGCCCGAGGAGGCACACGCCGGCGCTGTTGACGAGGATGTCCACCGCACCGAGCGTGGCGCCGAGCTCGGCGGCCGCCACCTCCACCGCCGCCGCGTCGGAGATGTCGGCGGCGACGGCGCTCACGCCGAGCTCGGCGGCGGTGGCGCGCACCGCGGCCTCGTCGACGTCGAGGATCGCCACGTTGCAGCCTTCCGCGAGGAGCTCCATCGCGACGCGGCGGCCGATGCCGTGGGCGGCGCCGGTCACCACCGCCGTCTTGCCGGCGAGGCCGGAAGCGGCGCGGCTCATCGATCGCCTCCCGAGAGGACGGTGGAGAGGCTGGGCGAAGGGGCGAGGCTGGTCATCGTCGTTCCGAGAGGTTGGTCGGCGGGATCACGTCAGTCGGAGGCCATCAGAGCGCGCACCGCGTCGGCGAAGTCGGCGGTGCGCGTGCGCGGGAAGAAGTGGCCGCCGCCCGACAGCATCACGAAGCGGGCGTGCGGCAAGGCGGCCGCGAGGCCGCGCTGCAGGAAGGCGGGAACCACCATGTCGTCCTGCGCGCCGATGATCAGCGCCGGCATAGCGAGAGCGTCGAGGCCGGAGCGGCCATCGAAGGAGAGGAGCGCCCCGATGCGCTCGTCGACCACGCGGCGGGCGCTCGCGCAGCGGGGGGCGGTGTCGACCGCCGCCTCGTAGGTGGCGAAGTTCTCCTCCAGCCACCCGGGCGGGTAGGACGACAGGGCGGCGAGCGCGGCATAGGCGTCGGGATCGCTCGCGAGGATGCGGCGGCGCGTGGTGAAGAGCGCCGTCATGAAGCGGCTCGGTGCGAGCCAGGTGCCGCTGAGGCCGAGCCGCGCCACCCGCTCCGGCGCCCTCCGCGCCAGCGCCTGCACCATGCAGCCGCCCGTCGAGTGGCCGATCACGGTGGCGCGCGCGACGCCGGCCGCCGCCATCACCGCCGCGACGTCGTCGGCGAGGCGGTCGATGGTGACGGGGTGCGACCCGAGACCGGAGCCCGCGATACCGCGCTGGCTGAAGGTGATCACCTCCGCCTCGCCGGCGAGCGCCGCCACCACGGGCCGCCAGAAGGCGGCGGTTCCGCCGAGGCCACTGACGAGCACGAGCGGCGGCCCGGCCCCCTCGCGCGCGGCGAGGAGATGGGCGCCATCGTCCGTCGTGACCCCGAAGGCCGTCATTGCATCGGCGAGAAGTCGACCGGCGTCAGCACCCGCGTCGTCTGCCGCTCCAGGAGGCCGTCGACCTTGGCGAGATAGTCCTGCCAGGCGGGGTCGGCCATCATCGCCGCGCGCCGCTGCGCCCGATCGTCGAGGCTCGTATAGCTCCACAGCGCCACCACGTGGTTGAGCTCACCGATCTCGGTGGTGAAGTAGGCGTAGAAGGTGCCGAGATATTTCTTTTGAATGTCGAGCCCATGGTCGCGATAGAGCGCGACGAAGCGGGCGAGCTTGCCCGGGTGCACGTGATAGTCGCGTTCTTCGTAGATCATGGGCTCAGTCCTTCGGGCCGTGGCTGTTGTCGGTCCAGCCAAATACGGTGCGTTGCTCGATCTCGGCAACATTCTGCGGCCGCGGGAAAGGCTCCGGCGCCGCCTCCCCCGGCGTGCGGGGCCGGCCGATCTCGGCGAAGAAGCCGTGCAGCCCCCCGGGCATGAAGAACCAGACGAAGGTCATCGGCTCGTCGTTGGGGTTGATGAAGGTGTGCTTGCGGTTGTGGCCGAGATAGAGGCACGAGCCCTTCTCGATCGGGTGCTCCACCCCGTCGACCCGGGCAAGGCCCTTGCCCTCGACCACGTAGATGACCTCCTCGTTGCGGTCGTGGGTGTGCTCGCGGATGAAGGAGTGCGGCGCCACCGTCTGGGTGCCGACGGCAAAGTTCTGCGTCGCCGCCACGTTGTCGTTGTTGAAGAGGTTGCGGACGAAGCCGTTGGCGGGGACGGGCTGCCAGAAGCTCTCGCCGTCGTCCGGGCCGAGCACCTTGGCATCGCCCAGCGTGTCGGTGGTCATGGTGTCTCTCCTTGAAGGGCCACCCTCGAAGGGCCGCGGCTTCCAGTCATCCATAGATCAGCTTGGGCATCCAGGTGGCGAGCGCCGGGAAGGTCAACAGTAGCGCGAGCACCACGAGCTGGCAGCAGATGAACGGGATGACGCCCCAATACATCTGCTTCAGCTTCATTTCCGGCGGCGCGATGGCGCGTAGATAGAAGATCGACGGAGCCATCGGCGGCGTCAGATAGCTCGTCTGCAGCGTGACCAGGAAGACGATCGAGAACCACAAGGGGTCGACGCCGTAGGTGCGCACCACGGGCACGGCGATCGTCATCATGATGAGCACGATGGAGATGAGGTCCACCGCAAAGCCCAGCACGAAGGTGATGACGAGGATGACCGCGATGACCGACCAGGTGTCGAGCCCGAAGGCGTTGAGCATGCCCTTCACCGCCATCATGCCGCCGGAGGCGAAGAACACGCCGGAGAACATCGACCCGGCGAGCACGATGGCGAGGATCATCGCCGTCAGCGACACGGTGCGGATCGAGGCCTCGAAGATGAGGCGCCAGGAGAAGCGGCGGTAGAAAATCGCGAGGAGCACCACGCCGAAGGAGCCGCAGGCCGCCGCCTCCGTAGGCGTCGCGAGGCCGGCGAAGAGGGTGCCGAGCACGGTCGCGATGAGGAAGGCCGGCGGCACCAGGGCGAACGCGGTGAAGGCGAGCTTCTCGCCGAGGCTGCGCGTGTCGGGCTCCGGGTCGGCCGGCGCAAGGTCCGGCTTCAGCGTGCAGGCGACGACGATGTAGATCATGAACATCCCCGCCATCATCAGCCCCGGCACCAGAATGCCGGCGAGGAGGTCCCCGACCGGCAGCGTGACGATGGGCGCGAGCACGACGACCGGGATCGACGGCGGGATGACGGTGCCGAGCGAGCCGCCGGAGCAGATGGTGCCGGCGATGAGGGAGTTGTTGTAGCCGCGCTTCAGCATGCCGGGGATCGCGAGCATGCCGACGAGCGTTTCGGTGGCGCCCACCACGCCGGAGGCGGCGGCGAAGATGGTGCACATCAGAAGCGCCGCGATGGCGAGACCGCCGGGTAGGCGCCGCGTCCACATATAGAGCGCGTCGAACAGGCGCTCGGCGATGCCGGCCCGCTCCAGCACCGCACCCATGAAGATGAAGAGAGGGATCGCGCCGAGCACGTAGTTCGACGCCACCTCGTTCACCCGCTGGGCGAACTGGAGCACCAGGATGTCGCCGAAGCGGTAGAGGCCGAAGCCCAGCGCCACCAGCATCATGGAAAAGGCGATGGGGAAGCCGACGATGATCAGCACGATCAGCGCCGGCAGCATCAGGAGGACGGCATCGCCCATCATGCCGTGCCCGCCTGCTCGGAAATCTCGCCGGGATGATGGCCCGGCGGCGGCATCTCCCGCCCCATGAGGATGAGAAGGCGGCGCACGATCGTCGCCACGAGCTGCAGCGTGAAGAGGGCGAAGCCCGTCACCGCCACCATCCGGTAGGGCCACAGCGGCGGGTTCCATGCCGAAAGGCCCGACCCCTCGCCGGTCTTGTAGACACGCAGAACGTCGAACACCAACGCGCGGGTGAGCCACACCATGAGGCCCAGCAGGACGATGAAGAGGACGATGTCGATCGCCGCCATCGCCCGCTTGGGCAGACGCGCGTGGATGAAGTCCACGTTGACGTGGGCGTCGTTGCGCAGCGCGTAGGCGAGGCCGAGCAGGAAGATGGTGCCCATCATCATGTAGCTGACCTCGAAGGCCCATTGGGTGGGCGCGTCGAAGAGGTAGCGGCTCAAGACCTCGTAGGTCATCGACAGGACGAGCGGCACGATGAGCAGCGCCGCGATCCGGCCCGACCACAGCGAGATGGTCTCGACGATGCGGACGAAGGCGATCATCGGCGCCTCACCGCGTCGCCGGTGTCAGGAGACGCGGCCGACCGGGATCGACGGCGCACGGGGGAGCACAGAGGAAGTCGCATGAGCCCTCTCGTTCGACGGAAGGGGTCCGGGCGAGCGGGCGCCGAGCGCCCGGCCAGGGAGCATCCCCGCCCGGGCGGCAGTCGAGCGCGTCGCCGGCGATCGACGCCCGCACCGGAGCGCGGGCGCCGCAAGGTTCAGCGCGAACCCGGGGCGAAGCGGAACTCGCTGAGGCCGGAGATGGAATCGAGGAACGCCGCCTGGTCCTCGTAGACTTTCTTGAACCACGCGTTGTTGGCGGCCTGCTCCTCGGCCCACTCGTCGGACGCTTCGCCGACGGCCTTCACGAGGCTGTCCTCCACGAGAACGATCTCGGCGGGCGAGGATTCCTTCATCTGCTGGTAGGCGGCGATGTCCATCTTGGCGTAGCCGAGATAGGTCTCGAGCATCGTCATCTTGCCGGCGAGCTCCAGGAGCTTCTGATCCTTCTCCGGGATCCGCTCCCAGGCCGCCTTGTTGAAGATGCAGTCGTGCACGGCGGACGGCGAGTGCAGGCCCGGCATCATCATGTAGGGCGCGATCTTGTCGAAGCCTTCCTGCAGGTTGCCGCCCGGGCCGCCCCACTCGATGGCGTCCACCACCTTGCGTTCCAGCGCCGAGAACACTTCCGAGCCCGGCAGCACCACCGTCGACGCGCCGAGCTTGGGCGCGATCTCGGCCCAGGCGGACGAGGTGCGCAGCTTGAGGCCCTGGAGGTCCTCCGGCGTGCGGACCGGCTTGTGGGCGTGCATGAAGATCTCGGTCTCGGTCACGCCGCAGGGGATCGCCACGACGTCGAACACGTCGTCGCGCCACTCCTTCCACAGCGCCAGCCCGTTCCCGTTGTAGAGCCACATCATGTACTCTTCGGGGTTGGGACCGCCCGGCCAGCCGCCGAACAGCGCGCTGGTGCGATCGACCGACCAGTCGTAGCCGCCCCAGGCATGGCCCATGTCGGCGATGCCCATCTGCACCGTCTCGGTGACTTTCAGCGCCGGCCCGAGAGTGCCGGCGGGGAACACGTTGATCTTCACGCGACCGTCGGTGATCTGCTCGACGATCTTGGCGTAGGAGTTCGCGCCGATCTCGAGCCAGTGACCACCCGACCACGGGGTCGCCATGTTGAGCTCGATGGTCTCCTCAGCGCTGGCTGTCGCGGGGGTCAAAGCTATGCTGGCGAGGATCGCAGCGGCGCCGATCATCTTCGAATGCATTCGGTCATCCTTATCGGTCGACAAAAGGGGAAGGAACGCAAGGCACAAAAGCCGCCGTCAAAGAGTATCGAGCCCGCCGGTGCGCATCCGGCGGGTGGTCGGGCCCGCTGTCGGGTTGAAAACCCAGCACATCTTGCTCAGCTCAAGAGCAATCTGCATATCCGGCCATCACTTCTCGGTTCTGCCTCGTTTAACAGCAGGCGCAGTAACCAACGAAGATCGTTCGACTGTCAATCAAATTTCGCAATATTGGAATTTTGCTGACACTCACCGTTTCATACGGCTGCGGCGAGGGTCTCGACAGGCACCGCAGCCCGCCGGCCGAGACTGCGCCCGGCGGGTCAGTCGAGGCCGGGCGCGGCGATCCTCGCAGCGGCGTCGCGCACGTCGGCGGGCCAATCGGCGATCCTTTGCGCGAACGCCGCGCCGTCGCCGGCGAAGAGCGCGCGCGTCGCCTCCTCGAAGCCGGGGCGATCGCCCGCCATCGTCAGCATGAAGCGGTAGGCGGCCTCGCGCGCCGAACGCGCGACGCCCTGCCCCTCGTCGGCCTTGATCGCCGCCTCCACGAGGCGGCGCAGCGCCTGCGACGCCCCGCCGGGCTCGGCCGCGAGCCACGCCCAGTGCCGGGGCAGCAACGTCACCTCCCGCGCCACCACGCCGAGGCGCGGCCGCCCCCTCCCCCGCGGCGCCTCGCTCGCCGCCTCGCACGGCAGGAGGGCCGCGCGGATCGCCTCCGCTCCACCCCGTAGATCGAGGTCCAGCACGCGCCCCGTCGCCTCCTCGAAGACCAGCGCGTCCTCGGCGACGGCGGCCACCGCCAGCGCCACCTCCAGCAACGGCCCTCGGGCGATCTGCCGGTCCCCGGCAAAGGCCACCGCCATCGTCGTCACATCGTGCATTCGATCACCTCCGGGACGTCTAATACCCGGATAAATTCCTTTACGCAAATTTTATCCGGGTTATATATCGGCGCCGCGACGTCACAGGAGAGGCGAGGATGAACCATACCCGAAAGCAGGCGGCGGCCGCGTACCGTGAGCGCAAGCGACGCGCCGGCATCGTCGCCATCCGCTCGCGGCGCACCGGCGAGACGTGGGTGTCGCGGGCCGTGGACCTGACGTCGATCGCCAACCGCATCGCCTTCATGTGCGACCACGGCGCGCAGCCCCTCGGCGGGCTGCGCGACGCCTGGCGGGCAGAGGGCGCGGAGGGCTTCGTCGTCGAGACGCTCGAGACCATCGACGACGACGTGCCGCGCTTTGCCCGCGCCCGCGTGATCAACGATAGCTACCGCGCCTGGTGCGCCATGCTCGGCGCCACCCCCATCTGAGTTCCCGGGTCCACTTGGTACGAATATTGAATTGGATCAAGAATAGTTCGCGTCACCTGGGCGAGGCGACACCATGACCCCCCTGACCCCCGGCGCGCCCGAGTGGCGCGCCCCGTTCCTGGCCGAGCGGGCCACGACCTACGCGACCCACAGCGTGGGCGATGCGCGGGCCTACGTGTCCACCCTGTTCCGCCCCCATCGCCTCACGGCGCGCGACGATGGGCGGTCGATCGCGTTCAGCCACCAGATGCTCGCGAGCCCCCGCATGACGCTCAACGCCATGGCCTACGGCGAGGCGGTGGACGTCCACTCGCGCGAGCTCGAGGATTTCTTCCTCTTGGAGCTGACCTTCGCGGGCTCCTGCGAGATCGACTACGGCCACTCCGGCATCGTCGGCACGCCGGGCACCATGTTCGTGCTCGACGCCAACCGCCCCTTCATCAAGCGCTGGTCGGACGATTGCGACCAGATCATCGTCAAGATCGCCAAGGCCGACGTCCAGCGTTGCCTGGGCAGCGTCGCGAGCGGCCATCTCGCCCCCCTCGCCTTCGACGCGACGGCGGTGCCGATGACGCGGTGCGGCGGCGCGGTGGCGGCGATGGTGAGCACCCTCGCCCGCCTCGGGGCGACCGAGGCCGGCGCGGCGAGCCGCCTCGTGACGCGGGCGAGCGAGGAACAACTCATCCTCGCGATGCTCGGCACCTTCCCCCATTCGTGCACCGAAGCGCTGGAGGCGCCGGGCGGCAGCATCGCGCCGGCCTCGGTGGTGCGCGCCCGCCGCTTCATGATGGAGCGGATCGGCGAGCCCGTCACGCTCGCCGAGATCGTCGCCGCCTCCGGCGTCGGACCCCGAGCGCTGCAGCGCGCGTTCGGCTCGGTGCACGGCTGCTCGCCGCTCACGTGGCTGCGCGAGGCCCGCCTCGCCCTCGCCCGGCGCCGCCTGGAGCAGGCGGGCGAGGGGGCGAGCGTCACCGAGATCGCGCTCGCCTCCGGCTTCGGCCACCTCTCCCGCTTCGCCGAACTCTACCGCCAAAGGTACGCCGAACGCCCGTCGGACACGTTGCGCAAGGCCGCCTCGACCCAGTGAGGCCGCCTCAGCGGGGCGGCGCGAAGCCCAGCGCCTCGGGCCCGGCCCGCACCTCCAGCGGGCAGCCGCCGACATCGTCGGGGATCGCCGCGTCCCAATGCGCCTCGTCGGCGAGGCTGCCGAGCGGCGCGGTCCGCCCCGCGACCATGCCGAGCGGCAGAAGCTCGGCGAGGACGGCGGCGAGGAGCTCGGCACCCGCGTCGCCGGGCGGCAACCGAACGACCCATTCCACCGAGCGCCGCTCCGCCGGCGGCATGGCACGCGCCAGAGCGACCGCATCGGCGAGCGCGAAGCCTCCCTCACCGACGCCGATGGCGGCCCCCTCCAACGATGGCCCGCGATCGCCGCGCCACCAGTCGAGGTCGCCGGCGCGCCCGAGCACGGGCACGATGCCCGCGACGTCGGGCGAATAGGGCAAGGGATCGCCGTAGAAATTCTTCAGCGCCCCCGCCACGCGCTCGACGTCGAAGGCCTCGGCGGCGGGCATCCCTTCGGGTCCGTCGAGCACGCGGATGGGTGCCTCGACGCAGCGGCTATAGAGGAGGCGCTGGAGATCGAGCGCCTCCTCGACGGTCTGCACGAAGAAGCGACGGCACCCGTCGGCGAGCAGCACCGGGGCGACGGTCTCGATCCCCGCCCCCGCGGCGTCACCGGAAAGGTCGGCGCCGATCACCGCCCTTGGCCGCGCCGCGCGCACGGCGGCAAGGCCCGCTGCGATGGCCGCGCGGCTCACCCGTTCGATCGTATCTCCGCTCGTCGCCATCGCCAGCCCTCCCGATCCTCGCCACCATCGCCCCTTCCGCGTCCGCCTCCCATCCGCAGGACGGCGCCGCCGTCCGCACAACGTCGCGGATCCCGTGCAGCGACGCTCGGCGTCGCGGTGGAGCATGGCGACGCTTTGGGGCCATCGGCGCCGCTGTTGCGATGGCGGCCCACCTCGGGCGGTGGCACCACCGGAGAAAGCCGCAGGTAGGGGAGAGTGATGAGCGGGACCGAGGAGACGACGAACTGGGTGGTCGCCGCCAGCATCAGCGACATCGACGCCCTCGAGGAGGGAATGGCCCTCTCGGTGGAGCTGGGCGGCACGGCGATCGCCCTCTGCCCGTTCGAGGGCGAGGTCTATGCGATCAACGACGTCTGCAGCCACGGCGCCGCGCTGCTCTCCGAAGGCTACCTCGACGGCTGCTTCATCGAATGCCCGCTGCATCAGGGTCTCTTCGACGTCCGCGACGGCTCGCCCCAGTCCGCCCCCGTGACGGCGCCGGTGGCGAGCTACCGGGTGAAGGTGGAGGACGGCAAGGTGCTCGTCGCCCTCCCCTCCTAGGCCGCGGACTCCGCCTTAGAGGCTGCGGATCAGGGCGACGGTCTCGGCGAAGAGGTCGCTGTCCGGCTTGGTGAACTCGAGCACGGTGTCGAAGTGGTTGCGGCCGGGCACCTCCATGGAGCGGCCGGAGCGGCCCGCATCCCGCCAGGCGGCGGCGAAGTCGTGCGTCTGGCGGCGAAACTCGGCCGTCTCGTCGCCACCGACGACGGTGAGGATCGGCGGCTCGGCGGGCCCCGCGTCGATCAGGGAGAGTGGGCTCATCGCCGCCGCCCGCGCCGCGTCGAGCCCCAGCCAGTCGTTGACGTGGCAGAGGCGGATCGGCTCGAGGTCCATCAGCCCCGACATCGGCATCGCGGCCTTGACGACGTCGGCGGGCACCCCCTCCCCGGCCTGCCAGTCGCCGGTGATGGTGACGCCGGTGAGGTGGCCGCCCGCCGAGGAGCCCGCCACCACGATGCGCTCCGGATCGAGCCCGTAGCCCGCCCCCTCGCGGTAGAGAAAGGCGATAGCGCGGCGGCACTCCTCGACGATCGTCTCCAGCGTGACGGCGGGGGCGAGCGAATAGCTGAGCGCCACGGTGGCGATGCCCGCCGCGGCGAACTGCGGCGCCATGAAGCCCGACTCGTCCTTCGTCATCGCCCGCCAGTAGCCGCCGTGGATATAGACGAAGACCGGAGCCTTCGCCTCGCCCGGCACCGGATAGATGTCGCACACCTCCATCTCGGCGCTGCCGTAGGCGACGTCGAGATGGGCGGTGCCGGCGGCCTTCGCGGCGTCGGTGCGGGCGCGATACTCGTCCACGTAGATGGTGAAGTCCGGCACCGTGTTGCGAGCGTTGTACTGGCGGTCGAGCTCCGCGCGGTCCATCCCGCGGTAGAGGGTTTCGGTCATCGAAGTGCCTTCAGGAGGGATCGGAGGGGGCGATCGGCATCGTCGAGGGGGACGGTGCCGACGGAAGCGCCGACGGCGCGGCGCAGGGCGCCCATCTGGGAGGACGCGGCGAGGGTGACGGCGCCGACGAGGCGACCGTCCTTGAGGTAGAGCCAGACGGTGCCGTCGCCCTCGGGGCGGGCGACGACGCGGTCGGCCTCGAAGCGGCCCACCGCCTGCACGTTGACGCCGGCCTGATCGGTCCAGAACCAGGCGGGCACCGGCGCCGGCGGCGGTCGTCGGAGGATCGCCGCGGCGGCCCGCGCCGCGCTCTCGTTGGCGTGGGCCCAGCTCTCGATGCGGCGCGCCCCGGCCGGCCGGGCGACGTCGCCGACCGCATAGACCCGTTCCGCGCCGACGCTCTGGGTGACGGGCTCCACCACCACCCCGTCGTCGACGGTGAGGCCCGCCGCGGCCGCGAGCCCGTCCGCCGGCGTCATGCCGACGCCGCAGAGGGCGAACGCCGCATCGATCCGCGTGCCGTCGGCGAGCCGGGCGACGACGCCGTCGGCGGTCGCCACAAGCTCCTCGAGGCGGGCGCCGAGGCGGATGTCGACGCCATTGTCGCGGTGGCGCTCGGTGAGCTGGGCGACGGGCTCGGCCGGCAGCGCGCGCCCCATCAGGCGGGGCGCGGCTTCCACCACCACGACCGTCATTCCGCTCGCCGTGAGGCTCGAGGCCACCTCCATGCCGACGACGCCGCCGCCGACGACGAGCGCCGTGGCGCCGGGCACGAGGAGGCCACGCAGCCGGTCCGCATCCGCCCGCGTGCGCAGGGTGAGAATGGTGGGGCCGGAAACGGCGAGCGTGCGGGCGACCCCGCCCGTCGCGATCACCAGGTGGTCGAAATCGTGTGCCCTCGCACCGGCGAGCACGCGGCGGCCGGGCAGGTCGATGGCCCCGACCTCGGTGTCGACGGCGAGCGTCACGCCGAGGCCGGCCCAGTCGTCGTAGACGTCGACGGGGGCGGCCACCTCGCCGGTCAGATAGGTCTTCGAAAGGGCGGGACGCTCGTAGGGGGCGTAGGGCTCGGCGCCGAAGATAGTGATGGCGCCGTCAAAGCCCCGCCGGCGCAGCTCCACGGCGACGCGACCGCCGGCCTGGCCCGCGCCGACGATCGCCACATGCTCCTCGTTCACCGACGATCACCCTCCGGACGGTTCACGCGCGATCAGCCGGCCGCGGCGGGGCGGTTGACCACCTCCGTGGTGAAGCCGGCCTTGCCCGCATAGCCCTTCACGATCGCCTCGAGCTCTTCCGGGCTCGCCACGTCGTCGAGATTGTCGAAGCCGTTCGGGGCGCGCTCGGTGACGACGTCGATCACCCGCTCCGGCCCGCCCTTGCGGTTGAGGCGGACGATCTCGGCGGTCTTCGGCCGGCGTTCCTCGTCGTAGCGGGCGAGGAGCGCCACCGGGTCGCCGCCCTCCGAAAGGAGCCCGGCGAGCGCCTTGGCGTCGAGGATCGCCTGGGCCGACCCGTTCGAGCCGACGGGATACATCGGATGCGCCGCGTCGCCGAGCAGCGTGGCACGGCCGTGGCTCCAGCGGGGAAGCGGGTCGCGGTCGCACATCGGGTACTCGTAGAAGTCGCCGCTCTTCAAGATAAGGTCCTTGAAGTCGAGGACGTCGAGGGTGAAGAGATCGACGCCCGCGGCAATGTCCTCCCAGCGCCCGACGCGGTTCCAGTCCTCCCGCCGTGGCGGCGGGACACTGCCGTCGCCCTCGCGCACGCAGAGCGCCCAGTTCATCAGCTGCTTGCCGTCCGCCTCGTCGGCGATCGGATAGATCACCGCCTTGGCGTCCATGCCGCCGGCGATCACCATGGTGCGCCCGTCGCCGAAGGGCTCGGTGATCGCGGCGCCGCGCCACATCATCATGCCGTTCCAGGCGGGCGGCCCCTCCTCGGGGAAGAAGATCCGCCGCACCGCGGAGTGGATGCCGTCGGCACCGACGAGGATGTCGCCCCGCGCCGTCACCGCCATACCCTCGGGGGTCGCGAAGCGGGCGGTTATCCCCGTCCCGTCCTCTTCGAAGGCGACGAGGCGGTGGCCGGTGTGGATCTTCTCCGCCCCGAGCCGCTCCACCGCCGCGCGGTAGAGCACCCCTTGCAGGCGGCCGCGATGGATCGAGAACTGGGGGACGTCGTAGCCCGCCGCGACGCCGCGCGGCTCGCTCCACACCGTCTGGCCGAAGCGGTTCTGGTAGACGAGCGTGCCGGTGCGGATCGCCACGGCGTCGAGCGCCTCGAGAAGGCCGAGGTCGGCGAGCTCCGCCGTGGAGTGGGGCAGCACGTTGATGCCCACGCCGAGCTCGCGGATCCCCCCGGCCTGCTCGAACACCTCCACCTCGATGCCGGCGCGGTGGAGGTAGAGGGCCGTCGCGAGGCCGCCGATGCCGGCGCCCGCGACGATCACCTTCGGCCCGCCCATCACTCGGCCGGCGGGGGCGCGAAGTGGATGTTGTGCGCGGCGGCGAGGGCGACGACCTTCTCGGGGTCGGGCACGCCGTCGATCGCCACGAAGAGGTCGTAGAGCTTCTGCGTCGGGCTCACCCAGAAGAGGCACTTCACCGGAGCGTCGGACTTGTTGAAGATGCCGTGCTCGATGCCGCGGGGCAGCTTGATGAGATCGCCCGCCGACGCCGTCTCCGGCTTGCCGTCGAGGAGAAGGTCGAAGGTGCCCTCGAAGACGTAGATGAACTCGTCCTGGTCGGGATGGACGTGCGGCGGCACGAAGGTGCCCGGCGGAAACAGCGCCTCCCAGGTGAAGGAGCTCTCGCACACCATCTTCGGCGTGTAGGTCTGGCCGAGAATGTCCCACGCCTCCGGCAGGATGCCCTCGCCCGCGCGGGTGACGCCCGCCTCAAGATCCGCCATCGTCCCCTCCTTCTTGGCCGGTCAGACGCTGAGATGCCGCGTCCTGAGCTCCGGCATGTTGATGAAGCTCTGATTGTCGCCGCTCCAGACGGTGCGGCCCTTCTCCACGATCACGTGCCGATCGGCGAGGCGCGTCAAGGCCTCCAGATTCTGGTCGACGATGAGAATGGCGAGCCCCTCCCCCTTGAGACGGGTGAGGCAGGCCCAGATCTCCTGGCGGATCACCGGGGCGAGGCCTTCGGTCGCCTCATCGAGAACGAGGAGCTGGGGGTTGGTCATCAGCGCGCGGCCGATCGCGAGCATCTGCTGCTCCCCGCCCGAGAGCTGGCTCCCCATGTGGCGGGTGCGCTCCTTGAGGCGGGGGAAGAGGGCGAACACCGCGTCGGTGGTCCACGGCGAGCGCGCCTCGCTCGCGGCGGCGCGGGCCGTCGCGGTGAGGTTCTCCACCACCGTCAGCGAGCGGAAGACGCGACGCCCCTCCGGCACCAGGCCGAGCCCCAGGCTCGCGATCTGGAACGGCTTGCGGCCGGAAAGCTCCGCGCCGGCGAAGGCGATGCGGCCGCCGCGGGGGCTCACCATGCCGAAGATCGAGTGCACCGTGGTGGTCTTGCCCATGCCGTTGCGGCCGAGCAGCGAGACCACCTCGCCGGACGCCACCTGAAAGGTGACGTCGAAGAGGACGCGGCTCGCCCCGTAGCCGGCCTCGAGCCGTTCCACCTCAAGCACCGGCGGCCTCCGTGTGGGCGAGTTCCCCCTCCTCGCCGAGATAGGCTTCGAGCACGGCGGGGTTGGTGCGGATCTCGGCGGGGCTGCCGGTCGCGATCACCCGCCCGTTGACGAGCACGGTGACGCGGTGGGCGAGCGAGAAGACGGCATGCATGTCGTGGTCGATGAGGAGGATCGGCACGCTCTTGCGCGCCTCGCCGAGGAGGACGATGAGCGGCTCCACCTCCTCCGGGCCGGTGCCCGCGAGCGGCTCGTCGAGGAGGAGGACCTTCGGCTCGGTGGCGAGCGCCACGGCGAGCTCCAGCTTGCGGTGCTCGCCGTGGGAGAGGTTGGCGACGCGCTCGCCCGCCCGCTCGGCGAGCCCCACGCGCGCGATGAGCGCGAAGGCCGCGTCGTTCAGCGCCCGCTCGGTGGCGACCGGGCGGAAGAAGCGGAAGCTCGACCCGCGCTTCGCCTGCAGCGCCGTCGCCACGTTCTCGAGCACTGTGAAGCCCTCGAGCAGACAGGTGATCTGGAACGTGCGGCCGAGGCCCATCTGGGCGCGGCGGTGCACCGAATAGTGCGTCACGTCGCGCCCGTAGAGGCTGACGCTGCCCTCGTCCGGCGCGACATCGCCACAAATTTGCTTGACCAGCGTGGTCTTGCCCGCCCCGTTGGGGCCGATCACGGCGTGGATTTCGCCCTCCTCCACGGTGATCGACACGTCGTCGGTCACCGTGAGGCCGCCGTAGCGCTTCTTGAGGCCGTCGACGACGAGCGCGCTCATGCCCGCCCCTCCCGCCCGAGAAGGGTCACGAGGCCACCGCGCGCATAGAGCGCCACGAGGACCAGGATGGGGCCGAGGATCACCCGCCAGTTCTCGGCGATGACGGCGCAGACGTGCTGCCACCAGGCGCCGAACCCGCCGCCCCCTTCGACCGGCGACACCAGCGGGGCGAGGATGTCGGAGAAGAGCCAGGGGATCGCCTCCTCGAGCCCCAACAGCACCAAGGCGCCCCAGAGCGCCCCGTGAAGCCGGCCCAGCCCGCCGATGACGAGGATGATGATGAGGTCGGCGCTGCGGTCCCAGGTCATGTAGGCCGGGCTCACGAACTCCGTGAGGTTGGCGAGCAGAATGCCGGCGACACCGCAGATCGCCCCGGCGATGACGAAGGCCGTGAGACGGAAGCGGTCCACCGGATAGCCGAGCGCCTCCATGCGCTTCTCGCTCTCGTTGATGCCGCGCAGCACCCGGCCGAATCGGGAGGCGACGATCACCGACAAAAGCACGTAGCAGACGGCGAGGGTCGCGAGGATGACGTAGTAGAGCGTGGTGGTGTCGCCGAGGAGGCGGGTGTCGAACACCAGCGAGCGGCCCCAGAGGGTCAGGCCGTCGTCGCCGCCATAGCGGGCGAGGCTCGTCGCCCCGAAATAGGCCATCTGGCCGATGGCGAGGGTGATCATGATGAACTGGATGCCCGACGTGCGCACCGAGACCGCGCCCATCAACAGCGCGAAGGCGCCGCAAATGGCGAGCGTCATCGGCAGCGTGATGGCGATCTCCTCCATGCCGTGCTCGGAGGCGATGCCGATCACGTAGGCGCCGATGCCGATGAAGGCGGCGTGGCCGAAGGAGACCATGGCGCCGTAGCCGAGGATCAGGTCGAGGCTCATCGCCGCGAGCGCCATGATGAGAATGCGCGAGGCGATGGTGAGAACGAAGGTGTCGCCGCTGCCGAGGAGGAACGGCAGTCCGGCGAAGAGGGCGAAGAAGAGGAGCGGCGACACGATCGCCGCCATGGACGGCCCGCCGCCGGCGCGCTGCGGCGCGGCCATGGTGGCGGGGTCGAGGGTGGTGTCTGCCATGTGATCCGCTCGTTGCCGGTCCGTCACGCGCTCAAGCCTTCGCCGGGTAGAGCCCGCGCGGCTTGAAGAACAGGACGACCGCCATCAGGAGATAGATCAGCATCGAAGCAAGCGCCGGGCCAATGGTGGTGGCCGCGCTCGGGTCGACGAGGAGCTTCATGATGTCGGTGGTGAAGGTGCGGCCCAGCGTATCGACCAGCGCCACGATGAGCGCGCCGAGGAACGCCCCCTCGATGGAGCCGATGCCGCCGATGACGATGACGACGAAGCAGAGGATCAGCACCTGGTTGCCCATGTGGGCCTCGACCGCGACGATCGGGGCCGCGACGAGCCCGGCGAACCCCGCCAGCATGCCGCCGAAGGCGAACACGAAGAGGAAGAGGCGCTCCACGTCGACGCCGAGCGCCGACACCATCTCCGCGTCGGTGGCGCCGGCGCGCACCAGCGCACCGAGCCGCGTCTTCGACACGGCGAGCCACAGCGCCACGGCGAGCATCAGGCCGAGCCCGATCACCACCAGGCGGTAGACCGGATATTGCAGCGTGTCGGTGAGCGGCACCGCTCCGTCGAGGAAGGCCGGAATGGGGATCTGGTAGAGCTGCGGGCCGAAGATGATCTCGACGAGCTCGGTGATGAAGAGGAGCACGCCCACCGTGGCGAGCACCTGGGAGAGATGGCTCGCCCGGTAGAGCTTGCGGAACACGAGGTGCTCGAGCACCACCGCGATGAGGAAGGAGCCGACGAGCACCAGCGGGATCGTCAGGAGGAAGGACCCGGTGAGGGCGAGGAAGACGACGCCGAGATAGGCGCCCACCATGTACTGCACCCCGTGGGCGAGGTTGATGAAGTCCATGATGCCGAAGACCAGCGTCAGCCCCGCCGCCACGAGGAAAAGCAGAACGCCGAGCTGCAGCCCGTTGAGGAGCTGGACGAGGAGGAGCGTCGTGTCCATCGGGGTCCTTTGGGCCGTCGTCACGGGGCGGACGCGCCCCGTCGAGCGGACGGCCCGGCACGAGGCCGGGCCGCCGGATCAGGCAGGCTCCGCGGCGCGGAGCCCGGCGGGTGCTACATCTTGCACTCGGACGCGTAGCTGTCGGCCGCGTCCTCGAACACCGTCTCGACGGCGTTCATCACGTAGTCCCCGTCCTCGGTCTTGACCGCCTGGGTCAGGTAGAAGTCCTGGATCGGAAACTGGTTGGTGTTGAACTTGAAGTCGCCGCGGATCGACTTGAAGTCGGCGGCGGCGATCGCCTTGCGCACCGCCGCCTTGTCGGAGAGGTCGCCGTCGACCGCGTTGATCGCGGAGAGGATCAGGAGGCCCATGTCGAAGCCCTGGGCGGCGTAGAGGGCGGGCTGATAGCCGTAGGTCTCCTTGAAGGAGGAGACGAACTCCGCGTTGCCTTCGGCCGGCAGGTTCGCCGCCCACTGGGCGGAGCCGTAGAGGCCGAGCGCGTCGTCCTTCGTCGCCATCATGGTGGCCTCGTCGACGGTGAAGGTGGACAGGAACACCACCTTGTCGGCGAGCCCGGCCTGGCGGAACTGCTTCACCAGCGCGACGCCCATGCCGCCGGGCATGAAGGTGAACAGCGCATCGGGCTCGGCCGAGGCGATCCGAGCGAGCTCGGCCGAGAAGTCCAGCGTGTTGAGCGGCACGTAGATGGTGTCGACCACGTTGCCGGTATATTCGCTGTTGAAGCCGGCGACGGAATCGCGGCCCGCCTGGTAGTTCGGGGCGAGCAGGACCACCTTCTTGTAACCCTGGTCCTCGGCGTACTTGCCCATGACGGCGTGGACCTGGTCGTTCTGGTAGCTGGTGGAGAAGAAATACGGGCTGCACCGCCGCCCGGCCACCGTGGAGGTGCCGGCATTGCCGCCGATGAGGAAGGTCTCGCTCTCGGTGATCGGCCGGAACACCGCCATCAGGATGTTCGAGAACACGATGCCGGCGACGAAGTCCACCTCGTCGCGCTCGATGAGCTCCTGCGCCTTGGCGACGGCGAGGTCGGGCTTCAGCTCGTCGTCGACGGCGATCACCTCGATGGGACGGCCGCCCGCCTCGGCCTTGGCCTGATTGATCGCCAGCATGAAGCCGTCATAAAGGTGCTTGCCGATGATCCCCGGCGGACCCGACATGGTGGCGAGGAAACCAATTTTGACCGGGTCCTCCTGCGCGCGGGCGGGGGCGGCGGCGAGACCCACGGCGCACACGGCAGCGGTCGCGATCGCGAGAATTTTGCGTGATGATGTCATGATCTGCACTCGGCTTGCGTCTACTGTGGACGATTGCGCAATCAAATTGGAATCGCAAGCAGATTTGGAATGTTATACGTGTCGATCGTCACCGTTCTCGAACCGATCTTCAGCGCTCCGCCGTCCTTTCGATTGAGACGATCGTTGTATTGACCGACGCAAAATAATGTGGTCCGCCCTTCCATGTCGGTCTGATAGACGGTGACATTGGAAACCACGTCGAGACTGTCCGACCGGCACGCGAGAATTTCCACGTTGCTGACAACGTGGCGCGGATAGTGAAGGTTGTAGATATTGGCCTCGCGGAGCGACTTCACGCGGTCCTTCAGCATGCCTTGGGTGCGGGCGCTGAGAACGCACAGCGGCAGGCCCTTCACGGCGTTCTCGCGCGGGAGGATGCCGTAGAAGCAGGCGTCGTCGAAGAACGTCGGCCAGTCCTCCAGCCGGTCCTCGTCGAGGCAGCGGGCGTAGGCGTAGAGGAACTGCGTCACCTGGTGCTGCAGGAGGAGGTCGCTCTCGAGCGGAGCGGCGGCTTCGGCAAGGCTCATTCCGCGGCCTCCTGCAGCGCCGGCGGCTCCGCCATCAGCTTGGCGTAGTGGCTCCAGAAGCCCCGGATCGGCATTTCGGAGATCAGATAGTCGAGGTCGTGGATCTCGCCGCGGCCGCCCATCTCGATCACCGTGTCGCCGGTGGAGCGGACGACGGCGTTGTCCTGCACCATCTCGGTCGCCTCGCTGTCCTCCATGGAGATGTAGCCGGACGGGCCGATGAGGTTCGCCTGGGTGAGGCGGATCTGGGTCAGCTCCTCGTCGTCGTCGGCAAACCCGAAATAGGTCCAGAAGAGCTCGAACTGACCCGGACCCTTGGGGCGGATGTTGCGCGTCGCCATGGTGTTCATGATCTGCTGCACCACCACCGTCGGGGCGATGCACATGATCATGTTGGCGATCCCGTCCGGAAAGTCGGGCCGGCTGGCGAGCAGCTGCGGGTCATAGAGATCGTAGTCGGTCGGAACGTATTTCTTCTGGTTCTTGTAGTTCTCTTCGGCGAGATCCTTATCGTAGTTGCCGCCGATATTGTAGAGAACGCTATTGAATTTGCTCTCGCTCATCAGCACCGCGCCCTTCTGGGTGGAGCGATAGAGACCGAAGGTGGCGTGGAAGAGGTGGAGCAGCCCCGCGTGGTAGGGGTCCTTGACGTTTTCCGTATAGAGCTTCCAGTTGGACTTGATGTCCTGGCGCAGGTAGCCGAGCACCTTCACCGGCTTGTGGAAGAGCCGGTCGAGATAGGCGCAGATCGAGGTGCCGAGGAAGGTTTTGAGCGGTGGCGTCGCGTCGGAGAAGGTGCCGAAGATGACGCCGTTGTAGGTCGCCACCCGCATCGGCCGCATCGGGTGCTTGGAGAGGTCGAAGTCCTTCGGGTAGCCGCCCTTGCCCTGGACGCCGCGGCGGAACGGAACGCCCGTCAGCGCGCCCTTCAGATCGTAGCACCACTGGTGGTAGACGCAGCGGTGCTCGGTGTCGTTGCCGAACGGCTCGCGGCGCACGATCGCCCCGCGGTGGGCGCAGCGGTTCTCGAAGGCGGCGAGCTCCCCGTCCATGGTGCGCTGGAGCACCATCGGCGTGTCGCCCACGAAGGTGGTCTTGTAGTCGCCCGGGTTGGGCACCTCCGCCTCGAGGCCGAGATAGGCCCAGATGGGACCGCGGAAGATGCGCTCCTGCTCGAGCTTGTAGATCTCCGGATCCACGAACACGCGGTAGGGCACCCGCGTGAAATCGCTGGACGGCCAATCGATGTCGGCGATCGCGTTCATCAGCGCCCCCTTCCGCATATGGCTCGAAATGACGGTGTCGAGCCTCGCTCGCGGGGGCGGGCGGTGCTATCCGCAGGGCGACGGGAGGAGCCCGGCGGCGTCGACGCTGCGACCCTCAGCCGAGTTCCGGACCGGCGATCGCCACCACGCGCGAAAGATCGCCCACCGGGCCGCCCTCGCCGAAGAGCATGCGGGTGAAGCCCCGCTCCACGGCCATCCCCGCCGCCTCGAGCCGCGCGCGCAACGGATGGTTGGCGTGCACGTCGATCACCAGGCGGCCCGCGACACGCGGGAGGAGCCTTGCAAGGAGGGCGGTGGCGACCTCGGCGTCGTCGGCCACCACGGGGCCGATCCCGGTCGCCTGGCTGCCGTTGCGACCGACGGCGAAGCCGACGATCCGGCTGGCCCGGCGGGCGACGAGCGCGAGGTTGGGCGTGCGCCGCGCGAGCGAGGCGATGACGGGACCGCGGTCGGCCCCGAACACCGGTCGGTCATAGTGGGCGACCTGCGATATCGCCGTGCCGTCGAGGGGAGCGATCTCGATGTCCGCCCGGGTCTCGCCGGCGGGGAGTCGGGCGGGGCCGTTGCAGCTCAACCGGACCAGCGATCCGGCGTCGCGGAAGCCGAGCTTGGTATAGACGTTGCGGCCGGCCGGCGTCGCGTCGAGGGCGGCGACGAGACCGGTCATCCGCGCCTCCGACATCACCTGCCCCATCAGCCGGCGGGCGAGCCCGCGCCCGCGCGCCTTCCCCGACACGAGCACCATCGCGATCCAGGCGAAGGGCGGATAGGGAATGATCGCCGCGGTGGCGACGAGCCGCCCCTCCGCGCCGATGCCGTAGGCGCGGCCGGCCCACATGATGAGCCGCCAGTCCTCGCGCGTCTGATTCCAGCCCGCCTCCATCGAGAGGGCGAGGGCGCCGTCGAGATCACCGGCGGTCAGCGGTCGAACCATGTCGACATCATATGTCAGCACTCATACTCCACCCTCGCTACGCCATCGAAGCTCGGCACGATCTTCGAGCCGAGCCCCGGCGTTGCCAGCGAGCCAATGGCGAGCCGTCCGTCCTCGACCGTCACCCGCACCGTGCCATCTGCGCGATGGTAGAGGTCGGGGTGAGCGTCCAGGAAGGCGGCCTGCTCGGACTCGGGCGTTCCCTCAAAGCCATTCACGTAATGATGGCCGTTACGCTCCACATGGGTGCATCCGATCAGCGTCGCAAGCGCGAGATCCTGCTGAACGCCGAGACCGGCCTGGGTGGTGAGGTCTTCCGCCGACATGAAATAGCGCTCCCGCCCCTCCTGCGCGTTCCACCACGCGCACCGCGCCCGGTTGAGAAGCGAGCGGTAGAAGCCCTTGCACGACTTGGAGGAGACCCCCTCGTAGCCGAGCGCCTTGGCCGTCGGAAAGGCGTCGAGGGTGGCGTCGCTCTCGTCGATCTCCACCGGCTTCAGCGCCGCGAGCGCGCCGATGTCCGCGCCGAGGGCCGCCGTGCGCACGATGGGCTGCTCGATGAAGAGGATCGCCTCGCGCAGCTTGGCGAGCCCCGGCGTCTCGCCGATCGCCCGCCAGAGGGCGACCACCCCCTCGACGTCGCGATATTGCTCGTTGCCGTCGAGCGTCGCCTTGTAGCTCGGCAACGTGTCGATCACCCCGGCGATGGCGAGAAGGCGGTCGATGTCGGCGGCGAGATCGCCGCCCACCTTGAGCTTGAAGTGGGTGACGCCGGTCGCCTTCACCACCTCCTCCAGCGTCTCGGGCAGCCCGTCGTTCAGCCGGTCGGCGGCGGCAAGGTCGGCGTCGCGGATCGGGTCGACCATGCCGACGGTGTGGCGCAGCGCGATGGAGGCGGACGGGGCGAGAGTGGCGAGGAAGGCGTCGACGTCGAAGCCTGCGAGGTCGGGCGTTAGGCGGGCGTCGAGGCCGAAGAGGTTGCGCTTCGCCGCCTCGAACACGCTGAGGCCTTCGAGGCGCAGCACCGCGTCGAGGATCGCCCGATCGAGGAGGGCGGGGCCGAAGGAGGCGACGAGCGGCGGCAGCCCCCTCGCCGCGGCGGCGGCGCTCACGGCGGGAGCGGCGGCGGCGTGGAGGCCGAAGAGGGTCGTCGGCGTGTCGATGTCGCGATAGGCCGACGCGGCGATCGCGAGCGCGGCGCGGAGCTGGTCGAAGTTCTCCTCGTTGGTGAGGTCGGGCGACTTGTCGAACCACTTGGGCGCCAGCACCTCGGCGGCCATCCCCCACCCTTCGCGGCCGTCGGCGAGGCGGATGCGGGCGCCGACGAAGGTCTGCGGCGCCTCCCGCAGCGTGACGACGCCAAAGCGGAAGGGCATCCGCAGCCGGACGCCGCGCTCGTGAAAGGCGACCTCGGCGAGGGTGAGGGTCGGCGTCATGACAGGGCCTCCAATATGCCATCGAGGTAGCCGGCCGCACGCGCCGCCGTCGCCGGCCCGTCGGGCTCGTAGATGAAGGGTTCGGCCGATACCCAGCCGCGATAATCGAGCGCCTTCAGCGCGGCGAGCGTCGGCGCGAAGGCGAGCGCCCCCTCCCCCGGCCCGCGCCGATTGGGGTCGTTCACGTGGATGTGGGCGATGTGGCCGGTGGGGAGCCACTCGGCGACGAGGGCGGCCGGATCGCCGCCGTCGAACGCCGTGGCGCAGGTGTCGATCATCGTCGCGAGGCCGGGGCTCGCGACCTCCTTCACGATGGCGACGGCCTCGGCGACGGTGTTGACGAACGCGGTCTCGCGCCGCGCCAAGGGCTCGATGGCGTAGACGACGCCGGCCGCCGCCGCCGCCTCGCCGGCGAGGGCGAAGGCGTCGACGGCGCGGGCCCGCCCCTCAGCCTCCGCGCCCGGCGCGAGCTCGCGCTGGCGCGGCGAGCCGTGCACCATCACCCTCGCCCCCGCCTCGGCGGCGAAGGCGACGAGGCGGCGCATCAGATCGACGGTGCGCCCGCGGACCGCCGCGTCGGCGCTGGTGATCGAGAGCCCGTCCGGCGCGGCGAGGAGCCAGTGGAGGCCGGCACATTCGAGCCCTTCGGCGGCGAGGGCGCGGCGGGCGGCACGGGCGCCGGCCTCCGTCAGCGTCTCAGGGTTCTGCGCCAGCGTGAAGGGGGCGAGCTCGAGGCCCTGAAAACCCACCGCCGCGGCGAACGCGCACTGACGGTCGAACGGCAGGTCGCGCAGGACCTCGTTGCAGAGGGAAAGCTTCAACTCGGTCTCCTCACCAGTCGCCCGGCGGCTCGGCGCACCGGGCCGATGCCCCACAGGATCGTGACGAGCGTGAGGGCGGCGAGCACCGCCGAAATCGGCCGCGTCACGAAGGGCTCGAAGGATCCGTCCGACAGCACCATGCCGCGGCGAAAATTCTTGTCGAGGATGTCGCCGAGCACGATGCCGAGGACGAGCGGCGCCATCGGATAGTTCATCTGCCGCAGCGCAAAGCCCAGAATGCCGAAGCCGAGCATGACGTAGACGTCGAACACGCGGCTCGCGATGGCGAAGGCGCCGACCACGCAGAGCACGAAGATCACCGGCATGAGATACTCGCGCGGCACCCGCAGCACGAAGAGCATGGGCTTCGTCAGCGCGAGGCCGAGGACGAGGATCGCCACCGACGCCCAGAAGAGCATGCCCGCCACCTGGAACACGAAATCGGGGCTCTCGATCATGATGAGCGGCCCCGGCCGCACGCCATGGATGAACATCGCCGCGAGGAGCACCGCCGCGGGTGCGGAGCCCGGCACGGCGAGGGTGAGAACCGGGATGATCGCCCCCGGAACGGCGGCGTTGTTGCCGGTCTCGGCGGCGAGCAGCCCCTCGGTGGCGCCCTTGCCGAAGGTCTCCGGCTCGCGGCTCGCGCGGCGGGCGGCGGCGTAGGAGACCCAGGCGCCCATGTCCTCCCCGACACCCGGCACGATGCCCATGGTGGTGCCGATGAGGCCGGAGCGCAGCACCGTCCACCACCGGCCGAAGAGATCGCGCAGGCTCGGCAGGATGCGCGAGCCGACGTCGCGCACCGTCACGTAGGCGGGCTCCTTCATGACGCAGAGGATCTCGGCGAAGCCGAACGCTCCGACGAGTGCCGGCAATAGGCCGAAGCCGCCGGCAAGATCCACCGAGCCGTAGGCGAAGCGCTGATAGGCGTGGATGCCTTCCTGGCCCACCTGCGCCAGAAAGAGCCCCAGAAAGCCGGAGATCCAGCCTTTGATGGGGTCGTCCATCGCCGTCAGCCGTCCGGAGATCACGACGCCGAACACGGCGAGCCAGAAGAATTCGTAGGACTGGAAGCGGAGGCCGAACTCGGCGAGCTGGGGCGCGATGAGGGCGAGCGCCAGAAGCCCCACCACACTGCCGAAGAAGGAGCCGACGGTGGCGATCCCCATCGCCTCCCCCGCCCTGCCGGCGCGCGCGAGGGGAAAGCCGTCGAGCCCGGAGGCGGCGTTGGCGGGCGTGCCGGGAATGTTGAGGAGGATCGCGGTGCGGCTGCCACCGTAGATCGCGCCGACATACATCGCGATGAGGATCAGGATCGCGTCGTCCGCAGCCATACGGAAGGTCAGCGTCGTCAACAGCGCGATGCCGAGCGTGGCGGTGAGACCGGGAAGCATGCCGACGGTCATGCCGAGGAGCGTCGCCCAGAGGACGCTGAAGAGGCTCGAGGGTTCGGCGAGGCCGACGATCGCGGCGCCGAGGTTGGTCAAGGCATCCACGGCGACCTCACGGCAGACGCACGAGGAAGACGCGCTCGAAGAGCAGCGTGACGGCGACCGCCACCGCGGCGGCGAGGACGAGGGAGCCGGCGCCGGCCCGCACCGGCCCCGCCTCGCGCACGGTGAAGACGAAGGTGAAGAGCGCGACGAAGATCGCCGTCGCCGCCCAGAAGGGCACCCGTCCGAGGAGGCCGGCGGCATAGCCGAGGCAGAGGACGAGGGCGACGGCGAGCCGTCCCCAGCCACCCGCCGCAGCCGTCTCGCCCATCTCCCCTCCGCCGAGGCTGCGTCCGAGCAGGGCGAGGCCGAGCACCGCGAGCACGACGCCGAGAAGGCCCGGGGTGAGGCCGGGCGCGCTCATCGGGTCGACGCCGAGCTCGGCGAGCGTCGGCATGCGCCAGGATTCCACCGTCGCCGCGATCCCGAAGACGGTGAGAAGCACGGCGAAGACCAGATCGGCACGGCGGGCCCCGCTCATCGCAGGCGTCTTCTCGGCAGCGTCTTGTCGGGGATGTCTCGGAGGGGCGTCATGGGGCTCTCGCAACGGTCCGGGCGGCGCGGGAAAGGGGCGGGTCGGCCGGCCGCGCGGGCGAGCCCGGTGGGGCGTGACGCGCGCTGCCGATCGAGGGGGCGGACCGCACCGCGGCCCGCCCCTTCCGCGTCAGGGCTTCGGGATGCCGAGCTCGTCGGGCGACATCTTGGTGCGGCCGGCCGCGTCGAACGACCACGCGTCCGCCTGCACCTCGGGCCACACCTTGTCACGCGCCGCATCGCCGGCCGCGGGCGTGAACAGGGCGCCCTTTTCCAGCGCGTACGTCTTCAACGGCGCGGCGTTGGGGATCACCTCGCTCCAGATCGCGTCGAAGGTCTCGATCACCTCCGGCGGCGTCCCCTTGACGGGAATGAAGATGCCGAACGCGGTGGACAGGATCGGCAGCTTCTCGTCCACGAAGTCGGTGATCGGCGGCACCGTGCCGTAGCCGTCGATCTCGAGCGGCTGGTCGGCGAGGACGGCGAGCGGCTTCAGCCGGCCGGCGCGCACCATCTCGGCCTGCTCGGAGGCGAGCTGGGTCGTCGCCTCCGCCTCGCCCGCCACGGTGGCGACCACCGCCGGATTGCCGCCGTCGTAGGTCACGTGCTTGTAGGAGCCGCCGACGGCGCCCTTCAGCGCCTCCGCCGCGGCATGGCCGGAGGAGCCGGCGCCGGCGGTGGCGATCGTCACCCCGCCGTCCTTCATGGCGGCGATGAAGTCGTCCATCGTCGCGTAGGGCGCGTTGGGGTTCACCGCCACGAGCGGCACGTTGGTGACGGTGTTGTAGAGGCGCCAGTCGTCGATCCAGGTGTCCCACTGGCCGAGGAGCTTGTAGGTGCCGAGCTGCTTCGGCGCGCCGGCGGCCCAGGTGTAGCCGTCGTGCTCCGCCTCGTAGGCGTTCTTCTTGCCGATGGAGCCCGAAGCGCCGGGCTGGTTGACGATCACCACCTTCTGGCCGAGCGCGTCTTCCAGGACGCCGGCCGTCACGCGCGTGACCTGGTCGGTGGCTCCGCCCGCCCCCCACGGCACGATGATGGTGATCGGCTTATCCGGCATCCAGGGATAGTCTGCGGCCGACGCCGCCACCGGCAGCATCGCCGCCGCCAGGATCGCGAATAGCTTCTTCATCGTTTCTCTCCCTTCCTCGTCGCGCCCGGCGTTGGTGTTCTTGCTTGTCGGGGCGGACACTCTCTCAGCTCATGCCGAGCAGACCGTAGATGCGCCGCGCATAGGCGCCGAAGTCGGACGACTGACGCATGTCGAGGCGTCGCGGATAGGGCAGGTCGATGGGGAAATAGTCGGCCATCCGCGCCGGTCCCGCCGTCAGCACGGCGCAGTGCGAGCCCATCAGCACGGCCTCCTGGATGGAGTGGGTGACGAACAGGATCGTCTTGCCGCTTTCCTCCCAGATCCGCAGGAGCTCGAGGTTCATCCGCTCGCGCGTCAGCGCGTCGAGCGCGCCGAAGGGCTCGTCCATCAGCACCACCTTGGGGTCGTGGACGAGCGAACGGGCGATGGCGGCGCGCTGCTGCATGCCGCCGGAAAGCTCGTAGGGCCGCTTCGCCTCGAAGCCTTCGAGCCCGACGAGCTTCAGAAGGTCCCTCGCCCGCTCCCGCGCGGCCTTCATCGGCTGTCCGAGGATCTCGGCGGGCAGGACCACGTTGTCGAGGATGGTGCGCCATTTGAGAAGCAGCGGCTGCTGGAACACCATGCCGACGTCCCGGCCCGGCACGAAGGGATGGTCGGCATCGCCGATCTCCACCGTCCCCCCGTCATAGCCGTGGAGGTCGGCGAGAATCTTCAGCACGGTGGTCTTGCCGCACCCCGACGGGCCGACCAGCGAGACGAGCTCGCCCTTCGTCACGTTCATGGTGACGTCCGACACCGCGACGAACTCGACGCCGCCAGTGCGGTAGATCTTGCGCACGTTGTTGAGGCGAATGAACGAACGCTTGGGTTCGCTCGCTACGGCCGGCATCGTCACGATAGCCACCTCTCACGGTTTTCGGCCACGAAGGTATCGTCGGCAAGATGCGGATAGTGGGCGCAGACCCGGTCGATCTCGCCGGCCTGACCGGGGCCGAGGCCTTCGTCCGGATCGAGAAGGGTCAGGTTGTCGAGCAGCCCCTGGCGCCGCAGCACCTCGTGGCACCCGGCGATGCAGCCCGCGAAGGCGTTCTTGACGTCGAACAGCGCGCCGTTGGCGTCGGTCAGCTCGGCATCGAGGGTGAGGAGATCGAGCGGCATCGACCCCGCCTCCGCCGCCTCGTGGGCGCGGGCAAGGATCTCCACCGCCTTGCTCGTCCACACCGACCACTGGCCGAGGAGACCGCCCTTGATGCGCAGGGTCACCTCGCCGTTGCCCCGCACCACGCGGTGGGGGGTGAGGAGGTCGAGGACGATGTGGTCGTCGTTGCCGGTATAGAGCGTCACCCGGTCCTCCGCGCGCGCCTCGGCGACGCCGCGGACGACGTCGATGGTGCGGTAGCGGTCGAACGGAGCCATCTTGATGGCGACGACGTTGTCGATCTCGGCGAAGCGGCGCCAGAAGTCGGGCGAGAGATCGCGCCCACCCACCGCGCGCTGCAGATAGAAGCCCACCAGCGGGATCTCGGCGGCGATGGCGCAGGCGTGCTCGATCAGCTCGTCGTCGCTCGCGGCACCGAAGGCGGCGAGCGAGAGGAGGCCGGCATGGTAACCGAGGTCTCGCGCGACGGCCGCCTCCCGCAGCGCCTGCTCGGTGCGACCGCAGACGCCGGCGATCATCACCAGCGGCCGATCGGTCCACGCGGCGGCGGTGTCGGCGGCGCTCCGTAGCACCTCCTCGTAGAGGCCGGCCTCGCGGATCGCGAACTGAGTGGTGTGCACGCCCACCGCCAGACCGCCCGCCCCGGCATCGACATAGTAACGGGTGAGCGCGCGCTGGCGGCGCGGATCGAACTGCCGATCCTGCGTCAGCGCGAGCGGATGGGCGGGGATGACGACGCCATCGGCGAGCGCAGCCGCGACGGCGGCCGGAATGTCACTGCGGTGAAGGCTCATTCTCGATCGCCCCGCCGCCCGTTCCGATGCACGTCTCTCCCAACGGTGTCCCTGGAGGGACCTTCTTTGTCGTTGACAGTCAGGGTCACTCGACGCAACCTTTTGTAACCATAAAGTTACTTTGTCCGATGTCGCCGGCGCCGTCAATCGGCACCGGCGGCGAAACGAGACGGGAGGAAAAACGATGCGAAAGACCGTCGTCGCCCTTGGGGCGGCCGTGTTTGCGATGGCGCCTGCCGCAGCCTTCGCCGACGAGGTGGAGATCGACCTCGTGCTGAACTGGATCGCCGGTGGCGACCATGCGCCCTACTACTACGCCAAGCAGGAAGGCTGGTACGCGGACGCCGGCATCGACCTCGACATCGAGCAGGGCAAGGGCTCCTCGATGTCGGCGCAGAAGGTGGGCGTCGGCCAGTCCGACATGGGGCTCGCCGATCTCGGCACCGCGCTCGTCGCCAAGGGCAAGGGCGCCGACTTCGTGGCGGTGATGAACATCTACGCCAACTCGCCCTTCGGCATGTACTGGCTGAAATCCTCCGGCATCAAGGACGTGAAGGACTTCGCCGGCAAGAAGATCGGCAACCCGCCGTGGGACGCGGCGCGCGCCATGTGGCCGGCGCTCGCCAAGGCGGTGGGGCTCGACGCCGATGCCGTGACCTGGGTGAACGTCCAGCCCAACGCCAAGCTCGCGGGCCTCAAGTCGGGCGCGATCGACGTGACCTCGTCCTTCTACAACATCCACCACATCTTCCAGCGCGAGCTGGGCGAGGACATGGGCTTCTTCGCCTGGAAGGACTACGGCATCAATCCCTACTCCAACTCCATCCTCGTCAACGCCGAATTCGCGGCGGCGCACCCGGAGGCGGTAGAGAATTTCGTCCACGTCACGCAGAAGGCGTTCGCCTTCTGCGTCGACAATCCCGACCCCTGCATCGACGCTCTGGTGTCCGCCAACAGCGGCCTCACCAAGGACAACGAGCTGCAGAACTGGGCTCTCGTGGTGGAGCTGATGACCGACGAGACGTCCACCACCAAGGGCCTCGGCTACTTCGACGAGGATCGGCTGAAGTCGGACTACGAGCTGACCGAGACCTACTTTGACATCGAGAAGCCGTTCGACATCATGGACGTGGTGACGAACCAGTATATCGACACCTCGATCACGGTTCCGACCGACTGACACCCCCGAGGTCGCCGCGCCGAGCGGCCTCTCCCATCCGCGAGCGGGCCGGTCGCGCACCGGCCCGTGCCGAGCGCTGGAGACGGCTCACCCATGGCCACCGACATCGACCTGTCCGGCAAGACCGCCCTTGTGACCGGGGCGAACCGGGGCATCGGCACCGCCATCGCGCAGGCCCTCGCGGCGGCGGGCGCCGACATCATCGGCGCCTCGGCCGCCCAGCCGCTCGACGGCGGCGACGTCGCCGAGGCCGTGGGCCGCGCCGGACGGCGCTTCACCCCCTATCGCTGCGACTTCTCCGACCGGGCCGCCACCCTCGCCTTCCTCGACCGGCTCGAGGCGGAGAGCCCGCCGGTGGACATTCTGGTGAACAACGCCGGCCTCATCCGCCGCGCCCCCGCGGCAGAGCATCCGATGGCCGACTGGGATCTGGTGCTCGAGGTGAACCTTTCGGCCCCCTTCCTGGTCACCCAGCGCATCGGCGGCGGGATGATCGCCCGCGGCGGGGGGAAGGTGATCTTCATCGCCTCGCTGCTCTCCTTCCAGGGCGGCATCAACGTTCCCGGATATGCGGCGGCGAAGGGCGGCCTCGCCCAGATCACCAAGGCGTTCGCCAACGAGTGGGCGGGCAAGGGCGTCAACGTCAACGCCGTCGCGCCAGGCTACGTCGCGACGGACAACACCCAAGCCCTGCAGGACGATCCGGGGCGTTCGCGCGAGCTGATGGCCCGCGTCCCCGCCGGCCGGTGGGGCGCGCCGCAGGACATCGCCGGCCCGGTCCTCTTCCTCGCCTCTCCCCTCGCCGCCTTCGTGCACGGCGCGGTCCTGCCGGTCGACGGCGGGTGGATGGGTCGCTAGCCCGAGCCCGTTCGCCGAAACCCGGTTCGTCTCAGCTCTTCGCTTTGCCGCCCATTGCGCGCGGCGAGCCGTACGCGCTTGGCCGGCGTGCGCGCTAGCGGAGCCCCGATGGGTCCGTGTAGGCCTTGAGGAAGGCGGGGATGTTCTGCTGCGGCATCGGGCGGCTGAGGAGATAGCCCTGGCCGTATTCGCAGCCGAGCTTGGCGAGCCACTCGAGCTGCGCCTCGGTCTCGATCCCCTCGGCGGTGACGGCGAGGCCGAAGCCCTGGCCGAGCCGCACCACCGCCTCCACCACGCTGCGATCGCCGCTGCGGCGGCCGCGAGTTGCAAAGAAGCTGTGGTCGATCTTGATCGCGTCGAGGCCGTACCGGCAGAGGCTCGTGAGGTTCGAGAAGCCGGTGCCGAAATCGTCGAGGGCGACACGCACGCCCGCGCGGCGCAGTTCCTCGATGGAGGACAGGATGGCCTCGCTCACCCCGCCCTTCAGCGCCTGCTCGGACACGTCGAGCTGCAACCGCTCCGGACTGAGGCCGGTGTCCTGCAGCACCTTCAGAACGCGCGCGGCCATCATCTTGTCGACGAGCTGGGCGCGCGAGACGTTGAACGAGAGCGTCAGCTCTTCCGGCCACAGCAGCGCCGCCTTGCAGGCCTGCCGCAGCAGAAGGTCGGAGAGGTCCACGATGAGACCGATGCTCTCCGCCACCTCGATGAGGGTGGCGGCCGGCACGCACTCGCCATTGGGTCGGCGCCAGCGGGCGAACGCCTCGAAGCCGCGCAGGGTCTGGCTCTTCAGATCGAAGAGAGGCTGGAAGTGAAGGTCGACGGCCCGCCGCTCGATGCTCTTGCGCAGATCGGCCTCGATGTCGGCCCGCTCCTCGAGCCGGGCCGACATCGCCGGCGTGAATTCCACCACGTTGTTGCGCCCGTTGCGCTTCGCCTCGCCAAGGGCGACGTCGGCATAGTGCAGCGCATCGGCGAGACGCTCGCTGTCGCCCGGCGTGCATGCGACCCCGACGCAGCAGCCGATCTGCGCCCGCATCGTCGACACGGTGAACGGATCGGCCATCCGGGCGACGATCTTGTGGGCGGCGGCCAAGGGGTCCTTCACCTCGGCGGTGTCGACGATGACGATGAACTCGTCGCCGCCCATGCGCACGATGACGGCGCTCGGCAACAGCTCGCGCAGCCGATCCGCGACGGCGATCAGGAGCGCGTCGCCGCAGGCGTGTCCCAGGAGGTCGTTGACCTTCTTGAAGCCGTCGAGGTCCATGACGAACACGCCGTGCGAGGCGGTGGCGCCCCGCCCGACCTCGCGATCGGCGTCGGCCACGAAATGTTGGAGGAAGTGCCGGTTGGGCAGCCTCGTCAGCGCGTCGTGGTAGGCGGCCCAGGAGGCCGACGCTTCGACGCTCAGGCGCCGCTCCATCTCCCGCCTCAGCATGAGGCTGTGGCGGACCATGTAGACGGTGCCCATGAGGAAGAAGATGAGCACGCCCATAGCGATCTCGTCGAGCTCCCAGTCCTCGTGAGCCCGGGAGTAGGTGTAGAAATAATCGAAGGCGTCGACGCCCATGGCGATGATCCACGCCGCGATGCCGATGATCGTCATCACGAGCAGATCCATCCTGATCTGGCGCAGACCACCCGCGGATGCAGCCCGCTTCGGCGCGACCATCAGTCCCAAAGACCCCATCTCAGGCTGTGACACAAAGGGGCCCTGGGCCATAGTTCCTCCTCGTTGATTCGCCATCGCCGCCACCGACCGGTGCCGCCCACATTAGATTGATTCAATTTGGGACTTTCTTAGGGCGAACCTGCATCAATGCAAACCGACGTGCGGCAGAAGGCAGCCATGCACGAGACCGCCGCACCGGCACATATTGCGGCAGCGCCGACCGCCCGGCATCGGCGCGACCAATGGCGGCCAACGTCTTTGCCGATGGTGGGTGACGCCGCCCGGACGGCCGGCTACGGTCGCCCCAATGCGAGACCGTGATCGATGAAATACTCCGCCCTCGCCCTCTTGAAGGGCGCTCTCGGCGCCAATCGAAACTGGCCGCGCCAGTGGCGTGCGGCCGTTCCCAAGCCGGCCTACGATGCCATCATCGTGGGCGGCGGCGGCCATGGCCTCGCCACCGCCTACTACCTCGCCAGGGAGCATGGCCTCACCAACGTGGCGGTGGTCGAGAAGGGGTGGATCGGCGGCGGCAACGTGGGACGCAACACCACCATCGTGCGCTCCAACTATCTGCTGCCGGAGAATAGCCGTTTCTACGAGCTCGGCATGAAGCTGTGGGAGGGCCTGTCGAAGGACCTCAACTACAACGTCATGTTCTCCCAGCGCGGTGTGTTGAACCTTGCGCACACCCCCTCCCAGCTCGACGGCTTCGCCCGCCGCGGCAACGCGATGCGCCTCGAAGGCATCGACGCCGAGCTCCTCGACCGCGATGCCGTGGGCGACTTCGTGCCCCATCTCGACATGAGCCCCGCCGCACGCTTTCCGATCGTGGGCGGCCTCCTCCAGCCCCGTGGCGGCACCGCCCGCCACGACGCCGTCGCCTGGGGCTACGCCCGCGCCGCCGATGCGCTCGGCGTCGACATCATCGAGAACGCTCCCGTGACCGGCTTCCTGCGCGAGGGCGAGCGGATCGTCGGCGTCGTCACCCCCCGCGGCGAGATCCGCGCCGCGAAGGTGGGCCTCGCCGTCGCCGGGTCCACCAGCGAGGTGATGCGTCTTGCCGGGGTGGAGGACCTCCCGATCGAAAGCCACGTGCTGCAGGCCTTCGTGTCGGAGCCGCTGAAGCCGATCATCCACACCGTGGTGACGTTCGGCGCGGGGCACCTCTACATCTCGCAGTCCGACAAGGGCGGGCTCGTGTTCGGCGGCGACATCGACGGCTACAACTCCTACGCCCAGCGTGGCGGTCTCGCCGTGGTGCGCGACGTCGCGAGCCTCGCCGTCACGATGTTCCCCAACCTCAAGCGCGTGCGCGTGCTGCGCAACTGGGGCGGCATCATGGACATGTCGATGGACGGCTCGCCGATCATCACCAAGGGGCCGCTGCCGGGCCTCTATCTCAATGCGGGCTGGTGCTACGGCGGCTTCAAGGCGACGCCCGCCTCGGGCTTCTGCTTCGCCCACACCATCGCCCGCGACGAGCCACACCCGGAGAACGCCGCCTTCACCCTCGACCGCTTCGAGCGCGGCCTCGTCCTCGACGAGCGCGGCGCCGGCCCCGTTCCGCAGCACCACTGAGGCCCATGCTCATTCCCTGCCCCCACTGCGGCCCGCGCGAGAGCGACGAGTTCACCTATATCGGCGACGCCGAGCGCACCCCGCCCGCCCTCGACGCACCCGAGGCGGTGTGGACGCGCTACGTCTTCGCCCGCCGCAATCCGATGGGGCGGCACCGGGAATATTGGCAGCACACGGGCTGCCGCGCGGTCCTCGCCGTCACCCGCAACACCCTCACCCACGAGGTGGAGGGGTGCGAGATCGTCGGCCCGCACGCCGCCACCGCGGCAGGGGCCGGCGAATGACGGGCTATCGCCTCGCAACGGGCGGCAGCGGCATCGACCGGACGCGCCGCCTCGGCTTCACCTTCGCCGGCCGCCCCTATGGCGGGCTCGCGGGCGACACCCTCGCTTCCGCGCTCATCGCTAACGGCGTCGGCGTGGTGGGGCGCTCGTTCAAATATCACCGCCCCCGCGGCGTGACGGCGGCGGGACCGGAGGAGGCGGGAGCCCTCGTCTCGCTCGGCGAAGGCGGCCGGCACGAGCCCAACGCCAAGGCGCCGATGGTGCCGCTCGTGGAGGGGCTCGTCGCCGACGGACAGAATGCCTGGCCCTCGCTCGGCTTCGACGTCGGCGCGATCAACGGCCTCGCGGGCCCGCTGATCTCGGCGGGCTTCTACTACAAGACCTTCATCGGTGGGCCGCGGGGCACCTGGACGCGCCTCTTCGAGCCGGTGATCCGCCGGGCGGCCGGCATGGGCCGTGCCGCGACCACCCCCGATCCCGACCGCTACGAGACGATGAACGCCACCTGCGACGTGCTCGTGATCGGCGCCGGCCCCGCTGGCCTGATGGCGGCGACCGCAGCGCTCGCCGCCGGCGCACGGGTGATCCTCGCCGACGAGCGCGAGCGGCCGGGCGGCGCCCTCCTCCACGACCTCTCGGAGGTGGACGGCGTGCCCGCCCCGGATTTCGCCGCCGCCACCGCCGCCCGCCTCACCGACGGCGGCGCCGTCGTCCTCCCCCGCACCACCGTCTACGGCCACTATGACGGGCGCTTCGGCGCGGTGGAGCGCGTCGTCGACCATCCGGGCGATCCGCACGGCCTGCCCCGTCAGCGCCACTGGCAGATCCGGGCGAGGCACGTGGTGCTCGCGACCGGTGCGATCGAGCGGCCGATCGTGTTTCCCGGCAACGATCGGCCGGGCGTGATGCTCGCCGACGCCGCCCGCGCCTACGCCAACCGCTACGGCGTCGCCGTCGGCCGTCGCGTCGCGGTGTTCGCCGCCCACGACGGTGCCTACCGCACGGTGCGCGACCTCGCCGCCGCGGGCATCGACGTCGCCGCGGTGGTGGACGCGCGGCCGGCCGTGCCCGCCGCCGCCGCAAGCCTCGCCGAGGCGGCCGGCGCTCGCCTCTTCGCCGGCCATCACGTCGGCGCGACGCGAGGGCGCAAGGGACTCGCCGGCCTTACCGTCGCCGGCGCCGACGGGGGGTCGATCGCGGTCGACGCCCTGCTCGTCTCCGGCGGCTACACGCCGACGCTCCATCTCGCCTCGCAGGCCGGCGCCCGGCCGCAGTGGGACGACGCGCTCGCCGCCTTCCGCCCCGGCCCGCTGCCGGAAGGCTGGACTGCGGCCGGCGCCGTCACCGGCCGCTACGCCACCACCGACGCGCTGGAGACGGGCGCCGCGGCGGGCGAGGCCGCGGCCGCCGCCTTGGGCCGCACCGTGGCTCCCCTCGCCCGCCCCGCCCTCGCTGCGGCCGACGACGCGGCGCTGACCGCGACCGCCCCCGCCGCCCCCTTCCACGTCGCCGGCAAGAAGGCCTTCGTGGACCTCGAGCACGACGTCACGTCCGCCGACATCGCCCTCGCCCACGACGAGGGCTTCCAGGCGGTGGAGCACCTGAAGCGCTACACCACCCTCGGCATGGCGACGGACCAGGGCAAGACGTCCAACGTCAACGGCCTCGCCATCATGGCGGAGCACCTCGGCGCGCCGATCCCGACGGTGGGCACCACGCGCTTCCGCCCGCCCTATACGCCGGTGGCGCTCGGGGCCCTCGCCGGCGCCGAGACCGGCGCCCACGTCCGCCCCACGCGCCTCACGCCCATGCACGACTGGCACGCCACCCATGGCGCGGTGTTCGTCGCGACGGGCGCCTGGCTGCGGCCACGCGCTTATCTGCGGCCCGGCGAAGGCGTGCGCGAGGCCTATATCCGCGAGGCGGCCACGGTACGCACGGGCGTCGGCATCGTCGACGTCTCCTCGCTCGGCAAGATCGAGGTGGCGGGGCCCGACGCCGCCACCCTCCTCGATCGCGTCTACGCCAACGGTTTCGCCAAGCTGCCCGTCGGCCGCGCCCGCTACGGGGTGATGCTGCGCGAGGACGGCGTCGTGTTCGACGACGGCACCACCTGGCGCCTCGGCGAAACGCGCTTTCTGATGACGACCACCACGGCCAACGCCGCCGCGGTTCTGTCCCACCTCGAAGTGCTCCTCGCGACGGCCTGGCCGGACCTCAGGGTGCACGTGACCTCCACCACCGAGCAGTGGGCGGGCATGGCCGTCGCCGGTCCGCTCGCGAGGACGACCCTCGCCGCGACGGTCGCCGGCATCGACTTCGCCAACGAGGCCTTCCCGTTCATGGCCGTGCGGGAGGGGGCGATCGGCGAGGTGCCGGTGATCGTCGCCCGCCTCTCCTTCTCCGGCGAGCTCGCCTACGAGGTCTATTGCGGCGCCCACCACGGCGCGGCCGTATGGGAGCGGATCATGGCGGCGGGTGCCGTGCACGAGATCGCCCCCTACGGGGTCGAGGCGCTCGGCACGCTGCGCATCGAGAAAGGCCACGTCTCCGGGCCCGAACTCGACGGTCGCACCACGCTCTACGATCTCGGCCTGGAGCGGATGGCATCCGCGAAGAAGGCGTTCGTGGGATCGGTTCTGATGCGGCGGCCGGCCCTTCGCGATCCGGCACGCAAGCGGTTCGTGGGGCTCGTCTCGCTCGACGGCAAGCCGATCCGCTCGGGCGCTCATCTCGTCGGCCCCTCGGGGCGGTCGGAGGGGCATGTGACTTCGACGACCCACAGCCCGGCGCTCGCCGGCGCGGAGATCGCCCTCGCCCTCCTCAGCGGCGGGCCGGATCGCATCGGCGAGGAGCTTCTCGCCACCGATCCCGTGCGCGGCAACGCGGTGCCGGTCCGCGTGGCCGACCCCCTCTTCTTCGACAAGGACGGGAGCCGGATGCATGTCTGAGCGCATGGCCCGCCCGCTCGACGGTCACGCCTTCCGCCCCGCTCCGCGCATCGCGGTGACGGAGCGGCCCATCGCGAGCCTCGTCCAGGTCGCGGCCTTTCCCGGCATGGTGGAGATGGTGAACGCGGCGCTCGCGACGCTCTCGCTGCCGCCGCTTCCCGCGCCGACCCGTGCCACCCCCTTTGCGGGCGGCGTGGTGATGGATGCCGGACCCGCCCGGGCGCTCGTCGAATCCGAACGCCCCCTCTTCGCCGCCCTCGACGACGCGGTGCCGAAGGACGCGGGCACCGTGACGGATCTCTCCCACGGCCGCATCTGCGTCAGCGTGGCGGGGCCGCGGGCCGCTTGGGTGCTCGCCAAGGGCGTTGCCGTGGATCTCCACGACAGCGCCTTTCCGGTCGACGCGACGGCGTGGACTACGCTCGACCACATGGGCGTGGTCCTGCGACGGAGCGCCCCGGAGGCGTTCGACCTCTACCCCTATCGCGGGTTCGGCCGATCGCTCGCCGCCTGGCTCGAGACGGCCGCCGCCGAGGACGGCCGATAGAGCACCTCCCGGAAAGGCGCGCGCGGCTCGCCACCCGCAATGCGCGCGGCGGCCGAGATCCCGATCGGGCTCAGCTCCGGATCAGGCCGTCGAGGGGTCGCACGTCGGCGGTGTCGGGGAACACCGTGGTCCCGAGGGGGCCGAGATCGAAGCCCATGTGGTCGCGCAGAGCCCCCTTCAGCACCGCCCGCAGATCGGTGGTGGGGGCGAGGTCCCGCCCTTCGTAGAGGGCGTTCTCGGCAAGGCCCGGCCAGTCGGCGATCACGCGGCCGCCCTTGACCGCGCCGCCGAGGAGCATCGCGACCGTCGCCGTGCCGTGATCGGTACCCCACGAGCCGTTCATGCGCACGGTGCGGCCGAACTCCGTGATCACCGCCACCACGGTGTCGCGCCAGGTGTCGCCGAGCGCGTTGCGCAGCGCCAGAAGCGCCGTGTCGAGGCCGCTCAGCGTGTTGCCGAGCTGCCCGTCGATCACCCTCTGCCCGCGGTGAGTGTCGAAGCCCACCATGTCGAGGAAGCCGACGCGCGGCCCATCGTCGAGCGCCATGGCGCGGCCCGCGGCGGTCGCGGCCGACACGATCTGCCGATCGCGTCCTCCCACCTCCATGCCCATCATGCCGGCGTCGACTTCCATCTGCACCTCGCTCTCCGAGCCCGTCACCTTTTCGAGCTCGAGACCGCTGGCGAGAATGCCGGCGAGCACCGGATCGGTATGCTCGTACATCGACAGGAGACGCGCTCGCGTGTCGTCGGACGCGGCCGGCAGACCCGCCGGCAGATAGGTGACGACGTTCGATGCGCCGCGCATCAGGAGGGGGGTCGAGCTCGCGGCCGCGAACGCGCCGTGGCTCGCGATCGTGCTGTCCCCCGGCAGCATGGCGATGGCGCGGCCGAGCCAGCCGTCCCGGTGGTGGATCGGCGAGGTGGTGCCGTTCTCGAGCACATCCTGCCCATCGAAGTGGGAGCGCTCGCGGTAGGGGCTGTGGGCCGCGTGGACGAACAGCGCCTCGCCCTTGCCGTAGAGCTCGGCGACGGTCGGAAGCCGGCTGTTCAGGACGAAGAAGTCGTCGAGACGCGTACCGACGTCCGGGCCGCTCGTGGGAAAGGCGAACTCTTCGCGCAACGCCGCATAGTGCGGATCGCCGACGGGGGCGACGGCGGCGATGCCGTCGAGCGCCCCGCGCAGGACCACCACCACCAGCCGCGGATCGCGCGGACCGGCGGCGACGGCAATCTTCGGAATGGTCGCCCACGCGGTGAAAGCGAGGGCACCGGTCAGAACGCCGCGTCGTGTAGGATGCTCAAACACGGGGACTATCTCCGTTGGAACGCAGGGCTCATCAAGAGAAGGACCATGGCTTGGTTGCGGTCCTCGGCGCGCGCGACCGCTTCGGCCACGAAGGGATCGAGCGCATCGCCGAAGAGCTGGCGCGCGAGCTGGCGCGGGTCGACGTCCCGGCCGAACCGCTGGCTGACGGCCCGGGTGAAGTCGACACGCTCCAGAAGGGCGTCGCCGCCGAGAAAGGCGCCGTCGTCGTCCGGCCAGCCCGCCGGCGACGGTGGGCCCCAGATCTCCTGCGCGAGATCGCGGGCCGACACCATCACGAAGTGGGGTGGCAGCTTGTTCAGCCGCATCGCCCGTCCGGCTGCGACGATGAAATCGTAGGGCGGCACAGCCTTCACCGCGTCGCCCGACCATGCCGCGTCGCTCTCAACGAGCGTCAAGGTCACCTCGCGCAGGTCGCCACCCGATGCGAGATAGGACTTGGTGAGCGCGTCGACGAGCGCCGGCGGCGGATTGTCGCCAACGAAGTGACGGGCGAGCTTGCGGGAGATGTGGCGGGCGGTCGCCGGCGCCTGGGCGAGATCCGCGAGCACGGCTTTGATCTGCCTCTTCCCACTTTCCCGATAGGTCTTGCCGAGAATGGTGCGCGGGCCGAACGCGTGCCATGTCTTCTGGAAAGCTGACCGCTTTTTCGCTGACATCCCGCTGTTCCACCCCGCAAGGACGTGCGCCACGGCGATCACATCGGCCTGGGTGTAGCCACCATCGACGCCGAGGGTGTGCAGCTCCAAGAGCTCGCGGGCGAGGTTCTCGTTGACGCGCGACTTACGACGACGCCCGAGGGCACTGTCGGCCGCGACGGAGCCATCGTTGTCGAGGTAGTGCAGCATCGCTGGATGCGTCGTCGTCGCGGCGAGCATGTCGGAGAAGTTGGCCAGCACGTAGGGGCGGATCGCCTCGCGCTCGAACGCTCCCGTCACGAAGCGCATGACGGGCGATTTCAGACGATGCACGGCGAAGTGGTTCGCCCAGAAGAGAACGAGCCGCTCCACGAACGGGTCGTCCGTCGCGAGCCCATGAGCGTAGCGGGCGCCGATCTCGGCCGCCTGGATGTTGCGCCCGGCGAGGTTGCGTTCCTTCGCCGCGCTTTGGAAATCGTCCCGCGCGTCCTCGTCGCTGCCCCTCTTCTTCAATGACAGACGCGCCTCTCGGAACGTCCCCTGCAGGCGAACGAAGTCGTTGCGGATCGTATCGGAGTCCGGCAGATCCGGCCCGGTGATCAGCGCCGAGTTTGGCCGGAAGCACTGCTCACGAACGTAGCCGACAGGGTCGCCGGCAAGAGCCGCGATATCGCCGGGCTTTGGTCCGAGGCCGAAACGCGTGACCGCCGTCAACTCGCGTGGTCTCATCGCCCCTACTCCACCATCAAAGTCCGCCGGCGCGGTGATCACGCCGGCGGCGCCGAAAGGCATCGTGCAATCGGAACGGGCCGACCCTCAGGTCAGCACAAATACCCTCTAGGCCCCGGCCGCTGAACGGCGGGTGAACCTCAGGCGCTCTTGAGCGGCTGCAGGATCGACACGTAGTTGGCGACCGCTGCGCCGCCCATGTTGAAGATGCCGCCGAGCTCGGCCTTCGGCAGCTGCATGTCGCCCGCCGTCCCGGTGAGCTGCATGGCGCTGATGACGTGCATCGACACGCCCGTGGCGCCGATCGGATGGCCTTTCGACTTGAGGCCGCCGGAGACGTTCACCGGCAGCTTGCCATCGGGCAGCGTCCACCCCTCCTCGATGGCGCGGGCGCCCTCGCCTTCCTTCGCAAGGCCCATCGCCTCGTACTCGATCAGCTCGGCGATGGTGAAGCAGTCGTGCGTCTCCACGAAGGAGAGATCCTCAAGCCCCACCCGCGCGTCACCGAGGGCGCGGGTCCAGGCCTCGCGGCAACCCTCGAAGCGCACGATGTCGCGGCGCGACAGGGGCAGGAAATCCTGCACGTGGGCCGTTGCACGGAAGGCGACGGCCTTCTTCAGCGACAGAGCCGTCGGAATATCGGCGAGAACGACGGCGGCCGCGCCGTCGGAGACGAGGGAACAGTCCGTCCGCTTCAGCGGGCCGGCGACGATGGGGTTCTTGTCGCTCTCGGTGCGGCAGAACTCGTAGCCGAGATCCTTGCGCATCTGCGCGTAGGGGTTCTTCACCCCGTTCGCGTGGTTCTTGGCGGCGATCTTGGCGAGAGCGTCCGCCTGATCGCCGTAGCGCTGGAAATAGAGGCCGGCGATCTGCCCGAACACGCCAGCGAAGCCCGCCGGAATCCCGCCCTCCTCCTTGAGGTAGGCCGCACGCAGCAGGTTCTCGGCGATCTGCGGGCCCGGCGTCGCCGTCATCTGCTCCACGCCGACGACGAGCACGAAGCGAGCCGAGCCGGCGGCGATGGTCTTGATGCCTTGATGAATGGCCCCGGACCCCGTGGCACAGGCGTTCTCAACGCGTGTCGCGGGGGTGAAGCGCAGCCGCTCGTCGGCCTGGAGCACCAGCGAGGCGGTGAAGTCCTGCGCCGAGAAGCCGCCGTTGAAGTGGCCGAGCACGATCTCGTCGATGTCCTCCGGACCGATGCCGGCATCCTCCATCGCCTCGTTGGCGACGCGCACGATGAGGGACTCGACCGTCTCCTCGCTCAGCTTGCCGAATTGAGTGTGGGCCCACCCGACCATTGCCGCCGTCATGTCCGTCCCTCCAGCCACGCGCCACGCGTGCAGTGCGTCTTGTCATGATCTTCCGACGTAGATAGGCGCCCGTCGGCGTCGTCGACAGGCCGGCTCGCCGGTTCGTCCGCACACCCTACGTCCGGCGCCCGCCAATGGCCAGCAAGGGGAGCCGACACCGGCGGGTCGCTGGCCGGGCGGCTAGGCCTCGGTCGGGACGGTATAGTTGAGCGGCAGGCGGCCACCGTCGGCGAACACCGTCTGGCCGGTCATGTAGCTCGCCTCCTCCGAGGCGAGGAAGGCGACGATGGAGGCGATCTCCTCCGGCGCGCCGATACGACGCATCGGGGTGCGCGACATCACCACCCGTCGCGCCTCGGCGTCCTTGTTCACGCTGGCGAGCATGTCGGTCATGATCGAGCCGGGCCCGACGGCGTTGACGCGGATGCCGTAGGGCGCGAGCGACAGGGCGGCGACCCGGGTCAATTGCGAGATCCCCGCCTTGGAGATCGAGTAGGCGACCTGGGTGGGCAGCGCGAAGACGGCGTTCACCGAGCTCATGTTGACGATCGCGCCCGGCGTCTCCCCCGCCTTGACCCGCTCCACCATGTGGCGGGCGACGGCCTGGCTGAGGATGAAGGCGCCCTTGAGGTTCACCGCCATCACGCGGTCGAAGTCGTCCTCCTTGAGGTCGAGAAACTCGGCGCCGCCGACGATGCCGGCGTTGTTGACGAGCACGTCGATGGGGCCGAAGGCATCGCGCGTCGCTGCGAGGAGGTTGCGCACGTCGAGCTTCTCGGCGACGTCGCACTCGGTGGCGCGGATGCAATCTTCGCTGCCGATCGCCCGGGCCACCTTCTGGCCGGCGGCGGCGTCGAGGTCGGCGATCATGACCTTGCTGCCCTCGGCACAGAGGCGCTCAGCGATGGCGCGCCCGATCCCGCGGGCGCCGCCGGTGACGATGGCGACCTTGCCGTCGAGCCCCCTCACGCCGATTCGCTGCGCTGCGTCATGGCGTTTTCGATATCGGCGAGGGCGCCCGGATCATCGATGGTGGCAGGCATGGTGTAGGCCTCTCCGTCGGCAATCTTCTTCATCGTGGCGCGCAACGTCTTGCCCGAACGGGTCTTTGGCAAGCGCGGGACGGCGATCACGTGTTTGAAGGCGGCGACGGGACCCACCTCGTGACGCACTTTCGCCACAAGTTCGGCCTCGAGCCCGTCGACGGACGTGCCGGGTTTCACCACCACGAAGCCGACGGGCACCTGACCCTTGATGGGATCGTCGGCACCAACGACGGCGCATTCCACCACCGCGGGATGGGAGGTCAGCACATCTTCCATCACGCCGGTGGAGAGGCGGTGGCCGGCGACATTGATGACGTCGTCGGTGCGCGCCATGATGAAGACGTAGCCGTCCTCGTCGATCAGGCCGGCGTCGGAGGTGTTGTAGAAGCCCTCGAAGCGCGTGAGGTAGGCGGAGCGGAAGCGCTCGTCGTCGCCCCAGAGGGTGGGCAGGCACGAGGGCGGCAGCGGCAGGCGGATCACCACGTTGCCGAGACGGCCCTGCGACAGCTCCTCGCCGGCGTCGGAGAGGATGACGACGTCGTAGCCCGGCATCGGCTTGGTCGGCGATCCCGGCTTGACCGGCAGCGGCTCCAGCCCGAACGGATTGCCGACGATCGCCCATCCGGTCTCCGTCTGCCACCAATGATCGAGGACGGGAACGTTGAGAGCCTGCTCGGCCCAGGCGATCGAGGCGGGATCGGCCCGCTCGCCGGCGAGGAACAGGGCGCGGAAGCCGGAGAGGTCGTACTCGGCGGGCAGCTTGCCGTCGGGATCCTCCTTCTTCACGGCGCGGATGGCGGTCGGCGCGGTGAACAGCGCCTTCACGTCGTGCTCGGCGATCACCCGCCAGAACGCGCCGGCGTCGGGAGTGCCGACGGGCTTGCCCTCGTAGAGGACGGTGGTCGCGCCGATGAGGAGCGGCGCGTAGACGATATAGGAGTGGCCCACCACCCAGCCGACGTCGGAGGCGGCCCAGAACACCTCGCCGGGCTTGATGCCGTAGACGTTGGTCATCGACCAGGCGAGGGCCACCATGTGGCCGGCATTGTCGCGCACCACGCCTTTCGGGTGGCCGGTGGTGCCGGAGGTATAGAGGATATAGAGGGGATCGGTGCCCATCAGCGGCTCGCACGGCACGGTGCGGCCGGCGGCGAGCGCCGCCTCGTAGAGCGAGCCGAGGTCGTGGGTGTCGGGCCCATCGAGCCGGGCCGGATGGTGGGGGCGCTGGAACATCAGCACCGGAGGCTTGCAGGTCGCGATCTCGCGCGCCTCGTTGACGAGGTCCTCGTAGGGCACGAGGCGGCCGGGCTCGATGCCGCAGGAGGCTGCGAGGATGAGAGAGGGCTCGGAATCGTCGAGGCGGGCGGCGAGCTCGCGGGCGGCGAATCCGCCGAACACCACCGAATGGATGGCCCCGACGCGGGCGCAGGCGAGCATCGCAACGAGCGTCTCGGGGATCATCGGCATGTAGACGATCACCCGATCGCCCTTCTTGATGCCGAAGTCGGTGAGCACAGCGGCCATCGCCCCGACGCGGACGGCGAGATCGGCGTAGGTCCAGCGCGTGATGGTGCCGGTGAGCGGGGAATCGTGGATCACCGCCAGCTGGTGGCCGCGCGTCGGCACGTGCCGGTCGACGGCATTCCAGCAGGTGTTGCAGACGGCATCGGGAAACCAGCGGCCGTAGGCACCGGTGGTGGCGTCGAAGACGGCTTTCGGGGGCTCGATCCAGTCGATCGCACGGGATGCATCGAGCCAGAAGGCGTAAGGATCCTGGCGCCACGCGTCCATTGTGGCTGCATATTCCCCGGGCATGGCGTTCTCCTCGCGGCGCGCTCTGTTGGCGCTGCGCGAACGATGCCACCAACCCACAGGGCGCGCAAACCGGCAGTTCGGGCCGGCGGAAGCGAGCGAGGCCGCCCCCGGTGCCGGACGCCAATGCGCCGAATGGTGGAAACGCCCCCGACCGGACACCGGGGGCACACGCATGGAGCGAACCTGGCGGCGCTGCGACAACTCGCCCGCCTCGCCACGGATAGAGACCATACCCCAGCCACGGCCTGCCGGATCGGCGCGTCGTCCAAGCCGCGTGCAAGAGACCATGCCTCCGCCGCGCCGCGAGCAGTACGCGACGAGCGACACCACCATGCAGCCAGCGTCGCGACGAGCGACGCCGGTCGGTGTGTCCGTCCGAAGCACGGGACGGGCCGTGCCCTCGCCGCCACGACGCCCGCCCGAGCCAGCCGTCCGAGCGATGACGGGCGGCGCGACGAGCCTTTCGTCGCGACGGGAGCCGTCGGGCAGCCCATCAGACGACCTGCCGCCGCAGTGCCGGTCAGTCGGCAGCTCTCTCCGACCAAGGTCGACGCACCGAGCCGACGCCCGCAGGCCTCGCCACGATGTGCGAGCGAGTGCCGTTCAATCGGCCCGATGGCGTGCCCCGTCCGCGCGCTACGGCCGACCACCCGAATGCTCCCGCGCAGCAGCGCCGCCTACGAGCGGCAACCGCGGGGAGGCATGAGCGGACGACACCAACGGACCTGCGACAAGGTGCCGCGCCGCAGCGCCGGCCCACCAGACCTGTGCTTGGGGACGACCAGCCTCAGCCCCGCGCTCCGCGGCCGGAATCGGCTGAGCGTGGGGAACCGACCAGCCGAGCCCGAAGCTCGGACGGCGGGTGGAGGGCTAGTTTCTGAGTCGAGAGATCTCGTCCTTCAATCTGAGCTTTTCGCGCTTCAGCTCCGTCGCGGCCAGGCTATCGCGGCCCGGCTGCGCCGAAAGAGAGTGGAGTTCCGCCTCAAGAGCTGCATGCTTGCGTTCCAGCGCAGCCTTGCGTGCCTCTGCCGACATCGGCTCCTCCATGCTTAGCTGGCGAATAAGGTAGCACAAAATATCGGCCCTTCTACACCCTCCGGTTGATTTTCTGCTATCGAGTTGCGTGCACCTTCGCCGGCTCGAGGAGACGGCCGCGCTCCGTCACCATCACGACGGTGAGCGACACCGTCGAATAGACGAGGAAACCGAGGAGCAGCGGCTGCGGCGTGCCGTCGTAGAGCTGCCCCACAGCGCCGCCGAGGATCGCGCCGATTCCCGTCATCACGAAGCCGATGAAGGCCGATCCGGTGCCCGCGATGCGCCCGAGCGGCTCCATCGCGATGGCGTTGAAGTTGGGCATCACCAGGCCGGCCAGGAAGAAGCATGTGGCAAGGTAGGCGACGAGGAGCCAGATCGGCAGCGGACCGTCGAGGGCCAACCCCACGACGTTCATGACCACCGACACGACAACGAGGGCGATGAGCCCGCCGTGCGACAGACGCCGCATCCCGGCGTGCCGCACCAGGCGGGCGTTGACGAGGGTCGCCACCATCATGCCGCCGGCGACCGAGGCGAACACCGCCGGGAACCAGCGCACGATGCCGTAGACGTCGGCGAACAGCTGCTGCGTGGAGGTGATGTAGGTGACGAGGCAGCCGAACACGAAGCCGAGCGCCAGCATGTAGCCCATCGTCTGGCGGCTCTCGACAATGGTCTCGAGGGCGAGGCGCAGGCCGACGGGCGCCCGCGCCCCCTCCCCCGACACCGGGTTGGTCTCCGGCAGGCGCAGCATCACCCAAGCCGTCGTCGCGATCGCGACCACCAGGAGGAAGGTGAAGATCGGGTGCCACGAGCCGGAGGCCGCGATGATGCTGCCGAGCGCGGGAGCGATGACCGGCAGCATGATGAACACCGTCATCACGAAGCTCATCACCTGGCTCATGGCGCGGCCGACGAAGCGGTCGCGCACCACCGCCACCGCCACCACCCGTGGCGCCGACGCGCCGAAGCCCTGGATCGCCCGCGCCACCAGCAGGAGCGTGTAGCTGTGGGCGAGGATCGCGATCACCGAGCCGACGGCGTAGACGAGAAGGCCACCGATCAGCACCGGCTTGCGCCCGAGCCGGTCCGACAGCGGCCCCACGAACACGTGGCCGACAGCGAACGCGATCATGTAGACGGTGATCATGAACTGCTGCTCGTTGGCACCCTCGAGCGAGAAGTCCGCGGCGATGTCGGGCAGCACCCCCAACATGATGTCGGTCGACAGCGCGGTGAGCGCCATCAGGATGGCCATCAAGGCGACGAACTCGCCCATCGGCATGCCAAGAGGTGGCGGGCCGTCGTCGGGCCGTTCAGCATTCATGATGATGTCCTTCGAAGAGCGGTGCACCGCCCGATGGGAATGCCTCAGCGGCTCTTTCTGGTCGACGCGTTCCGATTGCGGTCGGCGCGGCGCATCATCACAGCCACGAAAAGCGGCATCCCGAGTGACAGGAGGATCATGCGCGCCGCGTGGAGCACCGCCACGAACGCGACCTCGAAGCCGAGGAGGAAGGAGAGCCCGATCATAGCATCGAGCCCACCCGGCGCATAGCCGAGGAAGATCGCCCCGAGCGGCTGGTCAATGAGAAGTGACACCACGACGGCGATCGCCATCGCCACGGCAAAGGCGGCGACGAAGGAGGCGAGCGAGGCGAGGAGCATCCGCCTGAAGCCCTCCCGCCGGATCGTGGAGAAGCGCACCGCCACCGAGGCGCCGAGCACCGTGAAGGCGGCCGACGACAGCCAGAGCGGCACGGCGATGGTGAGAAGGCCGGTGGTGGACAAGATGGTGGAGACGAGGAGTGGGCCGAGCATCGCCGGCGCCGGCAGGCGCAGCTTGATGGCGGTGAAGGCCGACATTCCGGCGACGAGGACGGTCTCCAGCACGTCGAGGATCGTATAGTCCGGCGGCGCGGTGGGTCGGCCCACGCCGTGCTCGCCCGTGCCGAACACGAAGGGAAGCACCGAGACGAGGATGAAGAGGCGGGTGACCTGGGCCATCACCACCTGCTCCATCCGCGCCCCGCGGTCGGACGAGACCGCCATCACCACCGAGAAGTTGCCCGGGATGGAGCCGCAGAGGGCGGTGAGCGGGTCCCAGCCGCCGATATAGCGCAGCATGGCGTAGCCGGCCGCCGTCGCCCCGACGATGACGAGCAGCAGACCGACGAGGGCGACCGGCAGCGTGACGAGCTGAGTCAGCGCTTCGGGATCGATGCCGGCGCCCATCATGGTGCCGAGGATCGAGAAGGTCAGCGCCCGCAGCGGGTTCGGCAGCGACAGCGGCGCATGGGCGAGAACGCCGATGGTCACCGCCACGGCACTGCCGGTGAGGAAGGCCGCCGGCAGGTGCAGCGCGTAGAAGATCAGCCCACCGATCGCACCCAGACCTACCGTGAATGCGACCGCGAGGAGCTTGCGCGCCCTCAACGGGGGAGCGTCGTGGAGCCCATCAGGTCGAGGTCGATGGCGCGGGCGGCCTGCCGGCCCTCGCGGATCGCCCAGACGACGAGGCTCTGACCACGCCTCACGTCCCCGGCCGCATAGACCTTGGGGATGTTGGTGCGGTAGTCGGTGGTGTTCGCTGCAATGTTGGTGCGCGCGTCGAGCTCGAAATCGTACGCCTTGGCGTAGGTGTCGAGCATCGGACCGGAGAAGCCGATGGCGATGAGCACGAGATCGGCGCGGATGTCGAACTCCGTCCCTTCGATCGGCCTGCGCTTCTCATCCACCCGGGCGCAGCGCACGTGGCTGACCCGGCCCTTCTTGTTGCCGACGATCTCGAGCGTCGCGGCGGCGAACTCCCGGTCCGCCCCCTCCGCCTGGGAGGAGGAGGTGCGGAACTTGGTCGGCCAGTAGGGCCAAACGATGTCCTTGTTCTCGCGGATCGGCGGCATCGGGCGGATGTCGAGCTGGGTGACGGCGAGCGCTCCCTGGCGGATCGAGGTTCCGATGCAGTCCGACGCCGTGTCGCCGCCGCCGACGACGACGACGTGCTTGCCGGCGGCATCGATCTCGGGCTCGGCGATGTTCTCCCGGCCGACGCGGCGGTTCTGCTGCACCAGGAAGGGCATCGCGTAGTGGACGCCCTCGAGCTCCACCCCCGGCAGGCCGGGATCGCGCGGGCGCTCGGCACCGGTCGTCAGAAGCACGGCGTCGAAGCTTGCGACGAGCTCGCGCATCCGCTCCGCGCCGATGTCCTCGTTATAGTGGAAGACGACGCCCTCGCCGGCGAGCTGATCGCAGCGCCGGTCGATGTTCGCCTTCTCCATCTTGAAGTCGGGAATGCCGTAGCGCAGCAGGCCGCCCGGGCGGGCGTAGCGCTCGAAGACGTGCACGTCGTGGCCGACGCGGGCGAGCTGCTGGGCCGCGGCGAGGCCGGCGGAGCCGGCGCCGATCACCGCCACCTTCTTGCCGGTGAGGCGCAGCGGCGGTTGCGGCACGATCCAGCCATTCTCCCAGGCCTTGTCGGCGATCGCCTGTTCCACCGCCTTGATGGCGACGGGCGTGTTCTCGATGTTGAGCGTGCACGCCTCCTCGCACGGCGCGGGGCAGACGCGGCCGGTGAACTCGGGGAAGTTGTTGGTGGAATGGAGGTTGCGCGCGGCCTCCTGCCAGTCCTGATGGTAGACGAGGTCGTTCCAGTCGGGGATCTGGTTGTCGACCGGGCAGCCGACGTCGGATTGGCAGAACGGAATGCCGCAATCCATGCAGCGCGCAGCCTGCCGCTCCACCTCCGGGTCCGACAGCGGAAGGGTGAACTCCTTGAAGTGCCGGATGCGGTCGGCGGCGGGCTGATACTTCAGCTCCTGCCGGTCGATTTCCAGAAACCCAGTGACCTTGCCCATACGTTCGTTTCCTGTCGCGTCCGTCGCGGATTATTCATCCCGCGGCAGATCGTAAAGTGCCGGAGAACCACTCCCCTTGAGTCGTGCCGTCCGTCGTCCCGCCTCGCCTCACTGCGGCGTCGACGCGGCCGTATCGTCCGACGTCTTGTCGCTAAGCGGTGTGACCTCGCCGTCCTCGCTGCTGGCGTGCAGGAATTCGGCGACGAGCGTCGCCGAATTCTCCGCGGCGATGGCGAAGAAAATCGGCAGCTCGTTGCTCCCCTCCCCGCCGCCGGCGAGATCCGACAGCGAGCGGAAGGCGATGAAGGGCACCCCGTTGGCGAAGGCGACCTGCGCGACGGCGGCGCTTTCCATGTCGATGACGCGCGCCGCGAAGGTGTCGAACACATAGCGGCGGAAATCGGCGTTGTCGACAAATGCGGAGCCTGAGACGCCATTGCCCCCGACGGTGATCTGAGGTGTGCCTTCGAGGCACACCCCCGCCTCGCGGCAGGGATTGAGCACCACCCTCGCCGCCGCCTCCCGCGCCGCGGCGAGATAGTCGGGATCGACGTCGAACCAGAAGCGGGACTGCGGCGTCTCCTCGCCCTCGTGCCGCACCTGCTCGTTCTGCGGAAAGATCATGCCGAAATTCGCGAACGGCGCCGACAGAAAGGGCGGCACGGCGAAGCCGCCGTCCTCGGTCTCGCGGGCGAACACCATGTGGAGGTAGGAGCCCCAGTGCTCCGGCACCACGACGTCCCCCACGTTGAGCGCCGGGTCGACGCCGCCGGCAATGCCGGAGAACACGATGCCGGTGAGGTCGAACCGGTCGATCGCCATCTGCGCCGTCATCGCCGCGTTCACCATGCCGATGCCGGACAGGAGGAGCACCACGTCGCGCCCCTCGATCGAGCCGGTCACGTAGCGCACCCCGTTGTCGAGATGATCGGCGCGCCCCTCCACCATCTCCTGCAGCATCAGCCACTCCGGCTCGAAGGCGGAGAGAACGGCGATGCGGGACGTGTCGTCGAGCCGCTCGGCAGCGCTAGCAGCCACCGTGGCCGCCGCGATAGCCGCGGCGACGGCGAGGGTGCGCAGGAACATCGGGAACCTCGTGCGGGAAGACTTGGACGTATTCTAACCGATCGCGTGCCACACGCCAAAACAACGCACCCGGCACGCCGGTGGCCGGATAACGGCCTCACTCATCCTGTCATACCAACTGGCGAGAGATCATTTCTCAGCGCCGTCTTTGTGAACTCTATGGACTATCGGTACCTCGACAAACCTGTCATACCATTCAGCAAGAAAAAACGCCGAAGCGCGCGCGACACCGCGCCACGCCGGTTCGGCGAGACAAGATTGACCGGGAGGACAGCATGAGATCACAGGCTCTGAGGGCGGCGCTGGTCGCCGCGTTCGCCGGCGCCGTCGCAACGACGGCGCTCGCCGACGAATTCCGCTTCGCGCACGTCTACGAGGCCAACTCGATCTATCACAAGTGGGCCGAATGGGCCGCCGACGAGATCGCGAGCCGGACCGACGGACGGCACACCGTGGAGGTGTTCCCCGCCTCCTCGCTCGGCAAGGAGGCGGAGATCTTCGAAGGCCTCGCGCTCGGCACCATCGACATGTCCTACACGGGCTCCTTCTACGCGAGCAGCGTCTACGGCCCGATGGCGATCTCCAGCGCCCCCTACATGTTCCGCGACTTCGACCACTGGAAGGCCTATCGCGACAGCCCCGTCTTCGCCGAGATCTCCGGCACCTTCGAGGCGCAGTCGGGCCACGAGGTGCTGGGCCTCACCTACTACGGCGCCCGCCACCTCACCGCCAACAAGGCGCTGCCGACCCCCGAAAGCATGAAGGGGCTCAAGATGCGCGTGCCGAACGCCAAGATGTACCTGCTCTTTCCCCGCTCGGTCGGCGCCAATCCCACCCCGATCGCCTTCGCCGAGGTCTATCTGGCGCTGCAGCAGGGGGTCGTCGACGCACAGGAGAACCCCCTCCCCACCATCCTGGAAAAGAAGTTCTACGAGGTGCAGTCGCACATCATGCTGACGGGGCACCTTATGGACAGCCTCGTGACGCTGATGGCCGGCCCCAAGTGGCGCTCGCTCGGCGCGGACGACCAGACGATCTTCGCCGAGGTCTACGCCGAGGCCGCCGCGAAGGCGACCGAAGACGTGCGCCAGGCGGAGTTGCGCCTTGCCGAGGACTTCGCCACCGAGCTCGGCATCGAGGTGGTGGAGGTCGACCGCGCCCCCTTCCGCGAGGCGATGATGCCCCTCCTCACCTCCGGCGACGTGCCGTGGACACCCGAGCAGGTCGCGGCGGTCGAAGCGATCCGATAGGATGGCCATCTATCCGCGGGCGGCGGGCGACCGCCGCGTCTCGGCGGCGGCGCTTCAGACCGTCGTCGCCGCCATCTTCGAACGATGCGGCATGCGCGCGGCCGACGCGCGCCTCCTCGGCGAGACGCTCGTCCACTCCGACCGGCGGGGCGTCCACTCCCACGGCGTGCTGCGGGTGCCGGACTATGTCGGCAAGCTCACCCGCGAGGGCGTCGACCCGCGCGGCGCGCCGCGCGTCGTCAGCGAGCGCGGCGGCGCCATCCGCGTGGACGGCGCCAACACGATGGGTCAGATCGGCGGCACCTTCGCCATGGACCGCGCCATGGAGCGGGCGCGCACCGCCGGCATCGCCTTCGCCGCGCTCGGCAACTCCAACCACTGCGGCGCGCTCGACTGGTACACGCTGCGCGCGAGCCGCGCCGGCCTCGTAGGGCTCGCCGGCACCAATGCGCTGCCGACGATGGCCCCGCTCGGCGGGACCGACAAGATCGTCGGCATCAATCCCCTCTCGATCGCGCTGCCCGCCGGCCGCCACCCGGACTTCGTCCTCGACTTCGCCTTCGGCGCCACCGCCCACGGCAAGATCCGCGTCTATCACCAAAAGGGTACGCCGATCCCCGAAGGTTGGGCCTTCGACACCGACGGCCACCCCACCACCGACGCCGCGGCGGCGATGGCCGGGCTCATCCAGCCGATCGGCGGCCACAAGGGGGTGGCGCTCGGAATGGCGATCGGCATGCTCGCGAGCTTCCTCGCCGACACCGGCTACGGCACCGAGACCGGCAACATGGTCGACGGGCCGACGCCCGGCAGCGACGGCCAGTTCTTCGCCGCCATCGACATCGACGCCTTCGTGCCGCTCGACACGTTCCGCCGCCGCGTCGACGCCGCCATCGACGAGGTGCACGGATCGCGCCGCCGCGCCGGCGTCGACCGGCTCCTCGTGCCGGGCGAGGTCGAAAACGACATCGCCGCCGACTACGACGCCGCCGGCATCCTGCTCGCCGCCGACACGATCAACGACGTGGTCGGTGCGGCCGAGACGCTCGGCGTCGACGCGGCACCGCTCGTCGCGCCTGCGGCGCACTGACCGTCCGCCACAGCCGCCAGGGGGAAGCATGGCACGAGGGCTCGCAGCCACCGGCTCCAAGCGACGCAAGTTCGAGGAGATCGCCGATCACATCGAGCTCGCCATCGTTTCGGGACACCTCAAGGTGGGCGACCGCCTCCCCTCCGAGCGCGAGCTGATGGAGCGCTTCGGAACCGGACGGGGCAGCGTGCGCGAGGCGCTCTTCGTGCTCCAGCGCAAGGGGCTGATCCACACCTCGAGCGGCGCCGTGCCCCGCGTGGGGGAGCCGAAGGCCGACATGATGGTGCGCGAGCTCTCCGGCATCGCGCGCCTCCTCCTCAATCGCCCCGAAGGCGCGCGCGAGCTCCAGGAGGCACGCGCCCTCTTCGAGATCGGCCTCGCCCGGCAGGCGGCCAAGATGGCGAGCGCGGAGCGGCTGGAGGCGATCCGCGCCGCGCTCGCGGCCAACGAGGACGCGCCCGACGCTCCGACCTTCGTCGCGACCGACATCGCCTTCCACAGCGCGATCGCCGAAGCGTGCGAGAACAGCACCTATCTCGCCGTCAACACCGCCTTCGGCGAATGGCTCCACGGGCAGCGCACCGTGTCGGCCGCCGCCGGCTCGACGCGGGAGAACGTCATCGTCCAGCACCGGGCGATCTTCGAGGCCATCGCCCGGCGCGACCACGTCGCGGCCGAAGCCGCGATGGACGACCACCTCGCCACCGTCGCCCATTTCTACTGGAAGGGTCGCGCCGGAAGCGCGTGAGTCTCAGGCCGCCGCGACGAGCAGCGCGCTCACCCACAGCCCGAGGCCGAACACCACGTGGGCCGCGAGATTGAGGCCGCGGACCGTCCACGCGTTCGGCCGGCGGCTCGCGGCAATGCCCCCGCCCATGCCCGGGCTCATCACGAACCAGCCGAGGAGCACGGTGGTGATGCCCACCACCATCGCCGGGCCGAGGGTGGGGTTCTCGGTCCACCCGAGCCCCCAGATGAGGATGAGCACGGCCGCGAACACGATCCCGGTGACGTAGTGCATGATCCAGCCGATCGCCGTCTCCCCGGCGATCGGCGCCGCCGTGGCGATGCTCTCGTGCACGATCGTGCCGCGCGGAATGTGGGCGAACCAGCGTCCGCCGAAGGTCCAGTTGGCGCCGGGCAGCCCAAATGTCCGTGCCAGGAAGAGCACCCAGAGGTCGAAGATCACTGTGGCGCCGACGCCGATGAGAATGCTTTTGACGATGAATTCGATGAGCATGGGGGGTCAGTCCGGTCCGTGGACGGCCAGCCTATGCGGTGTCGCCACCGTCGTCACCTGTCCGCACCCATGAGCGCCGATCCGTGGCTCAATCTTCCCCGGCGAGACGGAAGAGGCGGTGGGCGGCCGACGCGTCCTCGCCCAGCCGATCGGCGAGAACCGGCAGCAGCGTCGCGAGCTCGCCCTCGAGCACATAGGGCGGGTTGACCACCACGACGCCGGAGCCGGCGAGGCCCGGCGCGCTCTCGCTGCGCACGTCGAGCTCGGCGACGAGGATGTCGCCGATGCCGCTGCGCCGCAGCCGCCGATGGAAGTCGGCGACCGGAGCCCCCGCCTTGCGCGGATACCAGAGGCAGTAGAGGCCGCTCTGAAAGCGCTTGTGGGCGGCGACGAGCCCGTCCACCATCCGCTCATACTCGCCCGCGAGCTCGAACGGCGGGTCGACGAGGACGAGGCCGCGCCGCTCCTTCGGCGGTACGTGGGCGCCGAGGGCGAGCCACCCGTCGAGCCGCGTCACGCGGGTCTGACGATCGCCGGCGAAGAGCGCGGCGAGGCGCTCGTAGTCCTCAGGGTGCAGCTCGATCGCCGACAGCCGATCCTCGCGCCGCAGCAGCATGCGCACGAGGAGCGGCGAGCCCGGATAGCGCGTGAGCGGCCCCTCGTTGATCTCGGCGACGATGTCGAGATAGGGGGCGAGCAGCGCCGCGGCGTCGGCGGGAAGCGGCGCCTCGATGAGGCGGCCGATGCCGCCCCGCCATTCTCCGGTCTTCTGCGCCGCCTCGCTGGAGAGGTCATAGAGGCCGACGCCCGCGTGCGTGTCGATCACGCGGAACGGCTTGGGTTTGCGCTTCAGATAGTCCACCAGACGCGCGAGCACGGCGTGCTTCAGAACGTCGGCGAAGTTTCCGGCGTGATAGACGTGACGATAGTTCAAGGGGCGGCCTCGGAAGGCTCCCCCGCCAGCGGGCCCGCCGGCCCGATCGACGGAGTGATGAGTTGGACGCGATCCATCTGGAAGACCTCGCCTTTTTTGCCTACCACGGGGTGCACGAGGAGGAGGCGCGGCTCGGCCAACGCTTCCACATCGATCTCAGCTGCTATCTCGACCTCGACCCGGCCGGCCGCAAGGACGAGATCGCGCTGACGGTGAACTATGCCGAGCTGGTGGGCGTGGTCGAGGAGGTGGTGACGCGGACGCGCTTCCGCCTGATCGAGCGCCTTGCCGGCGCCGTCGCCGAGCGCGTTCTCGCCTTCGACCCCCGGATCGAGCGCGTTCGTGTGCGCGTACACAAGCCCGGGGCCCCCCTCCCCATCGCCACCGGCCGCGTCAGCGTGGAGGTGGATCGGCAGCGCGGCGGATGAGATCGGCTCGGGGCCAGTCTCCCGCCATGGCGCTGGTTCGAGGTCGGCCTCTCGCCCAATCGCCTCGAGTGTGGACCGAGGCGGCGGGCGCTCGAAGCGTCCGCCACCGGGCGCGGAAGTCTACTCCGCTGCGAGGCCGAGGCGCTGGGCCTCCATCTCCTCCATCGCGCGGCGGTAGTCGACCGGCATCACCTTGACGAACTTCGGGCGATACTCGTCCCAGTGGTCGAGGATCATCTGGCCGCGCTGCGAGCCCGTCCACTCCACGTGGTTGACGATCATCTGACGCAGCCTCTCGTCGTCGTGGCGGGTCATGTCGGCGGTGACGTCGACACGGCCCTTGGTCTCGAGATCGCCGCCGTGGTGGTGGAGGCGCTCCATGAGATCGTCCTCCTCGAGCACCGGCTCGAGCTCCACCATCGCGAGATTGCAGCGCCGGGCGAAGTCGCCCACCTCGTCGAGCACGTAGGCGACGCCGCCCGACATGCCGGCGGCGAAGTTGCGCCCGGTCTGGCCGATCACCGCCACGGCGCCGCCCGTCATGTACTCGCAGCCGTGATCGCCGACGCCCTCCACCACGGCGATGGCGCCGGAGTTGCGCACCGCGAAGCGCTCGCCCGCGACGCCCGAGAAGTAGCATTCGCCGGCGAGCGCGCCGTAGAGCACCGTGTTGCCCACGATGATGGAGTGGGACGGCACGATGCCCGACCGCTCGTTCGGCTTGACGATGAGACGGCCGCCGCAAAGCCCCTTGCCGACATAGTCGTTGGCGTCGCCGGTGAGGTTGAGCGTGACGCCGTGCGTCACCCACGCGCCGAAGGACTGGCCCGCGGTGCCGGTGAGGTTCACCGTGATGGAGCCGTCGGGCAGCCCCTCCATGCCGTGCGCCTTGGCGATCTCGCCGGAGAGCATCGCGCCCACCGTGCGGTCGACGCTCGCGATGGTCTTCTCGATCACCACGTGCTCGCCGTTCTCGAGCGCCGGGCGGGCCTCGGCGATCAGCTCGCGGTCCATCACCGTATCGATCGGATGGACCTGATGGGTGGTGTTGCGCTGCTCCTCCATCGGGGCGTCCATCTTCACGAACACCTTGCGGAAATCGAGGCCCTTCGCCTTGTAGTGATCGACGAGCTTCTGCTGGTCGAGCACCTCCACCATGCCCGTCGCCTCCGCCATGGTGCGGAAGCCCGAGGCGGCGAGGAATTCGCGCAGCTCCTCGGCGATGAAGAACATGAAGTTGATGACGTGCTCGGGCTGCCCCTTGAAGCGGCGGCGCAGCACGGGGTCCTGCGTCGCGACACCCACCGGGCAGGTGTTGAGATGGCACTTGCGCATCATGATGCAGCCCGTGGCGACGAGCGGCGCCGTCGAGAAGCCGAACTCGTCGGCACCGAGCAGCAGCCCGACGAAGACGTCGCGACCGGTGCGCAGACCGCCGTCGACCTGCAGCGCGACGCGCGAGCGCAGGCCGTTGGCGACGAGCGTCTGGTGCGCCTCGGCGAGCCCCATCTCCCACGGCGAGCCGGCGTGCTTGATGGAGGTGAGCGGCGAGGCGCCGGTGCCCCCGTCATAGCCCGCGATGGTGATGTGGTCGGCGCGCGCCTTGGCGACGCCGGCCGCCACCGTGCCGACGCCCACCTCCGACACGAGCTTCACCGAAATGGTCGCCGCCGGGTTCACGTTCTTCAGGTCGAAGATCAGCTGCGCGAGATCCTCGATCGAATAGATGTCGTGGTGCGGCGGCGGCGAGATGAGGCCGACGCCCGGCGTGGAGTAGCGCAGCCGCGCGATGACGGCGTCCACCTTGTGGCCGGGCAGCTGGCCGCCTTCGCCGGGCTTCGCACCCTGCGCCATCTTGATCTGGATCTGGTCGGAGTTGACGAGATATTCGGTCGTCACGCCGAACCGGCCCGAGGCCACCTGCTTGATGGCGGAGCGCTTGGAGGCGCCCGACGGCTCGGGGGTGAAGCGATAGGGATCCTCGCCGCCCTCGCCCGTGTTGGAGCGGCCGCCGATCTTGTTCATGGCGATCGCCAGCGTCTCGTGCGCCTCCTTGGAGATGGCGCCGAGGCTCATCGCCCCCGTGACGAAGCGCTTCACGATCTCCGCGGCCGGCTCCACCTCCTCGAGCGGCACCGGCGCGCGGCCGATCTCCTCCGCGGTCTTGATGCGGAAGAGGCCGCGCAGCGAGAAGCGGCCCGCCTCCTCGTTCACGAGGCGGGTGTAGTCGCGGAACTTGTCGCGCGAGTTGAGGCGCACGGCGTGCTGGAGGTTCGCCACCGTGTCGGCGACCCACACGTGGTTCTCGCCGCGGCTGCGGAAGGCATATTCGCCGCCCACCTCCAGCGAGCGGGCGAGGATCACGTCCTCGGAGAAGGCCACCGTGTGGCGCCGCACCGTCTCCTCCGCCACCTCGGCGAGGCCGACGCCCTCGATGGTCGTCGCCGTGCCGAAGAAGAAGCGGTCGACGAAGGCCTGCGAGAGGCCGACGGCGTCGAAGATCTGAGCGCCGCAATAGGACTGGTAGGTGGAGATGCCCATCTTGGACATCACCTTCAGAAGCCCCTTGTCGATCGACTTGATGTAACGCTGCACGACCTCCTGGTCGTCCACCTCCTCGGGGAAGGTGTTGTGGATCTCCACCAGCGTCTCGAACGCGAGATAGGGGTTGATCGCCTCCGCGCCGTAGCCGGCGAGGACGGCGAAGTGGTGCACCTCACGCGGCTCGCCCGATTCCACCACGAGGCCCACCGAGGTCCTGAGACCGCGGCGGATGAGGTGATGGTGCACGCCCGCCGTCGCGAGCAGCGCCGGGATGGCGATGCGGTTCCGCGACAGGAGCCGATCCGACAGGATGATGATGTTGTAGCCGTCGTGCACCGCCTTCTCGGCACGCGCGCATAGGCGGTCGAGCATCGCCGCGAGCCCCTCCGCGCCGCGCTCGGCAGCGTAGGTGATGTCGAGCGTCACCGTGTGGAACTGGTTGTCGGCGATGTCGCCGATCTCGCGGATCTTCTCGAGGTCCTCGTTGGTGAGGATGGGCTGACGCACCTCGAGACGCTTGCGGTCCCACGTCCCCTCGATGTCGAAGAGGTTGGGGCGCGGGCCGATGAACGACACGAGGCTCATCACGAGCTCCTCGCGGATCGGGTCGATCGGCGGGTTCGTGACCTGGGCGAAGTTCTGCTTGAAGTAGGTGTAGAGGAGCTTCGGCCGGTCGGAGAGCACCGACAGGGGCGTGTCCGTCCCCATGGAGCCGATCGCCTCCTGCCCGGTGATCGCCATCGGCGACAGGAGAAGCTTCAGGTCCTCCTGGGTGTAGCCGAAGGCCTGCTGGCGATCGAGCAGCGACTCGTTGGTGCGCGGCGCGCGGGCACGCACCGTGCGCTGGTCCTCGAGCACGATCTGGGTCCGCTGCAGCCACTCGCCATAGGGGTTCTTCTCGGCGAGCTCGCGCTTCACCTCCTCGTCGGAGATGATGCGGTGCTCCTCAAGATCGATGAGCAGCATCTTGCCGGGCTGAAGGCGCCACTTCGCGGCGATGCGCTCGTCCTCGATCGGCAGCACGCCGGCCTCGGAGGCGAGCACCACGAGCCCGTCGTGGGTCACGCAATAGCGCGCCGGACGCAGGCCGTTGCGGTCGAGCGTCGCGCCGATCTGGCGGCCGTCGGTGAAGATGATGGCGGCCGGCCCGTCCCACGGCTCCATCAGAGCGGCGTGGTAGGCGTAGAAGTCGCGCCGCTCCTGGCTCATCAGCGGGTTGCCGGCCCACGCCTCGGGCACGAGCATCGCCATGGCGTGGGCGAGCGAGTAGCCGCCCTGCACCAGGAACTCGAGCGCGTTGTCGAAGCAGGCGGTGTCGGACTGGCCCTCGTAGGAGATCGGCCAGAGCTTGGAGATCTCCTCGCCGAACGTCTTCGACGAAGCGGTCGCCTGGCGCGCCGCCATCCAGTTCACGTTGCCGCGCAGCGTGTTGATCTCGCCGTTGTGGGCGACCATCCGGAAGGGATGGGCGAGGCCCCACGAGGGGAAGGTGTTGGTCGAGAAGCGCTGGTGGACGAGCGCGAAGGAGGACTCGAAGCGCGGGTCCGTCAGGTCGTCGTAGTAGGCGCCGACCTGATGGGCGAGGAACATGCCCTTGTAGACCAGCGTGCGGCACGACAGCGAGCAGATCACGAAGCCGCGCTCAGCCGGCGGACGGCCGTCATAGACGGTGTTGGAGATCACCTTGCGCACGATGAAGAGGCGGCGCTCGAAGGCGTCCTCGTCCTCGACGCCCTCGCCCCGGGCGATGAAGAACTGCGCGATGGTCGGCTCGGAGGCCCGCACCGTCGCCGACAGGCAGGCGGAGTTCACCGGCACCTCGCGCCAGCCGAGGAACACCTGCCCCTCGTCGGCGACCACCTGCTCGACGACCGCACGCCGGTCGCCGTCGTCGGGCGGCAGGAAGATCATGCCGACGGCGTACTCGCCGGCCGGCGGCAGCGAAAAGCCGAGCCGCTCCGCCTCCTCGCGGAAGAGCCGGTCCGGGATGCGCACGAGAATGCCCGCGCCGTCACCCATCTCCGGGTCGGCGCCCACGGCGCCCCGGTGGGTGAGGTTCACGAGGATCTGCAAGCCCTTCTCCACGATGGCGTGGTCGGGCCGGTTGTGAATGTCGGCGACGAAGCCGACGCCGCAGGCATCGTGCTCGCGATCGGCGCGATAGAGGCCGTCTTTCGGAGCACGTCGAATGGTGGTCGCGTTGGCGGTGGGAGCGGCCTGGTTGGACGTTCCGGCGATGGGCAACAGTCTTGTCATCGTCATGCTCCTCCTGCCCGACATGTCGGGCACGCCTATCAATCGGGTCGCTCGCCCCAAGAAGAGGACGAGCGGCTCGAACCCCGTCATCACCGATGTTCGGTGGTGCGCCGCGCGGCCGGCACCATTGCGCAGTTTGCCGCATCGCGCGGCTCGCATATAGCGCTTTTGTTGCCGAGCGACAAATTCCGCGTCGCAGGACGCCGAACGGGCGTGCCGGCGGGGCCGTCGGCGGGCGACAGGCGCAGCCGGCCCCGTCAGAATGAACGAGCGGCCGGCGCCGCGAGGGAGGACGGCGATGGCAGCGCGGCGCTTGCGGCGGCTCGGGCGGGGGATCCTCGCGACCCTCGCCGTTCTCGCGGTTCTGATCGTGGCGGTTCTCGCCGCGGGCACGCTCTATACGTGGAACGCCGAGCGCACCCACCGCCACCACAACGCCTTCACCGCCGACGGGATCATCGTGAAGGCGGGGACGCGGGAGGTCACGCGCGGGGCGCGCCATCTCGTCGTTCTCGTGCACGGCTTCAGCGCCTCGCCGATGACGATGGCCCCCTTCCTCGAGGCGTTCCGCGGCACCACCGACGTCGACGTCTGGGCCCCGCTCCTCGCCTTCCATGGCCGCAGCCTCGCCGACTTCCGCCGCTTCGACCCGGCCACGATCCGCGACGACCTCGCCGCCCGCCTCGCCGAACGGGCCGAGGGCTACGACGAGGTGACGATCATCGCCCACTCCTTCGGCGGCGCGGTGGTGGCCGACCTCCTCGCCCGCCGGGCCCTGCCGGAGGGAGCGCGGGTGATCCTCTTTGCCCCCGCGCTCCACATTCCGGCGAACACGCGGGCGAACCGGCTCAGCCTCGAGGCCTTCCGCCTGTTCGCCTCCTACTGCGACATCGCGCCGATCGGCTGCCGCGTGCCCGATCCCGACCCCGGCGCCGACGACGCCACCCGCGCCGCCCAGTACGCCCAGACGATCTTCTTCTATCTGGTACCCGACGCGGTGCTCGCCCTCTTCGACTATGCCGACGTGCTCGCCCCGATGACCGCCGCGATCACCGCGCCCATCGACATCGTCATGGCGAAGGACGACCGCAGCGTCGACTACGCCATGACCGCGCAGATGTGCGCCGCGATGCGGGCGTGCACCATGCATGCGCTGCCGAAGGGCGGCCATCTCGCCCAGCTCGGGCCGGAGGGGCCGGCGCTGTCGGCGCTCCTCGTCGCGCTCGCGACCGGGGCAGGCGTCGCGAACTGACCGGCCCGGCGCCCTCCTCCGCCACCCGGCTCCGCCGCCACTCTCTGTCCGCCGCCTACTCCGCCGCCTCCAGGAAGCCGCCCGACTGGCGCGACCAGAGGTCGGCATAGAGGCCGCCGCGGGCGAGCAGCTCCTTGTGCGGCCCCTCCTCCACCACGCGGCCCGCGTCCATCACCACGATGCGGTCCATCGCGGCGATGGTGGACAGACGATGGGCGATGGCGAGCACCGTCTTGTTCGCCATCACCTCCTTCAGCGCGTCCTGAATATCGGCCTCGACCTCCGAATCGAGCGCCGAGGTCGCCTCGTCGAGCACCAGGATCGGCGCGTCCTTCAGGATCGCCCGCGCGAGAGCGATGCGCTGGCGCTGGCCGCCGGAGAGCTTCACCCCGCGCTCACCGAGATGGGCGTCGTAGCCGGTGCGGCCCCGCCCGTCCCTGAGGCCGGTGATGAACTCGTGGGCGCGGGCGCGGCGAGCGGCGTCGAAGGCCGCCTCGCGGCCGGCATTGGGTCGACCGTAGAGTACGTTGTCGAGGGCGGAGCGATTGAAGATGGCGGTCTCCTGCGTGACCGTGGAGATCGCCCGCCGCAGACCGTCCTGGGTGAGGTCGCGGATGTCGACGCCATCGAGCAGGACGCGCCCCTCCTCCACGTCGTAGAGGCGCAGGAGGAGCGACACGGCGGTGGACTTGCCCGCCCCCGAGCGGCCTACGAGACCGACCTTCTCACCCGCCGCGACGTCGAGGTCGAGGCCGGCGACGCCGCCGGTGGGGCGGCCATAGCGGAAGGTCACGTTCTGGAACTCCACGTGGCCGCGCGTCGTCGCCGGCGCGCGCGCCTGCGGCCGGTCGACCACCTCGTGGCTCGGCGAGAGGGTGGCGGCGCCGTCCTCGATGGTGCCGAGCTCGCCGAAGATCGTCAGCGCCGACTGGGCCATCCAGCCGCTCATCGCGGTGAGGCGTAGCGTCATCATCGCGGCCATCGCCACCACGCCGATCGTCGCCTCGCCGAGGTGGTAGAACCACAGCGCGCCGAGGATCATCACCACGGTGATGCCGGCGCTCATCGCCGCGATGATGACGCGCATCGTCATCATCGAACGGCCGAAGGCGAGGCCCGCCTGGCGGAAGCCGGCGAGCGCCTTGCGGGCGGCGTCCTCCTCGCGATTGGCGTGGGCGAAGAGCTTCACCGTCTTGATGTGGCTGAGGCTGTCGACGAGCTGGCCGGTGACCGTCGCCCGGGCGGCGGCGCGCGCCTTGGCACGGGCGCGCACGCGGGGCACGCCCCAGCGCAGCGCGAGGGCGAAGAGCACCACCCACACCCCGACGACGACGGCGAGCCACGGCTCGGCCGAACCGAGGAAGGCGGCCATCGAGACGAGGTAGGCGACGAGCATGCCGAGCCCCGTCAGCGTGTCGATCACCACCGTGGTGAGCGCCGTCGCCGTCTGCGTCTGCTTCTGGGCGATGCGGCCGGTGAAGTCCTCCTCGAAATAGCGCATCGCCTGGCCGAGCGTGTGGCGGTGGAGCCGCCAGATGGTCATCGGGGCGAGGCCCGGACTGAGCACCAGCGAGCCCATCGCGCTCTGGCCGAGCTGCATCACCGGCTTCGCCACGAGGACGGCGACGAGGAGCATGACGAGCCAGGGCCATTCGGAGGCGAAGATCTCCGCTGGTCCCGCCGCCGCGGCCCGGTCGACGAGCCCGCCGATGAGATAGAACACCGCCGCCTCCGCCGCCCCGAAGAGCAGCGAGAACGACGCGAGGAGGACGATCGCGACATGCGCGTCCTTCAGGCTCCAGCGCAGGAAGGGGACGAGCTCGCTCGGCGGCTCGGGATCGTCATAGGACGCGAAGGGCTCGATGATGCCCTCGAAGGGGGCGAAGACCGTATGGAAGATCTCGGTGTCGGGAAGGGTCTCGGGATCGGGGGTCCTGATCGTCTCACGTCGCTCGCTCACGCCCACTCCTTCCTCGCCGGCACGCCGTCGGCCGGCACCGTCCTCGTCCAGTCTCTCAGGACCTCGTCGGTCGATCGGGGCGCTCCGTCGGATCGCGCGAGCCGGTGGCGACGTAGGCGCGGAACGCGGTCGGCGTCATCCCCGCGGTGCGGGTGAAGACGCGCGAGAAATGGGCCGGGTCGAGGTAGCCGAGATCCTCCGCGATGCGCGCCACCGGCATCGCCGTGCAGGCGAGCAGGCGGCGTGCCTCCGCCATCATGCGCGCTTCGACGAGCTTGGAGGCGCTTCGCCCCGTCGCCTCGCGGCACACACGGGTGAGATGGGTCGGAGTGACGCCGAGGGCAATGGCGTAGGTTGCCACACGCCAATGTTCGCGGAAGCGTTCCTCGAGCAGCGCCTCGAAGCGCCGCAGCAGCGGCGGCTCAGCGCCTTCCGCGGCCCGGCCGGGGCCGGCGGCGAGGAGCGCCTCGGCGGTGCGGGCGGCAAGGAGCGTCGCGAGCGCGGCGAGACAGGTGTGACGCAGCGCCCCCCGCTCGGCATGCTCGCGCGCGATCGCCTGGAAGAGCTCCACGAGCGCCTCCCCCGCCACGGTCGTCGCGGCGGCGGCGAGAACCGGGGCCGCCTCCACGATCGGCGCGACCATCGCCGCCGGCAGGGTGAGCACCACCCCATCGGTGCCGGGGGCGAAGCGAAAGCCGTGCACCGCCCCCGAGGGCACGTTGACGACCGCCGGCAGGACGAGGGGAACGGCCTGCCGCTCGAGGAGGAGCTCCGCCTCGCCCCGCAGCACCAGGAGGAACTGGTGGAGTCGGGGATGACGGTGCAGCCGGATATGCCATTCGTGCAGGGCGGAACGGGCGAAGATCGGCTCCGCGTGTAGGATGTCGACAATTTCTGTGGTTTCGGCAAAGAGATCGAACGCGGGGGTGGCGGTGATCGCCCCACCGGCAATGTTCGATTCGTCCAAGTCTATGCCTGAACCGTCCATTTCCCCCGGCACCTCCCCCCGTAGTCTTGCACGGCGGGGGAAACACGCCAATGAGAACAGAAGTCGTCATCATCGGAGCGGGGCCGGCGGGCCTGTTGTTGTCGCAAATCCTTAATCGCGCTGGCGTTTCGACGGTGGTGCTCGAAAAGCACAGCCGCGAGCACGTGCTCTCGCGCATCCGCGCCGGCGTGCTGGAGTGGGGCTCGGTGGAGACGCTGCGGGGCGCCGGCGTCGGCCGCCGGATGGACGTCGAAGGCAGCATGCACGAGGGCGTGTCGTTGGGATTCGCCAACGAGGGATTTCGCATCGACTTCACCGCCCGATGCGGCCGCGCCGTGATGGTCTACGGCCAGACCGAGATCACCAAGGACCTCTACGAGGCACAGGACGCGCTCGGCGCCACCATCGTCCACGAGGCGATGGACGTCGCCATCGAGGAGATGGCCGGGCAGGCGATCGTCTCCTACACCACCGGCCGCACGCGGCAGAGGGTGACGGCCAACTACATCGCCGGCTGCGACGGCTTCCACGGCGTCAGCCGCCGCTCGATCCCGGCCGACCGCCGCACCGAGTTCGAGCGTGTCTACCCCTTCGGCTGGCTCGGCGTGCTGTGCGAGACGCCGCCCGCGGCACCCGAGCTGATCTACGCCAATCATCCGCGCGGCTTCGCCCTCGCCTCCATGCGGGGGCCGATGCTGTCGCGCTACTATCTCCAGGTGCCCGCAGGTACCGACCCGGCCGAGTGGTCCGACGCCGCCTTCTTCGACGAGCTGCGCCGCCGCCTGCCGCACAAGGTCGCCATTCGCCTCGTCGCGGGACCCTCCGTCGAGAAATCGGTGGCGCCGCTGCGCAGCTTCGTCACCGAGCCGATGCGCTACTGCCGGCTGTTCCTCGCCGGCGACGCCGCCCACATCGTCCCGCCGACGGGGGCGAAGGGCCTCAACCTCGCGATCGCCGACGTCGTCTATCTCGCCGAGGCGCTGATCGCGCAGCTGCGCGACGGCGATCGCCGCGCGCTCGACGCCTACTCCGACCGCGCCCTCGCGAGGGTGTGGCGCGCCATCCGCTTCTCCTGGTGGATGACGACGATGCTGCACCGCTTTCCCGACCAAACCCCGTTCGACCAGCGCATCCAGGAGGCCGAGCTCGACGCCGTCGCCACCTCCGAAGCGGCGCAGACCGTGCTCGCGGAAAACTACACGGGCCTGCCCTACTAGCGGCTCACCGCCCCGCCCTCGGCCTCGCTCGGTCGGCGCGGCGAAGCGACCGGCGGTGATCGTCGTCACACGCGCCGGCGGGCGCGGGTACCATCTCCAGCCTGTCGCCGCGAGATCGGCGACGACAGGCCCCGCCCCCCACCCGGTTCCCCCGACCGGCCGGCGCCCCCGCGCTCCCCCTCGCGGAGCGGCGCGCGGGGCCTGTCCCCCCTTTTTCCCAACGACAGGACCCGATTTCCCAACGACAGGACCCGAGGCGATGAACCAGCCCACTCTCGACGCTGTCGTCGGCCGCATTCTCAACGATCTCGGCGGCGCGATGTCGCTCCCCTCGTGCGCATCGGCGACCGGCTCGGGCGTTACAAGGCGCTCCACGCCAAGGGGCCCATGACCTCCGCCGAGCTCGCCGCCGAGACCGACTGCGCCGAACGCTACGTGCGCGAATGGGCGAGCCAGCAAGCCGCGTCCGGCTATCTCACCTACGACCTCGCCGACGGCCGCTTCACCCTGCCGATCGCGCAGGCGATGGTGTTCGCGATCGAGGACAGCCCCGTCTACATGATGGGCGCCTTCGACACGGCGGCGGCGATGATGCGGGACGAGGCCGCCGTCAAGGACGCCTTCCGCTCCGGCCGAGGGCGTCGGCTACAACGGCCGCGGCAGCTGCCTCTTCTGCGCCATGGCGCGCTTCTTCCGCACCGGCTACCGCAGCGACCTCGCGGAGAGCTGGCTTCCCGCGCTCGACGGCGTGGTCGCGCGGCTCACATACGGCGCGAGGGTGGCCGACATCGGCTGCGGCCACGGCCATTCCACCATCATGATGGCCGAGGCGTTCGCGGGCTCCAGCTTCGTCGGCTACGACTTCCACCACGGCTCCATCAAGGCGGCGACACAGCACGCGCAGCGCCACGGGGTCGCCGACCGCGTCACCTTCGAGGTGGCGATGGCCAAGGGCTATGGCGGACGGGGCTTCGACCTCATCACCTTCTTCGACACGTTGCACGATCTCGGCGATCCGGTGGGCACGGTGCGGCAGGCGCGGCGGGCGCTCGACGACGACGGCGTCCTGATGCTGGTGGAGCCCCAACGCCGGCGACCGGCTGGAAGACAATCTCACCCCCGTCGGCCGGCTCTTCAATAGCGGCTCCCCCATGATCTGCGTGCCCGCCTCGCTGGCGCAGGAGGAGGGCGCCACCCTCGGCGCCCAGGCCGGCGAGAACCGGCTCCGGGCGGTGCTGACGGCGGGCGGCTTCACGCGGGTGCGCCGTGTTGCCGAGACGCCGTTCAACATGGTGCTCGAAGCGCGGCCCTGACCCCGCCCCCGGCGCGCGTCGAGTTCAGAACTTGCCGTCGCGCACCTGGAAGCCGGTGGGCTTGCCGAGCGAGGGCATGCCGCGGGCGATCCAGTCGGCCTGCCAGTCGATCAGCCGCTGAAGGTCGACCGACGGCGGGCCGAACAGGGCGCGGGCCTTGGCGGAGTTGTTGAGCCAGCCCGCCGCCGCCTCCTCGCCGACGATCGTCGCCGTGGTGCCGAAGCGCTCGGCGAACCGATGAGCGAGCCAGCGCGTCTCGACGATCTCCGGCCCCGTCACGTTGAGCGGCGATGTGGGCGTCGTCGCGTGGGCGAGGGCGCGCAGGATCTGGCTGTTGGCGTCGCCCTGCCAGATCACGTTGGAGTGGCCCATGGTGACGTCCACCGGCGAGCCCGCGAACACGGCGGCGGCAACGTCGTGGAGCACGCCGTAGCGCATGTCGATCGAGTAGTTGAGGCGGATGAGGCGGCCCGCGGTGCCATGGATTTGCGAGCCATATTCGAACAGCCGCTCGCGGGCGAGGCACGACCAGGCATATTCGCCGGGCGGCGGGCCGATCGGCGTCTCCTCGGTGGGCCCGCCCGAGGCGGCGGTGGCGAAGGGATAGACGCAGCCGGTGGAGAGGGCGACGATGCGCGCCGCGCGATAGCGCTCGGCGACGTTGGCGGGCACCAGCGCGTTCATCGCCCAGGTGAGCGGCGCCTTGCCGGCGGCGCCGAACTTGAAGCCCGCCATGAACACGACGTTGGGCGCATCGGGAAGCGCGGCGAGGGCGTCGCGGTCGAGAAGATCCGCCGCGATGGGCTCCACCCCGTGCTCGGCGAGCGCGTCGGCAAGGCCGGGCGAGGAGAAGCGGGCGACGGCGAAGACGCGCCGATCCGGCACCGCACGCTTGGCGAGACGGCACAGGGTGGGCCCCATCTTGCCCCCCGCTCCGAGTACGACGATGTCGCCCGGCGCCTTCTCGAGATCGGCGATCAGCGCCTCGGAAGGGCGCGTCATCACCTCCTCCAGATGGGCGACGTCGGCGAAGCTGTCCGGCAACGGGGCACGGGGGGCGAGCTGGTCCATGGGTGTCCTCCGGCGGGCGCGGATCATCGCCCGCGCCGCATGGCGTTCTGCCGTTTCGTGGGCCGCCGCGCGTCAGGAGACGCGCAGCACCAGGGAGTGATCGTAAGGGAGCGCGGGGTGGGAGAAAACCACGTCGTTGCGCACGTAGTGGAAGGCGCACGCGCGCCGCCAGCGCTCGGAGTTGTTGTCGGCGGAGACGTGCACCGTGCCGCCGTGGTGGAAGGAGACGCCGCCCTTCGGCACGGGCGCGGGGCGCATCTCCATGCCGGCCATGTCCGGCGCCGCGATCTGGAGGTCGAACGGCCGATCCTGCGGTGCGGTGTGACCGATGATCGGACCCCGATGGGTCGCCCGCCCGTAGCGCAGGCAGCCGTTCTCCTCGTCGGCCTGATCGAGGGCGATCCAGGCCGTCACCACCCCGTCGTGATCGGAGGGGCCGAAATAGAAATTATCCTGGTGGGCGGGCTTGGGTCCGCCCCCGTGCGGCGGCTTGAAGAAGATCTGGCTGAAGTAGACCGAGACCCCCTTGCCCACCAGCGCCTCGACGAGCTCCACGATCGCCGGATCGCTCGCAAGCTCGGTGAAGAAGGCCCGCTTGGTGTGCGGGTTGTCGAGCTTGCGCAGCACCGTGCCCTTGGCCGCCCCGTCGACGAACCAGCGACGATCCTTTTCCGACATCGCGGCGATCGCCTCGTCGCTCCAGGCGATCACGTCGGCGATGGCGGCATCCATCCGCTCCGGCGTGAACACCCCGGCCTTGGTGGCGTGGCCGTCCTCCTCGTAGAGCGCAACGAGATCCTTGGTGTCGCGCGCGGTCATCACGTCGTTCGCGAGCATCGCCCCCTCCCTTGGATTTTGTAACTAACTGACTAGTTACTACGAGACACACGATGTCAAGGGCCCCATAGACGAGGCCCCTGATCCTCGGACCGTTGCGATGCTCAGGCGGTGACGACGCTCAGACGGTTTCGATGCTCAGACGGTGACGATGGCCCGGACCGAGCATTGGATGTGCTCGCGCCAGCTCTTCTTCGCCACCGCGGTGGAGAGGTCGCGGTCGAAGAAGATCGAGAGCGTGCGGTTGTTGCCCAGGAAGAGATAGACGAGGGCGATCACCGTGATGTGAATGGTCACGGGGTCGAGACCCGGACGGAAGGCGCCCTTCTCCTCGCCCTGCTGGAGGAGGCGCGCGAGCTTGTCGATGAACGGCCGCTCCAGCTCACGGATATGCAGCGAGCGCGCGAGATGGGCGCCGCCATGCAGGTTCTCGTTGTTGAGGATCGCGATGACCTCCGGATGGCCGTGATAGTAGGTCCACACGAAGTCGACGTAGCGGGTGAGCGCGTCGAGCGGCGGGGCGGCGAGGTCCATCGCTTCGCCGGCGGCGGAGAGCTCGGCGTAGATCTCCTCCAGAACGGCGAGGAAGAGACCCTCCTTGTCGTCGAAATAGTAGTAGATCATCCGCTTGTTGACGCCCGACGCCTCGGCGATGGCGTCGACTCGCGCCCCGTCGAGGCCCTGATGGGCGAACGCCGCGCGAGCGGCGTCCAGAATGTGGCGGCGGGTGCGTTCGGGATCTCGGGTTGTGCTCCGGCGTGTCACTTTGGATTCGAAGGCGGCGCTAGGCTGTGGCGACACGGCTGTCTCTTGGCACGGTCAGGAACTCCAGAATTTGAACGAGTCCATACAAAACCACGCCGATGAGGGTGATCAGGAGTACGGACATAAACATCGCCGCTGTATCCAAAGTCACCTGGACCTGCAACATCAGGTAGCCCAATCCCTCCTGCGACGCGATGAACTCGCCCACCACGGCGCCGGCGACGGCGAGCACCGTCGCCACCTTCATGCCCGAGAACACGTAGGGCAGCGCCGACGGCAGCTGGATCTTGGTGAAGATCTGCCAGCGCGAGCCCTTCAGCGCCCGCACCAGCTCCAGAAGGTCCGGCTCCACCTCCTTCAGCCCCCGCGCCGTGGTGAGGAGGATCGGCAGGACGCAGATCGCGAACACGATCAGCACGTTGGGCGTGAACCCGTAGGAGAACCAGACGATGAAGAGAGGGCCGAGCGCCACCTTCGGGATCATGTTGAGGCTCACCATCAAGGGCATCACCGCCTGGTCGATGATACGCGACCACGATGACAGCAGCGCCACGACGACGCCGAACACCACCGCGACGGAGTAGCCGGCCAGAATCTCCCCGGCGGTGACGAGGGTGTTGCGCACCCAGTCGTAGTTGCCCTCCCCGAGCGAGGCGAAGGTCTCGACCGGGCTCGGCATCACGTAGCTCGGCACGTCGCCGAGCGTGACCCAGAGCTGCCACGCCACGATCAGCGCGAGGTGGGCGAGCACGGCGATCCAGTTGCGCGCCACGAAATTCGCGACGTTGGCGGCGAAGCCCGGCTTCTCGATCGGCCGGCTGCGAGGCTCGAGCGCCCCCTCCTCGGCCGAGGCTGTGTCGTTGCTGGCGGCGAGCGTGACGTGTTGCGACATCGGCGGCGTGTCCCTAGAATTAACTAACCAGATAATCCGGCGACCGTTCTGCGCGGTCAAGACAACAGCCTCGGGAGGTGCGTGAGAATGTCAACGCCAGGGATCAAGACGACGGTCGTGGGCTCCTATCCGGTGCCCGACTGGCTCGCCGCCGCGCCGAGCGAGCAGGCCCTCGCCGACGCCACCCGCGTGGTGCTCGCGACCCAGGAGAAGGCCGGCATCGACCTCGTGTGCGACGGCGAGCTCTACCGCTTCGACGTCAACCATCCCGAGACCAACGGGATGATCGAATATTTCGTGCGGCCGATGGCGGGCGTCCGGGCCGATCTCACCTTCAAGGAGATCCAGTCCTTCCGCTCGCAGGAGGGGATGGGCTTCCGCACCCAGCCCGCCGGCGTGGTCGACGGGCCGATCAGCTCCGGCACGCTCGATCTGCCGGACGCCTGCGCCCGGGCGAAGGGGCTCGCCACCAAGCCGCTGAAGTTCACCCTCACCGGCCCGCACATGCTCGCCAAGACGCTGTCGGACCACCACTACGGCTCGACGCCGCGCCTCGCGATGGCGGTCGCCGAGGTGCTCGCCGAGCAGGTCGCCGCCTGCGACGCCGACGTGATCCAGATCGACGAGGCGAACCTTCCCGGCCATCCGGAGGAGTGGGAGTGGGCGTCCGAGGCGGCGAACATCGTGCTCTCGGCGGTGAAGACCACGCCCGCCATCCACCTCTGCTTCGGCAACTATGGCGGCCAGAGCATCCAGCGCGGCACCTGGGACAAGCTGATCGGCTACCTCAACTCGCTGCAGGTGGATCACATCGTGATGGAGATGGCCCACCGGCCCGCCGAGGAAGTCACGGCGTTCCGCGGGCTGCGGCCGGAGATCGGGCTCGGCCTCGGCGTGGTGGACGTGAAGGCGACCGAGGTGGAGAGCGCCGACGGCATCGCCCGCGCCATCGAGCGCGCCGCCTCGCTCCTCGGCGAGAACCGCATCCGCTACGTCCACCCCGACTGCGGCTTCTGGATGCTGAAGCGCTCCATCGCCGACGCCAAGATCGCCGCGCTGGTCAAGGGGCGCGACCTCTTCGAGGATCGCGTCAGCGCCATCGCCTCCTAAGGCATGGAGCCCACCCGCGGCCGCGTTGCGGGCGGCGGCGGGTGGGCGGCCACTCAGCCCGCGAGGCGCATCCCCCGGCGGCGATAGCGGGTCTTCACCTTCACGTCGTCGCGGCAGAGGGCGTGGAGGAAGCAGGTGCGCTCCCCCACCCGCACCAGATCCTGCGCCGCGGCGTCGTCCAGCCCGGTCTCGAGGGCGACGTGGGTTTCCACCGGATCGCCGCGGCCCGCCCGACCGGTACCCGCCGACCCGCCGCCCGGCGAGAAGTGGGTGTCCTGGATCACGCGGTAGGCGTGGAGCGGCAGCTTCGCCATGTGGGCGTAGCGGCCGAGCTGGGTCATGAAGCAGAAGGCGAGACCGGCCGCGAAATAGCTGAGCGCGTCGGGCGCCCGGCCCTCGCCGCCCTCCCCCTTCGCCTCGTCGCAGAGGAAGCGCCAGGTGGAGCTCGGCATCTTGTACTGCTCGCGCACGATCTCCTTCACCCCGTTCGGCAGGATGCGGCAGACCGAGCGCAGATGAAGCAGCGCCTCGCCCTCCCCCACGCTCGGCGCCGGCTCGGGGCTCGCGGCAAGGCGCGCCTTCATCGCCTCTTCGGAGCCGATGCGCTCGGTGAGCGGCTGGAAGCGCTCCGCGTCGGGCGCGAGGGCGAGCGCGTCGAAGCGGTCGCCTCTGTCGGCCTCCGCCGGGGCGCCGAGGGGGGCGACCCCCGCCGGCACCAGTTCGCGGCCGTTGTGGACGATGGTGAAGAGGCTGACATTCTCCCCCTTCGTCAGCCCGTTGAGGGGCGAGGCTACCACCGCGTCGGCGAGGAGGCGGGTGATCTCGTCCTCGCTCGCGTCCGTATCGCAGACGAGGGTGAGCGAGGGCGGCAGCGCGCCGGAGATCATCGTCCCCCGCGGGAAGGAGCCGGCGCGATAATAGAAATTCTCCAGCGTCAGCTCGGGTCCGCGCAGGGCGATGCCGCGGGCGGCAGCGAGCGCCAGGAGCTCGCTCATGTAGGATGCGACCATCCCCACCGCGACGAAGCTCAAGGGATTGGTCGCCGCGTCGCGCCCGTTGAGGTGCACGCCCTCGTCGGAGGCGTAGCGCCAGGCGAGGCCGGTCGCCCGCGACACCGTCACCGCCTCCTTCTGAATGCCCTCCAACGAGCGCACGTAGGTGCGGATCGAACGGCCGTGCCGGTCGGGCGGCGCGTCGAAGCCCGCCTCCGACGCGTTGCCGACCCGATAGGTGAGCGGTGTGGTCATCTCTTCGAGCGTCAGCGCCATCTCGGCTCCTCCCGGTGCGGGCCCTTCGGCCACGTCTATGGCCGGCGACGCGACGACGCCCCGCCGGCGGATCATCGACGCGGGGCCCCTCGCCGGCAACCCGCCCTTGCACGATCGGCATAGCCGCCTATGATCGACGGCGTCGCTTCGAAACCCTGCGGACGGTGCGGACCGTTGCGCACCCTGCCCTGACGCGGGTCCCATCCGAACCGAGATCAGAAGAACCCCGAGACCGCTATGAACGACCCTCGTGCGCCATCCGTCGAGCGCGACGCCCCTGCGTCGGACCCGAGAATGCAATCGTTTGCATTTGTCGTCAACGGCGCCGAGATTGTCGTGACGGTGCCGCCGGAGACGCCGCTCCTCTACGCCCTGCGCAACGATCTGGCGCTGACCGGCACGCGGTTCGGCTGCGGCGACGGGCTGTGCGGCGTGTGCACCGTGCTCGTCGACGGGGAGCCGCGCTGGGCCTGCCAGCTGCGGGTGTGGGAGGTGGAGGCGAAGCGGGTGGAGACGGTGGAGGCGCTCATCGCCGAGCCGCGCCATCCCCTCGTCACCGAAGTCCTCGCCGGCAACGCGGGCCAATGCGGCTACTGCCTCTCGGGCATCCTGATGCAGGCGCGCGCCCTCCTCGACCGGACGGACGGGGTGCCCGACCGGGCGGCCATCGCCACCGCGCTCGCCGGCAATCTCTGCCGCTGCGGCGCGCACGGGCGCATCCTCGACGCCATCGAGCGTGCCGCCCGCACCATCGCCGAGGCGGCATGAGCACCCTCCCCGCCCCGGTCGTCGCCTATCCGCTCATCTCCGACTGGATCCGGTTCGAGCCGGACGGCACCCTTCGCGTGCGGACCGGGCGGGTGGAGCTCGGGCAGGGCATCGCCACGGCGATGGTCCAGATCGCGGCCGACGCGCTGTCGGTCGCGCCGGAGCGGGTGCGGCTCGTCTCCGGCGACACGCGCGAGGCCCCTGACGAGGGCGTGACGGCTGGCAGCCTCTCCGTCTCGGTCGGCGGCGTCTCGTTGCGATTTGCCGCGCTCGCCGCCCGCGCGCGCCTCTTGGAGCGGGCCGCCGCCCTCCTTCAGTCGAGCACCGATGCGCTCGACATCGTCGACGGCGAGGTGCGGCGCAGCGGCATGGCGAGCGACCTCACCCTGTGGCGCCTCGCCGAGGAGGTGGACCTCGCCGTCGCGATCACCACCGACGTGCCGCCCGTGCCCCACACCCTCGCCCCGCTGCCGCGCGCCGATCTCCTGTCGCGCATCGCCGGCGGCTTCATCCACGACATGCGCCTGCCCGGCATGCTGCACGGCCGGCCCGTCCATCCCCCCGCCCTGCACGCCCGGCTCCTGAGCGTCGACGTCGACGCCCTCGCCGCCCGGCCGGGCGTTGCGAAGGTGGTGCGCGACGGCGACTTCCTCGGCGTCCTCGCCGAGCGGGAGGACGACGCGCTCGCCGCCGTCGCGTGGGCCACGGCGAACGCGGTCTGGTCCGACGGGCCGGCCGAGAGCCTCGACCCCGTCGCCCACCTCGCCGCAGCCGACGGGGAGGCTGAGGTGGTGCTTTTGAAGGGCGAGCCGCCCGCCGAAGGAACCCGCTTCTCGGTGGAGGTGTCGCGCCCGCCCCTCTCGCATGGCTCCATCGGCCCCTCCTGCGCCATCGCGCAATGGAGCGAAGAGCGCCTCACCGTCCACTGCCACAGCCAGGCGGTCTATCGCCTCAAGGCGGCGCTCGCCGAGGTTCTCGGGCTCGATCCCGCGACGGTCGACGTGATCCACCGGAACGGCGCCGGCTGCTACGGCCACAACGGCGCCGACGACGTCGCCCTCGACGCCGCTCTCCTCGCCCGGGCGGTTCCCGGCCGACCGGTGCGCGTCGTCTGGAGCCGCGCCGACGAGTTCGGCACCGCCCCCGTCGGCGCGCCGATGGTGACGCGCGCCACCGCCATCGTCGCGAACGGCCGCATCGAAGGCTTCGAGGCGACGGCGACGAGCTTCACCCATTCGAGCCGCCCCGGCCCCGGCGCGCCCTACCTGCGTTCCGCCTACCTCATCGAAGACGGCGTTCCGATAGAGACGCCGGGCGACATTCCGCTCGCGGCCGGCGGCGGGGCCGAGCGCAACGCCATCCCGGCCTACGCGATCGCCTATCAGCGGGTGGCAAAGCGCGTGGTGGGCGACATTCCCGTGCGCACCTCCGCGATGCGCGGGCTCGGCGCCTTCCTCAACGTGACCGCCATCGAGACCCTCGTCGACGACGTCGCCCGCGCGCTCGGCGAGGATCCGGTCGCCTTCCGCCTCGCCCATCTCGACGACCCGCGCGCTCGCGCCGTGGTGGAGGCCGCGGCCGACGGCGCCGGCTGGCCGGGCACCTCCGCCGACGGCGCCGCCTACGGCATCGGTTACGCCCGCTACAAGAACCGCGCCGGCTACTGCGCCGTGGTGGCGCGCATCGAGGTGGAGGAGGACGTCAGGGTGACCGACGCCTGGGCCGCCGTCGACGTCGGCGAGGCGATCAACCCCGACGGGGTGCGCAACCAGATCGAGGGCGGCATCGTCCAGTCGACGAGCTGGGCGCTCAAGGAGGCCGTCCGCTACGAGGGCGATCGTGTCGCGACGCGGGACTGGGAGACCTACCCGATCCTCACCTTCCCCGAGGTGCCCCGCATCACCGTGAGGATCGTCGGCCCGCAGGACGCGCCGCCGCTCGGATGCGGCGAGGCGGCCCAGGGTCCCACCGCCGCGGCCATCTCCAACGCCCTCGCCGAAGCGCTCGGCGTGCGCCTCACGGCGATGCCGTTTTCGCGCGAGGCGATCGTTGCGGCCCTTTCGGCCTGACGGCAGGCTTTATTCGGCGGCCGCGGGTGTGCAATCTCCTCGCCGCACCTATGGCGGGAGGAGATCGGAGTGGCGACGGGACTTGGCATCGTTGGCTGCGGCTATATCGCCGACAGCTACGCCGCGACCGCCCCCTTCCACGACGGGGTGGCGATCCGCGCGGTCTACGACCGCGATCCCGATCGCCTCGCCCGCACCTCGGCCACCTGGTCGCTGCCGACGGCGGCCTCGCTCAAGGCGATGCTCGCCGATCCGGCGGTGGAGATCGTCGTCAACCTCACCGACCCGCACAACCACGAGGCCGTCAGCGCGGCGGCGATCGCGGCCGGCAAGCACGTCTACTCGGAGAAGCCGCTGGCGATGACCGGGGCGGCCGCCAAGCGCCTCGCCGCCGCGGCCGAGGCACGCGGCGTCGCCCTCGCCGCCGCCCCCTGCAACTTCCTCGGCGAGCACTCGCAGACGCTGATGAAGGCGGCGCGGGACGGGCTCGCGGGCAAGATCGGCCTCGTCTATGCCGAGATGGACGACGGCATGATCCACCGGACCGCCTATCGCGACTGGGCGAACCGCTCCGGCGCGCCGTGGCCGGCCCGGGGCGAGTTCCAGGTCGGCTGCACCTTCGAGCACGCGGGCTACACGCTCGGCCCCCTCGTCGCCCTCTTCGGGCCGGTGCGCACAGTCACGGCCCATTCCGCCCTGGTGATCGCCGACAAGCAGACCGACCCGCCGCTGCCGGACCCCGCCCCCGACATGTCGGTCGCCCTCCTCACCTTCGACGGCGGGGTCACCGCCCGCATGACGAACTCCGTCATCGCCCCCTACGACCATCGCCTGCGCCTCTTCGGCGAAACCGGCATGCTGAGCCTTGCCGAGCCGTGGACCTACGCCTCGCCGGTGCGGCTGTCGCGGCCGGCGACGAGCCGCCTCGCCCGCCTCGCCGAGCGGCGCCTCGGCTGGCGCCCGACCGAGACCGTGCCGCCGGTGCGCAAGCCCGCGCTGCCGACGCGCCGGGGCGTGCCGACGATGGACTTCATGCGCGGCGTCGCCGAGCTCGCGGACGCGCTGCGCGAGGGGCGCCCCTGCCGCCTCTCCTCCGAGCTCGCGGTGCACATCACCGAGGTGACCGAGGTGGTGCAGCATCCCGACCGATTCGCGATGCCCTATAGCGTGACGAGCACCGTTCCCCCCATCGCACCGATGCCGTGGGCGGCTGCATGACGGCGGGCCCGGTCCTCGTCACCGGCGCCGCCGGCTTCATCGGCCGCGCGGTGTGCGCCGCCCTCCTCGATCGCGGCGCGCCGGTGCGGGCGGGGCTCCACCACAGCCCGCTTACCGCCTCGCTCGCGGCGCGCGGCGTCGCCACCGCCTCGGCGCCGCTCGACGACGCCAAGGCGCTCGCCGCCGCGATGGCCGGTACCACAGGAGTCGTCCACGCGGCCTACGGCGGCGCGACCTCGAGCCTTGCCGACGACGTCGTGCGCCTCACCAAGGCGGCGTCGGCCGCAGGCGTCGCCCGCGTCGTCTATCTGAGCTCCATCGAGGTCTACGGCGCCCGCACCGGAGAGGTGCGCGAGGACGATCCTCCGGTCCCCCCCGTCGGCGACTACGGCGCGGCGAAGGTCGCGGCCGAGGCCCGCCTCGCGGAATGGACCGCGGCGGGTCCCAACCGCAGCGCGGTGGCGCTGCGGGCGAGCGCCGTCTACGGGCCCGGCAGCACGCTGTGGGTGGACAAGATGGTGCACCGCATCCGCGCCGGCGCCTGGGGCGACTTCGGCAGCGCCGCCGCCGCCCGCGCCCCCCTCGTCCACGTCGACGACGTGGCGCGCGCCGCGGCCGCCGCGATCCTCGCCGGGCCCGACGGCTTCCTCCCCCTCAACATCGACGGGCCGGACAGGATGAGCTGGAACGACTATTTCGCCCGCCTCGCCGCCGCGGCGGGGGCGCCGCCGCTGCGCCGCGTGTCGCCGTCGCGGCTTACCGCGGAGGTCGCGGCGAGCCTCCCCGCCAAGGCGTGGCGCCGGCTCGGCCTGCCGGGGCTCGAGCGAGCCGCCCTCGCGCCGGCGCGCGGCGAGCTCGCCCTCTTCCGCCGCGACGCGCGCTACCTGACCGACGCGGCCGCCGAGACCATCGGGTGGGAGCCCCGCGTACGGCTCGAGGAGGCGATCGGCCCCGCCGTCGCGGCGGTGCGACCATGAGCGACGCGGCGACGAGCGGCGTCGGAGCGAGCGATGCGGGCACGGGCCGCCCGACGACGGCCGACCGGATCGCGGCGGAGCGCCGCGTCGGCATCGACATCATCATCTGCACCTTCCACCGAGAGGACCTGCTCGTCGCCCTCCTCGCGAGCATCGGCGCCGCGACGGCGGACCCGCGCGCCGACCTCGGCATCATCGTCGTCGACAACTCCGACGGAGCGACGGCGCGCCGTGCGGTGGCCTCGGCCGCCCCGCGCCTACCCTACCCGGTGCGCTACGTCGAGGCGCACCCGCCCAACATCTCCGTCGCGCGCAACGCCGGCATAGCCGCCTCCAAAGCCGAGTTCGTCGCTTTCCTCGACGACGATCAGGCCGTGGTACCGACCTGGATCCGCGCCGTGCGCCAGGGCGTGGCGCGGCTGCCCTATGACGGCTTCTTCGGCCCGGTGGAGCCGATCTATGGCAACCCCGACGGGGTCGGCCCCATCGCCCGCGGCCTCTACGAGCGCGAGCCGGACCTTCCCGACGGGACCGAGCTCGCCGTCGACGGTCCCGAGCGGCACCGCCAGGGCTTCGTGCTCGCCACCTCCAACTGCATCCTGCGCCGCGCCGCGATCCCCGACCACGATCCGTTCGACTTCTATCTCGGCGCCAATGGCGGGGAAGACCTCCTGCTCTTCCACCGGATGCATCAGGCCGGAAGCCGCTTCGGTTGGCTCGCCGAGGCCGGTGCCCGCGATGTCGTGCCGGCGAGCCGCACCGAACCCGCCTACCTACGGCGCCGCCTCCTCGCCGGAGGGCAGAGCTACGCCTGGGTGATCTACCTCACCGCCCCCGACCGGCGGCTCGCCGCGGCGAAGCTGATGGCGGGGGCGGCGGTGAAGCTCGTCCTCCTCGCCGCGGCGTGGTGCCTTGCCGCCGTCACCGGCTCCACGGAGCGCCGCCGGTCGCTCGCGATGCGCCTTGCCGGCCAGTGGGGCAAGCTCACCTTCTTCAGCCGCCGCGTCCCCCTCTACCGCCACGAGGACGCGACGCGGGTCCCGGCCGGCTGAGCGGTCAGCCCGCCTGCTGCCGCGCTGCGACCGCCGCGAGGTCCTCGATCAGCGCCCGCCGCTCCGCCGCGCTCATCGGCAGGGTGGACTGCACCAGGCAGGCGATCTCGTCGGGCTCGAGGCTCGCGACGAAGGCGGCCTTGTGCGCCTCGTCCGCCAGCCCCTCCGTCCACAGCGAGCGGCTGAGAGAGCGCTCGGTAAACCAGAGACGGCCCGCGGTGGCCGGCTCGGCCTCGGCGATCTTCGTGGCATAGACGCCGTAGAGGATGTACTCGGAAAAGTGCGGGGTGCGGGCGAGCGCCACCTGCCAGTCGACGCCCGTCGTGCTCTCGATGCGGTCGATCATCGCCCGCGCCGTATCGCGCCGCCACGTCACCATGGCGTCGATGAAGTCGGCACCGTGGTAGGGGGTCGGCGGCAGGCCGAGGAGGCGCGAGGCCGCCTCGTGCCACAGTGCGTGCGTATCGAGGATGCCGGCGCCGGGATTGCGATAGCAGCGCACCTTGCCGTCCACCACGAGGCTTTCCTCGGTGAAGGGGCGTACGAAGGCGGTGTCGGAATCGACGTGCAGCACCACGTCGGCCTCCGAGGCGCGGGTGGCGCCGATCTTGATCATCTGCTGCACGATCCAGCCCCGCACCGGCGCGCTGCGGAAGGAGAGGAAGATGTCGCGGCGCGGCAGCATCAGGTAGCGCCGCCACGATCCGCGCGGGATCGGCAGCCGGTGGAGCCAGCGCGGCAGATACTCGTCCTCGGAGCGGACCTCGCGGCCCGAGCGCTCCAGCGGGCGGAACACCGCAAGGTCGGCGGTGGGCACGATGAGCACGTGCCGCATGTCGGCGGGGGCGAAGCGGTCGATCGTCTCGCACAGCATCTCGCAGAGGCCGAAGTCGCCCGCGTAGGAGCATGTCTGGAGTTCGATCCGCATCGGCATCCCCGCTTGCCCTGCCCGTCGCCGCGCCGCTACGCGACGCCGGTCGCGGATGCATGACGGATGGTGTTCTTGCCCGCCCGCTTCGCTTCATACATCGCCTGATCGGCCCGCACGACAATCGTCTCGGCATCGCCGCCGTCGTCCGGCCAGATGGCGATGCCGATGCTGACGCCGATGGGACGCTCCGGCGAGCCCGCGGCGATGACGCGGTCCTTCACCCGCTCGGCGAAACCGTGCGCCCCCTGATGATCGGCGCCCGGCATCAGCACCACGAATTCGTCGCCGCCGACGCGCGCCGCGGTGTCGCCGTCGCGACAGTTCTCGGAGAGCAGGCGGGCGATGCGGCGCAGCACCAGATCGCCGGCGAAGTGGCCGAGCGCGTCGTTCACGCCCTTGAAGCCGTCGAGATCCATGAAGATCACCGCAAAGCGGGTGGCCTCGTCCTCGGCCCGCTGGCACGCCTCCGTCAGCGCCTCCTCGAAGGCGATGCGGTTGGCGAGCCCGGTCAAGGCATCGCGACGCGCCATCGCTTCGAGCTCGGCGCGGTAGATGCGCCGATTGCCGACGATCACCCCCACCGTCCGCGTCGCCACCGCGAGGAGGAGCAGGATGGGGGCGCCGATCGCCGCGGCGGTGATGTAGGCGTCCTCGCGGATGTCGTCGAGCACCGGGTCGGGCACGTGGGAGGCGACCACCCAGCGATAGCGCTCGCCGTCGGCCCCCGCGGCGTTCGCCGGATCGCCCTCGCAGCCCTTGAGGTCGGCGAGCGGGCGGTAGGCCTCGAAGGTGAAGAGGCCCGCCTCGGTGCGCACGCTGCCGATGTCGGTGTTGGCCATGGTGCGCCACTCGTCCGGCAGGCCGAGGGCGAGGCCGTGCGCGGGATCGGCTGGATCGCCGAAGCCGATGCCGCCGTCGATGTCGGGCGTGATCAGCAGCATCCCGTCGCTGTCCATGATGATCGGCACGCCCAGTGAAGCGGCGCCGGCGGCCGCCGCACTGTCGAGGATCGGCGCGGCATTGTAGCCGATCACCACCATCGCCTTGTCGCCACCATCCTCGCTGAAGACGGGCGTGCCGAAGCGGATCGTCACCCCCTTGCCGTCGGCGTCCCGCTTCAGAGGGGAAACGAAGAGCTCCCCCGTCCGCTTCGCCGAGGCGACGTCGTCGTAGAAGGCGTCGGAGAGCTGCTGCAGCTCGTCGGTCGACATGACCCGCGGTTCCTCGCCCGCCCCCATGCGCAGCACGTGGACGAGCTGACTGCCGCTTTTGTCGAGGAGATGGACGTCGCTGACGAGGGCGCCGTGGCGGGCGACGGAGCGATATTCGTTGGCGATGGCTGCCAGCATCTTCGGATCGGGTGATTCGAGATAGGCGCCGAGCTCGTTCTGCTCGGCGAGCGTGCAGACGCCGACGGAGACGTCGCGCAGCCCGCGCGAGACCGCCGCCACCTGCATCGACACCGCGATGCGCTCGGCGCGCAGGAGGTCGCCGTATCGGCGCTCGCTGATCCAGTCGGCGTAGAGCCACAAGATGCCGATGGGCACCAGCGCGAGGAGCGGAAACACGCGCCAGAAGTCGCCCCACGGCACCGGGGTCTGCCGCGCCCGCGCCGCCTCCTGCGGGTGCAGCCGCTCACTCATTGCCGCTCGCCCGCCTCGTGGGGAGCGGCAGCGCTGCAGCGCGGATCGAGGGTCGGAGCATAGAAGGAGACGGCACGCTCGGCTCGGAGATGATGGCGCACCCTATCGGTCTTCGGTGCGAACACCAACCGTTCGGCCGTCGAGGACGGTGGACAGCGTCGGTGTGGACAGCGTCAGTTGAGCCAGCGCTTGCGCCGCTTGTAGTGCTTCACCTCGCGGAACGACTTGCGGCCGTCGCCGGCGACCCCGAGGTAGAACTCCTTCACGTCCTCGTTCTGGCGCAGCGCGTCGGCGTCGCCGTCCATCACCACGCGTCCCGATTCCAGGATGTAGCCGTAGGTGGCGTAGCGCAGGGCGACGTTGGTGTTCTGCTCGGCGAGGAGGATCGACACCCCCTCCTTGGCGTTGATCTCCTTCACGATCTCGAAGATCTGCTCCACGAGCTGCGGGGCGAGGCCCATCGAGGGCTCGTCGAGGAGGATCATCTTCGGACGGCTCATCAGGGCGCGACCGATGGCGCACATCTGCTGCTCGCCGCCGGAGGTGTAGCCCGCCTGGCTCGAGCGCCGCTCGCGCAGGCGGGGAAAGTAGTCGTACACCTTTTCGAGATCGGCCTTCACCGCACCCCATCCGTCGTGCCGGGTGAAGGCGCCGGTGAGAAGGTTCTCCTCCACCGTCAGATGGCCGAAGCAGTGGCGCCCCTCCATCACCTGGATGCAGCCGCGGGTGACGAGAGCGTTGGGCGAGAGCGCCTGCACCTCCTCCCCGTCGAAGAGGATGGCACCCTTCGTCACGTCGCCCCGCTCAGCGCGCAAGAGGTTGGAGATCGCCTTGAGCGTGGTGGTCTTGCCCGCCCCGTTCGCCCCGAGCAGCGCCACGATGCCGCCCTGCTGGACGGTGAGCGACACCCCCTTCAGGACGAGGATCACATGGTCGTAGATCACCTCGATGTTGGCGACGTCGAGGATCGGCGCGGAAGAGCCCGAGGCGTGGGGGAGCGACGCGGTCGTCATGCTCTGCCCGTTCTAGAACAGCGCTTTGCGGAAATAGATGACGACGAGCGAAAGAGCGAGCGTCAGGAACATCGCGCCAAACCGAAGGGTCAGCTTGTCCATGACGACGCTCTGCGAGCGCTCGAGGCTCCGCGTGAGCTCCGTCATCCGCTCCGTGAGGTGCTGCATGCGTTGGTCGATCAGCGAGCCTCTCTGATCAATCGGAGCAAAGCGGCTATCGAAGGAGTTGAGCTTCTCGCGGACGGTGGCAAGATCTGAGTGCAACGTCGAGAACTGGTGCCTGACGCGATCCTCGACAGAGCTGAGACGCTCGCCAAGAGAGGCGTCCAGCTTGGCGAAGCTGACACCAAGGTCGTCCTTGGTGACAAGATCCTTCACAACGAACTCCTGTACCGCAGCTGCATGCGCCTCCGCCTGCTTCTGCTCCACACCACCGTCATCGCGCAAACGGCGCGCATAGCCCAAACTATCAAAGCTCACGTGCCGATGGCTCCTAATCCCGTTATCGCAAAAGTCGTTCCTTAGTCCGCGGTGCTTTGCCCCGCCTTGGTCGATGACGGTCCGTTAATCATATGGCCGTTCCGTCAAATCCGTCCACAACCATAGTGGCCGTGGACGGATACCTGATGGTTAAATCAGTCCGCGCAGGGCACCTCGCGCTTGGGCCAGGGCTGGTTGGCGGCGACGTACTCCTCGGCCGCCTTCTCCAGCATCGGGCGCACCTTCTCCACCATCGGCGAGAACCAGTCGGACGCCGGCTGCCAGGCCTCGCCGGTCCACTCCTGCACGTAGACGTCGCTCTGGCCGGCATGGTCGGTGCAGGAGAGCTTGAGCGGCTTCATGAAGCCCTCCATGCCCGCCTCCTTCAGCCGCTCCGCGGTGATGTCGAGCGCTTCGAAGCCGGCACGCACCTCGGCGGGCGTCACCAGCGTCTTGCCGGTGGCGGCCTGGGCGTTGCGCACCGCCTCGGCCATCAGGAACGAGTTCATCACGCCGCGATTATATAGGTTCTCGCCGATACGCGACTTGTCGGACACCTTGGAGAGGCCCTTGTCGTAGACGTGGGTGGTGATGTCCGCGATGACCGGGAAGTCGGTGCCGACGCCGTTGAAGTTCATCGTCTTGTAGCCCTTGGCGCCGCCGCCGGCGGGACGGGCGTCGTCCTCACCACCCGACCACCAGGTGCCGATGAACTTCTCCATCGGATAGCGCACCTTGGCCGCCTCGCGCACGGCGGTGGGGTTCATCGCGCCCCAGCCCCACATGATCATGTAGTCGGGCCGGTCGCGGCGCACGTTGAGCCATTGGGACGACTGGTTCTGCATCGTGTCGAAGGGCACGGGATACTGCGTCAGCGTGAAGCCGTACTCCTTGGCGAAATCCTCCAGCAGCGGGATCGGCTCGCGGCCGTAGCCGGCGTCGAGGAAGATGTAGCCGATCTTCTTGCCCTTCAGCCCTTCGAGGCCGCCCTCCTGCTCGCCGATATATTTGATGGCGGCCGACGCGCCGTCCCAGTAGCTGAGCGGCGGGTTGAACACCCAGGGAAACACCGTCCCGTCCGCCGCGGCGGAGAGACCGTAGGCCATGGACAGCACCGGGATGCCGTCGACGCTCGCCTTCGGGATGAGCTGCAGCGTGATGCCGGTGGAATAGGGATTGACCACCAGCGGGTCGCGGCCCTTGAGGCTGTCGTAGCACTCGACGCCCTTCTGGGTGTTGTAGCCCGTCTCGCACTCCTCGATGTAGATCTTGGCGCCGCCGATGCCGCCGTCGCGCTCGTTGAGCATCGTCAGATAGTCGCGCATGCCGTCGGCGATGGGGATGCCGGAGCCGGCGAAGGGGCCGGTCCGATAGGTCAAGAGCGGCAGGAAGAGTTCGCCCTCTTGGGCCAGCGCCGGGGCCACCGTCGATCCGGCCAGAAGCACCCCCAAGGCGGCTCCGAGTGTCCGTTTCATGATCTCTCCCTATGACTTTGTCTGTTCTTATGCACGGGGACGTTTCATCGTCCCTCTCGGGACGAAGACTATACTCAATACGGAAAAGGCCAAACCCTCAGTTTCTGGCGCAGCACCGACCAGAGACGCGCGAGGCCGTGGGGTTCGGCGATCAGGATGCCGATGATCAGGGCGCCGATGATCACGAAGTTGAGGTGCTCCACCGTCGCCGCGTCGACGTCGAGGCCGAAGGCAGCCGGCACCATGCGGATCAGGATGGGCATGATGAAGATGAAGGCGGCGCCCATGAAGGATCCGGCCATCGAGCCGAGCCCGCCGAGGATCACCATGAAGAGGACCTGGAACGAGAGGCGGATGTTGAAGCTCGCCGGCTCCGCCGCCCCGAGCCAGAAGAACACGAACATCGCCCCCGCCACGCCGCACACGAAGGAGGACACGGCGAAGGCGGAGAGCTTGGCGTAGAGCGGCCGGACGCCGATCAGCTCGGCGGCGATGTCCATGTCGCGGATCATCATCCAGGTGCGCCCGATCCGGCCGCGCAGGAGGTTGCCGACGAGGAAGGTCATCACCACCACGATGGCGAGCACGATCAGGTAGCGCGTGAGGGGTTCTGCCGTCGGTCCCGTCAAGGCGACGCCGAAGGCCTCGCGCGTCGGCACCTCGATCGCCCCGGAGGCGTTGTTGTTGTAGAGCCAGGGGATGCGGATGAAGCACCACTCGAGGAAGAACTGGGCCGCGAGCGTCGCCACCGCCAGGTAGAAGCCCTTGATGCGCAGCGACGGCAGCCCGAAGACCACCCCGACGGCGGCCGAGAACACCCCCGAGCACAACACCCACAGGACGATGTTCACGTCCGGAAAGATCGACGTCAGCTTGTAGCAGGCGTAGGCGCCGACCCCCATGAAGGCGCCGGTGCCGAGCGAGAGCTGGCCGCAATAGCCCGTCAAGACGTTGAGTCCGATCGTCGCGAGCGCGAAGATCAGAAACGGGATCATGATGGTGTTGAGCACGAAGTCGCTGGCGACGATCGGCACCACCACGGCGGCAAGCACAGCAAGCAGTATAATGCCGATCCGGTCCTCGCGGACCGGAAAAGCAGCCTGGTCGTCGGCGTAGTTCGTCTTGAACTGGCCGGCTTCACGGTAGAACATCCGCGGCGTTTCCCCGTATTTTTGCCGCGAAGTGTCGCCGAGAAGCGACGCCGGGGCAATGGGGATCAGAGCGAGCGCAGAGTGACGAGGACGGTGACGCAGATGACGAGCGTCGCGGTCGGCCCCAGGCGCAGGGCGACGAGCACGGCGACGCCCATCGCGACGGCCTCGCGCCAGCCGCCCGACAGGATGGCGGGGGCGAACAGCGTGGTCATCACCGCGGCCGGCACCGCCTCGAGCGCCGCGTCGACGCGCGGTGGCAGCCGGGTGAAGCGCGACAGGAGGAGATAGCCGCCGCTGCGGGTGAGGATCGTCATCACCGCGCAGACGATGGTGACGACGAAAAAGTCCTCGTTCACATCGTCCTCCGCTCGTGCGGATCGCCGGCGTCGGTGTGGGCGAGCTCTTCCGCCGCCTCCACGATCGGCACGTCCTTGTCCCGCTTCACGAAGAGGACGCTCGCGAGGATGCCGCCCAGCGCGCCGATGGTGATGTGCCACGGCGGGCCGAGGAAGGGCACTCCGAGCATCGGGAAGGCGTAGATGAGGGTCGACAGCGCGCCGCTCACGATCACGGTGAGCCCCCAGCCCGGCCGGCTGCGGAAGCCCATCACCAGGGTGAGGAAGTAGATCGGCAACAGGAGGTCGAGGCCGAAGGCCGACGGATCCTCGATGAGCTGGCCGAACAGGGCGCCGACGACGGTCGACAGGAACCAGACCACATAGAGCGTCAGGCCGATGCCCATGTAGGCCGCGACCGAGAAGCGCTTGTCCTGCTCCACCCGGTGCTCGGCATAGGCGAAGGCGGGATCGGTGAGGACGGCGAAGATCGAGACCTTGGTGAGCCAGCGAAAGGGCCGCAGCGCGCTCGCGAGCGCCGCCGAATAGAGGATATGGCGAAAGTTCACCGCGAACACCGCGAGCGCCAGCGACCATATCGGCACCTGGTGGCCGAAGAGGTCGACCGCGATGAACTGGCTCGCGCCGGCGAAGACCAGCGCGCTCATCAGCGCCGCATCGAGGGTGGAGAGGCCGTGATTGACGCTCACCGCGCCGAACAGCATGCCGACCGGCGCGATCGCCGACACGACCGGCAAGGACGCGACCATTCCGGCGCGAAACTCGGACCCGGTGCTCGAAACTGTGGGGGATGCGCAAATGCTCACCTACGCCCCGTACACTGCCCCCCGCAGTGCGACAAGGGAGCGCAAAGCGGGCCGGCCATGCGCCTACGCAGATCTCATATGCGCTCGATGATCCGTTCGCCGAACAGCCCCTGCGGCCGGAAGAGCAGGAACACCAGCGCGATCATGTAGGCGAGCCAGCTCTCGATGCCGCCACCCACCAGCGGGCCCCAATAGATCTCGCCGAGCTTCTCGCCGATGCCGATGATCAGGCCGCCGACGATCGCCCCGGGGATGGAGGTGAAGCCGCCGAGGATCAGGACGGGCAGCGCCTTGAAGGCGATGATCTCGAGCGCGAACGAGACGTCCGACCGCGCCCCCCACATGATGCCGGTGAAGAGCGCCACCACGCCGGCCGCGAACCAGACGATGACCCAGATCTGGTTGAGCGAGATGCCGACCGAGAGAGCCGCCTGATGATCGTCGGCGACGGCTCGCAGCGCCCGGCCGATGCGCGTCTTGGAGAAGAAGAAGCCGAGGGCGGCGACGAGGGCGAGCGCGATCGCCGCAGCCGCCACGTCGAGGTGCTGGAAGAGGATGAAGCCCGGCGCCCCGTCCGGACCGAGGCCGGCGGGCTCCCACACCGAGGACCCGGTGGGCAGGAACAGCTCCTCGGTGACCATCGTCTTCGGCTCGCCGCCGAAGATCAATTCGCCGAGCCCGATCAGGAAGAAGGTGAGGCCGATGGTGGCCATGAAGAGGATGATGTCGGGCTGGTTGACGAGCGGGCGCAGCACCAGGCGCTCCACCCCGACCGCGAGCACCAGCATCACCCCGAGGCAGAGCACGAAGGCGATCGGCGCCGGCACCCCCACCTCCACGAAGCCCACCAGCGAGAGGGCCGCGAACACCACCATGATGCCCTGGGCGAAGTTGAACACGCCCGACGCCTTGAAGATGAGCACGAAGCCGAGCGCGATCAGCGCGTAGAGCACCCCCGCGACGAAGCCCTCCCACAGGACCTGGATGAGGAAGTCGGGCGTCGCCACCATCTGCACGAACGGGTCGATGACGATGCGGTAGAGGATGTCCATGGCAAGACCTCGGCGCCGGGCATTCGCCACCCGGCCCCCGGGCCGCGGTGGGCGCCCATCCTGCGGGGCGCCCGGTGTCGCCGCAAGCGATTTTGTCGCAGGCGGCGAGGGCTCAGCCGGCGGCCTCCGCGTCGCGCGCCAAGCGCTCGATCTCGCTGCGCGAGAGGGAGCGCACGTGGGTGGCGATCCACCAGGTGTTGCCGGCGATGTCGACGACCCCGCCCGCCCGGTCGCCGTAGAAGTGGTCGGCCGGCTCCATCACGCTCGTCGCGCCGGCCTCGAGCGCCCGGCCGTAGGTCTCGTCGCAGTCCGGCACGTAGATGTGCAGGAACGCCTTGTGGTGGCTGTTCGGATCGCGCGGATCGCCCAGCATGATGGTGGTGTCGCCGATCTTCACCACCGCGTGGGACAGCGTCCCGTCGCCCCGCATGAGGGGCGGCTCCAGCGTGTCGGCGTCGAACACCGTCCGGATGAAGTCGACGATCTCGAGCGCCCGGTCGGACACGATGAAAGGGCTGACCGTCGAGCATCCCGGCCAATGATGATGCTGGATAGGCGGCATGAGCGTTGTCCCCTCCGAGCCGACACGGGCACCTGTGGCACGTACCTATCGCGGCTCCGACGGGGCGAAAAGGGCACGCCCGAGCGAGAGGCCGCGCCGGGCCGGGCCGCCGGGGCGTTTCCGGCGCGGCTGCGGCAGCCGCGCCACAGCCCATCCGCCGAGTTCAGCGCTCGCTCGCCACCGGCTCGACCTGCCGCAACCAGCCGAGCAGCACATCGAACCGCATCGGGCGGGCGAACTGGAAGCCCTGGGCGAGGCGGAACCCCATGCCGCGCACCCGGCGCAGCTCCTCCTGCGTCTCGATCTCGCAGGCGACGAGCTCGATGCCGAGATTGCGACAGGTGTCGATCATGCCGCGGATCACCGGCCCGGCCCGTCCCTTCTCCTCCGACTGCTCGATCGCCGCCCAGCTCACCTTGATCTGGCGCACGGCGAGCGCGCCGGGCTCCACCAGCACCGAGACCCCGCTCACGAGGCTGTCGAAGGAGATCGACACCCCCCGCTTCAGGAGCTGCAGGAAGGCCGGACGCACGTGGCGGCTCAGCGAGGCGAGCGGATCCACCTTCACCTCCAGGATGAGGTCGGGACCCTTGACCACGCCCTCGTCGAGCATCCGGTTGATCGCCGAGACGAAGGAGAGGTTCTGGAGCTGGCGCAGCGACACGTTGAGGCTGAGAGCGGGCACGTCGCCGAGCTCGGCCCGCATGATGCGCCAGTCGCGCGAGATCTGGTCGATCAGGGTGAGCCCCAGGAGCGGGGCGAGCTCGGCATCCTCGAAGGCGGTGGGGAAGGCACTCACGTCGAGCAGGCGCTCGCCGTCGCGCCACCGCGTCAGCGCCTCGACGCAGGCCGGCCGGCCGGTGCCGAGATGCACGACCGGCTGGTAGCACGGCACGATCTCCTGCGCGTCGATCGCCTCGCGGATCAGCCGCACCCGCTTCTCGCGCCCCTCCTGCTCGAGCCCGTAGCGCGGATCGTAGAGCGTGCCGCGCCGCTGCGGGTCGGCCTTGGTGCGGAAGAGGGCAAGATCGGCGTTGCGGTAGAGCTCGCGCGCATCGTCGGCGTCGCGCGGAAACACGGCGGCGCCGAGCGACAGGGTGACCGGGATGGCGGTGCCGCGATAGCCGAAGTCGACGTTGGCGGCGCTGACGAGGCGCTGGAGCGGCCGCTCGAGGTCGTCCGGCTCGGCCAGCTCGTTGACGATGATGGCGAACTCGTCACCGCCGAGGCGAGCGAGCGTATCGCCCTGGCGCATGTGGGCGGTCAGCCGGTCGGCGACCGCCTTGAGCACCTCGTCGCCCGCCTCGTGGCCATAGACGTCGTTGATCGACTTGAAATGGTCGAGATCGGCGAGGATGAGGCCGACCGCCTGGTTGCGCTTCTGCGCCATCTCCAGCGCATGGGAGAGGCGCTCTTGCCACAGCATCCGGTTGGGCAGCCCGGTGAGGGTGTCGTGGTTGGCCGTCCACCAGAGATGGAGCTGCGCCTCGCGCTCGTCGGTCACGTCCTGAATGATGCCGAAGAGATAATCCTCGGCGTCGTCGTCCGTCACCACGTAGCCGACGCTGCGCACGGTGCGCAGCACCCCGTCGGCCCGGCGGAAGGGCAGCACGAAGTTGAAGCCCGACTTCTGCTCGATCGCATCGTCGAGATAGTTGCGCACGAGGCCCCGCACCTCTTCCGGAAACAAGGCGATGGCGTCGTCGAGGCTGGGTGTCGCCTCCGAGGGGTCGATGCCACAGATGCGGTAGGTCTCGTCCGACCAGGAGGTGCGCCCGCTCGTCAGCCCGACCTGCCAGATGCCGATGTGCGTCATCGTCTCGACGCCGCTCAGGATCGCGTTGCGCCGACGCAGAGCGCTGCGCACCTCGGCGAGGCCGACGCGGGCGGCATGGTCGTTGAACACCACCTCCGCGATCCGCGTCGCGTCGGTCGGCGAGGTCGAACCGCGCCGCAGGAGGAGGAGCACCGGCGCATGGCCCCGGCGGTCGCAATAGCGCAGCCAGTCGCCCCGCGGCGGCAGCGCGGCGACCTCGGCCGCCGGCACGTCCACAGCCTCGGCGAAGCTCGCCGCGGCGAGCACGTTCTCCTCCTGCGAGATCGCCGCATCCCCGTCGGCGGTGATCCGCTCGAGCGAGGGACACAACAGGGCGCGCGTGAACCCGCCCGCTGTCATGGCGAGGCCGAGCAGCGCCCTATCCTGTCGGTGATCGATCATTGCGGCCCGCCCACCCTCGATCCTGGCCACGCGAAGAACAGCAGAAGACACCCCCGGCGCATCGATCCCTCGGGCGCCTCCATGAACGGGTTCATGACCAAGATAACAATTCTCTCACATTCGGCTACAAGATCGTGCATTGACATGGACGAGAATGTCGAGTGCACACACCTATTTGTTCCGCACTCGTGCCCGAATCACACCACCGATCGGGTCGTTGCCTTCCCGCGCGGCGCACGCCGTCGCCTTCGTGCCGGCGTCGCCCTTTTCGAAGCGGACCCTCGCCGATAGGGTGGGGGCAGCCGCGACCCCTATGAAGTCGATCGAGCTTGTCTGAGGCCCCACCGTGGTGAAGTCGAACATCCTTGCGAGCGCCATCGCGGCCACGCGACGGACCTTCGTGTCCGTGGCGATTTTCAGCTGTGTCGTCAATATCTTGATGCTGACCGGCCCGCTGTTCATGCTGCAGGTCTACGACCGCGTCCTGACGAGCCGCAGCGTACCCACGCTGCTCGCCCTGGTGGTGCTCGTCATCGGCCTCTACGTCTTCATGGGTCTCATCGACCTCGTGCGCTACCGCGTGCTGACGCGGGTCGGCCACCGGTTCGACGAGGAGGTGGGCCGCGCCGCCTTCCTGTCGCAGGTGAGCGCGCCGATCCGCTCCGGGCCGCTGGCCGCCAAGTCGGAGCCGGTGCGCGACGTCGACCAGCTGCGCCAGTTCTTCTCCTCCTCGGGCGTCACGGCGATCTTCGACATGCCCTGGCTGCCGCTCTATGTCGGCATCGTCTTCCTGGTGCACCCCTGGCTCGGCTACCTCGCCGTCCTGGGCGCGGTCGTGCTCTTCTCGATCGCCCTCCTGACCGATCGGGCGGCGCGGCCGGTGATGCGCCAGAGCGGCGAGCTCGCCGCCCAGCGCAACTCGATCGTGTCCGCCGGCCGGCGCAACGCCGAGGTGCTGCACGGCATGGGCATGCTGTCGGCCGTCGGCACGCTGTGGGAGGGGGTGAACGACAAGTTCCTCGCCGCCAACGCCCGCGCCGCTGACGTCGTCGGCCTCTCCTCGGTGCTGTCGAAGGTGTTCCGCCTGTTCCTGCAGTCGGCCGTGCTCGCCCTCGGCGCCTATCTCGCGATCCAGGAGCAGATCTCGCCGGGCGCGATGATCGCCGCCTCGATCATCATGGCGCGCGGTCTGCAGCCGGTGGAGATGGCGGTGCAGAACTGGCGCCAGATGCTGTCCGCCCAACAGGCCTATCGCCGCCTGCGCGCCCTCTTCGATCGCCCCGAAGAGGCGGAGCCCGTCGACCTTCCCGCCCCCAAGCGCGATCTGATGGTCGACACCATCACCGTGGTGCCGCCGGGCTCGCGCACCCCGACCCTCATCGACATCCGCCTCGGCGCCAAAGCCGGCACGGCGCTCGGCATCATCGGCCCGTCGGGGTCGGGCAAGTCGACCCTCGCCCGCGTCCTCGTCGGCGTCTGGCCGCCGGCCCGCGGCAGCGTCAATCTCGACGGTGCCCCGCTCTCCCAGTGGAAGCCCGACGCTCTCGGCCGCCATCTCGGCTACCTGCCGCAGGACGTGGAGCTCTTCGAGGGCACCATCGCCGCCAACATCGCCCGCTTCTCCCCCGACGCCACCGACGAAAAGGTCATCGCCGCCGCCACGACCGCCGGCTGCCACGAGCTGATCCTGTCGTTGAAGGACGGCTACGCCACGATGCTCGGCGACCAGGGGGCGATGCTGTCGGCCGGCCAGCGCCAGCGCATCGCCCTCGCCCGCGCGATCTACGACGATCCCTTCCTGATCGTGCTCGACGAGCCCAACTCCAACCTCGACGGCTACGGCGACAGCGCCCTCAACCGCGCCATCGCCACCATGAAGGAGCGCGGCTCGGTGGTGATCATCGTCGCCCACCGCCCCTCGGCGCTGTCGGCGACGGACAAGCTGGCGCTGATCGAGAACGGCCGCCTCGCCGACTTCGGCGACCGCGACGAGGTGCTGAAGAAGGTGATGCGGCGCGAGAAGGTGGACAATGTGCGCCCCGCAGCCCAACTCCAGAAGCCGCAGCCGGGGCAGAAGACCCAGCCCGCCGCTCCCCAGAACGCCTAAGCGGAGACCATCTCAATGGCCCCCCTTCCCGCTCAGCGCACCAAGCCCAAGCGCTTCTCGAGCTCGATCCGCCGCTACGTGCTGTTCGGAGTGGTCGTGTGCTGCACGCTGGTGTTCGGCCTCGGCGGCTGGGCGGCGACGGCCCGCCTCGCCTCCGCCATCGTCGCCTCCGGCACGATCGTGGTCGCCTCGAACGTCAAGCAAGTGCAGCACCCCGACGGCGGCATCGTCGGCGAGATCAACGTCGCCGACGGCGACAAGGTGAAGGCGGGCGACCTCCTCATCCGCCTCGACGACACCCTCGTCGCCGCCAACCAGGCCCTGCTCGACGGTCAGATCATCGCCAAGGAGGCCCAGCTCGCCCGCCTCGAGGCGGAACGGGACGAGGCCGAAGCGATCACCGTTCCCGGCGAGCTGCAGCAACGCCAGGACGACCCGCTGGTGAAGCAGGCGATCGATTCGCAGATGAAGGTGTTCGACGCCCGCAGGGCCACCATCGACGGGCAGGTCGACCGGCTCAACGAGCGCATGAAGCAGCTGCGCCAGCAGATCGACGGCCTCACCGCCCAGCGCAAGGCGAAGGAAGGCGAGATCAACCTCATCGACGAAGAACTCGAGGTGCTCGGCGGCCTCTACGACCGCGGGCGCACCACGCGCGACAAGATCGTCAACCTGAAGCGCAACCGCCTGCGCCTCGAAGGCGAGCGCGGCGAGCTCACCTCGCAGATCGCCATGGCCGAAGGCCGCATCAACGAGACCGAGCTCGAGGTGATGCAGCTCACCACCGACCGCGCCGAGAAGACCTTCGCCGAGATCACCGAGATCAAGCCCGAGCTCGCCAACCTCAAGGAGCGCCGCGCCGCGGCCGACTTCCAGCTGAAGCGCATGGACATCCGCTCGCCGACCGACGGCACGGTGTTCGAGCTCGCCGTCCACACCGTCGGCGGCGTCGTGCAGCCGGCGCAGACGATCATGCAGGTGGTGCCGACCGCCGATCAGCTGGTGATCGAGGCCCGCCTCGCCCCCACCGACGTCAACGACGTGAAGATGGGCCAGGACGCCATCGTGGTGCTCTCGGCGTTCGACTTCCGCACCACGCCGCAGCTGCACGGCACGGTGTCGTTCGTCTCGGCCGACGCCAGCATCGACGAGCGGCAGGGCTTCACCTACTACGTGGTGCGGGTCACGCTGAACGAGGGCGAGCTCGACCGGCTGCCCGAAAATCTCGTCCTCCTGCCGGGCATGCCGGCCGAGCTCTATATCTCCACCGGCGAGCAGACGGTGGTGCATTATCTGCTGAAGCCGCTGACCGAGCAGTTCCGCAAGGCCTGGCGCGAGAGCTGAGCCCTATTCGGCGGCCTTGCGCGGGGCGGGAGGCTCGTCGTCGTCCACCTCGTCCTCGATGGGGGGCATGTAGGGCTCGGGGGTGACCTCGCGCCACTTGGCGTGTCCCTCGGCCAGTCCTTCGATGCGCTGATATTCGAGCCGCTCGCGGTCGCGCTTGCGCACCAGGATCTCGGCGTCCTTGGCATCGCCCGGCTCCTTGCCGAGCGCGACCAGCGCGTCCCGCCCGAAGCGCAACGCCGAATCGAAGGTCTCGCGCCGCTGATAGTCCACATTGAGGGCGAAGAGGTTCAGCGCGTGCCGCCGGTCGTAGGCCCTGGCGAAGATCCGCGCTTGAGGAAACTCGTGGCGCAGCAGGTCGACGATGGCGCTCGTGCGCTCCTTGGGCGCGGTGCACACGGCGATCAGCGCCGCCTTCCCCGCCCCCGCCGCCCGCAGGACGTCGAGGCGCGATCCGTCGCCATAGTAGACGCGGCTGCCGAAGCGGCGGGCCTCCGTCACCCGCTCCACGTCGTTGTCGAGGAGGATCGGCCGGAAGCCCGCGGCGAGCAGCATCTGCGACACGATCTGGCCGTAGCGGCCGAAGCCGATCACGAGCACGTCGCCCTGGGCGTCGGAATAGTCCTCCGTCGGCTCCGGCTTGGGGCGGGCGCGGATGAGGAGCGGCGGCAGGTAGCGCACGAGGAAGGGCGTCGTGACCATCGAGAGGATCACCGTGGCGCTCAGGAGCCCGGCCACCTCCGCCGTCATCACCCCCTGTGTCGCCGCGCTCGTGAAGAGGACGAAGCCGAACTCGCCGCCCTGCGATAGGAGAAGGCCCGTCTTCACCCCCGTCATGTGATCGCCGCCGAAGACGCGCACCAGCCCGTAGACCGCCACCGACTTCGCGACGAGGATGCACGCCACCCCGCCGAGGACCAGCAAGAGATTCTGAGCGATCAGCGGCAGGTCGAGCGACATGCCCACCGAGACGAAGAACAGCCCGAGGAGCAGGCCGCGGAACGGCTCGATGTCGGCCTCGAGCTCGTGGCGATAGTTGCTCTCGGCGAGGAGCACGCCGGCTATGAAGGCGCCCATCGCCATCGACAGGCCCACCGCCACCATCGCCGTGCCCGCGGCGATGACCACGAGGAGGGCCGCCGCCGTCATGATCTCGGTGCCGCCGAAGCGGGCGAGAATGCGAAACATCGGCGACAGCAGATTGTGGCCGATGACGACGATCGCCGCCACCGCCCCCACCGCGAGGGCGAGATCGAGAAAGACGCTCGCCCCGTCCATGTTGTCGCCGCCGGGCGACAGCAGCGTCACCACCACCAGGAGGGGGACGATGGCGATGTCCTGCATCAAGAGAACGGCGAAGGTCTTCTGCCCGTAGGGCAGCCGCATCGAGCCGCGCTCCTCGATGAGCTGCATCACCAGTGCCGTGGAGGAGAGGGCGAGGCCGAGACCCGCCACCAGCGCCGTTTCCCACGACCGGCCCGTGACGAAGAGCGGATAGAGCATGATGAGCCCCCCGCACACCACCACCTGCAGGGCGCCGAGGCCGAAGATGTCCCGTCGCATCAACCACAGCCGGTGCGGGTTCAGCTCCAGCCCGATGAGGAAGAGGAGGAACACCACGCCGAGCTCGGCGACCTCCATGATCGCCTCCGGCTCCTCACTGACGGAGAGGAAGGAGGGACCGAGCACCACCCCCGCGCAGAGATAGCCGAGCACCGCGCCGAGGCCGAGCCGCTTGAACACCGGCACGAAGATCACCGCGCCGGCGAGCAGCGCAATGATCATCAGGAAAGAAACGCCGTGATCCATCCGCCTGCCGGTGCCTCCGCCGCCGATCCGCCGGCCCGGCGCGGGCCGCGATGATCAGGCGATCTCTCGTGCAATGTCGATCGTATCGCGTTCGCCAATGTCGTCGAAGTGCGCCGCGAGCCATTGTTCGGCGGCGCGGCGGCCGATGTCGCGGACATGGCGCAGGAAGGTCCACTCGCCGTTGAGCTTGGAGGAGGCCGAGAGCGGCTTCAGCTCGGGGCTCGCGATCCGGTGCATCCGGACGCGCTTATATTCGCTCGGATCGAGCTTGCCCTCGTCGACGAGGCGGGCCACGAAGCGGATCGCCCGCAGCTCCTTCAAGAGCGAGGCGTTGAAGGTGATCTCGTTGACGCGGTTGACGATCTCGCGCGCCGTCACCGGCGTCTTCTGCCGCTCGATCGGGTTGATCTGCACGATCAGCGTATCGGCGGTGTCGGTGCCGTAGAACAGCGGAAAGAGCGGCGGGTTGCCCATGAAGCCGCCGTCCCAATAGGGCACGCCATCGATGAAGACCGGCGCGAAGAGCTCCGGAATGCAGGCCGAGGCGAGCAGTGCGTCGACGCTGATCTCGCCGTGCTCGAAGATCCGCACCTTGCCGGTCCACACGTTGGTGGCGGCGATGAAGATCTTGTGGGCGCACACCCCGTTGAGCACGTCGAAGCGCACGTATTTTTCCACCAGCGGGCGCAGCGGATTGATGTCGAGCGGGTTGGCGAAGGCGGGGGAGACCACGCGCGAGGCGATGTCGTAGGCGAGGTAGAAGGGCGAGGTGTCGAGGCTCCAGTTGCCGAGCACCCGGTCCATCAGCGTGCGGCGGAAGGGGGAGAAGCGTGCCGCCTCCGACACCTCCCGCCAGAACGCCTCCAGCGCTTCGGATGCCGCCTCCGCGCCGCCGCTGCCGTAGTGGCTCGCCACCACCGCCGCGTTCATGGCGCCGGCCGACGTGCCCGTCACCCCCTCGATGACGAGGTCGGGCTGATGCAGGAGCACGTCGAGCACGCCCCAGGTGAAGGCGCCGTGGGCGCCTCCCCCCTGCAGCGCGACATTGATGGTCTTCGCCATGGGCGCTCAGGCGGTCCAGCCACCGTCGACGGAGAGCAGCGCCCCGGTGATCGAGGCCGCCTCGTCGCGGCACAGGAACAGGGCGAGGGCCGCCACCTGCTCCACCGTAACGAACTGCTTGGTGGGCTGAGCGGCGAGGATAACGTCGCGCTTCACCTCTTCCTCGCTGATGCCGCGGGCCTTCGCAGTGTCGGGAATCTGCTTTTCCACCAGCGGCGTCCACACGTAGCCGGGGCAGATGGCGTTGACGGTGATGTTGTCCTGCGCCGTCTCGAGCGCGATGGTCTTGGTGAGGCCGGCGATGCCGTGCTTGGCGGCGACGTAGGCCACCTTGTCCGGCGAGGCCACCTTGGCGTGGGCCGAGGCGGTGTTGATGATGCGGCCCCAGCCCGCCTTGCGCATCAGCGGCACCGCGTGCTTCACGGTGTGGAAGGCGCTCGACAGGTTGATCGCGATGATCGCGTTCCACTTCTCGTCGGGGAAGTCCTCCACCGGCGACACGTACTGGATGCCGGCGTTGTTGATGAGGATATCGCAGCCGCCGAGCTCGGTCTCGGCCAGCTTGATCATGCCGGCGATCTCGTCGGGCTTGGTCATGTCGGCTGGCGAATAGAGCGCCTTGACGCCCTTCGCTTCGATGGCGGCGCGCTCTTTCTCGATCGCACCGGCGTCGCCGAAGCCGTTGATGACGACGTTGACGCCTTCTGACGCGAGCACCTTCGCATATTCCAGTCCGATGCCGGAGGTCGATCCGGTAATGACGGCTGACTTGCCCTTCAACATTCTCATCTCCCAGGTGCTCGCCAGACCAAAGCTAGCGCATGTGTTGCAGTGCACAAGAGCGGAGCCCGTTGTCGCCCGCCCCTTGCGCCGATATATGCCAGAGGCGGGGCGCGCGTGCCCCTTAAAAGGTATGGGGTGTCTAATGGACGCGTTCCACCGGATCACCAGCGGACCGGCCAATCGGCGCCGCTCGATACCGGTCGACGTCGGGGGCGTCAGGGTGGGCGGCGACGCGCCGATCGTCGTGCAGTCGATGACGAACACCGACACCGCGGACGTCGCGGCCACGATCGCGCAGGTGGCCGCGCTCGCCGAAGCCGGCTCCGAGCTGGTGCGCATCACCGTCGACCGCGACGAGGCGGCCGCCGCCGTGCCGAAGATCCGCGACGGGCTCGCCGCCCGCGGCATTCACGTCCCCCTCGTCGGCGACTTCCACTATATCGGCCACAAGCTGCTCGCCGACCATCCGGCCTGCGCCGAGGCGCTCGCCAAATACCGCATCAATCCCGGCAACGTGGGCTTCAAGGCCAAGCGGGACACCCAGTTCGCCGCCATCATCGACACCGCGATCCGCTACGACAAGCCGGTGCGCATCGGCGTCAACTGGGGCTCGCTCGACCAGGAGCTCCTCACCCACCTGATGGACGAGAACTCCCGCGCCGCCGTGCCGCTCACCGCGATGGGCGTGCTGCGCGAGGCGATGGTGGTGTCGGGTATCGCCTCCGCCGACCGCGCGGTGGAGCTCGGCCTTCCGGCGAGCCGCATCCTGATCTCCGCCAAGGTGTCGGACGTGCAGGAGCTGATCGCCGTCTACCGCGATCTCGCCCGCCGCTGCGACTACGCCCTCCACCTCGGCCTCACCGAGGCGGGCATGGGATCGAAGGGTATCGTCGCCTCCTCCGCCGCCCTCGGCATCCTGCTGCAGGAGGGGATCGGCGACACCATCCGCATCTCGCTGACGCCGGAGCCCGGCGGCGACCGCACGCTCGAGGTGAAGGTCGCCCAGGAGCTGCTGCAGACGATGGGCTTCCGCGCCTTCCTGCCCGTCGTCTCGGCGTGTCCTGGTTGCGGGCGCACCACCTCCACCGTGTTCCAGGAGCTCGCCAAGGAGATCCAGGCCTTCATCGGCGAGGAGCTGCCGAAGTGGAAGGCCGACTATCCGGGCGTCGAGACCATGAAGGTCGCCGTGATGGGCTGCATCGTGAACGGCCCCGGCGAGAGCAAGCACGCCGATATCGGCATCTCGCTGCCGGGCACAGGCGAGCAGCCGTCGGCCCCGGTGTTCATCGACGGCGAGAAGCGGATGACGCTGCGGGGGGCGAACATCGCCGGGGAGTTCAAGACGATCGTCGCCGAGTACGTGGCGACGCGTTATGGTCAGCATCCGACTGCTGCGCGCTAGCAGCGGACCTCACCGGGATCGCTTCGAGAGGACCCACCCATGACGCGCCTGCCGCTCCGTCTCCTCCCCGCCCTCGCCGTGCTCGCTGCGACCTTGCCCGCCGCCGCCCAGGATCTCGGCCCCTGCGAGGCGATCATCGGCACCTATCTCACCTCCAAGGGCAAGCCGGGCGAGGCGGTGGACCCCACCTCCAACCGCAGCCTCCTCACCATCTTGCCGGGCGGCGTGGTCCTGATGAGCGATTCGGCGCAGGCGGGCGGGAGCGACTGGCAGCCCTTCAGCGACGCGTCCGGCGCCTGGTCGTGCGAGCCGAAGGACGAGGGCGGCGCCTTCAGCGCCGTGCTCCTCGACTTCACCTTCGCCCCGGCGGGTGCGTCGGAGCAGCGTCTCGCCAAGCTTGCCACCACCGGCACCTACGACGACGGCGCGCTCACCGGCGAGACAACGCTGTCCTTCTTCCCCCTCCACGGCGACCCGACGGACGATGGCGCGGCCACCGACGCGACGAGCTTCTCCTTCACCGCCAAGAAGGTGGCCACGCCGGCGCCCTGACCCCCTCCCCTACCGCCCGCGCCGAAAGGCACTATCTCGATCTCATCGAGGAGATTGACCGATGGCCGAACCGATGAGCATCGAGGAGATGCGCCGGGCACTCGAGACGCTGCCGATGTGGGAGCTGGAGGAGGCCGGTACCGCGATCCGTCGCGACCTGAAATTCGCCTCGTTCGCCAAGGCGTTCGCCTTCATGAGCGAGATCGCGATCACCGCCGACAAGATGGATCACCATCCCGAATGGTCGAACGTCTACAACCGCGTGTCGGTGCGCCTCACCACCCACGACGCGGGCGGGCTCACCCGAAAGGACATCGCCCTCGCCCAGGCGATCGATGGAGCAGCGGCATGATCGAGCACGCTCCCCTCGACGGCGAGATCCTGGGGCCGGAGGAGGCCCGCGCGGCAGAGGACAGGGTCCGCCGCAAATTCTGGCCGACGCTGCGCAAGGCGCTGCGCCAGGTTCCCTTCACCCACGACCTCGTGGCCGCCTACTACTGCGCCATCGACCCGGACGTGCCGCTGCGCGTCCGCGCGACGCTGCTCGGCGCCCTCGCCTACTTCGTCGCCCCGATCGACGCGATTCCCGATCTTCTCCTCGGCATCGGCTTTACCGACGACGCGACGATCCTGTTGGGCGCCATCTCGATGGTCGCCGCGCACATCACCGATCGCCACCGCGCGCTCGCCAAGAAGGCGCTGACCGACTGACGATGGACGGTGTGCCGTCGCGCTCTCCTTGGGAAGGGCGCGCCCCACCGGCACCGTCCATCGTCTCCGTCGCATCAAGGCTCAATGACCGCTGATACGCCCCACCGGCACATCCCACGGGGTGCGCGCCGCCTCGCGGGCGGCCACCTCGGGGGTGATGCCGATGTCGGCGAGCATGCGATCATCGAGTCGCTGCAACGCCTGCCGCTCGCTCCACACATCGAGCCAGAGCCGCACGAGACCGCGCACCGAGCGCGCGCCCCAGTGGATGGGCCAAGAGGCCCGAGCCAACACCTGTTCCACGTCCTTCGCCTCCTCTTCCACGTGACCGTGGCCCTTGATCTGTCCTCGCAAGCTCGATAAGTGAAACGAAACGTTCTGATGGTTTCCATCACAGGAATTGATCGTGGTTCGAACCCTCGACCTGTCCGCCCTGCGTAGCTTCGTGGCGATCGCCGAGACCGGCGGCGTGACCCGTGCCGCGGCGCGGCTCAACCTCACCCAGTCGGCCGTGTCGATGCAGCTGAAGCGGCTCGAGGAGGGCCTCGGCCAGACGCTGCTCGAGCGCTCGCGCAAAGGCATGACGCTGACCTCCGCCGGCCAGCAACTGATGTCCTACGCTCGCCGCATGCTGGAGCTGAACGACGAGATCTGGCTGCGCATGACCGACGAGGGCTACCAGGGCGAGCTCACCCTCGGCGCGCCGCACGACGTGGTCTATCCCAACGTGCCGGAGGTCCTGCGCGCCTTCGCCCGCGCCTTTCCGCGGGTGCGGGTATCGCTGCAATCGTCCTACACCTCGCAGCTGAAAGAGCAGTTCGCCCGCGGCGAGGTGGACGTGATCCTCACCACCGAGACCCATGCGGACCCTTCGGCGGAGATCCTGCAGCGCAGCCGCCTCGTCTGGGTTGGTGCCATCGGCGGCACGGCGTGGCGGCGCCGGCCGCTGCCGCTCGCCTTCGAGGCGGGGTGCATCTTCCGCCCCTGGGTGCAGCGCGCCCTCGACGACGTGGGCATTCCGTGGGTGATGGCGGTCGATTCCATGTCGATCCGCACCGTCGAGGCGAGCGTGTCGGCCGACTTCGCCGTGCATGCGGGCATCGAGGCGATGAACCCGCCGCACCTCGAGAAGATCGACCACGAGGACGTGCTTCCGGCGCTGCCGGAGACCTATATCGGCCTCTACGTCACCGATGGGGCGAAGGCCGCGCTGGCCCAGAAGCTCGCCGACATCGTGCGCGAGAAGTGGCAGTGCGGCCCGTCGATGGGCTTCTGCTCAGCCGAGCTGCCGGTCGCCGCCGAGTAGTCGGCGGCGGGCCTACTCGGCCGCGGACGCGATCGCGCGCGCCCGCGGATGCGGCGGCCGGGCGAGGCCCAGATGCTCGCGCAGGGTCGTGCCTTGATACTCCCGCCGCACGCGGCCGCGCCGCTGCAGCTCCGGCACCACCTTGTCGACGAACGCGGCGAGGCTCTCCGGCATCGTCGGCAGCACCATCATGAACCCGTCGGCGGCGCCCTCGTCGATCCAGGCTTCCAGATGGTCGGCGACCTCCACCGGCGAGCCGCAGAAGGTGTTGCGGCCGCGCTGATAGGCCATCGCCACCTCCCGCAGCGTCATGCCGGAGCGGATCATGCCGGCGATATTGTCGAAATAGGCCTGGTGCAGGTTGGACGTCTGCGGAATGCGCTCCACCGGCACGGGCTCGTCGAGGGGAAGATCGGAGAGGTCGGTCTCGAGATCGGCGGAGATCCGCATCACCCCCACGATCGGGTGAATGCGCGCCTGCTGGCGGGCGAACTCCGCCTCCGCCTCCGCCTTGGTATCCCCCACCACGACGGACATGCCCGCAAGGAGCTTCAATTCGTCCGGATGCCGCCCGAACGCCGCCATCCGCCCCTTGAGGTCGGCGTAGAAGCGCTTGCCCTTGTCTACCGTGTCGGCGATCCCGAACGCTACCTCGGCATGCTCGGCGGCGAACGCCTTGCCCGCCTCCGACGCGCCGGCCTGGATGATCACCGGGCGCCCCTGAGGCGGGCGGGCGATGTTGAGGCCCCCATTCACCCGGAAATGCTCGCCCTCGTGGGCGATCGGGTGGAATTTCTCGGGATCGAAATAGAGCTGTGCGTCGAGATCGTTGACGAAGGCGTCGTCCTCCCAGGTGTCCCACAGCGCCTCCACCACCTCGAGGAACTCGCGGGCGCGGGCATAGCGGTCGTCGTGCGGCGGCAGCATGTCGAGGCCGAAATTGCGGGCGGCGAAGTCGTTCGCCGAGGTCACCACGTTCCACGCCGCCCGGCCGTGCGACAGGTGATCGAGCGAGGCGAACAGGCGCGCGACGTTGTAGGGCTCGTAGAAGCTCGTAGAGGCCGTCGCGCCGAGGCCGATGCGCGAGGTGCGCGCCGACAGGGCCGACAGCAGCGTCACCGGCTCGAACACGTTCATGAAGAGCGGAAAGCGGCTCCAGGCGTGGAGATCGGTGGTGCGCGCGCCGGGGGTGTCGGCGATGAAGAAGAGGTCGAAGCGGCCGCGCTCGGCGATCGCCGCGAGGTCGGCATAGTAGTCGATGTCGGTGGCGAGATCGCGGCGCGCGCCGGTCTCCATCCACGACGCGGGGTGGGCGCCCGTCCCCTGCACCAGCACGGCGAGTGCCATCGTCTTCTTCGTCATCGTGCCTCTCCATGGCCGCCCCGCGGCCCTCTGCCGGCGTCCGGGCGGTGCGCGCGAGCGGCGACGAAGTGCGCCCGGTTGCGCAACGATCATGCATCGCTAAAACAACGGAAAGGAACCAGGAAACAGAGTTTTTTCCGATGACCGTCACGTTGAGGGCGCTGCGCTACCTCGTGGCGACCGCAGACTGCGGCAACATCACCGAGGCGGCGCGGATGCTCAACATCTCGCAACCCTCGGTCTCGGCCGCCGTCGCGCAGCTCGAGCACGAGTTCTCCGTGTCGATCTTCGTGCGCCACCACGCGCGCGGCGTCACGCCGACGCCGGCGGGGCTGCGCATCATCGGGGAGGCACGCCTCCTCCTGAAGCACGCGGCCGATTTCGAACGGGACGCCCGCTCCCTCGGCGAGGAGCTGTCCGGCGAGATCTCCATCGGCTGCTTCGTCACCCTCGCCGCGCGCTTCATGCCCGCCCTCTTCACCGACTTTCGCCACAAATACCCGGGCATCACGCTCACCATCCGCGAGGGAAACCAGGACGAGATCATCGGCTTGCTGCGCTCCGGCCGCATCGAGTTCGCCCTCTCCTACGCCTACGCACTGCCCGACGACATCACCAGGTTCCCGCTCGCCGATCTGCGGCCCTACGTGCTTCTGTCCGCCGACCACCCGCTCGCCGGCCAGCCCGCCATCGAGCTCGCCGCGCTCGCCGACGAACCCTTCCTCCTCCTCGACCTGCCGCATACGCGGGACTACTTCCTCAGCCTCTTCGCCACCGCCGGGGTCGAGCCGAAGGTGGCGCTGCGCTCGCAGTCGGCCGACCTCATCCGCGGCCTCGTCGGCCATCGCCAGGGCTACACGCTGCACAACGCCGTGCCGAAGACCGATGCCAGCGTCGACGGCGGACGCATCGCCACGATCCCCATCGCCGGCTCGCCGGAGCCGGTGCGCATCGTCGGGCTGGCGCTCGGCCGGCAGGTGTCGCGGCCGGCGATGGAGGCGTTCTCGCGCTATCTGCGAAGCGCCTTCTCCCCCGGCGGCATCTTCGCGCCCGGCTCGCTCACGCCGACGTCGCCGGCCCTCCTCTCCGGCAGCGACCAGCCGGTGTCCTCCACCGAGACGACGGCGGTCGGCGAGGCGGGCAAGGTCGAGGCGGGCAAGGGCGAGCCCGGCCTCGGCTGAGGCTCTTCAAGGGCAAGGATTTTCCTATTGGCCGGCGGCCCGGCGGCCTCGCCATAGTGGTGCGCGCACCGCGGGCGCAACAAGGCCCGCATCCTGCATGTCCCGCGACAGCGCCCCACCCGAGGCAACCGATGGCCCATACCCGCATCCGCAAGTTCAACACCCGCGACACCTACCCCGAGCAGCAGCTCGACAACGACCTCTGCCAGACGGTGGTGGCGCGGGGCCAGATGGTGTTCGTCCGCGGCCAGATCGGCCAAGACCTCGACACCTCCGAGAGTGTCGGCGTGGGCGACGCCACCGCCCAGGCCGAGCAGGCGATGACGAACATCAAGATGCTGCTCGAGGAGGCCGGCTCCGAGCTCGCCCACGTGTGCAAGATCACCATCTACATCATCGATCCGCGCTACCGCGAGGCGGTCTACCGCGTGGTCGGCAAGTGGCTGAAGGGCGTCTATCCGGTATCGACCGGCATCGTCGTGTCGGCGCTCGCGCGGCCGGAGTGGGTCGTCGAGATCGACGCCATCGCCGTCATTCCCGACGAGGCCGCGGCATGACCTTCTCGATCTCCGCCCGCTGCCCCGAGACGGGGATGTTCGGCATCGCCATCTCCTCCTCCTCCCCCGCCGTCGCCGCCCGCTGCAGCCACACCCGGGCCGGCGTCGGGGTGATCGCGAGCCAGAACGTCACCGACCCGATGCTCGGCATCAACGGCCTCGACCATCTCGCCGCCGGGATGAGCGCCGCCGACGTGATCGACACCCTCGTCGCCTCCACCCCCTACGCCGCCTTCCGCCAGCTCACCGTGGTCGACAACACCGGCGCCACGGCCGGCTATTCGGGATCGGGCGCCCTCGGCATCCACGCCATCGCAAAGGGCACGGGGGCGATCTCCGCCGGCAACCTCCTCGCCGACGAGGGCGTGCCCGCGGCGATCGTCGCCGCGTTCGAGGCGGCGTCGTCGGTTCCCTTCCCGGGCCGCCTCCTCGCCGCGCTCGAGGCAGGCCTTGCCGCCGGCGGCGAAGCGGGGCCCGTCCACTCGGCGGGCCTCAAGGTGGTGCGCGACCTCGAATGGCCGCTCGTCGACCTCCGGATCGACTGGTCCGACGCCCCCATCGCCGATCTCGCTACCACGTGGGAGGTGTTCGCCCCGCAGATGGAGGACTACGTCAACCGGGCGATCGCTCCCGGCGAGGCCCCCTCCTTCGGCGTGCCCGGCGACCCCGCATGACGACCGTGTTCTTCCTCAACGGTCCCAACGCGAACCTCTACGGCCTCGACCCCTCCGGCACCTACGGCAGCGAGAGCTTTCCCGCGATCAAGGCGCGCTGTGAGCGTCACGCCGAACGCCTCGGCCTCGCCCTCGACTTTCGCCAGTCGAACCACGAGGGCGTCCTCGTCGACTGGATCCAGGAGGCGCGGGGGAGCGCCGCCGGCATCATCATCAACGCCGCCGGGCTCACCTACACCTCGGTCGCGATCCTCGACGCCCTCCTCGCCTTCGACGGGCCGATCATCGAAGCGCACATGTCGAACATCTGGAAGCGCGAGCCCTTCCGCCATCATTCGTACGTGTCGCGCGCCGCCACCGGCGTGATCGCCGGGCTCGGGGCTCTCGGCTACGAGCTGGCGCTGACCGCCCTTGCCCACCTCATCGCAGAGACCGCCGAATGAGCTATTCGATCGTCTTCCGAGACACCACGATGAAGGACATCTCCGGCTGGGCCGACGCCGTCGCGGCGGGCCTGCCGGGCGTCACGCTCGCGCGGGCCGACGATCTCGACCCCGAGACGGTGCACTACGCCCTCGTCTTCAACGCCCCGCACGGCTTTTTCGCGCAGTTCCCCAATCTGAAGCTCGTCATCAATCTCGGGGCGGGCGTTGACGCCCTTCTCGCGCGCGACGACCTGCCCGACCTGCCGATCTGCCGCCTCGCCGACACCAACATGAAGCGCACGATGGCGGGCTACGTGCTCTTCGCCGTGCTGCGCTACGCCCGCGACATTCCCGTGTTCGAGCGCGCCCAGCGCCGCGGCGAGTGGTACTACGTGCATCCGACGGATCCGGACCGCATCCGCGTCGGCATCCTCGGCCTCGGCCATCTCGGCGCGCACGCCGCCGCCGAGGTCGCCCGCCAGGGGCTTCAGGTGCAGGGCTGGTCGCGCACGCCGAAGGAGGTGCCGGGCGTGCGCTCGGTCCACGGCCTCGACGCGCTGCCGGACTTCCTCGCGACCAGCGACATTCTGGTGGTCGTGCTGCCGCAGACGCCAGAGACCACGCACCTCCTCGACGCGAAACGCCTCGCGATGCTGCCGCGCGGAGCCAAGGTCATCAACGTGGCGCGCGGCGCGATCATCGACGAGCCGGCCCTCGTCGACGCCCTCGCGAGCGGCCAGGTGGGCGAGGCGACGCTCGACGTCTTCGAGACCGAGCCGCTGCCCGCCGACAGCCCCCTCTGGGCCATGGAGAACGTGCTCATCACGCCGCACCTTGCCTCCGTTGCCAGCGCCACCTCGGCGGCCGAGCAGGTGATAGACACCATCCGCCGCTTCGAAGCCGGCGAGCCTCTGACCAACCAGATCGACGTGGCACGCGGCTATTGATCGGATTAATCGATCCAATCGACACAATGAAAATATTTTCCTGAGGCTAGGCCTCGTCCTATCGTTCAGGCTCCATCCACCAAGGGACGGTGCGCATGATCCGCACGGGTGAACAATACAAGGAAGGGCTCCGCGACGGCCGCGAGGTCTGGGTCGACGGTGAGCGCGTCAAGGACGTCACGACCCACCCGGCGATGAAGCCGATCATCGACATCAAGGCGCGCATGTTCGACATGGCGCACGACGGCGAGTTCGCGAGCGCCCTCACCTACGCCGAGGACAACGAGCTCCACTCCATCTTCAACCGCCCGCCGCGCGAGACGAAGGACTGGGACGACAAGCGCGTCGCCATCGACCACGTCATGAAAGACATCGGCGGCGTCGTGACGCGCGTCGGCGACGAGACCATCGGCGAGATGTGGTCGCTGATGGACGGGCGCGACGTGCTCGCCTCGATCGACCCGCGCTTCGCCGACAACATCGATCGCAACATCCGCAAGGTGATCGAGAAGGACGTCTTCCACGTCTCGGCGAACACCGACCCGAAGGGCGACCGCTCGCGCCCGCCGCAGGAGCAGGACCCGGACTTCATGGTGCACGTCACCAAGGAGACCGACGCCGGCATCGTCATCCGCGGCGCGAAGTACGAGACCGCCGCCGCCTACGCCGATCAGGCCTTCCTGAAGCCCACCGTCGGCGCGTGGCGCGACGAGGAGCTATCCGACTACGCCGTCGGCTGCGTCGTCCAGATGGGCGCGCCGGGCGTCAAGCACATCTGCCGCACCGGCTTTGCCGGGCGCAGCGATCCGCGCGACTACCCCCTCTCCAACCGCTTCGACGAGGTGGAGGCGCTGGTGGTGTTCGACGACGTCCTGATCCCCTGGGAGGACGTCTTCTTCTATCGCCACACCAAGGCCGCGCAGTTCATCCGCTCCACGCTCCACCGCTACTCCGCCTTCCCCTACGTGCTGCGCATCCTCTACGTCGCCGACATGATGATCGGCGCGGCGATGTGGAACGCCAAGCAGACCGGCCTCGACAAGCTCCAGGGGGTGCGCGAGAAGCTCGCCGAGCTCGCCTGCTACCGCGAAGGCATCAACGCGCACCTCACCGCCTCGATCGCCCTCGCCGAGACGAGCCCCGGCGGCCTGTTGATGCCGAACCAGTCGCTCCTCTACGCCGGCCGCATCCTCGCCTGCTCGCAGCTGCCGACGATGATGCACATCGCCCGCGAGCTCTGCGGCGGCCAGATCTGCGTCACCCCCAACGCCGCCTCCTTCGACGCCGAAGGCAGCGGCGACTGGCTCAAGAAATTCTATTCGCTCAACGACACCTGGCAGGCCGACGATCGGCGCAAGCTCCTCGCCTTCGCCCGCGACCTCCTCAACTCCGACTATGCGGGGCACCGGCTGACCTTCGTGCAGTTCGCCCAGGCGCCGCACTTCAACCACCTGAACGCCCTCTATCAGAACTTCGACTTCGACGGCCCGCTCGACTTCGTCCGCCGCGCCGCCGGCCTCTCCGACCGGGTGAAGGGATCGTGATGGCGCGCGCGCTTCCCACCCCGCCCGCCGTCGACGAGGCGGCCTTCCGCAGCGCGATGCGCCGTACCGCCGCCGGCGTCGCCGTCATCACCACCGACGGCGTGGGGGGACGGGCGGGGCTCACCGTCTCCTCCTTCACGTCCGTCTCGATGGAGCCGCCCTCGGTGATGTTCTGCGTGCACCAGAACGCCCGCTCTTACGACACGATCGTGCGCAACGGGACGTTTGTCGCGAACATCCTCTCCGGCGAGCAGGAGGAGGTGGCGAAGGTGTTCGCCGGCATGGTGCCCCATCTGAGGGACGACAAATTCTCCGCCCACGGCTGGAGCCCTATCGAGGGGACGGCGCCGGCGCTCGAGGGCGCCCTCTCAAACATCGCCTGCACGGTGGCTCACGTGTGCGAGTTCGGCTCCCACGCCATCGTGGTGGGCGCGGTGACCGCGGTGCGCGAGAACGAGGCACGACCGCTGGTCTTCTCCGACCGCGCCTTCCACCGGCTGCCGGTCTGAGGCCCGTGTCGGCCCGCGAGCGCATCCACGCCCGTCTCGTCGACCTGGTGCGCTTCGCCTCGGTCAGCGACGTCTCCAACCTCGACATCGCCGCCTATTGCGAGGAGGCGATGGCGGAGGCGGGACTCGCCGTCACCCGCGTGCCCTCCGCCGATCGGGCGAAGACCTCGCTCCTCGCCACCATCGGCGATCCCACGGTGCCCGGCATCGTCCTATCCGGCCACATGGACGTGGTGCCGGTGGAGGGGCAGGACTGGTCCGTTCCCCCGTTCGACGGGCTGACGAAGGACGGCCGCGTCTACGGCCGCGGGACGAGCGACATGAAGGGCTTCCTCGCCCTCGCCCTCGCCCATCTTCCCGAATTCACCGAACGGCCGCTCCAGACGCCGATCCACATCGCCTTCTCCTACGACGAGGAGGTCGGCTGCCGCGGGGTTCCGGACCTCGCCGCCGCCCTCGTCGCGGCGGTGGCACCGCCGGTGCTCGCAATCATCGGCGAGCCGACCTCGATGCGCATCGCCTCCGCCCACAAGGGCAAGATCGCCCGCCGCATCCGCGTCCGCGGGCGGGCCGGCCACTCGGCGATGCCCCACCGGGCGGCGAACGCCGTCGATGCGGCCGCCGAAATCGCCGTCGGTCTCGCCGCCCTCGCCCGCGAGGCGGCCGAGGTCCCCGGCGACGAGCGCTTCGAGCCGGGCTACACCACGATCCACGTCGGCGCCCTCCACGGCGGCTCGGCGGTGAACCTCGTGCCGGACACGGCGACGCTCGACTTCGAGATCCGCTATCTTCCGGCGAGCGATCCCCGCCTCTTCCTCGACCGCATCGACGCGCTCGTCGCCGCCCAGCGGGCCGCCCTCAAGGCCCGGGCTCCCGAGGCCGACATCCTCGTCGAGGAACTCTCCGCCTATCCGGGGCTCGACACGCGCGACGAGGCGGCCGCCGCCCTTCTCGCCCGCATCGCCGGCACCGACGTGCCGCCCGGCGCCGTCTCCTTCGGCACCGAGGGCGGCGTCTTCTCCGCCGCTGGCGTCCCCTCCCTCGTCTGCGGCCCCGGCGACATCGGCCGGGCCCACAAGGCCGACGAATGGATCGGGCTCGACGAGCTCGACGACGGCGCCGCGATGATGAGCCGCCTCGCCTCGCTCTGCCGCGCCGGCATCTGAGGCGCGCGCCGCGACCTCGAGGCGGACGGCGCGTCGCGCCGACTTTCTTCTTCAGAAAGCGAGGGTGTTCCCCCTCGCGCTCCCCCGCCTCGGCGGCGGCCAAGGGTTCAGGTGAGACCGACGCTTCGCGTCCGCCTCTCCTGACCCCTTGCCGATGAGGCTGGGGAGGGGTGCGGGCGCGTCAAGGCCAAGCCCTTCGGGCGGCTTCGCCGGCCTTGACCCACCCGCACCCCTCCGTGCCCCCGTCCACCGCCCGACCCGGCCGCGCGGCCGTCGGCGACATTGACAGATGGGCCCGAGAGTGACACTTGTCTGCCTGACAGACTAAGAGAGCGAACAACGCACTCTCTGCGAGGAAGCCAAGGAGTCCGGTATGGACGTCATCGTCAGCGAAGTCGGCCCCCGCGACGGGTTGCAGAGCATCGACCGCACGATGCCCACCGCCATCAAGATCGAGTGGATCACCGCGCTCGCCGCCGCCGGACTGCCCGAGATCGAGGTGGGCTCGTTCGTCTCGCCCCGGCTGTTGCCGCAGATGGCCGACTGCGCCGAGCTCGTGCAGGCGGCCAACGCGATCCCCGGCCTCGGCGTTCTCGCTCTGGTACCGAACCTCAAGGGTGCGGAGCGGGCCTTCGAGGCGGGCGCCCTGCGCATCACCATGCCGATCTCGGCCTCCGAGACCCACTCGCGCAAGAACATCAACCGCACCACCGACGAAGCCATCGCCGACGTCGCCCGGGTCTGCGCCCTGCGCGACAGCCTCGACGGGCCCTATCGCGAGATCGACGCCGGCGTCTCCACCGCCTTCGGCTGCACCATGGAAGGGGCGGTGGACGAGGACCGGGTGATCGAGATCGCCGTCGCCCTCGCCAAGGCCGGCGCCGACAATATCGGCCTCTCCGACACCACCGGCTACGGCAATCCGGCCCAGGTGCGCCGCCTCTTCAAGCGCCTGATCGCCGAGGTGGGCGACAAGGCGGGCGGCGCCCACTTCCACAACACCCGCGGCCAGGGTCTCGCCAACGTCGTCGCCGCGCTGGAGGTCGGGGTGACGACTTTCGATTCCTCGCAAGCCGGCCTCGGCGGCTGCCCCTACGCGCCCGGCGCCACCGGCAACATCGTGACGGAAGACCTCGTCTTCCTCCTGGAATCGATGGGGCTCGACACCGGCGTCGACATCGACAAGCTCCTCGACGCGCGCCAGATCATCCTGAAGGGCCTGCCGGGCGAGCCGCTCTACGGCAACGTGCCGGACGCGGGGCTTCCCAAAGGCTTCCACTACGCGCGGGCGGCCTGAGATGGATGCCCCCCTCGCCATCACGCGAGGCGAGGGCTGGGCTCGCCTCACCCTGCAGCGCTCGAAGAAACGCAACGCGCTGAACCGGGCCCTTCGCCTCGCCCTGATCGACGCGCTGGAGGCGCTCGAGGGTCAAGCTCGCGCAATCGTGATCGACGCTGAAGGGCCCGCCTTCTGCGCCGGCCTCGACCTCAAGGAGCGCGAGGCCGACAAGGCGGCCGGCAACATGACCGGCGCGGACGAGGAATGGCGCCGCCTCGTCCTCGCCCTGCGCGGCCATCCGGCGGTGCTCATCGCCGCGGTGGAGGGGATGGCGATCGGCGCCGGGATGACCCTCGTCAACGTCGCCGACCTCGCGATCGCGCATCGCGATGCGACCTTTGCCCTCCCCGAGGCCCGGCTTGGAAGCTATGCCTCCCTCTCCGGCCCGACCTCCCAGCCGGAGCTGACGCGCAAGCAGGCCGCGTTTCTGCTCCTGTCCGACGAGCGGCTCGATGCGGCCACCGCGTGCGGCTGGGGCCTCGTCAACGAGGTGCGCGACGACGGCGTGGTGGCGCGGGCCGAACAGCTCGCCGCCCGTGTCGCCGGCTACGATCCGGCCGTGGTGACCGCCATCAAGCGCGCCCTCGACGCCGCGCCCGGCGCGGAGCGCAACCTTGCCGCCTCGCTCGCCTTCGGCCGCGAGGTGAACCGGGCGCTGCGCCGCACCACCGACGCCGCCGATCGCGCCCTCGCCGCCTTTGCCTCCGGTACCGCGCGCTCTTGACGCGGCGCCCGTCTCCTTCGAAGAGGCGACCATGAAGGACCCCGCCCCCTCTCCCGGAACGCCAGCCGACGCTCACAAGGAGCAGAAGGTGGAGGCCGTGGAGCGCGCGCTGACCATTCTGGAGGCGTTCGCGGACGGCTCGCCGCGCCTGACGCTGAGCGAGATCACCAAGCGCACCGGCTTCTACCGCAGCACGGTGCTGCGCCTCTATGCCTCGCTCGCCCGCTTCGACTATCTCCACCGCGACGAGGACGGCCACTTCCGCCTCGGCCCCAGCCTGTGGCGACTCGGCAATCTCTACCAGAGCGCCTTCAACCTCGCGGACCGCGTCCGCCCCGTGCTCGCCCGCATCGCCGAAGAGACGGGCGAGACCGCCACCTTCTACGTCCGCCGGGGCAACATGCGGCTCTGCCTATATCGCCAGCATTCGAGCCGCACCATCCGCCACGTGTTGGAGGAAGGGGCGATGCTGCCGATCGACCGGGGCGCGAGCGGACGGGTGCTCATCGCCTACTCCGGCGGCGAGGGGCCCTTCTTCGAGGCGATCCGCGAGGCGGGCTACTATCTCTCGCTCGGCGAGCGCGACCCCGACATCGCCGGCCTGTCGGTGCCGGTGCTCGCCACCGGCGGCGCGCTCGTCGGCGCGCTCAACGTGTCGGGGCTGAAGAGCCGGTTCGAGGCGCCGGGGGCGGTCGAGCGGCTCCTGCCCATCCTGCAAGAGGAGGCGCAGGCCCTCGGCCGGCGCCTCGCCAACGTCTGACGGGGTCGGGAACCGAGCCTAGACGCCGCCCGCCTGCTTATAGAGCTTCTGCGCCATCTCGAAGATCTCCTCGGGGTGATATTCCGGCGTGAACGCCTCCGAGATCCCCTCGTAGTCGTTCATGTCGCCCCCCTGCGGCGGGCCGTCGACGACCTCGAGCGGCTGACCGTCCATGTGGTTGCCGGTCCAGATCTCGGCGATGTCCTTATAGTCGCCGGGGCTGAAGCGGTAGAGGCGGCGGTGCCAGCCCTCCTCCATGAACTTCCGCGATTCGGGCAGCTGAATGTCCTCGACCGCCGGGATGGGCAGCATCTTCCGCATCTCGACGCCGGTCAGCTTCTCGAGCGCCAGCGCGTAGGCGTGCGCGTGCACCCCGCCGCGGGTGAAGAGGTAGCCGAGCATCTGCCGCGCCGCCGGGTTGTCGGTCATCTGGTAGACGCGCAGCTTCGCCGTCCGCGCCCCGTTCTCCAGGAAGAAGTTGTGCAACAGGTCGAGGATCAGGTTGCCGGAGTTGAACACGTAGGAGCCGTGCCATCCCTCGCCGCGCGAGTCGGTCGGCATCGCCTGGGCGCCGAAATTGATGAACTGGCCGAGAAGTCCGGCCTCCTTCATGTGCGCGAAGCCCGCGTCCCCCTGGGTGATGTCGCCGGTCGATCCCACCCCACTCAGGCATCCGTTGACGGTCGCCGCGATCAGCTCGACGTGACCGAGCTCTTCTGTGCAGATGTTGGAGATCAGCGCGTAGTAGGGCTTGAGCTTCTCTTTGTTGCGGAAGTTCATCGACTGGAACATGTAGTTCATCAGCGTGGACATCTCGCCGAAGCGGCCGCCCATCAGCTCTTGAACGGCCGCGGCCGCGGTGGGATCGGGATCCTTCGGCACAGGCATCTCCACCTGCAGCCGATCGATGCGCATGAACATGACGATTTCTCCTGAAGCACGTCTCATCTCGACGCCCTTCAGTCTCATCATAGCGATAACACAGAATCCAATCAGAAATCCGGACGCTGTTGTAGCGAGTCCCTATAGATTACTTTAAACAATACGAGAAGATATTGAGTTACTTCCAATCATATTTGCAAATCTTACTGGTTCAACATCAGTCTCGACGTATTCGATAGACAGTCTGGCATGCGACCAAACGCAAAGTGGCCGCACGGGGGGCGTGCGGCCACGGTCTCGGCGGGCGGGGTGTTTCGCCGAGTGGTTCGATCGAAGCGGATCGAACCACTCGGCCTATTGTCTAATGGATCGACTTTTCCAGACATTCGAGTGGCTTGGGCCCACGCTCTCGAACCGAGAGGCGGGCCTCAAATGGCTCGGTCGATCCACTAGCGACTGGTGATGTTGCGAGGCAGGTAGGTCGCGATGTCGGGGAAGATCCACACCAGTGCCAGCGCCAGGAGCATCAGGAAGAAGAAGGGCACGACGCCGCGGATCACCTCCGGCAATCGCCCGTCCCAGATGCCCTGGATGACGAAGATGTTGATCCCGAGCGGCGGGGTGAGCTGGCCGATCTCGATGAGGATCACCATCATCACCCCGAACCACACGAGGTCGATGCCGAAGCCCGTCAGCACCGGATAGAGCACCGGCAGGGTGATCACCATGATGCCGATCGCCTCCACGAAGCAGCCCATCACCAGGAACAGCACCACGATGGCGAAAAGGAGCTGGGTCTTCGACAGGTCCATGCCGAGCAGGGTGTCGGTGAGGCGCTGGCCGAGCCCGTCGACGCTGACGGCATAGGCGAAGAAGTGGGCCGACAGGATGATGAACATCAGCGAGGCCGACGTGATCATCGCCGCACGGAGGCTCTCGCGCAGAACGGTGAAGTTGAACTTTCCCCAGATGGCGGCGATGAGGAGCGTCACCACGCAGCCGAACGCGGCCGCCTCCGTCGGCGTCACGATCCCCTGATAGATCGAGCCGAGCGTCAGGCCGATCAGCACCGCGAAGGGGAGAATGTCCGCCGCCGTGCGCCAGGAGAGTGCCGGAATGTGGTCGCCCTCCTCCACCGTCTCGCGCGGCGCCACCGACGGCACGAGAATGGCGCGGATGCCGATATAGAGCATGAACAGGCCGGCCATCATCAGGCCCGGGATCAGGCCGGCGAAGAAGAGCTGGGCCACCGAGGTCTCGGTGAAGGAGCCGTAGACGATCATGGCGATCGACGGCGGGATGAGGATGCCGAGCGTACCACCTGCGGCGAGGCTGCCGGCCGCCATCGGCCGCGAGTAGCCGCGGGCCAGGAGCTGCGGCATGGCGACGGAGCCGATGCCCGCCGCCGTCGCCACCGACGAGCCGGAGATGGCGGAGAACACGGCGCAGCCCGCGATGTTGGTCTGCAGGAGCCCGCCCGGCAGGAAGCGCACCATACGCGACAGACCGTCATAGACGCGGGTCGCGACGCCCGAGCGGATCAACAGCTCGGCGAGGAGGATGAACAGCGGGATCGCCGTCAGGGTGAAGGAGTTGGTCGCGTCCCAGGCGATGAAGCCGATGGCGTTCATCCCGAACGGACCCTGCACCAGGTAGATGTAGACGAGCGAGGTGAGGCCGATGGCGAACGGAATCCACAGTCCGCCGATCAGCATCACCCCGAAGAGGGCCATGGCGATGAGAATGTTGGTCACGATGCGGGATCCTGGATCGGGCGCACGAGCCGTTCGAGGATCGCGAGCAGCATGACGGCAAGGCCCAGCGGCATCGCGATCTGCACCAGCCAGACCGGGATCGCGTAGTAGCCCTCGGACACGACGCCACGGGTGAAGGACCGGGCGGTGTAGATGTAGAGGCGCCAGAACAGCACCGCCCCCACGCCGAAGGCGAGGAGATAGAGAAAGCGCTCATAGATGCGCTTCAAGCCCAACGGCAGCGCCGTCACGACATTTTCGAAGCGGAACAGGGCCCCCCGGCGGATCGCCGCCGAAAGGCCGAAGAAGGTGGCCGAAACGAGGAGATAGCCGGACACCTCGTCCGCGACGCGCAGGGACGTGTTGAACCCCTGACGCATCACGATCTCGGAAAACATGACGATCACCATTCCGGCGACGGCGATGTCGCCGATCGCCGCGGCGACGCCGAAGATGCCGTCGAGGATGCGTTTCAACATGCGCATGGTCGTTTCGGCCACCCGTGTCTCGATCTTACTTGCCGAGGGCTTTGCGGATCTCGGCCAGGACCGCCGGCGCGTCGCCGCCGGTGTTGGTCGCCCACTCTTCCCACACCGGCACCATGGCTTCCACCGCCGCCTTCTTGTCGGCGTCGCTGGCCGGGGTCACGGTCACGCCGGTCTCCTGGTGCTTCTTCGTCCAGGCGGGCTCCTCCTCGGCGAGCAGGCTGGAGGCGAGTTCACCAGCTTCCGCGCCGGCTTCGTCGAGCGCCGTCTGCACCGCGGGGGGCAGCATGTCGTAGAAGTCCTGGTTGACCATGTAGAAGGAGTCCACGGTCGACGTGTTGAGGCGATAGTTGGTCTCGACCAGCTCGGCAAGGGTGCGCGCGCCACCCGCGGAGGCGGTGATGAAGCCGTCGATCAGGTTGCGCTGGATCGCCGGCGCGATTTCCGCCGAGGGGATGGTGATCGGGAAGCCGCCGAAGGCTTCGACGAGCTTGCCCTGCTCGGCCGAGGTCACGCGGATCTTCTTGCCTTGGAGATCGGCGAGCGAGGTGATCGAGCCCACACCCCAGATCGTCTGCTCCGGATAGAGATAGTGGCCGATCATCTTCACGCCCTGGCGATCGAAGCCCTTCTTCATGTAGGGCTCGACGATCTTGTAGGCGGTCTCGTACTCGTCCGGCGTCTCGATGAGGGCCGGCAGACGCAGCACGCCGGCGATCGGCACAACGCCGAGATAATACTGGTTGTCCGCGAGCTGCACGACGCCGTCGCCCAGCGCCTGGGTGGTGTCGGACGCCTTGATCGACAGCGAGCCGGCGAGATTGATCTGGAAGGTGATGCTGCCGTCGGAGGCTTCTGCGACCTTGTCGACGATGTGCTGGAGACCGCGCACGCCCGGCTTCTCGGCGACGTTCAGGTAGGTCATCGCCTGATACGTGGCGGCGGACGCGATGCTGGCGCCGAACGCGAGCGGCAAGCCGACGCTCAGCGCGACGGCTGTCTTCAGGAGTGTGCGGCGATCAGTCATGGATTCCTCCAGTGCGTGTTGTTGTGTCGGTAGGCGGAAGTCGGTCAGGCAGCGAGCCACTCGGGCGGATGAGCGCCGATGGTGGTGGTGGGGCGCTCCCAGTAGGCGGGCGCCCCGGGCATGTCGAGCACCGGCTTGAGGTGCACGAGGTCGCCGTATGGCGTGTCGGTCTCGGTGCGGAAGGCGGCGAGCTCGGCCTCGGTCAGCGGCACCACGGGGCGCTCTTCGGGCAGGACGCCCTGGCGCAGGAGCATCATGCCGGCCTGGCAGAGCGACACGTCGACGTGCCAGCTGCCGCCTTCGTGCGCCCGGCGGGAGAGCGCGACGAGGGCGCCGTAGGCCCCGAGATAGCCCGTCATGTAGTCGCATGCCGGCACGGGGATGAGCTTCGGCGGACCATCGCCACCGTTGGCGGCGGCGATGCCGGTGACGACCTGCGCCACCTGCTCCCATCCGGCGCGGTCGGAGAACGGCCCGTCCGGCCCGAAGCAGGTGATCGACACCGACACCATGCCCGGCTTGATGCGGGCGAGGTCGTGGGGCCCGAAACCGCGCGCCTCCAGGACGCCGGGACGGTAGCCCTGCGAGAACACGTCGGCCCCCTCCACGAGGCGGGTGAGCGTCGCGCGCCCTTCGGCGGTCTCGAGGTCGGCGTAGGTTGAGCGCTTGCCGTGGCTCGTGTCGCGCACGTGCTGGGGGACCTGCGGCAGGTGAGGAGCGGTGACCATCAGGACGTCCGCCCCCTCCTCCGCCAGCGTGCGGGCGGCGACGGGGCCGGCGAGGATCCGCGTCAGGTCGAGCACGCGCACGCCGGAGAGGAGGCGAGCCCCCTCGCCGAGCGGGATCTTCGGCCCGTCGCCCACCCTCGTGATCCTCACGACCGGCATTGCCGCGAGGTGGGCGCCGTGCGGATGGGCGAGCCACTCGGCCTCGGTGCGCACCATGCCGCCGCAGGCGCGGGCGGCGGCGATCTCGTCCTCGAGCTCCAGCGCGTTGCGGCGGGCGACGGCGGCGACGATGTCGTCCACCTCGTCCTCGGCCTGGAGCACCCCGAGGACACGCGCCTTCAGGTGGTCGAGGTTGAGATGCGGGAGGAAATAGCGCCCGTCGGCCGTACGGAAGGGCTGCGTGCACTGCCGCATCTTGTCCATCCACGGATCCTGCGGGGCCTGGGTCAGCGCGCCGTCGCCGCCACGAATCGCGGCGAAGCGGTCGGCCATCAGGTTCGCCTCGAGGTGCCGGCGATTGATGGTGAAGGGCAGCCGCTTGCCGCGCGCATCCTCGTGGATGTCGGAGAGGACGATGCCGATGGCGCTCATGATCGAGGCGGCGGTCTCGCCGATCAGAAAGCGCGAGGGCAGAATGGTGTCGCCGGGCACGATCGTCACCTCGCCCGCAGGCGGGGCGGAGCGGTCGCGCAGAGCCATCAGCTCGTCGAAGGCGGCAGGGGCGGTTCCGTCGATTGTCATGCTACTCACCCGTGTGGGAATACATCGGCCGGCCCGCCACCGGCACCTCGGCGCGCAGCACGGTGCCCGTGTCCGACTCGGTCACGTAGACGTAGCGGTTCCCCTCCCCGCCGAACGCGATGTTGGTGGTGGTGAGACCCTTACCGCCGACGATGCGCCACTTGGGCTCGCCCATGGCGGAGAAACCCCACACGCAGCCGTTGCCGGCGTGGGCGATCCAAACGCCACCGCTCTCGTCGAGAGCGAGGCCGTCCGGCCCCGAAAGGCCACCGGAGAGCTGGATGAAGATGCCGACCTTCGACACCCCGCCGTCCGCCATCAGCGGCAGGCGCCAGACGGAGTTGCCGCGCGTCATCGCGACGAACAGCACGTCTTCCTTGAGGTTGAGGACGAGACCGTTGGGGCTCTGGCCGGTGTCGATCAGGAGGTCGAGCACCTCGCTCGCGGGATCATAGCGATAGACGCGCCCGTTGGGCATGTGCAGGCCGCTCTGGCCCTGGTCGGTGAAGTAGAGGCGGCCGGCGCTGTCGAAGACCAGATCGTTGCAGCCGCGGAAGTGCTCCGAATAGCGGTGGGTGAGGACTGGCTTCACCTCACCCGTCGCCGGATCGAGCCGCATGATGCCGTGGCGATAGTCGGCGAGCCAGGCGCTGCCGTCCGGATGAAGCTTCAGCCCGTTGGGCCAGCCGTCATACTCGGCGACGACGCTCCAGTCGCCGGACGGTGTCACCTTGAAGATGCGCCCGTAGGGAATGTCGGTGAGCCAGAGGTTGCCGTCCTTGTCGAACGACGGTCCTTCCAGGAAGCAGTCGAGCATGTGGCCCGGCTTGTTGGCGCGGGCCCAGTCGGGTGCCGTGTTCTTGATGCGCAGCGCATCGGGCACGCGGAAGAAGGGCTCGGCCTGGATCAATTCGGGTGGCGGGTAGAGGGACATCAGCGCTTCCTCGTCGACACGGAGATCACGCCGGCGTCGGTGAGCTCGGCGATCTCCTCGGCGGAGTAGCCGATGTCGGCGAGAAGCGCGGGTCCGTGCTCGCCGATGCCCGGCAGATCGGAATAGGCGTGCAGCCGCTCGCCGGAGAAGGCGACGGGAAGCGCCGGCACGACGATGGACTTGCCTTCGTCGAGGGTGACCTCGACGAGACCGTCGGACGCCTTGAGATGCGGGTCGTCGATCATCGCCTCGGGGGTTGCGACGTCGGCATGGGGGAGACCGGCGCGGGCGAGGCGATCGATGAGGTCCGCCTTGGTATAGCGCGCGAGGATCTCGGCGACGCGGGGGATCAGCGTCGGCCGCGCCGCGCAGCGCTTGGGGTTGGTGTCGAGATCGGGATCGGCAGCGAGCTCGGGAAGCTCGAACTCGTCGCAGAACTTGCGCCACTGGATGTCGGTGACGACGGAGGCGAACACCATCTCCCCGTCGGAGGTCTCGAAGATGTCGTAGATGCCCCACGCCGGCGAGCGCACCGACATCGGGTTGAGCTTCTGCCCGGTGATTTCCGCCTGGGCCATGTGCTGGCCGACGAGGAACACTGAATTCTCAAAGAGGCCGGAGGTGACGAACTCGCCCTTGCCGGTGGCGTCGCGACGGCGCAGCGCCGCGAGCGTCGCGATGGCGCCGAACATGCCGCCCATCACGTCGTTGACCGATGCGCCGGCCCGTAGCGGCCGACCCGGCAGGCCGGTCATGTAAGCAAGGCCCGTCATCATCTGCACCACCTCGTCGAGGGCGGTGCGGTCCTGGTAGGGTCCGTCGAGGAAGCCCTTGTGGGACACGTAGACGAGACGCGGGTTGCGCTCTGAGAGGGTTTCGTAGCCGAAGCCCGCACGGTCCATGGCGCCGGGACGGAAATTCTCGGCGAAGACGTCGGCGGTGTCGATCAGCTTCAGCACCGCCTCGCGGCCGGCCTCCGACTTGATGTCGACGGCGAGGCTCTTCTTGTTGCGGTTGTAGGTCGGGAAGAAGCCTGTGCCGGACCCCGTCAGCCGGCGCGTCTTGTCGCCCTCTCCGACGGGTTCGATCTTGATCACCTCGGCACCGAGGTCGGCGAGGACCAGCCCGCAGGTCGGACCCATCACCATGTGCGCGAACTCAACGACGCGAATGCCCGCAAGCGGCAAGCTCTGTTGCGCGTCGGACGCCATCTCGTCTCCTTCCCTCATCCGGATCGGACGATCCGGGGTCGGCCTTGTGCGGACGATCGCCGCCGGGCCTTATATGTCTGCTAGACGCACTATGCGTCCGCTATAAGCACCTAGCAGTGACGCCCCGACGCTGTCAACGCGATGCTCCGTTCGCGTTGTCGCGCCCTCGATCCGTCCCCATCGCGCACCCCTCGGCCGGGCGTGCGCTACAGGATCGCCCGCAGCGTCTGGCGAAGCGGCTCGCCGTCTCCCGCGCCGACGCCGGCGAGGAGCGCGTCGATCTCGGCGTGGGTCTCGCGCCAGATCGGCAGAGCCTCGGCGAGCAGCGCCCTCCCCGCGTCGGTGAGGGCGACGCGGCGCGAGCGACGATCCTTCTCGTCGGGCCGCATCTCCACCAGAGCGCGCCGCAGCAGCGGCTTCATCGCCGCCGTCAGGGTGGTGGAATCCATGGCGAGGACGCTCGCCACCTCGCCCATGCGTGGCGGCTGCGGACGATTGAGCGACATCAGCAAGGAGAACTGCCCGTTGGTGAGCCCCACCGGCTTCAACGCCGCGTCGAACCGGCGCGCCAGCGCGCGCGCCGCCCGCTGCAGGTGAAGACAGAGACAATGATCCCTCACGAAGAGCGTCGTCTCGAACGGAATCTCGGGTGCGGTTGACATCATGTCGCCATTATATTGATATCAATCTATATGAGCAAACGCCGGAGCAACCGGCACGGCAAGAGGGAGACCACCATGGCCGAGATGAACGACACGTCCGCCGCCCCGATCCACCCGGTCACGCCGCACCTCGTGTGCGCCGACGCGGCCGCGGCGATCGCCTTCTACGAGAAGGCCTTCGGCGCCGAGGAGGTCCGCCGCATCGAAGGCCAGAACGGGGCGATCATGCACGCGTTGCTGACGATCAACGGCTCGTCGGTGATGCTCGTCGACGAGGTCCCCGCGTGGGGCGCGCTCGGCCCGAAGACGCTGGGCGGCTCGCCGGTCACGATCCACCTCACCGTTCCCGACGCCGACGCGGCGGTCGCCCGGGCCGCCGAGGCCGGCGCCACCGTCAGGCTGCCGGTGTCCGAGATGTTCTGGGGCGACCGCTACGGCCTCGTCGAGGATCCGTTCGGCCATGCCTGGTCGATCGCGACGCCGGTGCGCGCGGTGAGCAACGAGGAGATCTACGAATTCCTCGCCAACAATCCCATGGAGTGCGGCGCTTAGAACCCGGCTCGGCGCGGCAGGAGCGGCGGATGCGCGATCCGCCGCTTTCTCGCCGGGCTCCAGAGTTCGCGGGCGGTCAGCGCGCGGCGAAGAAGGCCGCAAGGCCCGCCTCGGCCACCTCGCGGTCCTGCATCGGTGTGCCCGATGAGACGCCGATGCCGCCGACCACCACGTCGTCGACCACCACGGGCATGCCCCCGCCCACCACGATCAGCCGGCCCCCGACCGCGTTGGCGAGACCCCAAGCCGGGCCGCCGGGCTGACAGCCGGCGCCGATGTCGTGGGTCGCCGCGCGCGCCGCCGCCGCGGTGAACGCCTTGTCGATGGCGATGGTGATCGAGGTGATCTTCGCCCCGTCCATCCTCTCGAAGGCGATGAGGTGGCCGTCGTCGCAGGTGATGGCGATGTTCATCGGACGGCCGATCTCGCGCGCCTTGGCGGCCGCGCCTTCTATGAGGATGCGCGCGTCCGCGGCATCGAGCCGAGTGGTGGTGAGCATCAGACGGACTCCATCTTCTTCGCGGTACGGCGGTAGCGGTGCAGGATCGGCTCGGTGTAGCCCGACGGCTCCTTGGCGCCGTCGAGGATGAGAGCGCGCGTCGCCGCGAAGGCGGGACCGTCGTAGCCCGGCGCCATTGCCCGATAGGCGGGATCGCCGGCGTTCTGGGCGTCGACCTTCACCGCCATGCGGCGCAGCGCGTCGTCGACCTCCTCCTCGGTGATCACCCCGTGCATCAGCCAGTTGGCGAGGAGCTGGGCGGAGATGCGCAGGGTCGCGCGATCCTCCATCAGCCCCACGTCGTTGATGTCGGGCACCTTGGAGCAGCCGATGCCCTGGTCGACCCAGCGCACAACGTAGCCGAGCATCGACTGGGCGCTGTCGTCGAGGGCGCGCTTCACCGTCTCGCTCTCGAGGTTGCGGCCGGCGAGGAGGGGCGGCGTCAGAAGCACCGTCTTGGAGGCGGGGGCGCGCGAGGCGATCTCCTCCTGGCGGGCCTTCACGTCGACCTGATGGTAGTGCGTCGCGTGCAGCGTCGCCGCCGTCGGCGAAGGCACCCAGGCGGTGTTGGCGCCGGCCATCGGGTGGCCGATCTTCGCCTCCAGCATCTCGGCCATGGCGTCGGGCTTCGCCCACATGCCCTTACCGATCTGGCCGCGCCCGCGCATGCCGGCGGCAAGGCCCGCATCCACGTTGCCGTCCTCGTAGGCCTTCAGCCAGGGCGCGTCCTTCATCTCCGTCTTCGGGATGACCGGCCCCGCCTTCATCGCGGTGTGGATCTCGTCGCCGGTACGATCGAGGAAGCCGGTGTTGATGAACACCAGGCGGTCCTTGGTGGCGGCCATCGCCGCCAGAAGGTTCGCCGAGGTGCGGCGCTCCTCGTCCATCACGCCGAGCTTCACGGTGTTCTTCGGCAGGCCCAGGATCTCCTCGACGCGGCCATAGAGAGTGTCGGCGAAGGCGACCTCCTCCGGCCCGTGCATCTTGGGCTTGACCACGTAGACGGAGCCGGCGCGCGAGTTGCGCGGACCGGAGGTCTTGTTGAGGTCGTGCATCGCCGCGGCGACCGTCACGGCGGCGTCGAGCATGCCCTCGGGCGTCTCCTCGCCGTCGAGAAGCACCGCGTCGGTGGTCATGAGGTGGCCGACATTGCGCACCAGAAGCAGCGCGCGACCGGGCAGCGTCAGCGTGCCGCCGCCGACCGCGTCGAGCGTCACGTCCGGGTTGAGCCGGCGCGTCATCATGCGGCCACCCTTCTCGAAGGTCTCCTCGAGGTCGCCGTTCATGAGGCCGAGCCAGTTGCGATAGACGAGCACCTTGTCCTCGGCATCGACCGCCGCGACCGAATCCTCGCAGTCCTGGATGGCGGTGATCGCGGCCTCGAGCACCACGTCGGCGAGCCCCGCGGGATGGGCCGCCCCCACCGGGCCCGAGGGGTCCACCACGAGCTCGACGTGGAGATTGTGGTGGGCGAGCACATACCCGGTCCGCCCGCCGTCCGTCCGGCTGCCGACGAAGCCCGCCGGATCGGCGAGCGGCACGGTGCCCGCCTTCGTGTCGGCGACGAAGGCGTCGCCGTCGCGCCGATAGGCGGTCACGTCGGCGTGGGAGGCACCTTCGAGCGGCACGGCACGGTCGAGAAAATCCGCCGCCCAGGCGACGGCCTCGGCGCCCCGCTGCGGATCGTAGCCCGGGCCCTTCGGCGCGCCGGGCAGCGCGTCGGTGCCGTAGAGCGCATCGTAGAGGCTGCCCCAGCGGGCGTTGGCGGCGTTGAGCGCGAAGCGGGCGTTCGACACCGGCACCACGAGCTGCGGCCCGGCGATCTCGCAGATCTCGGGGTCGACATTCTCGGTGCCGATGGTGAAGGGGGCGGGCTCGGGCACCAGATAGCCGATCTCCTTCAGGAAGGCGATCTCGGCCGCGGTGTCGTAGGGCTGGCCGACCCGCGCGGCGTGCCATTCGTCGATCGCCGCCTGGAGGCGGTCGCGCTCGGCGAGGAGACGGCGGTTCTCGGGCACCAGATCGCGCAGAAGGGCCGCGTAGCCGCGCCAAAAGTCGTCGGCTGAAACGCCCGTCAGCACCTCGTTCTCGATCAGCGCCGCAAGCGGCGCGGCCACGCTGAGGCCGTGGCGGTCCACATAGTCGGTCATGGCCGTCCTTTCTGGTTTTGGTCGGTGGTAACGCACGCGCCGGCGTTGTGCATCGGCGATGGAAATGTTTTCCATCATGCGGAAAGGAGATGCCGATGACGGAAGCAAAGGGCGGCGTGCAGTCGGTGGGACGGGCGCTGACGCTGTTGAGCCTGCTCGGCCGGACGGAGGAAGGTATGCGCGTCTCCACCCTCGCGCGTGAGGCGGGGCTCGCCGTCTCCACCACCCATCGCCTCCTCACCACGCTGGAGCAGCACGGCTTCGCCCAGTTCGACCCCGATGCCGCGCTGTGGAATGTCGGCCGCGAGGCGTTCGCCGTGGGGGCCGCCTTCGGCCGACGCCGCAACTTCGTGGCCCCGGCGCTGCCGCACCTGCGCCGTCTGCGCGACGCGACCCGCGAGACGGCCAATCTCGGCGTCTTGGAGGGCGGCCGCCTCGTCACGGTGAGCCAGGTGGAAAGCCGGGAGATCATGCGGGCGATCTCGCCGCCGGGCGGCGTGGTGCCGGCCTTCTGCTCCGGCATGGGCAAGGCGATCCTTGCCACCTGGCCCGATGCGGAGGTGAGCGACTTCATCGCCCGCCACGGCCTCGGCGCGATGACGGCGAAGAGCCTCGTCGAGGACGGCGCGGCGATGGCCGACATCGCCGCGACCCGCGCCCGCGGCTACGCGGTGGACGACGAGGAATATCTCGCGGGGCTGCGCTGCATCGCGGCCGCCGTGTTCTCGCCGCAGGGCGAGGCGGTGTGCGCCATCTCGGTGTCGGGCCTTGCGATGCGCCTCACGGCGGAGCGGGTGCCCGAGATCGGCGCCCGCGTGATCGCCGCGGCCGCGGACCTCACCGCGAGCCTCGGCGGCGAGCCGGCGACCCCTCCCGCCTGACGCGCTCAGCCGGATTTGAGCGCCGGATCGAGCGTGAAGAGGTGCTGCGCCTCGCCGACCCCGCGCAGCACGAAGCGGCCGGCCGAGACGAAGCGCTCGCGAAGGTCCGCGGCCAGCGCGTCGTGGAAGGCCTCCGACACCAGAAGATCGCGGTCGACCGAGCGCGACATCGCGGCGATGCGGCTCACCTCGTTCACCGCCGGTCCGACAACGGTGAAGTCGAGCCTCTCGCGGGCGCCGATGTTGCCGTAGTAGACCTCGCCCACATGGAGGGCGACGTAGGCGGAGGTGGCGGGCTTACCCTCCGTCCGGCGCGCCGCCGACACCTCGCGCACGAGGCCGCGGAAGTGAGCCTCCGCGTCGAGCGCCCGGCGCGCGCAGTCCGCCCGGTCGCCGTCGCGGAACACGGCGAGCACGCCGTCGCCGATGAACTTCAGCGTCTCGCCGCCCGCCCCGTGCACGGCGGTGATCGCCGCCGCGGCGTAGGCGTTGAGGAGCGGGATGAGCTCGGTCGGGTCCGCCCGCTCGGCGATCTGGGTGTAGCCGCGCAGGTCGGAGAACCAGAGCACCGTGTCGATCCGCTCGGCGAGGCCGCGCAGGATGCTGCCGTGCAGCACCGTCCGCGCCGCGCCATGGCCGAGATAGACGTGCGCCAGCGTGCGCGCCACCCGCGCGAGGGCGAGCGACTTCAAGGCGAGCGCCAGCGCCGGAACGAGACGGCGCAGGCGCGCGAGCCCCGCCTCGGAAAAGCCTCCCTCGGCGCGCGTCGCGAAGTGCAGGAAGACGCCGTCCATCTCGCCGATCACCGTGTCGTCGGGGATGCGGCAGACGTGGGCGACGTAGTCGGTCATCCCCTCCTCGGCGAGGCTTTCGAGCATCCGCGAGGCGGTCCGCTCCCCCTCGCCGAGCCGCACCCGCATCTCGCCACCGCCGGCTTCGTAGAGGGTGAAGAAGGGCGTGCGCTGCCAGGCGTCCTGCCCCTCCCCCTCCCGGGTGCTGCCATATTCGAAGCCGTAGGCCGGCGCGTCGTCCCGCCAGGCGGCGCCACGGCCTTCGAGGCTGGGGTCGAGCATGTCGACGAACACCGTGCTGCGGGCGAGCGGCAGGCCCGCCGCGATGCAGCGCTCGCAGAAGCCTTCCAGAAGGGCGACCTCGGCCGTGCCGGCGAGCCCCTCGCGCACCAGCCAGTCGAGCACCGCATCCTCACGCATGCCGTCCGCCCCGTCCGCCATGGCGGTGCCGAGCCCCCTTCGTGTCGCCCATCCCTTCCCAGATCCCGCCTCGATGCTCAACCTCCGGGGCGTCTCTTCGTTCGCCCGGGCTCGCCTCGGCGAGGTTTCGCTCGGCTGGGGCGGGGGTCGCGGCGCGCAGCCGCACCGCGACGGTGCGGCCGTGGAAATCTGGCCTGTCGGGTTGCAACATCGTAAGGTCGGGCGCCACCGTCCGCCCCTCCGACCCCGACGGAGCGTCATGCCAGCGTTCGTCCCCCCGCCGCGCTCCGGCATGTCGTCCGCCATCCCGCCCAAGGCCGCGCCCCTGTGAACACCATCCTCGCCGTCGATCTCGGCGGCTCCGGCATGAAGGCCGCCCTCTTCGGCGACGACGGCGCCATCCTCGCCGAAGCGAGCGCCGCCCTCGCGTTCGACGAGGACGGCAGCGGGCGCTCGGAGGCCGACGTCGGCAGGTGGTGGGCCGCCCTCGGGGAGGTCGCGGAGCGCCTCGGCGCCGAGGCGGATCTTGCCGCCGTCACGGCCGTCGCGGTCTGCGGCCTCACCCGGACCCAAGTGCTCCTCGACGGCGACGGCGCGGTGCTGCGTCCCGCGATCGGCTTTCGCGACGCGCGCGCCGGCGACGTGCTGCGCGAGGCGCTCGCCGGCGTCGACCATCCGGGCACGGCCGGCCTCAATCCCTTCCACCCCCTCGCCCGGCTCCTGTGGGTGCGCGCCCACGAGCCATCGACTTGGGCCGCCACGCGGCTGGTGCTCGAGCCGAAAGACGCGATCAACTTCGCCCTCACCGGCACCGCACGCTCCGACGCCATCTCGATGCACCAGCTCCTCGGCGTCATGCGCGGCGACGACCCGCTCGGCCCGCGCCTCGGCATCGCCTCGTCGATCCTGCCGCCGATCGGCACGCCCACCGACGTCGTCGGCACCGTCCGGCCGGGCCTGCCGGGCGCGCTCGGCCGGCTCGCCGGCGCACGCGTCCTCTCAGGCTCCAACGACACCTGGACCGCCGTCGCCGGCCTCGGCGCGCTGACGCCCGGGCGCGCCTACTGCATCTCCGGCTCCTCGGAGGTGTTCGGCCTCATCGCCGACCGCGCCGCCCCGGCCGAAGGGCTGATCACCCTGCCTTGGGGCGCCGGCATGTGGCAGATCGGCGGGCCGGGGCAGAACGGGGCGAACGCCCTCGCCTTCATCGTCGACCGCCTCGCGCCGGGCGAGGCGCCCTTCGCCGACCGACTCGCCGCGCTCCTCGCGCAGCCCGTGAGCCCCGAGCCGCTCCTCTTCCTGCCCTTCCTCCACGGCGAGCGCGTGCCCCATTGGGACGCCGATCTGCGCGCCGCCTTCGTCGGCCTCTCGGCGAGCCACGGGCCCGGCGACATGGTGCGGGCGGTGATGGAGGGGGTCGCGTTCGTCAACCGCACCGTGCTCGGGCGCGCCGAGGCGGCGACGGGCTGCCGCGCCGACGAGGTGCGCATCGCCGGCGGCGGCGCCCTTTCCGACACCTGGAGCCAGATCCGCGCCGACGTGCTCGGCCGCCCGGTGCGCACCTTCGGAGGCCGCGAGATGGGGCTCGCCGGCGCATTCGCCATCGCCCGCGTCGGCCTCGGCCTCGCCCCCTCGCTCGCGGCGGCGGCGGACCGTTCCGGCGACAGCACCCTCTTCGCCCCCTCGCCGGAGGCGATGCGGCGCGCCGACGCCCTCTTCCCGCTCTTCGGCAAGGCCCACGACCGCCTCGCCGACCTCTCCCGCCGTCTCGCGCGCTTCGACGACGCACGCTAACATTGCCGCCACGACCCGAGGACGTTCCCGATGCCCCATCACCCCGCCTCTCCCGTCTCCATTCCGCAGAGAGCGGCGTGAGCGAGACCCCCGTCGCCATCCTGACCGGCGCCAACGGCGGCATCGGCGCGGCCACCGCGGTGGCGCTGCGGCGAGACGGATGGCGCGTCTTCGCCACCGGCCTCGCCGAGCCCGCCCCGCCCGAGGGAACCCTCGGCGAGGACGACGTCTTCGTGCCCCACGATCTCGCCGACCGCGCCGCGCCCGAGGCGATCGTCGCCGACGCCCTCGGCCGGTTCGGCCGCGTCGACGGGCTCGTCCACTGCGCCGGCACCTCCCACGTCGCCGGCTTTCCCGACCAGGAGGACGCCGACTGGGACCGCGTGATGGACATCAACATCGGCTCGGCCCACCGCATGGCGCGTGCCGTGGCGCGGGCGCTGATCGCCGGCGGGCGCGGCGGGGCGATGGTGTTCATCTCCTCCATCGCCTGGCTCTCCGGCGGCGCCAACCCCGCCTACGGCGCCGCGAAGGGCGGGGTCAACACGATGGTGTTCAACATCGCCCAGACGCTCGGCCCCCACGGCGGGCGGGCGAATGCCATCGCCCCCGGCATCATCGCGACCAACATGTTGCGCGGCGCCTTCCCGGGCGAGGCTTTCGGAAAGCTGGAGAAGGCGGCGTCGGCCCGCACCCCGCTGCGCCGGCTCGGCGAGCCGGAGGACGTCGCCGAGGTCGCGGCTTTTCTGATGTCGCCCCGCGCCGCCTTCGTCACCGGGGCGGTGATCCCTGTCACCGGCGGGCTGGAGCTCATCCCGCCGATCGGCCAGATGGCGAGAAGCGGATCGTGAAGACCATCATCGCGAAGTATGGAACGGCGATCACGGGGCTCGTCATCCTCGTGGTGCTGATCCTCTTCGCCCGCAACTTCGCGTCGAGCGCCAACATGCTCAACGTATTGAAGAATACGAGCTTTCTCACCATCCTCGCGGTCGGCTTCACGTTCGCCCTCATCACCTCCGAGCTCGACCTCTCCTTCGCCAACATCGCGAGCCTCGCGGCGGTGGTGACGGGTGGCATGATCTATTCCGGCATCGCCTGGCCGCTCGCCGCCCTCGCGGGGCTCGCCGTCGGCCTCGTCGCCGGCTACGTCAACGGCCTCGTGGTGACGGTCGCCAAGGTCCCCTCGCTGATCGCGACCCTCGGCACCGCCTCGATAGCCGGCGGCCTCGCCTTCATGCTGACGGGCGGCGTCGCCTTCGTGGGGCGGTGGGATCCGGTGTTCCTGTCGCTCGCACGCGGCAAGGTGGGGCCGGTGCCGGTGCTCATCTTCTTCATGGCGGCGGTGGTGATCGCGGGATGGTTCGTGTCGCGCAAGACGCCGCTCGGGGTGCACATGCTCGCAACCGGCGAGGCGACCGAGGCGGCGCACCGGGCCGGCATCGCGACGCGGCGCATGAAGCGCATCGGCCTCACCCTGTCGGGCCTCGCGGCGGGGATCGCCGCCGTCCTCCTCGTCGCGAGCCTCTCCTCGGCGGCCCCGCAGATGGCCGGCGACTATCTCCTCAACGCCATCGCCGCCGTCCTCCTCGGCATGACGATGTTCGAGCCGGGCCGGCCCAACATCGCCGGCACTTTCGTGGGCGCGCTGATCATCAGCGTGCTCGACAACGGCCTCGTCCTCCTCGGCGCGCCCTATTATCTCCAGGACATCATGCTCGGGCTGATCGTGATCGGCTCCGTCAGCGTCTCGGCGAGCGTCCTCAAGAAGGCGGCCTTCTCGGTATGATGACCCACCCCCAACGAGAGACATGTCCATGACGCTGAAACACCTTCTCGCGGCCGGCGCGCTCGCCCTCGCGGGCGCCCATGCCACCACCGCCGACGCTTTCGAGCTCGGCATCGTCGCCTTCCAGATGTCGGCCGAGACCCACGCCCGCGTCGCCAACGCCGCCGAGGCCGCCGCCAAGGAGAAGGGTTGGGACGTGACGGTGCTCAACTCCAACGGCGCCCTGCCCACCCACGCCGAGCAGATCGAGAACCTGGTGCAGCGCGGCGTCGACGCCATCATCCTCGCGATGTCGAAGCCGGTGCAGTTCGACGCCCAGATGGAGGCCGTGTCCGACGCCGGCATCCCCCTCATCACGGTGATGAGCGGCTCCTCCCCCTACGCGCTCTTCGACATCCAGGTGAACGAGTACGCCGTCGGCGCCGAGGCCGCCCTCTACCTCCTCGGTCAGCTCAACTACGAGGGCAAGATCCTGACGCAGCGCTTCGAATCCAACGTCGGCACCCGCATCCGCGGCAAGGTGCTCGACGTGGTGCTGTCGGAGAACACCGCCGTCGAAGAGGTCGGCAGCCACTCCATGGCCCGCACCCAGTCCTGGCAGGACGACGTGCGCAACGGCATGAGCGCGCTGATCCTGCAGAACGCCGGCAACTTCGACGGCATCTGGGCGTCGTTCGACGGTCAGGCCTTCATCATCGACGACCTCCTCGCCGAGCAGGGCATGTCGAAGGGCGATGTGGTGCTCGTCTCGGTGGACGGCGGCAAGGAGACCTTCCGCCGCATCGCCTCGCCCGACTCCATGCTGATGGCGAGCGTGGCGATCCCCTTCGAGGCGATGGGCGCGGCCGCCGTGGAGGCGATCGACCGCATCGCGGTGGGCGGCGAGCCGGTCGATGCCGTCGCCAGCGGCCCCTATCTCTACATGAACGCGGTGCTGGTCGATCAATCGAACGTCGACGAGTTCACCGAGTGAGCCTCACCGACGCGGCAGCCGCGCCGGGCCTTGCGACGAGCGAGGCCCTTCGCGTCCGCGGCGCCACCAAGACCTACGGCGCCGTGGAAGCCTTGCGCGGCGCCGACCTCACCGTCAGGCGCGGCACGGTGCACGCGGTGTGCGGCGACAACGGCGCCGGCAAGTCCACCCTCATCAAGCTGATCTCGGGGGTGGAGGCGCCCGACGGCGGCGAGATCTCGGTGGACGGGCGGCCGGTGCACTTCGCCGACCCCCACGCCGCCCTCGCGGCGGGCATCGCCACGATCCACCAGGACCTCGGCCTCGCCCCGCGCATGGCGATCTACCAGAACATCTTCATGGGGTCGGAGCTGACGCGCCGCATCCTCGGCGTGCCGGTGCTGCGGCGCCGCGCGATGATCGCGCGGTCGGCGGAGTTCCTCGCCCAGCTCAACTCGGCGATCACCGACATGACGGTGCCGGTCGACACCCTCTCCGGCGGCCAGCGCCAGGCGGTCGCCATCTGCCGGGCGCTGCGCTGGAAGGCCGAGACGATCATCATGGACGAGCCCACCGCCGCGCTCGGCGTGCGCGAGACGGCGCAGGTGCTCGCCCTGATCCGCCGGCTGCGCGAGCAGGGCGTCACCGTCATCCTCATCAGCCACAACATGGCCGACGTGGTGGCCGTCGCCGACAGCGTCACGATCCTGCGCGCCGGCCGCACGGTGCTGGAGCGCGCCACCGAGGGCCTCGACGCCGACAGCCTCTCCCACCTGATCCTCTTCGTCGGCGCCGAGGCCGCGTAGGCCGATCCCCGGCGGAAGGCAGGGCGGAGCGCGCAGCGCCCGCCGCTTCCCGCCCCCGACCGCGGTTCAGAGGAGGCAGAGCTCCATCAGATCGCGCCGCATCGTCTCCGGGATCGCGTCGTCGATCTCGCCGACGGCCCAGTCGGCCGGCGCGTCCGCCGGGCGCAGATAGCGCCAGCCCTGGAACGGGCGAGAGGGCCGCGGCCGCACCGCCACGAGCTCCGGGTGGAGGGCGATGTGGATGCGTCCGATACCGGACGCATCGGTGAAGGGCTCGAAGGCGAGGATGCGCTGGCGGGCCTGCAGCGAGCCCTTGATGACCCAATAGAGGCTGCCGCCGTCGAGCACCTCGTCCACCCGCTTCGGCGCCATGCGCGTGGTGATGCGGGCGGCCGCACTGCGCCCCGCGGCGGCGTGCTCGGCCGCCTGGCGCTCCGCCCACGCGCGCAAGTCGTCGAACGAGGCGGCACCGACCGCAAGCTTCAGAAGGTGAAGAGCCATAGGCTATGTGATGGCGCCGCGCCGCGGTCGGCGCAAGCCGGCGGCGTGAGCGATCCCCGCTATCCACGCCTCAATATATCCGCGCCTCAAGAGCGGTGCGTCCAGGAAGAGCCGAGCCGGTCTTCCGCCCCGGACCGCGCGCAGACGAGGAAGCCGGAGCCGGTTCGGTGCACGCGAGTTCATCGAACCAGATCTAGCGGTGCGGATCGTCCCCGCCATCGGGCTCCTCCGCCTCATCCCCATCGGCCTCGCCCGCATCGTCGTCGTCCCCGCGCGGCTCGGCGTCGTAGAGGAGCGCGTCGCCGCGGAACGGGTTGCCGTCGCCCTCGCCCGTCGGCTCGGCGGCATAGGATCCGTCCTCCGTGTCGGCGGACTCCTCGGGGCCGAAGTCGAGAGCGTCGTCGTCGTCGCCGATCTCGGGCTCTCCGGCGCCGAGGTCAGCCTCGTCCAGCGGCGTGGCGTCGTCCGTCTCCGGGGCCGCGAGGTCGTTGTCGGCGGCGGTCACCGGCGCATCGTCGGCCATCGCGGGGGTGGCGGTCGCAAACGGCTCGGCGTGGCCCGTTCCGGTGTCGGGCATCTCGGCGTCGGGCGCGCCGAGGGTGATCACCTCCGCCCCTTCGCCCACCTGATCGCCGGCGGCGAAGTGGACGGCCATGATGCGGGCTTCGGCCGCCGCCTTCACGGTGTGCTCCATCTTCATCGCCTCGATGGCGAAGAGCTTGGCGTCCCGCCCCACGACCTCGCCCGGCCGCACGAAGATCGCCACGATGCGGCCGTGCATCGGCGCGGCGGCGCTGTTGGCGGTCTCCTCCGCCTCGAGCACGCGGGAGAGCTGGTCCACCACCGAGATGCGCACCGCCCGCCCCGCCTCCACGGCGAAGGCGTCGCCGTCGGCCTCGATCACCCGGTCGCTGTCGGCCCGTCCGGTGAGGCCGTCGACCGTCAGGACGAGGCCGTCGGGACTGGCACGGAGGCGGGCGAGACGGTCGGCGCCGTCCACCTTGAGCGCGACTTCGGAGACCGCGTCGCCAGTGATGCGGAAGGCGTCGTTCTCGGCGAACGGATCCACCCAGCCGTTCGCCCCGGCGACGGGCGGCGGCGGCGCGGCGATCAGCGAGGTCGCGGCGTCCGCGATCGCCTGCGGGCTGACGGAGCCGCCGGTCAGCCCCTCGAGCTCGCGGTCGACGAAGCCCGTGTCGTGGCGCGCGTCGAGCACCTCCTCGTGCGTCACCACGGCGCGCAGGAAGGCGAGGTTGGTCTTGGGGCCGATCGCGACGGCGCGGTCGAGCGCGTCCGCCATCCGCGCCAGCGCGTCGGCCCGGTCGCGGCCGTGGACGATGATCTTCGCGATCATCGGATCGTAGAACGGGCTCACCGCGTCGCCCACCTCGACGCCGCTGTCGAGGCGCACGTCCTCCGGCACGCGCAGCGCCACGAGGCGGCCCGCCGACGGCATGAAGCCGTTGTCGGGATCTTCGGCATAAAGGCGGGCCTCCACGGCGTGGCCGTCGGGGCCCGGCGGATCGCCGTCGAGCGGCAATGGCTCGCCGGCGGCGACGCGCAGCTGCCATTCGACGAGATCGAGCCCCGTGACCATCTCGGTGACGGGGTGCTCCACCTGAAGGCGGGTGTTCATCTCCATGAAGAAGAAGCGATCGGCCGAGAGGCTTTCGCCGCCCTCCACGATGAACTCCACCGTGCCGGCGCCGACATAGCCGACCGCCTCGGCCGCCCGCACGGCGGCGGCGCCCATCGCGGCGCGCAGCTCCGGCGTCATGCCCGGCGCGGGCGCCTCCTCGATCACCTTCTGGTGGCGGCGCTGCACCGAGCAGTCGCGCTCGTGGAGCGACACGGTGCGCCCGTGGGCGTCGGCGAACACCTGCACCTCGATATGGCGCGGATTGTCGATGAAGCGCTCGACGAGCACGCGGCTGTCGCCGAACGCCGATTCCGCCTCGCGCTTGGCCGCCTCGAGCCCTTCCTCGAAGAGGATCGCCTTGTCGACCCGCCGCATGCCCTTGCCGCCGCCGCCGGAGATCGCCTTGATGAGCACCGGGTAGCCCACCTCGTAGGCCTTGCGCTTCAGGAAGGAGGGGTCCTGCAGATCGCCGTGATAGCCCGGTACCACCGGAACGCCGGCGCGCTCCATCAGCGCCTTCGCCTCCGACTTCGACCCCATGGCGCGGATCGCCGCGGCGGGCGGGCCGACGAAGACGATGCCGCTCGCCGCGCACGCCTCGGCGAAGGCCGCGTTCTCCGACAGGAAGCCGTAGCCCGGGTGGATCGCCGCGGCGCCGGCCTCCTGGGCGGCGGCGATGATGCGGTCCTTGTCGAGATAGGAGCGGCGGGCGTCGGCCGGGCCGATGAGGATCGCCTCGTCGGCGGTACGCACGTGCATCGCGTCCCGGTCGGCCTCCGAGTAGACGGCGACCGTGCGGATGCCGAGCCGACGCGCGGTCTTCATGATGCGGACGGCGATTTCGCCGCGGTTGGCGACGAGCAACTTGTCGAACATGGGTCCTCCCGGCGCGCGAGCCGCCGCGCGCCCTTCAGTCAGCCAATCACACCTATGGGCGGCGGCGCCACACACTCATAGAGGCCATTCACGGCTTCGGCGATGCCCCAATCGGCCGGCTCTCTCGCCCGGGGTGTGACCCTAGATCATCGCCCCCGCCACAACACCGCCTCCATCCCCCGCCCAGTTCATCCATAGGCTGTTCAGAGGCGGAACGAGTGTGGTAGCCCTCCCTCAGACATAGGCAAGCGGCAAGAATCAATGTCGGAAAAGGATGCGGCGGGCGACGGCAACGTCCGCAGGTTTCGCGCGCTCTTCTTGTCGGATATTCACCTTGGCACCCGTGGTTGCCAAGCAGAACTTCTGCTAGATTTCCTCCGATACCACGAAGCCGACAAAATCTACCTTGTCGGCGATATCATCGACGGCTGGCGCCTTAGAAAAACGTGGTATTGGCCGCAGACTCACAACGACGTGGTGCAGAAAATCTTGCGCAAGGGCCGCAAGGGGGCGTCGATCATCTATCTGCCCGGCAATCACGACGAGTTTCTGCGGGACTATCTCGGCACCCACTTCGGCGGTGTGGAGGTGGCCGATTCCGCCATCCACGAGACCGCCGACGGCAAGCGCCTCCTCGTCATCCACGGTGACCAGTTCGACGTGGTGGTGCGGCACGCCAAATGGCTCGCCTTCCTCGGCGACTGGGCCTACGTCACGGCGTTGAGCCTCAACACCTGGGTCAACATCGTGCGGCGCAAGCTCGGCCTCACCTACTGGTCGCTGTCGGCCTGGGCCAAGCTGAAGGTCAAGAACGCGGTGTCCTTCATCGGCCAGTTCGAGCAGGCGCTCGCCTCCGAGGCGAAGCGCCGCGGTGCCGACGGCATCATCTGTGGCCACATTCATCATCCGGTCATGCACGACACGCATGGGACGCGCTACATCAACACGGGGGACTGGGTGGAGAGCTGCAGCGCCGTGGCCGAGCTTCAGGACGGGACGTTCGAACTCATTCACTGGACGCGGCTGCGCCACCAGACGGCGGCGACGCCCGCCCCCAATCCGCGCGCGGAAGCTGCATGACGCGTCTCGCCCTCGTGACGGATGCCTGGCATCCGCAGGTGAACGGCGTCGTGCGCACCCTCGACACCACGCGCAAGGAGCTCGAAAAGCTCGGCATCGGCGTCACCATGGTCACCCCGGCCGCCTATAAGACGGTGCCGATGCCGACCTATCCGGAGATCCGCCTCACCATCACGCGGCCGAGCCGGGTCTATCGCGAGCTCGACGAGGCGGCGCCGGACTACATCCATATCGCCACCGAAGGCCCGCTCGGCATGCTCGCCCGCCGCTGGTGCAAGTTCAACGGCATGGGCTACACCACGAGCTACCACACGCGCTTTCCCGAATATATCCGGGCGCGGGCGCCGATCCCGCTGTCGATCTCCTACGCGATGGTGCGCAACTTCCACAACGCCGGCGTCGGCTGCATGGTGTCCAACGGCACGCTCGAGAAGGAGCTCGCCGCGCGCGGCTTCCGGCGGCTGATGCGCTGGGTGCGCGGCGTCGACACCGTCACCTTCGACCCCGACGTTCCGCCCGCCTTCACCGATCTGCCCCGGCCGATCTTCCTCAACGTGGGGCGCGTGTCGGTGGAGAAGAATATCGACGCCTTCCTGAAGCTCGACCTGCCCGGCACCAAGATGGTGGTGGGCGACGGGCCGGCCCTCCCCGCCCTCAAGGCGCGCTATCCGGACACCGTGTTCGTGGGCTCGCGCATCGGCGAGGCGCTCACCGCGTGCTACACGTCCGCCGACGTGTTCGTGTTTCCCAGCCTGACCGACACCTGGGGACTCGTGCAGATGGAGGCGCTCGCCTGCGGCGTGCCCGTCGCCGCCTTCCCGACCACCGGCCCGCTCGACGTGATCGCCGACTCCGGTACCGGCGCGCTCGACGAGGACCTGAAGAAGGCCTGCCTCGCCGCGCTGGAGATCCCCCGCGACAGATGCCGCGCCTATGCGCTGGGCTTCTCGTGGGAGGAGAGCGTAAAACAATTCTGGGAGAACCTTCAAACCGCCAACCGCATTCACCTCTCGACATCCAAAGCTGCTTGAGGATCCGCCGATGACCGCAGTCGAAGCCCTGCGCCGCCATCAAACCGAGCTCGCGGAGAGCTTCCACCTGCGCGCCGCGTTCGCGGCGGATCCCGACCGGGCCGAGCGCTTCGCCGCGCAGGAGGGCGACCTCCTGCTCGACTATTCGAAGAACCTCATCACCGACGAGACGATGAAGCTCCTCCTCGCCCACGCCCGCGACGCGGGGGTGGAGGCGCTGCGCGATCGCATGTTCGCCGGCGACGCCATCAATCTCACCGAGAACCGCCCGGTGCTCCACGTGGCGCTGCGCAACCCCGGCCCCTTCCGGGTCGACGGGCACGACGTGTCGCAGGACGTCGCCGCCGTACTCGGGCGCTTTCTCGCCTTCGCCGACGGCGTGCGCTCCGGCGAGATCGCCTCCTCCGACGGGCGGCCGTTCACCGACGTCGTCAACATCGGCATCGGCGGCTCCGACCTCGGCCCCCGCATGGCGGTGCGCGCCCTCTCGCCCTACCGCGAGGGCGGCCCCAAGGTGCACTTCGTCGCCAACGTCGACGGCGCCGACATCGCCGACACCCTCGCCGGGCTCGACCCCGCCCGCACCCTCTTCCTCATCGCCTCCAAGACCTTCACCACCCAGGAGACGATGACCAACGCCGCCACCGCCCGCCGCTTCATCGTGGAAGCGCTCGGCGAGGCGTCCGTCGGCGCCCACTTCGCGGCGATCTCCACGGCGCTGCCCAAGGTGGCCGAGTTCGGCATCGCCGAAACGCGCACCTTCGGCTTCTGGGACTGGGTGGGCGGACGCTACTCGGTGTGGTCGGCGATCGGCCTGTCGCTGGCGATCGCCGTCGGCGGCCGCAACTTCCGCGCCTTCCTCGCCGGCGGCGCCACGGCGGACACGCATTTCCGCGAGCGGCCGATGCGCAGCAACATCCCCTTCATCACGGGGCTGTTGGGCCACTGGTACCGGACTTTCTGGGGCTACACTTCCCACGCGGTGCTGCCCTACGACCAGCGCCTCGTGGAGTTCACCGCCCACCTCCAGCAGGTGGACATGGAATCGAACGGCAAGAGCGTGACCCGCGCCGGCACCCCGGTGTCCGGGCCGACGGGCGCCGTGGTGTTCGGCGAACCGGGCACCAACGGCCAGCACGCCTTCTACCAGCTCCTCCACCAGGGCACCGATCCGATCCCGGCCGACTTCCTCATCGCCGCCGAGCCGCACGAGGCGCTCGGCGACCACCACGCCAAGCTCATCGCCAACGCCCTCGCCCAGACCCAGGCGCTGATGCGCGGCCGCACGCTGGAGGAAGCGAAGCGCCAACTCCTCGACAAGGGCCTGTCGGAGGCCGACGCCGTGCGCCTCGCCCCGCATCGCGTGTTTCCGGGCAACCGCCCCAGCAACACCCTCGCCTACCACACGCTCGACCCGCACACCCTCGGCATGCTCCTCGCCTTCTACGAGCACAAGGTGTTCGTGGAGGGCGCGCTGTGGGGCATCAACTCGTTCGACCAGTGGGGCGTGGAACTTGGCAAGGAACTTGCCAACGAGCTGTTGCCGGCGGTGATGGGCGGGACGGTGCCGAAGAGCGCCGACTCGTCCACACGCCAACTGCTGGCGCACCTCGTCACAAAGGAGTAGCGTCGGGCGCTGGGTCTCTCGGTGCAGCGGTGGACCGCTCGGGTCCGTCGGCGCCGCTCTCCTCCATCATTCGCCATTGGCGGGGCGCGCGTGTCCCGCTATTGGCATGCGGTCCGCACGGGCCTCAGACTTCAAGCTTGCGGGGATTGTCTCCATGAACGACATGACGATGGCAAAATTCGGCATGGGCGCATCCGCGCTCCGCGTCGAGGATCGGGCGTTCATCACCGGCCACGGCCACTATGTGGACGACTATCGCCCGGAGGGCACCCTCTACGCCGTGATGGTGCGCTCGCCGATCGCGGCGGGAACCTTCACGATCAACGACATCGAGGCCGCCCGCGAGGCGCCCGGCGTCAAGCTCGTCCTCACCCATGACGACGTCACGGCGCTGAACCCCCTTCCCTGCCGCGGCGCCGCCACGCAGGAGGACGGCAGCGAGACCTGGATCCCCACCCACTACGCCCTCGCCAAGGACACGGTGCGCCACGTGGGCGACTCCGTCGCCATGGTGGTGGCGGAAACGCTGGCCGAGGCGCTCGACGCCGCCGAGCTGATCGACATCGATTGGGCCTCCACCGACTGCGTGACCGACACCAAGGCCGCGCTCGAGGACGGCGCCCCGCTGGTCTGGCCCGAGCACGGCAGCAACCTCGCCTTCCGCTATGCCACCGGCGACAAGGCGGCGACCGAAGCCGCCTTCGCCAAGGCGCACAAGGTGGCGAAGCTGGAGCTCATCAACAACCGCGTCGTCACCAACTACATGGAGCCGCGCGGCGCGGTGGGCGAGTACGACCCCGCCACCGACCGCTTCACCCTCACCGCCGCCACTCAAGGTGGCCACGGCATGCGCAACGTGCTGTCGGAAATCCTGAAGATCGAGGAAGCCAAGCTGCGCGTGGTTACGCCCGACGTCGGCGGCGGCTTCGGCACCAAGATCTTCGTCTACGTCGAATATCCGCTGCTCCTGCTCGCCGCCAAGGCCACCGGCAAGCCGGTGAAGTGGACCTGCGGCCGCTCCGAGGCCTTCCTCGCCGACAGCCAGGGCCGCGACAACGTCACCACCGCCGAGCTGGCGATGGACGAGAGCGGCAAGTTCCTCGCCCTGCGCGTGGATCTCAAGGCGGCGATGGGCGGCTATCTCGCCCAGTTCGGCCCCTACATCCCGAACGGCGGCAGTACCATGTCGACCGGCGTCTACGACATCCCGGCGCTCTACTGCGCCATCAAGGGCATCTACACCAACACGCTGCCCACCGACGCCTATCGCGGCGCCGGCCGGCCGGAGGCCTCCTACACCATCGAGCGCCTGGTGGACGAGGCGGCGCGCGTCATGGGCATCGACCGCCTCGAGCTTCGCCGGCGCAACTTCGTCAAGCCCGAGCAGATGCCCTACACCACGGCGGCGGGCCGCATCTACGACACCGGCGAGTTCGACGGGCACATGACCCGCGCCCTCGAGGTCGCCGACTGGGACGGCTTCGCCGCCCGCGCCAAGGAGAGCGCCGCCAAGGGGCTCTACCGCGGCATTGGCCTCTCCACCTACATCGAGGCGTGCGCCTTCCCGGGCTCGGAGCGGGCGGAGCTGCAGCTCGGCACCACCGGCAAGCTCACCCTCCTGATCGGCACCCAGTCGAACGGTCAGGGACACGCGACGGCCTACACCCAGATCATCGCCGAGCATCTCGGGATCGATCCGGCCGAGATCGAGGTGATCCAGGGCGACACCGACCGGGTGAAGACCGGCGGCGGCACGGGCGGCTCGCGCTCGATCCCGCTCGGCTTGCCGTCCGTCGACGCCGCATCGATCGAGCTCGCCAACAAGCTCAAGGAGCTCGCGAGCGACAAGCTGGAGGCCGCCCCCGAGGACCTCGAGATCTCCGACGGCGCCGTGCGCGTGGTGGGCACCGACCGCTCGGTCACCTTCGGCGATCTCGGCGGCGGCGCGCCGATCTCCGCCGCAGGCCAGGTGAAGCAGGACCAGCCCACCTTCCCCAACGGCACCCATGTCTGCGAGCTCGTGGTCGACCCGGCGACGGGCATCGTGTCGATCGAGCGCTACGTCATCGTCGACGATTACGGCGTGGCGGTGAACCCGGTTCTCCTCGAAGGCCAGGTGCACGGCGGCACGGCGCAGGGCATCGGCCAGGCGCTACTCGAGCACACCGTCTACGACGACGAGGGACAGCTCATCACCGCCTCCCTCCTCGACTATGCGATGCCGCGGGCGGAGGACATTCCCTTCTTCCACTTCGAGATGCGCAACGTGCCCTCCAAGCACAACGCGTTCGGCATCAAGGGCGCCGGCGAGGCGGGCTCCATCGGCTCCTGCGGCGCGGTGATGAACGCGGTGGTCGACGCCGTCTCCCGCGGCTGCGGCGTCACCCACGTGAACATGCCCGCCACCCCGTCGGTTCTCTGGCAGACGATCAACGACGCCACCGCCAAGGCGGCCTGACGGGGCGCACCCGCCGCCACCGGCACAGCGCCCGCACGCTTGACAAGGGCCCCTCCGCGGGGCCCTTCGTCGTCACGGGAGAAGGTGCACCATAGGGCGTCGGATCCCCGCTCAGCGCACTGGGGGCCCGGATGGACGACGAGATCACCATGATCGCCGACGCTGCGGCGCGGATCGCGGCGGAGCATCTCGCCCCCTTCGCCGAGACGCTGGACCGGGGCCGCGAAGGCGCCCTCGAAGGCTTCCTCGCCAACCTCAAGCGCCTCGCCGACAACGGCTTCATGGCGATCAACGTGCCGGCGGCCTATGGCGGCACCGAGGCCGGCGCCGTCGCCTTCGCCCGCGTCGTGGAGGAGCTCGCCAAGGCCTGCGCCTCGACCGCCGTCACCGTGTCCGTCACCAACATGGTGGGCGAGATCATCGCCGCGGTGGGAAGCGAGGCGCAAAAAGAAGCCTATCTGCCGAAGCTCGCCGACGGCACCTATCCCGCCGGCGCCTTCTGCCTCACCGAGGCCGGGGCGGGCTCCGATCCCGCCGGCATGCGCACCCGCGCCGTGCGCGATGGCGACGACTACGTCCTCAACGGCACCAAGCTCTACATCACCTCCGCCGAATATGCCGGGGTGTTCGTGGTGTGGGCCGTCACCGATCCCGACGCGCCCAAGGGGCGGGGCATCTCGTGCTTCCTCGTGGAGGCCGGCACCCCCGGCCTCGTCATCGGAAAGCGGGAGCAGAAGCTCGGCCAGCACGGCTCGGCGACCAACATCGTCACCCTGGAGGACTGCCGCGTGCCGGCCTCAGCGATGCTCGGGGCGCAGAATGCCGGCTTCCGCATCGCCGTCGGCGAGCTGGCGGGCGGACGCATCGGCATCGCCTCCCTCGCCCGCGGCATCGCCCGCGCCGCGCTCGAGGCGGCGATCGCCTACGCCAAGGAGCGCGAGCAGTTCGGCGCCCCCATTGCCGCCATGCAAGGGCCGCAGTGGATGATCGCCGATGCGGCCACCGAGCTCGAGGCCGCCCGCCTCCTGATCCTGGAAGCCGCGCGGCTCAAGGACGCCGGCCTGCCCTACGCCCGCGCCGCATCGATGGCGAAGCTCTATTCCACCGAGGCCGCCCAGCGCGTCACCTACCTCGCCCTCCAGCTCCACGGCGGGGCCGGCTACCTCACCGACCATCCGGTGGAGCGGTACACGCGCGACGTGCGGATCACGACCATCTACGAGGGCACGAGCGAGATCCAGCGGATGATCATCGCCCGCGACGTGCTCGGCGGCTGAGGCTCGAAACAGGACCGCAGGCGGTTAGTTTCGGCCGGTTTCCGGGCGTTTTCGTTGTAGCGAGAACACACCTCCCGCGGATGCGCTGGCGGTTCGGCTCACGAAGCCTTGATCAGCCCACCTACGCCCTCGAGTTGATGCTTCTATCCAACATGGTCGGTGACGCACGAAGCCATCGCCCGAGCGCCTGCACATGCGCATCGGGATCGAGGCCTCGTCCCTAAGGAACAGAGGATATGACGGAGACGAACAATTCATTAAGCCGCCGCGCCTTCTGCGTGCTGGGTGCGGCGGGGGCGACGGCTGCGCTCGCCGGTTGCGTCGCCGATGGCGGCAGCTTCCAGGCAGCGACGCTCGGCTACCGCCCGGTGCCGCAGCTCGGGGCGCCCGACAAGGAGGCCTTCACCCTTCCCCGCGTCGACATGGACTCGATCCCGAAGGAGTTCCACCGCCAGTATGTCGACCACTCCGGCAAATATGCGCCGGGCACCATCGTGGTCGACACGGCCAATCGCCACCTCTACCTCATCGTCGACGACAGCACCGCCATCCGCTACGGCATCGGCGTCGGCCGCGAGGGCTTCTCGTGGGGCGGCCAGGCACGGGTCGGTCGCAAGTCCGAGTGGCCGACCTGGACGCCGCCGTCCAACATGATCCGCCGCGAGCCCGATCTGAAGAAATATGCGAGCGGTATGCCGGGTGGCCCGTCGAACCCGCTCGGCGCGCGCGCGCTCTACCTCTACAAGGGCAACCGCGACACGCTCTACCGCCTCCACGGCACCAACAACCCGCGCTCCATCGGTCAAGCCATGTCGTCGGGCTGCATCCGCATGCTCAATACCGACGTGATCGACCTCTACGAGCGCGTCCCGGTGGGCTCCAAGGTGGTGGTGAACCACGGCGCCGCCACCGTCTGAGCCGTCGGCGCGCCGCACCCGCGGCGCGCGCCTCGCCCGGCCCCGATCTTGCCTGTCGTCCATCACCTGGAGCGATCAGAACGGAGCCACTTGATGACGACGGACCTTGAAGCGGCGGCGCGGGAGAAGGGCATCCGCCACTTCCTCATCTCCTACACCGACCTCTTCGGCACCCAGCGCGCCAAGCTCGTCCCCGCCTCGGCGATCGGTGCGATGGCGAAGTCCGGTGCGGGCTTCGCGGGGTTCGCCACCTGGCTCGACATGACGCCGGCGGACCCCGACATGTTCGCCGTCCCCGACGCCTCCACCCTCATCCAGCTGCCGTGGAAGCCCGAGGTGGGCTGGGTCGCCGCCGATCTCTACATGGAGGGCGAGGCCGTCGCCGCCTCGCCCCGCCACACCCTGCGCCGGGTGCTGGAGGCCGCCGAGAGCGCCGGCTTCACCATGAAGTCGGGCGTCGAGTGCGAGTTCTTCCTCATCGCGCCCGACGCGTCGGCCGTCTCCGACCCGCGCGACTTCCAGGCCAAGCCCTGCTACGATCAGTCCTCCCTCATGCGCCGCTTCGACGTGATCGCCGAGATCTCGGAGGCGATGCAGGCGCTCGGCTGGGGCCCCTACCAGAGCGACCACGAGGACGCCAACGGCCAGTTCGAGATGAACTGGGACTATGCCGACGCCCTCGTCACCGCCGACCGCCACGCCTTCTTCAAGTACATGGTGAAGGCGATCGCGGAGAAGCACGGGCTGCGGGCGACCTTCATGCCGAAGCCCTTCACCAACCTCACCGGCAACGGCTGTCACGCCCACGTCTCACTGTGGCGCGGCGAGACCTGCGTGACCGCCGACGAGGCCGACCCGCTGGGGATCTCGGCCACCGCGCGCGCCTTCCTCGGCGGCCTCCTGCACTCCGCCGAGGCGCTGACGGCGATCGCCAACCCCACCGTGAACTCCTATAAGCGCATCAACGCTCCGGCGACCCTTTCCGGCGCCACCTGGTCGCCGTCGAGCGTCACCTGGTCGGGCAACAACCGCACGCACATGATCCGCATCCCCGAGGGGGGCCGCTTCGAGCTGCGCCTCGCCGACGGCGCCGCCAACCCCTACCTCCTGCAGGCCGTGATCCTCGCCGCGGGGCTCGACGGCATCGCCAACAGCCGCGATCCCGGCGCGCCGCTCGATATCAACATGTACACCGAAGGCCACACCGTCAGCGGCGTGAAAACGCTGCCGCTCAACCTCCTCGACGCGCTGCGCGCGCTCGAAGCCTCCGCCGCGCTCACCGACGGTCTCGGCCCGGTGGTGCCCGCCTATCTGAAACTGAAGCAGGCGGAGTGGAACGCCTACTGCCATCACCTGACGGAGTGGGAGCGAGAGACGACGCTCGACTGCTGACCGTCAGGCGAGCCGCATCCTCGAGCGCGGCTCCTCCTTCGGCACCACGTCGCCGACGGCGGAGGCGAGCATCGCGCCATAGTCCCTCGGCGCAAAGAGCTCCTGCGGCTCGGCGACGCCGTCGAGGTCGAACGAGCCCAGCGAGCGCCACTCCTCGGGGTGGCCGGACGCGATGGCGTGGGTGCCGATCACCGGCTCGCCGAGCACCTTGGTCAGCCGCTCCAGCCGGCTGACGCGGTTGGCGGTCGGTCCGACGACGGAGAAGGTGAGCCGCTCGGCGATGCCGATATTGCCGTACATCAGCGTCCCGACGTCCATCGCGATGCCGGCGATCTCGGCCAGCGACTGCCGCCCCCCGAGATCGGCGGCATGGGCGCAGCGGAACGCCTCCAGCTGCAGCATCACCTGGCACGTCGCCTCGAGCGCGTTGGCGAGGCCCTCCTCGCCGAGCGGGAAGATGGCGAACACCGCATCGCCCACGAAGTCCAGGATCTCCCCGCCCGCTTCCGCCACCGGGCCGGCCGTGGCGGAGAAGAAGTCGTTGAGGAGCGGAATGTAGCAGGCCATGCCGAGCCGCTCGCAAAGGGCGGTCGAGCCGCGCAGGTCGCAGTACCAGACGACCGCGTCGAGCGCCTCGGAGCCGCCGCGCAGGATCTGCCCCGACATCACCCTCTGACCGGCGGTGCGACCGAGATAGGTCACGGCCATCGAGTAGCGCATGTCGTTCTGAACGGCGGAGCGGATCGCGAGGGCGAGCATGTAGCGCAGCCGCTGGAGCACCGCGACGTGGTCCTCGCCGAAGCCGCCCGGCGCGTCGGAGCACACCGAGATGATACAGCCCGCGCCCGGCTCGCGCTTCCGGTGACCGCGCCCGAAGCCCACCAGCATCGACAGATAGTCGGTGTAGCCGTCGCCGGCGAGCTCGTCGAAGATCGGGAACTGACGCGGCGCCGTCGTCGCGTCGAGCCGGTAGCGCAAGGTGTCGACGCCGTGCTCGAGCACATAGCGCAGCGGCGAGCGCATGAACGCCTCGCTGGCCTCACCCTCGTCGTGGCGGTAGCGCTCGCTCACGGTGCCGTGGCCCAGGCGCCACATGATGCTCTGGCTGAAATAGAGCGGATTGAGGAGGCGCCAGACGACCATCACCCTCGCGACGGGCAGGCCGCCTTCGCGCAGTCGGTCGCAGACCGTGGCGAGGGCGTCCGCGATGGGCTCGTCCTCGAGCGAGGCGATGGCGAGATATTCTTCCAGCTCGCCGACGAGCGTCAGAAAAGCGGGGGAAGGCGTCACGGGCATCCCCCGCTCTCCTCACACGGCGCGGCCGTGGCAGTGCTTGTATTTCTTGCCGGAGCCGCAGGGGCAGAGCTCGTTGCGGCTCACCTTGCCCCAGGTGGCGGGGTTGTTGGGGTCGCGCGCGGGCGGCTTGCGCGTGCGCGTCGCCGGCTCCGCGACCGCCACGTCGCCATCGGCGGCAGGCTCGGCGTAGGCCGGCTCGGCGGTGCTGAACTCGTCGTCGCCCGTCGTCGGATCGAGATGGTGGGGGGCGAAGCTGTCGATGTCCTCCGGCTGCTCCGGCTGGGGCGGCGCGGCCTGGATCTCGATGCGGGCGAGCTGCGCCGTCACGGCGATGCGCAGCTCCGACAGCATCGCCTCGAACAACTCGAACGCCTCGGTCTTGTACTCGTTGAGCGGATCGCGCTGCGCGTAGCCGCGGAAGCCGATCACCGAGCGCAGGTGGTCGAGGCTCGCAATGTGCTCGCGCCAGAGATGGTCGAGCGTCTGCAGCAGCACCGACTTCTCCACCTGCCGCCAGATCTCCGAGGTGTACTTCGCGACCTTGCGCGCCGCCGCCTCGTCGGTCGCCTTCTTGAGGCGCTCGCGGATCTCCTCGTCGGCGATCCCCTCCTCGTGGGCCCAGTCCACCACCGGCAGGTCGAGATCGAAGATCCGGCGCACCTCCTCGGCGAGGCCCTTGGTGTCCCACTGCTCGGGATAGGCCTTCTCGGGGATGTGCTTGGCTACGATCATGTCGATCACGTCGTAGCGCATCTCGTTGATCGTATCGCGGACGTGGTCGTCCAGCATCAGCTCGCGACGCTGCTCGAAGATGACCTTGCGCTGGTCATTCATCACGTCGTCGTACTTGAGGATGTTCTTGCGCTGATCGAAGTTGCGCGCCTCGACCTTCTGCTGCGCCTTTTCGAGCGCGCGGTTGATCCAGGGGTGGACGATCGCCTCGCCCTCTTCGAGGCCGAGCCGCTGCAGCATGCCGTCCATCCGCTCGGAGCCGAAGATGCGCATCAGATCGTCCTGCAGCGACAGGAAGAAGCGCGAGCGGCCCGGGTCGCCCTGACGGCCGGAGCGGCCGCGCAGCTGGTTGTCGATGCGGCGCGACTCGTGGCGTTCGGTGGCGAGCACGAAGAGACCGCCCGCCTCGAGCGCCTTCTTCCTCAGTTCGGCGATGCGCTCGTTGATCGCCGCTTCCTTGGCCGCCCGCTCCGGGTCGGTCCCCTCCTCGGGCATCGGGCCGAGCTCTTCCTCGATCAGCATCTCGGCGTTGCCGCCGAGCTGGATGTCGGTGCCGCGGCCGGCCATGTTGGTGGCGATGGTGATCGCGCCCGGCACGCCGGCCTGGGCGATGATCTTCGCCTCCTGCTCGTGGTAGCGGGCGTTCAGCACCTGGAAGGTGGGCTTACCGCCCTTCGACGTCTCGCCGACCTTGATGGCGGCGTCCGCGGCGGTCACGTCGCGCTGGCGGAAGCCGTCCTTCTTCAGCCGCTCGGCGAGCTGCTCGGATTTCTCGATCGAGGTGGTGCCGACGAGGATCGGCTGGCCACGCTCGTGCGCCTCGCGGATCAGCTTCAGGATCGCGGCGTATTTCTCGTCCTGGGTGCGGTAGACCTCGTCGTCCTCGTCGACGCGCTGCACCGGCACGTTGGTCGGGATCGACACCACGTCCAGCTTGTAGATGTCCATGAACTCTTCCGCCTCGGTGGCGGCGGTGCCCGTCATGCCGGCGAGCTTGTCGTACATGCGGAAATAGTTCTGGAAGGTGATCGAGGCGACCGTCTGGTTCTCCGGCTGGATCGGCTGCTTTTCCTTCGCCTCCAGCGCCTGGTGCAGGCCCTCGCCGTAGCGGCGGCCCGGCATCATGCGGCCGGTGAACTCGTCGATGATGATCACCTCGCCGCTCTTCACGATGTAGTCGCGGTCGCGCTGGAACAGCTTGTGGGCACGAAGCGCCTGCTGCAGGTGGTGCACCACGGAGACGTTCTCGACGTCGTAGAGCGACTCGCCCTTCAGAAGGTTCGCCTCGGCGAGCAGCGTCTCGAGCTTCTCGTTGCCCGCCTCGGTGAAGGTCGCCGTGCGCAGCTTCTCGTCGATCTCGTAGTCGTCCGGCTCGAGCTTCGGCACGAAGGTGTCGATGGCGTTGTAGAACTCGGAGCGATCCTCGAGCGGGCCGGAGATGATCAGCGGCGTGCGCGCCTCGTCGATGAGGATCGAATCGACCTCGTCGACGATCGCAAAATTGTGGCCGCGCTGGACCATCGCGCGGACGTCGTATTTCAGATTGTCGCGCAGATAGTCGAAGCCGTACTCGTTGTTGGTGCCGTAGGTGATGTCGGCGGCGTAGGCGGCCTTGCGCTCGGCGTCGGTCTTGCCGTGGACGATGATGCCCGTCGTCAGGCCGAGGAAGCCGTAGACACGCCCCATCCAGCCGGCGTCGCGCTCGGCGAGATAGTCGTTCACCGTGACGACGTGCACGCCCTTGCCGGCGAGCGCGTTCAAATAAACGGGAAGCGTCGCGACGAGCGTCTTGCCCTCACCGGTTCGCATTTCAGCGATGCCACTTTCGTGAAGCACCATCCCGCCGATCAGCTGCACATCGAAATGGCGCTGCCCGAGCGTGCGCTTGGCGGCCTCGCGAACGGTCGCGAACGCGGGGACGAGAATGTCGTCGAGGGTCTTGCCGGCCGCGAGGGCGGCACGGAACTCATCGGTCTTCGCCTTCAGCTCAGCGTCGGACAGCCGCACGAAGTCGGGTTCAGCGGCATTGATTGCGTCTACGCGGCTGCGGTAGCCCTTGACGCGACGGTCGTTCGCCGAGCCGAAGAGGCGTTTGGTCAGGGTGCCGAGCATCCAATTTCCTTCGTCGAAGCGGAGCGGCGCGCGGCAACGACCAGCGCTATGCGGCAAAATTGCTGTCTGGCGCGCGCGATCCGACATATGTTTGGCGGGAGGGCATGTCAAACAAGGCGCCCTACGCCCATAAGAGGGACCTTACCCATGTTTAAGCGTATCTTTGGCGTCGTGGCGATGGCTGCTGCGCTCGGCACAACATCGGCACTCGCCCAAGAGCCCGCCGATGTCGTCGCCACCGTCAACGGCGATCCGGTCACCATGGCCGACGTCGCCTTCGCCTACGCCACCCTCGGCGACACGATGAGCCGCGTTCCCCCCGAGCAGCGCCAGGAGATGGTGACCAACCTCGTCATCGACATGCACGTCCTCGCCGACGCGGCGAAGAAGGCCGGCTACGACGAGGATCCGGACTACCAGCACCGCCTCGCCTACCTCACCACCCAGGCGCTGCGCGAAATCTACATGGACAAGGTGATCAACCCCAAGATCACCGAGGACGCGGTGCACGCTCGCTACGACGAGGAAGTCGCCAACATGGGCTCGCGCGAGGAGGTCAGCGCCTCCCACATCCTCGTGTCCGACGAGGACAAGGCCAAGGAGCTCATCAAGGAGATCGAGGGCGGCGCCGACTTCGCCAAGCTCGCCCAGGAGAACAGCCAGGATCCGGGCTCGGCCCAGCGCGGCGGCTCGCTCGGCTTCTTCGGCAAGGGGCAGATGGTCCCCGAGTTCGAGGCGGCGGCCTTCGCCTTGGAGCCCGGCGAGGTGACGACGGAGCCGGTGAAGTCGCAGTTCGGCTGGCACATCATCAAACTGGACGACAAACGGATCGCCGAAATCCCCCCCTATGATCAGGTCAAGGATCAGATTCGCCAAATCATGACACGTGAGGCCTATGTTCAGGAGGTCGCACGGCTTAAAGAGAATGCGACCATCGAACGCACGACCCCTCAAGACGCCCAATGACCCCATCCCCCTTCGCCCCCGTCATCCCCTTCGACCCGCCGGCTCTCGACGGTGTCGCGATCGCAACCGCCATGGCCGGGATCAAGGTCAAGGGGCGAAGGGACGTCCTGCTGATGGCCTTCGCGGAGGCCACCACGGTGGCGGGCGTGTTCACCACGTCCCGCTGCGCCTCGGCGGCGGTGGACTGGTGCCGCGCCAACATCGTAGACGGCAAGGCGCGGGCGCTGCTCGTCAACTCGGGCAACGCCAACGCCTTCACGGGGATGAAGGGCCGCGCCGCCACCAAGGCCTCGGCCGACATGGTGGCGCAGGCGCTCGGCATCGCGCCGGAGGAGGTGATGCTCGCCTCCACCGGCGTGATCGGCGAACCGCTCCAGACCGAGAAGTTCGCCGCCGTGATGGACGAGCTCGTCGGCTCCCTCTCCCCCGAGGGCTGGGATGATGCCGCCCGCGCCATCATGACCACCGACACCTATCCCAAGGCGGCGAGCCGCAGCGTGGAGATCGGCGGCAAGACGATCACCATCAACGGCATCGCCAAGGGCTCGGGCATGATCGCGCCGGACATGGCGACGATGCTCTCCTTCGTCGCCACCGACGCCGACATTCCGGCCGACGTCCTGAAGGCGATGCTGTCGAACGGCGTCGCCAAGAGCTTCAACAAGATCACCGTCGATTCCGACACTTCCACCTCCGACACGGTGATCGCCTTCGCCACCGGCACCGCCGACGTGCTGATCACCGACGTCGCCGGCCCGTTCGCCGACGCGCTCGACGATCTCCTCCTGGAGCTCGCCCATCTCGTGGTGAAGGACGGCGAGGGCTGCACGAAATTCGTGGCGGTGACCGTGGCGGGCGCCGAGAGCGACAGCTCGGCCGAGAAGATCGCCCGCACCATTGCCGACTCGCCGCTGGTGAAGACCGCCATCGCCGGCGAGGACGCCAACTGGGGCCGCGTCGTCATGGCCGTGGGCAAGGCGGGTGAGCCCGCCGACCGCGATCGCCTCGCCATCTGGTTCGGCAACGTGCGCGTCGCCGTCGACGGCGAGCGCGACCCGGCCTATTCCGAAGAGGTGGTCTCCGCCGTCATGCGCAAGCCGGAGATCACCATCAAGGTGGACCTCGGGCTCGGCTCGGGCACCAATACGGTCTGGACATGCGACTTGACGAAAGCCTACGTCGCCATCAACGGCGACTATCGAACCTGACGGCCCCCACATGACGGGGAAACTGCTTCTCGTCGTCGCCGCGGCCCTCGTCGACGAGGCCGGACGCATCCTCATCACCCAGCGCCCGGCCGGCAAGTCGATGGCCGGAATGTGGGAGTTTCCCGGCGGCAAGGTCGAAGCCGGGGAAACCCCGGAAGCGGCACTCTGTCGCGAGCTCGACGAGGAGCTCGGCATCGACGCCGCCGAACGCGACCTGATCCCCCTCACCTTCGCCAGTCACGGCTATGAGGCATTTCATCTCCTCATGCCGCTCTATATATGTCGCGCCTGGGGCGGCGATCCGACGCCGCGCGAAGTGGCCGCGGTGCGGTTCGTCGACCCGGCCGCGTTGTCCACATTCGAGATGCCCGCCGCGGACGCGCCGCTAGTTGCGCACATTCAGTCCGCATTCGCAGGCTAAGGATTGTTCAGTGCGGCACACACATTGCTGTAGTGCAACGGTAAAAACTGATCCTCACCGGCCAGCGGAGCGCGCCGCGGCCCGCTTCGGGACGATCGAAACACCGTGGGTACTAGGATAGGAGACCGGCGAATGTCATTGGCCAGACGGCACCTTCTGGCGGGAGCGGCGGCGACGGCCACCGCATCTGCGCTGGGAATTGGTTCACAGCTGGCCTTGATCGGCAGCGCCGAGGCGAGCGTGTTCGGTGAGACCGTGCCGTTCTCCCGCGCCCGCCTCGCCGCCGCGGCGCGCGCCCTGTCGGAGCAGCCCTTCCAGGACCGCCGCGGCGAGGTGTCAGACGAATTGACCGCCATGGGTTACGACGCGTACCGCGCCATGCAGCCGGGCCCCGACTGGCCGATGCCTCTTTCGCCGGCAAACCGCTTCTATTTTGATCCGCTCCTTGCCGGTTTCGTCTACAACCAGCCGGTCGACCTCTGGTACGTCAACGGCGACCAGGCTCAGCGGATCATCTTCGACCGGGAAATGTTCGTTTTCCGCCCGCCGGCGGCGACGGTCGTGCCGGAAGGAAATATTCCCTTTTCAGGCTTCCGCCTCCGCTCCGAGCTCAACCAGCCCGGCGTGCTCGACGAGTTCGCCGTGTTCCAGGGCGCGAGCTACTTCCGCGCCGTCGGCGCCGGCGAGAACTACGGCCTGTCCGCCCGCGGCCTCGCCATCAACACCGGCCGGCCGACGGGCGAGGAATTCCCGGTGTTCCGCTCGTTCTGGATCGAGCGCCCGCCGGAGGGGGCGAAGGCGGTGGTGGTGCATGCGCTCCTCGATTCGCCGTCCACCACCGGCGCCTACCGCATCACCATCCGGCCGGGCGACGCCACCGTCACCGACGTCGAGCTCACCCTCTTTCCCCGCACCGACATCAAGACGGTGGGCTTCGCCCCCTTCTCCTCGATGTTCCTGTTCGACGCCATCAACCGCCACGCCTTCGACGACTATCGCGACGCGGTGCACGATTCGGGCGGGCTATCGATCTTCACCGGCGCCGGGGAGTGGCTGTGGCGGCCGATCATGAACCCGCAGCGGCTCCAGGTCTCGGCCTTCGTCGATTCCACTCCGCGCGGCTTCGGCCTCGTCCAGCGCAAGCGCCACTATTCGGACTATCAGGACGCCGAGGCGCGCTACGAGACGCGCCCGACCGCCTGGGTCGAACCCATCGGCGACTGGGGCGGCGGCGCGGTGGTCCTCTTCGAGATTCCGACGGAGAACGAAACCAACGACAACATCGTTACCTATTGGCAACCCAACCAACCAATTATTGCTGGCGAACCGTTCAGCCTGACCTATCGTATCCATTGGGACAGCGCCGCCGCAGCCGTCACGCAAGGTCCGCGTGTCATTGCGACCCGGCAGGGGCAGAACTTTCACGGCACTCGACGACTTTTTGTGATCGATTTTGCGATGAACGGGCAACCAATCGACGGGATCTCCGTTGATGTGGAGTGCTCTGCGGGGAAGGCGGTGAACATCACCTTCTACCCCACTCCGGAGCCCGATGTGCTGCGTACCAGCTTCGAGCTGGATACCGACGGCGCCGAGAGCAGCGAACTGCGCTTGACGCTTAACACCCCACAAGGCCCTGCAGGAGAACGCTGGGTGTTCAGATGGACCAGCTGAGCTACACGCCGCCCTCTTCCCCTCTCTCCATGCCGGAGCAGTCGCTCGACATCGCTCCGCCCAAGAATAGTTCCGCCCGGCGCCGCCGGGCCCGTGGCCCCTCCCTCGCCACCATCGCCGCGCGTACGATTCTGCTGCTCGTCACCCTCGCCGGGACCATCTTCGCGGTCACCGAGATGCACGCCGTCGCCTCGGTCGGCGGCATGGCGGCCCTCGAGTGGGTGCTCGTCGGCGTGTTCGCCGTGGCCTTCGCCTGGATCGCCTTCTCAGCTGGAAACGCGATCGTCGGCCTGCTGTTCCCGATCAACGCTCGATCGGGCGATGCGCCCAAGGGTCCGCCCGGCCGCACCGCCATCATCATGCCCGTCTACAACGAGGATCCGCGCGACACCTTCTCCGCCCTCGCCGCCATGATCGAGGATCTGCCGGACGCGGAACGCAGCAACTTCGAAGTCTTCATCCTTTCCGACACCACCAACGCCGAAACCTGGATCGCCGAGGAGCGCGCCCTCGCGACGCTGCGCGAGCTCGCCGGCGCCACCTGCGTCTGGTATCGGCGCCGGCGCGAGAACGTCCACCGCAAGGCCGGCAACGTCGCCGACTTCGTGCGCCGTTGGGGTGGCCGCTACGACCACATGGTCGTGCTCGACGCCGACAGCCTGATGACCGGCGAGTGCCTCGTCGGCCTGCGCGACGCGATGGTCGCCGATCCCGACGCCGGCATCATCCAGACGACGCCGGTCCTCATCGGCGCGACGACCCCCTTCGCCCGCGCCCAGCAGTTCGCCAACACCATCACCGGCCCCGTGGTCGCCGAGGGCGTCGCCGCCTGGCAGGGCGAGGACGGCAACTATTGGGGTCACAACGCCATCATCCGCATGGTGGCCTTCGCCGAGGCGGCGGGACTGCCGCAGCTTCCCGGCAAGCCGCCCTTCGGTGGCACCATCCTCAGCCACGATTTCGTGGAGGCCGCCCTCATCCGCCGCGCCGGATGGAGCGTCACCATGCGGCCGGACATCATCGGCTCCTACGAGGGGGCGCCGACGGACCTCTTCGGCCTCATCAAGCGCGACCGCCGCTGGGCCCAGGGCAACCTTCAGCACGCCCGCATCCTGCCCGCCGCCGGCATCAAGACCGTCAACCGGGCCCACCTCCTCATCGGCATCCTGTCCTATCTGATGAGCCCGGTGTGGCTGTTCCTGATCCTCGTCGGCATCGCCCTCGCGGTGCAGGCGACCGTCATCCGTCCCGAATATTTTCCGAAGAACTTCGCCCTCTTCCCCACCTGGCCGGCGTTCGACACCGAGCGGATGATCAACCTCTTTCTCATCTCGCTCGCCGTGCTGCTGCTGCCGAAGGCGGTGGGCTTCGTTCGCGCCCTCCTGGTGCGCTCGGTGCGCAAGGGCTCGGGCGGCGTGGTCGGCGTCACTGAGGGCACGGTGGTGGAGCTCGTCATCTCCACCCTCATCGCACCGATCATGATGCTGGCGCAGACCGGCATCGTCACCTCGATCCTTCTCGGCCGCGCGGTCGGGTGGATGCCGCAGGCGCGGCGCGGCGGGGTGATCCCCTGGCGCTCGGCGGCGCAGTTCCACATGCTGCATGTCCTCGTCGGCATCGGCCTCGGCGTGGTGGCGCTAATGCACTCGCCGGCGCTCGCACTCTGGATGTCGCCGACCCTCCTCGCCCTCGTCTTCGCCGTGCCGATCTCCAAGTTCGTGGGATCGGAATGGCTCGGCCGCAAGCTGCGCAAGGGCTACGTCATGCTGACGCCGCAGGAGAGCCGGCCCCCCACGATCCTGCGGACCGCCCGCCGGCTCGCCGCGCGCTTCCCCGCAGAGCCGCCGCGCGACGCCCTCCTCGCCCTCGCCGACGATCCGCACCTCCTGCGCTCCCACATCCAGGGCCTCACACCCGCGAGCGGCCGCCCGCGCGGCGAGTTCGACACCAACAGCGCCCTCGCCACCGTGAAGCTCGGGGAAGCCTCGACCCTCGAGGAGTTTACCGGCTGGCTCTGCCCGTCGGAGCGGTTGTGCGTCGTGTCCGACGCCTGCCTCCTCGAAAAGGCCCTCTCCTTGCGCGAGGATGCCAAGGTCAAGGCGGCGAAGGCCGCCTAGACCGCCGCCGCCGTCTCCGATCTCCCCTCGGGCGCCCGCTTTGCCGCAAAGCGGGCGTTGGCGTCAGCGCGGGCCGCTGCCGGGCGGATGCCAGGGGATGTCGGGCTCGCTGGGGCCCTCGGGGAGCCCGAGCGGCCGCCCCGCCGCGGCGAGCGCCATCCCGATATGCCGTGCGTCGGAGCTCGCCGCCACGATCTCCAGGCGCGCCGGCGCCGAGCACCAGAGCCTCGCCGGCGCACCCGACAGCGTCGCCTCCACCACCCGGCCCGGCACCAGCATCCTGAGGTCGAGCTCGGTCACGCGGCCGAGCGCCGTCTCCATCGCCGCCCCGCTCAACACCATGGTGACGAGGGCGTCGGAGAGATCCACCAGGAGGTGCGGCGTCGCCGCGAGGGCGCTCGCGATCTCGGCGACCACCGCGCTCGCCCGCGCCGGGCCGGTGCGGATGAGCAGATCGTCGACGCCGCAGCGCAGGAGACCGAGATCGCCGCCACGAGCCGGTCCCCGCGTCGGCCGGGCGAGGCTACCGGCGCCCGGGTCGGGCAGATCGACGCCGAGGGCCTGCGCGGTCGCCGCCTTGTCGCCTTGGCGCATCCGCAGCAGGAGGTAGGCGAACGGACCGGCCTCGCGGAGCGCGATGCTGCCGTCGCGCGCGGCGAGGTCGAGACCGCCGAGAGGCGAGGTCGAAACGAGCGGCACGATCATCGCCTCACCCCGTGAGCGCCGAGGGCGGGCCGACGCGGACCGCGGTGGTGGAGCGCCCGTCGACGGCATAGAGCACGTCACCCATCCGCGCCGCGCCGCGCGTCATCAACGCCAACGCCACCCCGCGGCGGAGGAACAGCGAGCGCTCGCTGGCGATCACCTCGCCGAGCGCCACCGTCTTCTGCGCCCGACGACGGGTCGCGACGAGCCGCGCCCCAACGGAGGGCGCCGCCGCGCCGAGTGGCTCCAGCCCGACGAGGAGCCGCCGCACGTCGCTCGACAGGAGCCCCAATCCCAGCTCGGCCGCCGAGGCCTTGGCCGCCGTCGCCGCGGCCAGCGGCGCCCGCCCCGCCTCGACCCCGAGAATGCGGGCCGCGCCCCACCCCGCGATGCTGCCCCCGGCCGACCACGCGGCGTTGGCGAGGCGGACCCACGCCGCCGCCGCAAAGGGCGTCGGCACGTCGATGCGGAAGCCGGCGCCGCCGAGCTCGCGCTCCGGCGTGATGTGCACGTCGACCCCGCCGAGCGTCGCCCGCGCCCGGCCGACGCTGCGCACGCCCTCCACCAGCGGCGCGTCGAGCACGGCATCGAGCACGACGGCGCTCTGCGGTCCGTGCAGCACGAAGGGCGTCGCCACATCGGTGATGTCGGCGACGAGGAGCTCCGGATCGATGGCGATCAAGCGCGCAATCACCGCGTCCGCCGGACCGCGGCCCACGAGGTGGACGCCCTCCCCCGCCGGCACGAGCTGCAGCGCATCGAGGACGCACCCGTCCTCGCCGATCGCCGGCAACAGGCGATGCACTGCGGGGTCGACGGGCTCGGTGCTCCCGGAAAGCCGGCGGAGCGCGTCGGCGAGGCTCGGACCGGCGGCGAGGACGCGGCCGAGGCCGCTCGCATCGAAGAGAGCCGCCGCCTCGCGTGCGGCGAGCGCCTCGCGGCAGGCCGCGTCCGCCGGCCCTTCTCCCGCGTGCGGGAAGGCGACGGGGCGCGCCCAGCCATGGTGGTGCTCGAACACTGCGCCCGCCTCCCGGTGCGCCGCATGCACCGGTGAGCGCCGCACGCGCGTCACCACCGGCGCCACCGCCGGCTCGGCAAGCGGCATCGCCTGCCGTCGCTCCGCCTCGGCGAGGAGCGAGGCGGCCCGGCCACCGAGAGCCGCGGCGATCAAGCCCTTCTCGCCGGGCCCCGCCGCAGCGAGGATCGCCGCCGGATCGCGCGCCCGGCGGATGTCGGCTGCCGTCAGGGTGCGGCGCGTGTCGAGGAAGACGTCGGCCCGAGCGACGATCGCGGGCTCGGGTCCCGCAGCGCAGCGCCCGGCCCCCGCGACGGAGATGCGTCGCGCCACGCCGTCGCCGGATGCGGCGGCCCGGCCGGCGGCGGCGCCGGCCTCCAGCGCCTCGGCGAGGTCGAGCACGCCCGCCGCGCCACCGACGCGGCGCCATCCGCCCCGCTCCTCGCCGCTCCCCGGGCCGGGGATCGTCCGCGGCACGACCCCGCCCGCAACGGCGACGAGGTCGCAGCGGACGAGCCGCGCCCGCCCCGCGGCGGCGATCTCGACCCCCTCCACACCCTGCCGGCCCACCACGCGCATCACGCGCTCGCGCGGCGCGGCGACGTCCACCGTCGCCACCACGGCGATGCCGGCCTCGGCCATCGTCGCGGCGACGTCGTCGGCGGGGCCGCCGCTGGTGATCAGCACCGCCTCGGTGCCGGCCCGCACGCCGAAGCGACGGGCGAACCGCGCGACCGCCGACGCCCGCATCACCCCGGGGCGATCGTTGCCGCGAAAGGCGAGCATGCGCTCGGCGAGCCCGGTGGCGAGGATCACCTCGCGGGCGTGGACGTGCCACAGCCGGGTGAGCGTCGCCGCCGCGCCCATGGGCTCGGCGAGCGTCACCACGCCCTCCGTGGCCCCCTCGATCGCGACGGCACCCAGAAGAAGGCGAGCCTCGAGCTGACGCAGCGAGCCGAGCGTGCGGGCGATGAATGCGTCGGGCGCCAGCGCGTCGAGCCGAGTGGTCGAGGGAACCGCCGTGAGCCAGCCGCCGACATCCCGCTGTGCCTCGCTCAGCACCACACGAGCCCCGGCGCGCGCCGCCTCCAGCGCCGCCATGAGGCCGGCGGGGCCGGCGCCGATGACCAGCACGTCGGTATGGAGATGGGCATGCTCGTGCGGCGAGACGGGCACCCCCTCGGCAGGCGCCGGCCGCTGGCCGAACCGCCGCAGCGCGGTGCCGAGCCGCCCGCCGAGGCCGAGCGCGCGTGGCCCCGAGGGTCGCGGCCGAGGGGCACGCGCCAGCGCGACGCCCTCGCACAGCGGGCGCCCGACGGCGAGCGGCGCTCCCTCGGCCGTCACCACCATGCCCGGGTCGAAAGGCGTGTCGTCCAGGATGCCGAGCGGACGCCCGCGCGGGCCGACGCCGAGAACGCGCTCGCCGTTCGCCAGGAGGGCGGAGGCGACGGTGTCCCCTTCGAGGCCGGCCATCGCCCTGCCCTCGAAGCTGAACAACAGCGATCGGCTCCGATCGACTGCGCCGCCGCCGGCCTCCCATCGTCCGCGTCCGGCCGTCATGGCGCTGCGGCATTCCCCCCTATCTCGACGCCGCGCGACTGCGTCGGCCCCCCGTCGTCTCCACCCCGTCACAGGGTGCGACCATCGCCGTGGGACGCAACCCGTGCGCCTCACTCTTGGAGCTTTTGGTGGCCCGCAGCAAGCCGCGCCGCAGCTTCTCCCCGGTTGCGACGGGGTGGCTAGAAGAGGCCTTCGATCCTGCCGTCCACCACGTCGATCCGCTCCGCCGCCGGGTGGCGGGGAAGCCCCGGCATCGTCATCAGCTCGCCCGTGAGAGCGACCACGAAGCCGGCTCCGGCGGAAAGCCGCACGTCGCGGATCGGCAGGGTGAAATTCTCCGGTGCACCGAGCCGGGTGGGATCGGCGGAGAAGGAGGATTGCGTCTTCGCCATGCACACCGGCAGCTCGCCGAAACCCGCCGCCTCCCAGGCGTCGAGCTTCGCCCGGACGCCGGGCGCGGCCGCCACCTCGCCGGCGCGGTAGATGCTCTTCGCCACCGCCTCGATCTTGTCCCACAGCGGCAGGGCATCCGGATAGGTGAAGTGGAACTGCCCCTCGCTCTCGGTGAGGCGCAGCACCTCGCGGGCGAGATCGGCGGCCCCCTCGCCACCCTTCGCCCAGTGCTCGCAGAGGATCGCCTTGACCCCGAGCCCCGAGACGGCCTCGGCGACGGCGGCGAGCTCGGCCTCGGTGTCGGCGGTGAAGCGGTTGATCGCCACCGTCACCGGCACGCCGAAGCGCTGCACGTTCTCGACGTGACGCAGGAGGTTCGCGGCCCCCGCCCGCACGGCGGCGACGTTCTCGCTGCCGAGCTCGCCGCGCGGCACCCCGCCGTGCATCTTCAGCGCCCGCACGGTCGCCACCACCACGGCGGCCGACGGCACCAGTCCGGCCTTGCGGCACTTGATGTTGAAGAACTTCTCCGCACCGAGATCGGCGCCGAAGCCCGCCTCGGTCACCACGTAGTCGGCCAGCCGCAAGGCGGCGTTGGTCGCGATCACGCTGTTGCAGCCGTGGGCGATGTTGGCGAACGGCCCGCCGTGAATGAAGACGGGCGTTCCCTCCAGCGTCTGCACGATGTTGGGGCGGATGGCTTCGGCGAGCAGCGCGGTCATCGCGCCCGAGGCGTCGATATCGGCGGCACGCACCAGCGTGCCGTCGGCCCGCTCGCCCACCACGATACGCGACAGGCGCGCCTTGAGGTCCTCAACGCCGGTCGCAAGGCATAGGATCGCCATCACCTCCGAGGCGACGGTGATGTCGAAGCCGGCCTCGCGGGTGACGCCGTTCTTGCGCCCGCCGAGACCCACCACGATGTCGCGCAACGCCCGGTCGTTCATGTCGAGCACGCGGCGCCAGGCGATCCGCCCCACGTCGAGGCCGACGGCGTTGCCCCAATGGAGGTGGTTGTCGATCATCGCCGACAGCAGGTTGTGGGCGGAGGTGATCGCATGGAAGTCGCCGGTGAAGTGGAGGTTGATATCCTCCATCGGCAGCACCTGGGCGTAGCCGCCGCCGGTCGCCCCACCCTTCACGCCGAAGCAGGGTCCGAGCGAGGGCTCGCGCAGACAGGCCATGGCATCGGCCCCCACGGTGCGCAGCGCATCGGCGAGACCGATGGTGGTGGTGGTCTTGCCCTCTCCCGCCGGCGTCGGGCTGATCGCGGTGACGAGGATCAGCTTGCCGTCGCGCTCGCCCGTCACGTGTGGCGCGAGCTTCGCCTTGTGGTGGCCGTAGGGGATGATGTCGTCGCTGCCGAGGCCCAATGTGGCCGCGACGTCCGCGATCGGCCGCAAGGTTGCACGCTGAGCGATGGCGAGATCGGTGGTCATAGGGCCTCCGTGGTCGAAATCCGGTCTGTTCCATCCCAGCCCAGTCGTCGGCTGGCAACCCCGAGCGCCCGGCAAGCTCCGTGCCGATGCGAATAAGTCCCCGCCGCGAATTGGTTAATTTTTGGTTGACAATAAGGCGTTCGCGCAATGATTGTGGCGCGGTGGCGGCGCCGGACCGGCAACGCCGCAGCCTGCATATTTCGGGAGATTTCAGATGATGCGCATGTTGATCGTTGCCGGTGTCGCAATTGGCGGCGCATTCGCCGCCGTGGCGCCCGCCGCCGCAGGCGACGACTTTCACAGCGGCAGGACCGTCTATTACGCGGCCCACGCCCCCCGCCCCGGCGGTCCCAACGAGGACAGCTATCAGATCACGCAGGACGACCGCCGCACCGTCGCCTGCTACGAGGGCACCTACTATCCCGCGAAGTACCGTGTCGATCCCCAGGGCCGCTACCTGAGCGGCGCGTCGAAGTCGATGTCGGTCAGCGGCAACAGCTATCGCGTCACGCGCAAGCCCGCCGTCTATGTCGAGACGCGCACGCGGGTGAAGGAAGACTATGTGAGCCTGCGCCCGGTCGCCTGCGACTGAGCCGACGGGCGCCTCACTCCACCGCCACGTCGAACGTCAGCCGGCACGTCATCGTCAGCGTCGTCGACACGGCAGCCTCGTCCATCGCGGTCGCCGACACGCACGCCGAGATCGACGGGTTGGCGACCTGCACCATCGGCCCCTCCCGCCCGACCGGGAGGGAGGCGACGTCGATCGTGTCGAGCACGCGTGCCTCGAGCGATTCGGGTGACTGCGGAGTCGCACCGTCGACCCCCGTCGTCGTGACCACGCGCACGCTCCCCCCATCCTGACAGACGAGTAGACCGCTCCCGTCGCCCATATCGCGGCAGGCGGGCTCGGCCGTGCGCACCTCGATCGGCCGGAACAGGGCACAGCCCCCGGCCGCCCCCGACAGGACGGGCACGACGAACAGCAAGCGAAGAGCGCGCAAGACCACCATGCCCAAATGGTAAACGAGCGTGGTTAACAACCGATGGATCTCGGCCGCGGCGGGAGGGGTCAGCGGCCGCCGCGCCAGCCGTTACCGCTTCGGCGAGGCGTGCCCGTGCGATCCCTGATATAGCCGCCCCGCATAGATCCACATCGCCCCCTCGTCCGTTTCCTGTCCGCTTTATTTCGACAGGGAGGTCGGGCATGAGGGTGATCGCTCAAGAAGTCCCCAAAGAACGCCCGTTCAACATGACCGTTTGCGCCATGTTGTTTGGTGTTCTTCTCAGCGTTACGGGAACTGTGGGGCTACCTGCGCCGGCGAACGCCTGGAGCGAGGCGGTCGTTACCACCATCGCTCCAGCCGAATGGGCGCAATACAAGAACCGTTTCATCGACGAGCGTGGCCGCGTGATCGACCGCGAGGGACGCGACGTGTCCCATAGCGAAGGCCAGGGCTATGGCCTCATCCTGTCGGTGCGCGCCGACGACCGCGCCACCTTCGACCGCGTGCTCGACTTCACCTTCGAGAGCCTCGCGACGCGCAACGACGGGCTCGTGAGCTGGATCTACAATCCGCGTGCCTACCCGCCCGTCACCGACACCAACAACGCCTCGGACGGCGACATCCTCATCGCCTACGGCCTCGTGCTGGCGGCGGTGAAGTGGGAGGCGCCGCGCTATCTGGAGATCGCCGAGCCCATCGTCGACGCGATCGGCCGCAAACTGCTCTATCGCCGCGACGGGCTCGTCATCCTGCGGCCGGCGGCATTCGGCTTCGCCGCGGACGAGCATGCCGAAGGGCCGCTCGTCAATCTCTCCTACTACGTGTACGGCGCCCTGCTTCTCTTCCGTCAGGTCGACGACCAACATCCGTGGCTCGAGGCATGGCAGACGGGGTTGCGTCTGACCTATGCCGCGCGCAGCGGCCGCGCCGGCCTGGTGCCGGATTGGGTCAGCCTGCGCGGATCGCAGCTGCGGCCGGCGAAGGGCGTCGCCGCCGCGCCGCGCTCGTCCTACGACGCGGTCCGCATCCCGCTCTACATGGCGCTGGAGGGGCGAGTGCCGACCGCGTTCTTCGAGCCGTTCGACCGGGCGTGGAACCGCAACGGCCTCGGCATGCCCGAGGACTACGACCTCGCCGACGATCAGCCGCGGCAGGCGATGGGCGACAACGGCTACCGGGCCGTGGCGGCCCTCGCCGCCTGCGCCGCCCGGGGCGCGGCCCTCCCGCCGACGCTCCAGCGCTTCCGTCCGTCGACCTATTTCGCCTCGTCCCTCCATCTCCTCACCCTGTCGGCGGCGCGGGCGAACTATCCTCACTGCGTGACGCCGCTGCCCGCCGCCACCATCGCCATGGCGGAGGTGGCCGGTCGGTCGGCCGCGGACGACCGCGTGACGACCATCGCGATCGGCAGCGCCCGGCGCTGAAGGCTCCGGCGGGTGTTCTCCCTCTGGCCCGCCGCAAACTCAAAGGGGTGCCCCAGGCACCCCTTCTTTTTGTCCGGCGATGGGACCCCCGGCGGGGGACGCGCTCAGAAGGCCTTGACGATCTCTTCGACCATCTTCTTCGCATCGCCGAAGAGCATCATCGTGTTGTCCTTGTAGAACAGCGTGTTGTCGATGCCGGCGTAGCCCGAGCCGAGCGAGCGCTTCACGAACAGCACCGTCTTCGCTCGATCGACCTCGAGGATCGGCATGCCGTAGATCGGCGAGGACGGATCGTCCCGCGCGGCCGGGTTGGTCACATCGTTGGCGCCGATCACGAAGGCGACGTCCGTCTGCGCGAACTCGGAGTTGATGTCCTCCAGCTCGAACACGTCCTCGTAGGGCACCTGCGCCTCGGCGAGGAGCACGTTCATGTGGCCGGGCATGCGGCCCGCGACGGGGTGGATCGCGTACTTCACCGAAACGCCCTCGCGCTTCAAATCGTCGGCCATCTCGCGCAGCGCGTGCTGGGCCTGGGCGACGGCCATGCCGTAGCCGGGCACGATGATCACCGAAGTGGCGTTCTTCATGATGAAGGCGGCGTCCTCCGCCGAGCCCTGCTTGACGGTGCGGTCGCCGAGATCTCCGGCGGGGCCGGCCGACTCGCCGCCGAAGCCGCCGAGGATCACCGAGATGAACGAGCGGTTCATCCCCTTGCACATGATGTAGGAGAGGATCGCGCCGGACGAGCCCACCAGCGCGCCGGTGATGATGAGGGCGGTGTTGCCGAGGGTGAAGCCGATGCCGGCCGCCGCCCAGCCCGAGTAGGAGTTCAGCATCGACACCACCACCGGCATGTCCGCCCCGCCGATGGGGATGATGATCAGCCCGCCGAGCGTCAGCGCGACGAGGGTGATCGCCCAGAACAGGGCGCGCTGCCCGATCACCGAATCGCTCTGCACGAAGAGCACGATCAGCACGATGAGGGCGACGAACACCGCGATGTTGATGACGTGCCGGCCCGGCAGCATGATCGGCTTGCCGGACATGCGCCCGTCGAGCTTGGCGAAGGCGATGACCGAGCCGGTGAAGGTGAGCGCACCCACCGCGACGCCGATCGCCATCTCCACCAGCGACATGCCGTGGATGTGGCCCGGATGGCCGATGCCGAAGGCCTCCGGTGCGTAGAGGGCGCCCGCCGCCACAAACACGGCGGCAAGACCCACCAGCGAGTGGAACGCCGCCACGAGCTGTGGCATCGCCGTCATCGGAATGCGGCGGGCGACCACCGCGCCGATGCCGCCGCCGATCGCCACGCCGAGCACGATCAGCACCCAGCCGGTGATGTCGGGCAGCCCCGCCCACAGCGTCGTCACGGCGGCGATCGCCATGCCGATCATGCCGAAATAGTTGCCCTGGCGCGACGTTTCGGGGTGTGACAGCCCCCGCAGCGCGAGGATGAACAGGACGCCCGCGACGAGATAGAGGATGGCAGCAAGGTTGGCGGTCATGGCTCGAAATCCAGTCGGTCGGCAGCGGCGGCCGGTGGCGCGCCGTCGGGCCCGGAGACAATGTCACCGCCCGGGCCGGTCCGGCCGAGGCGGTGGTGAAAAACGGAGAGCGACCGCGCGGCGTGAGCGGTCGCCGCGTCGATCACTTCTTCTTCCTGTACATCGCCAGCATGCGCTGGGTGACGAGGAAGCCGCCGAAGATGTTCACGCTCGCGAGGACCAGCGCGATGAAGCCGAAGATCTTCGCCCAGAGCGCGCCCTCGGCGTCGGCGAGCGACACCCCGGTCGCGAGCAGCGCCCCCACCACGATCACCGACGAAATGGCGTTGGTGACGCTCATCAGCGGCGTGTGCAGCGCCGGGGTGACCGACCACACCACATAGTAGCCGACGAAGATCGCCAGCACGAAGATCGACAGGCGGAACACCGTCGGGTCGATGGCTCCGCCGGTCGCGTAGCTCACCGCCTCGGCGGCGGCGTCGGCGGCGGTCGCCGCCTGATCGGCGGCCCCGGCCGCCTCCTGGGCATAGGCTTTCATCGCTTATCCTTCCTGGCGCCGCGGGAGCTGAGGCCGCACCATGTCATGCGGCGCTCGTCGCGCTCGGCGCCGGCCCGCCGAACTTCGGATGCACCAGCGCGCCGTCCCGGGTGAGGAGGGTGGCGGTCACCACCTCGTCCTCCCACTTGGGAGCGAGCGCCTTGGCCTCCTTGTCGACGAGCACGGTGTCGACGAAGGTGAAGAGGTTCTTGGCGTAGAGCAGCGACGCCGTGGCGGCGATCCGGCCCGGCACGTTGCGGTGGCCGATGATGGTGACGCCGTCGACCGTGACCACCTCGCCCGCGACGGCGCCTGCCGCGTTGCCGCCCCGCTCCACCGCGAGGTCGACGATCACCGAGCCCGGCGCCATCGACCGCACCATCTCCGCCGAGACGAGCTTCGGCGCCGGTCGGCCGGGAATGAGGGCGGTGGTGATGACGATGTCCTGCTTGGCGACGTGGGAGGCGACGAGCTCGGCCTGCTGGCGCTTGTAGTCGTCGCTCATCTCCTTGGCGTAGCCGCCGGCGGTCTCGGCCTGCTTGAACTCCTCGTTCTCCACCGCCACGAACTTCGCCCCGAGCGAAGCGACCTGCTCCTTGGCGGCGGGCCGCACGTCGGTGGCGCTGACGGCGGCGCCGAGACGGCGGGCCGTGGCGATCGCCTGCAGGCCGGCGACGCCCGCCCCCATCACGAACACCTTGGCGGCGGGAACGGTGCCGGCGGCGGTCATCATCATCGGGATGGCGCGGTCGAACACCTCGGCGGCGTCGATCACCGCCTGGTAGCCGGCAAGGTTCGCCTGGCTCGACAGGATGTCCATCGACTGGGCGCGCGTGATGCGCGGCATCAGTTCCATGGCGACGGCAGCGACGCCGGCGTCGGCCATCGCCTTCAGCCCGGCCTCGGGGCCGAACGGGTCGAGCGCCCCCACCACGATGGCACCCTTCTTCATCGCGGCGAGAAGCTCGGCGGTGGGGCGGCGCACGGTGAGGACGACGTCCGCGTCCGCCACGGCGGCGGCACCGTCGGCGACGAGCGTCGCGCCGGCCTCGGCGAACGCCTCATCGGTGATTCGCGCGTCGGCGCCCGCGCCCTTCTGGACGGCCACCTCGGCCCCCAGCCCCACATAGCGCTTCACCACGTCGGGCGTGGCGGCGACGCGCGTATCGTCGGCTTCCGCCGCTACGGCGATTTTCAAGCTCGCCTCCCCAGGTCTTTGGAAGAATTATAAGCTGTGTCAGGGTATTACAGGAGGAATACTGCCATGCCGATCAAGAGCAGCGCAATCAAGATGATCCCCCACTTCATCAGCGACAGGAACGCCTCGTAGGTGCGCATATGGTCGGCGAGTTCGCTGCGCGGCGGCTCGCCATTGGTGTCGAACACATATTCCGGGGTGTTGGCCATGGAACCCTCTTCGAAGCCGCAACACGTCGCGCGCATCTAGAGGGAAAGCGCGGCGACGCGCAACCTGGACGACGGCGATCGGCGCCCTCGGCCCCTGCCTCGCGGCGACCGCATCAGCCCGGCCACAGGGCGTGGCGGACGCCGCGAGGCAGGGGCCGAGGGCGCCGTGCTCGCGCGTGGCGAACGGGCGGTGGACGGGATCTCCCCCACCGCCCTTGCATGGACCATCGAAACGGGGTGCAAATGCCCCAACCCGCCGGCCACGTTCCGGTGCAACAACAACGAGGGAGGCTCGCGATGTCCAGTCTTGCGATGCCCGCGCCGGAGGCCGCCACCCTGGCCCGGCGCGCCGAGATCGTGGCCGCGCTGAGGGCCATCGTGCCCGGCGAGGGCACGGTCGACCACGAGACCGGGATGCGCCCCTACGAAACCGACGGCCTCACCGCCTATCGCCAGATGCCGTTCGTGGTGGTGCTGCCCGAAACGGTGGAGCAGGTCGCCGCCGTGCTGCGCTACTGCCACGAGAACAACATCCGCGTGGTGCCGCGCGGCGCCGGCACCAGCCTGTCGGGCGGCGCCCTGCCCCTCGCCGACGCGGTGCTGTTGTCGATGATGCGCTTCAACCGCATCCTCGACATCGACTTCGACAACCGCACCGCCACGGTGCAGCCCGGCGTGACCAACCTCGCGGTGACGCAGGCCGTCGCCCACGCCGGCTTCTACTACGCTCCCGACCCCTCGTCCCAGATCGCCTGCTCCATCGGCGGCAACGTGGCGGAGAATTCCGGCGGCGTGCACTGCCTCAAATACGGCCTCACCACCAACAACGTGCTCGGCCTCGAGGTCGTCACCATCGAGGGCGAGGTGCTGCGCTTCGGCGGCAAGCATCTCGACCAGGAAGGTTACGACTGGCTCGCCTTCATGGTGGGCTCGGAAGGCCTCCTCGGGGTCGTCACCGAGGTCACGGTGCGGATCCTGCGTTCCCCCGAGACGGCGCGAGCGGTGCTCATCGGCTTTCCCGACGCCGAGGACGCCGGGCGCTGCGTCGCCGCCATCATCGCCGCCGGCATCATCCCCGGCGGCATGGAGATGATGGACCGGCCGGCGATCCACGCGGCGGAGGACTTCGTGCACGCCGGCTACCCGCGCGACGTCGACGCTCTCCTCATCGTCGAGCTCGACGGGCCGCAGGTGGAGGTCGACCACCTCCTCGGCGAGGTGGAGAGGATCGGCCGCGCGCACGGTGCCACCCACTGCCGCGTGTCGGAAAGCGAGGAGGAGCGCGCCACCTTCTGGGCCGGGCGCAAGGCCGCCTTCCCCGCCGTCGGGCGCATCTCGCCCGACTATATGTGCATGGACGGCACCATCCCCCGCCGCGAGCTGCCCACCGTGCTGAAGCGCATGGCCGAGCTTTCCCAGAAGCACGGGCTGCGCGTCGCCAACGTCTTCCATGCCGGCGACGGCAACCTCCACCCCCTCATCCTGTTCGATGCCAACGAGCCGGGCGAGCTCGATCGCGCCGAAGCGTTCGGCGCCGACATCCTGCGCCTCTGCGTGGAGGTGGGGGGCTGCCTCACCGGCGAGCACGGGGTCGGGGTGGAAAAGCGCGACCTGATGGATGCGATGTTCTCCGAGGACGACCTGAAGCAGCAGCAGCGCGTGAAGTGCGCCTTCGACGCCGGCCACCTCCTCAATCCGGGCAAGGTGTTCCCGACGCTCCACCGCTGTGCCGAACTCGGGCGGATGCACGTCCACCACGGCCAGCTCCCCTTTCCCGACATTCCGAGGTTCTGACGGATGGCCCGCCTTCCTCTCCGTCCCGCGGCGAGCGCCCTGCTTCTGGCGCTCGCGGCGACACAGCCCGCCGCCGCGCAGGACCAGACCCCGCCCGCCGCGAGCGGGGACTATCTGAAGACCGCCGGCAACTTTCTGAAGAATTGCGACGCCCGCGCCGACACGACCGGCACGCGGCCGGACGTGAACTATATCTGCCTCGCCTTCGTCGCCGGCCTCATCGAGGGCTACACCACCGCCTCGATCGCCAACGGCAACGACCGGCCCTACTGCCTGCCGCGGCCCGTCACCCTCGTGGAGATGATGGACATGATGGCCGCCGCCATCGAACGCGGCGCACCCGCGGACCTGCCGACGGCGACGGTGTTCCACTTCATCCTCGCCGAGACGTTTCCGTGCGACCCCGCGCCCGCCACCGCCCCCACGGCAGCGCCCAAGACACCGGCAGAGACACCGGCAGAGACACCGGCAGAGACACCGGCCGACGCCGGCAAGACGAGCGGAGACTGAGCCTTGGAGAGCACGTTGACGCCGCGGACCGCCGGCGAGGTCCGCGACGCGGTCGCCTGGGCCGTCTCCGCACGCGAGCCGCTTCGGGTGATCGGCGGCGGCACGAAGGCTTCGGTCGCCCCGCCGATCCAGACCGGCCACACCCTCACCCTCGCCGGCCTCTCCGGCATCGTCGCCTACGAGCCGGAGGAGCTGGTGCTCACCCTGAAACCCGGCACCCCCATGGCCGAGGTCACCGCCGCGCTCGACGAGGCCAACCAGATGCTCGCCTTCGAGCCGCCGTCCTTCGCCCCCCTTCTCGGCAGCTCCGGCACCGCGACGTTCGGCGGTACCTTCGGCACCAACTTCGCAGGGCCGCGCCGGCTGACCGCCGGGGCGGTGCGCGATCACATGCTGGGCGTCGAAGCCGTGTCGGGCCGCGGCGAGACCTTCAAGGCGGGCGGGCGCGTGGTGAAGAACGTGACGGGCTACGACCTCGCCCGCGCCCTCGCCGGCTCCTGGGGCACCCTCGCCGTCGCGACCCTCCTCACCGTCAAGGTGCTGCCGCGGCCGGAGACGGAGGCGACCGTGGTTCTCGACGGCCTCGCCGCCGAGGCCGCCGTCGGCGCGATGGCGCAGGCGATGGGCTCCTCGGCCGACGTTTCGGGAGCAGCGCATCTGCCCGCCGACGTCGCCGCCATCGTGCCGGACGCCAAGGGCGCGGCGACGCTCCTGCGCCTCGAGGGCTTCGGCCCCTCCGTCGCCTCCCGCCGTGCCATGCTCGAGGGCCTCCTCAAATCGCACGGGCCACGCCTCCTGGAACGCGAGGCGTCGGCGGCGCTGTGGCCGAAGGTGCGCGACGCCACGCCCTTCGTCGGGACCGACGGCGCCGTCTGGCGCTGCTCGGTGGCGCCGACGATGGGGCCGCGCGTCGCCGCCGCCCTTCCCACCGGCTCGCGGGTGATGTTCGACTGGGCCGGCGGCCTCCTTCTCGTCGAGACGCCGGCGGTGGGCGATGCGGGTGCCGCCGCTCTGCGCGAGGCGATCCGCCGGGCCGGCGGCGGGCACGCCACGCTGCTGCGGGCGCCGCCGGCGGTACGCGCCGCCGTGCCGACCTTCCAGCCCACCGCCACCGGCATTGCCGCCCTCGCGGGCCGGCTGCGTCAGGCCTTCGATCCGGAGGGGATCCTCAACCCCGGACAGCTCGGCCGCTGAGGGACGACGGGCGGTGCGCCGGCGCCACCCCCCTCGGGCCGATCGCTCCGCAAGGGGTGGTTAACGCCACACTCCTCTGGCCGGATCGCCGCGGCTCGGGCTAGGATGGGAAACCCCTCGGCAACGTCCGTGTGCTAGGTTCTCCTGATCCGCGCGAATTGTGAGACACGCGATGCCCCGACGTTCAGTGAACGCAGACACCGCCCCCGCGGTTGTTCCCAGGATGATAGATCGCGACCCTCCGCGCCCCAGTTCCGGCCCGAGCGTTCCCCGGACGGGCACCGGCGGCTCCGGCCGCAGCCGCAAGCGCCCCGCCAAGGAGAGCGAGCCGCCGGCGGACGCGGCGGCCACCCGCCCCGCCGACACGTCGGCCCGAGGCGGCGGGGAGGAGCAGAAGCGCCAGTCCCCGCGCGGCCGAATCCCGTGGTTTCGGCCGAGCGTCGTCAACGTCAAGCTGATCTATGCGGCCTATTTGGCGAGCCTTGCCATTCCCTTCGCCGCGATCCTCGGGGTGGTGTTCGCCCACCAGGGCCGCAGGTCCCATCCCCCGGCCTGGCTCGCGACGCACTACACCTATCAGATCCGCACCTTCTGGATCGGTCTCATCGCCAACGTGATCGCCTACGGGCTTTCCTTCGCCGGCGTCGGGCTCCTGCTCTTTCCGCTCATCGCCATCTGGGTGGTGGCACGGGCCGTCACCGGCCTCACCCGCGTCGCCCACGGCAGCGCCGTGGACGATCCCTACAGCATGATCATCTGACCGGGCTCAGCTCACCACCGGAAGCCGGTTGACGGCATAGCGCACGTCGAGCGTCTCGCCGGTCGCCGGATCGCGCAGCGCGCCGCGGAAGTGGATCGACGGGACGATCTCGCCGGACGTCGTCGGCACGGTGCCGCAGAAGATGATGGTCCCCTCCGGCAGCCCGCCGAGCGCCGCCCGCGCCCCCTCGATCAGCTCGTCGAGCGGCCGAATCGCCCGCACCGTGCCGCGCTGATAGACGGCGAAGCTCTCGCCGTCGTCGCTGATCTGGGACGAGAGCTCCAGCGCGTCGACGTCCGCCACCGTGGCGAGGCGCACCGCATGCCGGCCGATGGGCTTGCCGGCGAGCTGCTTGGAGAAGGCGATGGAGTGGGCCTCGAGGTCGCGGTCGGTGTGATCGGAGCCGACGGTGAGAAGCAGGCCACGTCCGGTCACCACCAGCACCGGCTCAACCTCGCCGGACGAGCCGCCGCCCACGACGTCGATGGTGTCGGCCTGGGTCACCAGCGCGGCGCCGACGCGGTAGTAGAGCGGCACCGTGCTCGGCGGCGGCACGCCGATCGCCGCGAGCTCGTCGATGTGATGCTGCACGGCCGCCATGTCCCGCCCCGTCCAGCCGGCGATCACCACCTGGCTCGGCGTGACGCCGATGGTCTCGCCCTCCACCGTGAACTTCAGCAGCATTGGCCGTCCTCCAGCGAATCACCCCACCTCGCCCGCCAAAGCGTAGGCCCGTCTCGTCCCGGAAGAAACGCTGGTCATGCCACCGACGGGGGTCGCCCCCTCGATAGGTCGTCTGCCTCTCAGCGGCATGACGCCGGAGCCCGTCCCGCCGAAGCGGAGCGCGGGATGCTCCCGGGGTGCCGCCTCACGCGTGGCTGAGATCGATGCCGCAGCGCGCCTTCTCTTCATAGAGGCGACGGTCGGCCACATCGACGAGCTCCTTCAGCGTGTAGCCGTCGCCCCGCAGACTCGCCCAGCCGATGCTCGCCGACACCGAACCCGGCGGCTCCTCCATCCGCGCCTCGCGTATCGCGTGCTGCAACTCCTCGGCGACGCGCGCCGTCCCACCCTCCTTCTGGCCGAGGAGGATGATGGCGAATTCGTCGCCCCCGACGCGATAGATGAGATCGGTGCCGTCGACGGCGTTCGTCATCACGTCCACGAAAAACACCAGCGCGAGGTCGCCGGCGGAATGGCCGTAGGTGTCGTTGACCTGCTTGAAGCGGTCGAGATCGACGACCAGGACGCCGAGGCTCGTCCCGTTCTCCAACGCCCGCTGCACGTAGCGGGGCACCTCCTCGGTGAAGGCGAGCCGCGTGCGCGCGCCGGTGAGCACGTCGATGCGGCTCGCCATCTCCAGCGCCTCGAAGCGCTGGCGGTAGGTCAGGACCTCGAACACGTCGACGAGGCGCGGCCGGGAGAAGTCGCCCGCCTCGCCATTCTCGGTGAAGCGCAGATAGCCCCACAGAATCGCGCAGTAGAGACCGGCGCTCACCAGCTTGCCGACCATACCGCCGACGCCCGCCGACATCGGCACGCCGAAGTAGATGTTGAGCGCGGTGAAGAACGCGACGTGATCCGCGGCGAGAACGAGCGACACCGTGATCCACAGCCGCAGGAACAGCGGCAGCCGCCTGTGCCGGGAGATCCGCTCGTAGAGCAGGATGATGGCGATGCAGTCGACGAAGAGCAGGAAGGTGCCCCACGCCGACAGCCACGCCGAGGACGCGATGGCGCTCATCGCCTCGTCAATCGCGCCGCCGCCGCCCGGCTCCTGCCAGGTGATCAGCACGGCGAGCACGACGATGAGGAGGTTGCCGATCAGGAGCCCGTAGATCGGCTGGCGGACGGTCTGCGCGTCCTCACGGATATAGACGAGCAGGAGAAGCGGCAGCTTGCCGGCGAACAACAGCACCGATCCCGGCGAATAGGTGAGCCCGCCGACCGTCACGAGCACGTTCATCGCGAGATAGGTCTCGGCGAAGGTCAGCGCGCACAGGGCGCAGAAGAACGTCCCGATACCGAGCGTCGCCCGCATCCTGAACAGGGCGAGCATCGCGCCATAGTAGACCCCGACCTGAGCAAGAATCAGCAGCACATCGACCATGTTGGCCAATTCGTCAGGGACGTCAAATGGAGGTGCATCACCAGCCTATCATCATGAATACCGGCAGCAGCATCCGCCATCCGCCCTGCCATCGGCATGAATATGCAGGGGGAATGCCGGTTTCGTCCCTCGATGATTCCGAACCGCCACCGCGCGACGCCGCGACGGCCGGACCCGCGCTAGATCTTCTGCACGACCAGCTTGTGGACGGCGACCGCCAATGTGCGATTGTCGCCGCGGTCGGACAGATCCGTCTTGGTCAGCACCTTGAGGTTGACGACGATCAGATCGTCCGGGTCGTCGTCGTAGAAGTCGAACTCGGCCGTCTTCAGCGTGTTGCCGCTGTCGAACACTTTGGTGGAGTAATTGTAGGCGTAGCGCCCGTCGATGCCGATGCGCAGCCCGTCGAGGGCGACCGTGTCGATGAAGTGGGCGAGGTGCACCTCGATGCGAACCGGGCTCGCGCGGTTGATCTTCGTCGGGATGGTGGCCTCGTCCTGCCGTCCCATCCAGCGGAACACCAACCCGTCGGACCCGCGCCGCTCCACCGGGTAGAAGGCGGGATCGGAAAAACTATCGTCGAACACGATCACCTCGCGGCTCGGCGGCTCGGCGGCGCCGTGCGGCGTCTCCGGCTCCACCACGCCGGCGCCGGAGTGCCCGGACCGCAGCATCTCGACGGCCTGCTCGAGAGCCCTCAGACGGTTTTCGATTCGGGCAATTTCTGCCTCACAATCCGCCATGCTTCCCTCCCCTCCGTCGATGAACCAGTCGCTTCAATTCATTGTCGTTCTTCATGACGGACGACTCAACTTTCCAAGAAACAGCCACGTGCGGCAACACATTCCGGCAAACTGTGCCCACATCGATGGCAACAATTCTAGGGTGTGGCTCGGGGGAAGGGAATATCCCGGGGAAGCGACAGGATATCCCACCCCGCCATCGGATCGCCACGGTGGCACGATCTATCCGCCGGCAAGTCTGGTAGGCGACGCGACGATTGTATGGCTTGATTCTCGCCAATCGCTCTACACGTCCCCAGGATCCGCAGCGGAGTGACCATATGCGACTTCTCCTTTCCCGTTGCCGGCGCCCGGCATACATCGCCCTGCTCGCAGCAACGATCGCCTCCGGCGCGCCGGCCGCGGCGAAGCCGCTCTACGGCCCGGCAACACCCTTCTCGTTCGAACGCCTCGACCAGCGTGCCCAGACCCTCGCCGCCGAGCCGTTCAAGCCCACCGTGATCGACGATCCGGCCGCCTACGAGGCGATCGACTACGACGCCCACTGGAAGATCAAGTTTCGCGAGGCGGCGACGGTCGAGGCGGGCGAGACCGCCCCGCTCCAGTTCTTCCACCTCGGCCGCTACTTCCGCGAGCCGGTGAAGATCAGCGTCGTCGACCACGGCACCTCGCGCGAGGTCCTCTACGATCAGGACCGCTACTTCTCGATGCCGCAGGACAGCCCCGCCCATAAGATCTCGGGCGATGCGGGCTTCGCCGGCTTCCGCATCATGCGGCCGGACCTCAAGACCGACTGGATCTCCTTCCTCGGCGGCGCCTACTTCCGTACCGACGGCTCCGACACCCAATATGGCCTCTCCGCCCGCGGCCTGGCGCTCGACACGGGCCTCTCGACACCGGAGGAGTTCCCCCGCTTCACCGAGTTCTACATCGCGCCCGGGGACGACGGCAGCGACGCAGTGATCTACGCCCTGCTCGACAGCCCGAGCGTGACCGGCGCCTACCGCATGGTGGCGGCGAACGACGACGGCCAGATCCTCGACATCACCGCCTCGCTGCACTTCCGCAAACCGGTGGAGCGGGTGGGCATCGCCCCCCTCACCTCGATGTTCTGGTATTCGGAGGCGAACCGCATCAACGGGCGCGACTGGCGGCCGGAGGTGCACGATTCGGACGGCCTCGCCATCGCCTCCGGCTCCGGCGAGCGGATCTGGCGGCCACTCAACAACCCCGACCGGGTGGTGACGTCGTCCTTCTTCGACGACCACATCAAGGGCTTCGGCCTCCTCCAGCGCGACCGCGACTTCACGCACTATCAGGACGACGGCGTGTTCTATAACCGCCGCCCCTCGGTGTGGATCGAGACGGTGGGCGACTGGGGCAAGGGCGCCGTTCAGCTCGTGGAGATCCCGACCGACGACGAGATCTACGACAACATCGTCGCCTACTGGCTACCGGCGGACCTGCCGGAGGCCGGCACCTCGATGACCTACCGCTATCGCCTCCACTGGAACCGCGCCGAGCCCTACCCGACCAAGCTCGCGACCACCACGGCGACCCGCATCGGCCCCGGCGGCGTGCCGGGCCAGCCCCGACCGGCCGGCCTCACCAAATATGTGATCGACTTCGCCGGGGCTCCGCTCAAGGGCCTCACGCGCGAGGACGGCGTGACGCCGGTGGTGTCGGTGGGCAACGGCGCGCAGATCGTCGACTCGTCCGCCTACCCCATCGTCTCGGGCACCGGCTGGCGGATGATGTTCGACATCGAGGTCGAGCCCGGCGTCTCCACCGTGGACATCCGCGCCTATCTCGAAAAGGACGGCGAGGCGCTGACGGAGACCTGGCTCGGCCAGCTCCACCCGCGCCAGTTCCATCCCGAGCTCGCCGAAGGGCGCGGCTGAGCCGCCCGGCCACCGGCTTCGGCCGGTGGCCCTTTGAACCCGCGGCGACCACCGGCCCCGGCCGGTGGTCCTATGACGAATTCGCGGAAGAGCGCCGGCTTCGGCCGGCGGGCCGTCGAACCCGCGGACGGCACCGGCCTCAGCCGGCGGCCATCTCCGACAGCACCAGCGCCGGCGACAGCGCCTCCGGATCGGTGTGAAGGTGGAGGATCGCCGGACGCGCCGAGCGCACCGCCTCCTCGAAGGCGTCGGGGAAGTCGGCCCCGTCGCGCACCACGGCGCCGAAGCCGCCGTAGCTTTCGGCAAGCTTCGCGAAGTCGGGATTGCTGAGCGTGGTGCCGGAGGTGCGGCCCGGATAATTCCGCTCCTGGTGCATGCGGATGGTGCCGTACATGCCGTTGTCGCAGACGATCACCACCAGCGCCGCGCCGGTCTGGGCGGCTGTGCCGAACTCCTGGCACGTCATCTGGAAGCAGCCGTCCCCGGCGAAGCACACCGCGATGCGCTCCGGATAGCGCAGCTTGGCGGCGATGGCGGCGGGCAGGCCGTAGCCCATCGAGCCCGACGTCGGGGCGAGCTGCGTGCGCCAGCTGCGGAACGCGTAGTAGCGATGCACCCAGGCCGAGTAGTTGCCCGCGCCATTGGTGATGATGGCGTCGTCCGGCAGCCGCTCGGCGAGGTGGCGCACCACCTGTTCGAGCTTCACCCTGCCCGGCGTCTCCTTGGGCGTGCGCCAGGCCTCGAAGCCGGCGCGTGCCGCCTCGCGCCAATGGGCGGGGCCGCGCGCCCCGGCCGGCCACGCCGCCGCGAGCGCCGACAGGAACGGCCCCGACGCCGAGACGATGCCGAGATCGGGCCGATAGACCCGGCCGATCTCGTCGCCCGAGGGGTAGACGTGAATCAGCGTCTGATCGGGCACCGGCACGTTGAAGAGGGTGTAGCCCTGCGTCGTCATCTCGCCGAGGCGGGCGCCGACGACGAGCACCACGTCGGCCTCGCGCACCGTCTTGGCGAGCGAGGGGCTGATCGCGACGCCCATGTCGCCGACCGCCTGGGGCGAGCGGCTGTCGAAATAGTCCTGGCAGCGCAGCGTCACGGCGACGGGAATGTCGGCGGTCTCGGCGAAGGTCTTCAAACCCGCGGCGATCTCGGGGGACCAGCCCGGGCCACCGACCACGATGAGCGGCCGATCCGCGGCGGCGAGGAGACGGGCGGCTTCGGCCACCGCATCCGCCGACGGCGCCGCGATGGCGGGGTTGGCGGGCGGCACGTCGGCCGTGGCGGCGTGGGCCGACAGCATCGTTTCGGGCAGCGACAGCACCACCGGGCCCGGCCGACCGGACATCGCCACGTGGAAGGCGTGGCTGACATATTCGGGGATGCGCTCGGGCGTGTCGATCTCGGCGACCCACTTGGCGAGCGGACCGAACATCGCCCTGTAGTCCACCTCCTGGAACGCCTCGCGATCCTTCATGTCGGCGCCCACCTGGCCGATGAAGAGCACCATCGGGGTGGAATCCTGAAACGCCACGTGCACGCCGGAGGAGGCGTTGGTGGCGCCGGGCCCGCGCGTCACCAAGGCGACGCCGGGGCGGCCGGTGAGCTTGCCGTCGGCCTCCGCCATCATGGTGGCGCCGCCCTCCTGGCGCGCATTCACCACGTCGACGCCGCTACGATAGAGCCCATCGAGCGCGGCGAGGAAGCTCTCGCCGGGCACGCAGAACACCCGATCGACACCCTGGATCTTCAGCTGATCCACGAGGATCTGTCCGCCGTGACGCATCCTATTCGGCCGCCTGCGCGTGCTCGACGGCGAGGCTCGCGACGCCCTGCGCGGTCACCGGCCGCCCGAAGGCCGCGCCCACCGCATAGCGCGCGCCGAGCGCGTGCAAGTCATTGGCCTGCTTGATATCCATGATTCCTCCCACCATCACCCGCGCCTCCAACGCGGTCGCCAGCCCGAACAGGGCCGACGTCAGCTTGTGGCGCCGCGCCCCCTCGCCGGCCGCCGTCAACCCCTCGTCGAACCGCACGCCGTCGAGGGCGAGCCGGTGGAGGTGGGGCAAGGCCGTGGAGCGCCGGGCAAAATCGACGATCCAAGGCGACGCCCCCACATCGCGCAGGCGATGGGTGAGCTGGGCGGCAAACTCCGGATTGTCGGAGACGACGCCCTCGGGCACGCCGATCTGCAGCGCGCCGGCATCGAGACGATTGCGGGCCACCGCCGTCTTCACGTCGCCGACGAGCTCGGTGCGGAAGGCGTCGGCCGAAGGAAGGGTCAGAAGCAGCGTGAGGTCGCGCCGCACCGTACGCCACTCGGCGACGATCTTGGCGCACCGCTCGAGCGTCGCGAGGGCGAGCTGGACGGCCATCCCCTCGTGGGCGGCGACCTCGAGAAGCTCCGGCCAGGACAGCGGCCCCTGCAGCGGGTGATGCCAGGACGGCATCGCCTCGTAGCCCACGGTACGGTCGTTGGTGAGGTCGCGGATGGGGCGGAACTGCAGCTTCACCTTGTCTTCGGTGATCGCGCGCTTGAGGTCGCGTGCGAGCGAGCGGCCGCTCATGTTGAGGCGGCGCATCAACGGGTCGAACACCTCGCCCCGGTCGCCGCCCTGGCGCTTGGCGCGGCGCAAGGCGAGCTCGGCGTTGTCGAGGATCTCCGACGCGCTCTCGGCCTTGAGGTCGATGCCGGCGATGCCGAGCGACACCACCACGGAGATCTGCTCGTCGGCGAACTGGATCGGCACGCCGAGCGCCTCGCGCACGCGGGTGACGAACTCCTCGAGCTTGGCCGGGTCGTTGTAGACGAGGAGGCCGAAGCTGTCGCCGGAGAGGCGCGCCACCGAATCGTGCCGCTTCAGGATGCGGCCGAGCCGCCGCGCCATGGTGAGCAGCATCGAATCGCCCACGGACTGGCCGTAGGTGTCGTTGATCTCGGTGAAGTTGTCGGGGTTCACCACCACCACGAAGAGGCGCTGCGCGGTCTGCTCGTTGGACCAGGCTCGCGCCATCTCGATCCGATCGAGGAAGAGGTGGCGGTTCGGCAGGCCCGTGAGGTTGTCGTAGACGCTGTCGTGCAACAGCCGCTCTTCGATGGTCTTCGCCTCGGTGGCGTCGTTGAGCGTGCCGACGCAGCGGATGATCTCGCCGGTGGAGCCGATCACCGGCCGCGCCCTGAGGCGGAACCAGCGGAAGTGACCGTCGACGCCGCGGAAGCGGAAGAGGTCGTTGATGCGGCCGCGGCGCTGCTCGACCGTGGCGTCGAGACTCGCGCGAAAGCGGTCGCGGTCCTGCGGGTGGAGCACGGTGAACCAGTCCTGCGGCGGCCCCTGCAGCTCGCCACGCTCCAGGCCGAGGCGAATCTCGGCTTCCTGGCCGCAGACGATGCGGTCGCGCGACACGTCCCAGTCCCACACGATGTCGCCCGAGCCGGCGAGGGCGAGCACGTCGCGCTCCACGCTCTTGGCGAGTGACGGGGCGATCGAGGTGCCGGCGAAGGCGTGCTGCATCACCGTGAAGCCGATGAGGAGGACGAGGAGGATCAGCCCGCCGTCGAGCGCCGGCTGGACGAAGTCGTTGTTGATCTCGCCGGTGACGGTGAGCCCCGCCCCGATCATCCAGGCGACGAGCAGGAGCCACGTCGGCAGGATCATCACCGCCCGCTCGTTGCCGCGCAGCGCCGCGATGATGATCGCCACGAGCCCCGCCGCCGTCACCACCACCAGCGAGACGCGGGCGATCGCCGCCGTCAGGTCGGGGTTGAACTGGGCGAGCCAGCCCGCCGCCACGGCGAGCGGCACGAAGGTGAAGAGGGCATAGCGGTTGCGCACCCGCCAGCGGGTGAAGTTGAGGTAGGAGGCGACGAAGGCGGCGAGCGTCAGCACCAGCATCGCCTCGGCGAAGGCGCGCAGCGTCGCCTCGTTGGAGAGGCGCTGGGAGAGAACGTCGCCGAAGAAGGCGAAGTCGATGAGGACGTAGCCGAACGCCACCCACGCGAGCACCGCCGCGGAGGCGAACATCGTCGTCCCCTTGATGACGAAGACGACGAGGAAGAACACCGCGAGCAGGCCGGAAATGCCGACGATGATGCCCTTGTAGAGGGTGTAGGCGTTCTGGCTGTCGCGGTAGGCCGACGTCTCCCACAGGCGGATCTGGGGCAGTTCCGGCGTCGTCAGCTCCAAGACGTAGGTGACGGTGGCGCCGGGATCGAGGGTGATGGCGAAGACGTCCGCGTCGGCGCTCTGCACCCGCTGCGGCGGGAAGCCCTCGCTCGGGGTGATCGCCGCGACGCGCTCGGCGCCGAGGTCCGGATCGAGCACGCCCGAATCGACGAGCCGATAATGCGGCGCGACGAGCAGACGGTCGAGCTGCTCGTCGCCCGGGTTGCGCAGGCCGATCACCGCCCAGTGACGCGTGTCGGACTGCGTAGCGCGCACCTCGATCCGCTCCACCACGCCGTCGACCGAGGGAGCCGTCGACACCTGGAGGCTTTCCTCCTGGTCGAGATGCATCTCGGCCTCGGGCTTGAGGTCGATCACCGGCACGCTGGCGCCGACGGGAACCGGCTCCAACGCCCGTGCGGGGCCGGCGGCTGCCAACGTCGCAACGACGAGGACGATAAGCAGTCGAATCATAGATTGAGCCCGAACCGGGGGTCGAACGGATCCATGCGGTCGCCGTCGGGACGGACCACCTCGGCCTGCGTCGCCAACCGCCCCGGATCGATCGTGTCGCCGGCGCACAGGGCGAACTGGACGTGGTCGCGCCAAGCCCCGTTGATGCACAGAAAGCGCCGCGCGTATCCCTCCTCGGTGAACCCGACGCGCTTCAAGAGGCGGATGGAGCGATCGTTGTGCGGCAGCGTCGCCGCCTCGATGCGGTTGAGGCCGAGTGTCTCGAAGCAGAAGGGCACCACGGCGCGCACCGCATCGCCCATCAGGCCCTGACCGGCGAAGCGCTCGCCCATCCAGTAGCCCATGGAGCAGGACTGGGTCACACCACGCTTGACATGCGCCAGCGTGATGCCGCCGACGAGCTGGCCCTCGACCGCCTCGAACACGAAGAAGGCGTAGCCCTCGTCGGCCCGGATCTCGCGATGGTAGCGGCGGATGCGACGCCGGAAGGCCATGCGGGTGAGATCGTCGCGCGGCCAGGTCGGCTCCCACGGGCGCAGGAAATGGCGGCTCTCGGCACGCAGCCGGCTCCACTCCCCATAGTCGGAGACGAGCGGCATCGTCAGCGTGGTGGTTCTCCCGCGCAGCACGGTGCCCTCGTTGAGGGCGGCCGAACCACGCACCGGCGCCGCCCGCGGCAAGGCGCTCACAGGGTGGGCTCCGCCGTTCGCCCGAAACGGCGGACGACGGCATCGGCGGAGGGTGCGTCCATGGGCCCGACGGCGACCATCGTGGGCGTCGAGCGCGTGACGTCCGCCAGGATGCGCTTCACATCGTCGGCGCTCACGCGCTCGATCTCGGCGATGCGCTCCTCCTTCGGCACCGGGCGGCCGAACACGATCGCCTGGCGCGCCGCCTGGCTCATGCGCGCCGAGCAGCTCTCGCGCGACATCAGAATGCCGGCCTTCATCTGGGCGCGGGCGCGGGCGAGCTCCTCTTCGGTGAGGGTGCCGATGGCGTCCTCCAGCTCGTCGAGCACCACGGCCACGGCCTCCTCCACCGCGTCGGGCGAGGTGGCGAGATGGACGGCGAACACGCCCGCATCGGCGAACGCCCAGTGGAAGGCGGAGGTGTCGTAGACGAGCCCCCGCTCCTCGCGCAGCGCCTGGAAGAGGCGCGAGGAAAGGCCGCCCCCCATGCTCATGGCGGCAAGGTGGGCGGCGATGGCATCGTCGTGACGCGCCGCCCGGCCCTCGAAGCCGAGGATCCACTGGCACTCGGCCGTGTCGTCGGTGTCGGCGAGGATGCCGCCGGTGTAGCGGGCGTTCGCGAGCTCCGGGATCGCCCCGGCGGGCACCCGCGCGAAGGCGGCGGCGACCTCCTCCACCAACCGCTCGTGCTCCACCTTGCCGGCGGCGGCCACCGTCATCGCGCCGGCGGTATAGTGGCGGGCGAAGAAGCGGCGCAGCCCCTCGGCGGAGACGGCGCCGACGCTGTCGCGGGTGCCGAGGATGCGGCGGCCGACGGCCTGATCGCGGAAGGCGGCCTCGGGCAGAGCGTCGAAGGCGCGATCCTCCGGCACGTCCTCGGCCGAGCCGATCTCCTGCAGGATCACGTTGCGCTCGCGCTCCACCTCCTCCGGCGCGAAGGCCGGCTCGGTGAGGATATCGGCGAGGATGCCGAGCGCGAGCGGCATGTCCTCGGCGAGGATGCGGGCGTGGTAGGCGGTGGTCTCCACGCTGGTGGCGGCGTTGATCTCGCCGCCGACGCTCTCGATCGCCTCGGAGATCGAGCGGGCCGAGCGGGTCGCCGTGCCCTTGAAGGCCATGTGCTCCAGGAAGTGGGCGATGCCGTGCTCGCCCTCCTCCTCGGAGCGGACGCCGGTCTCGACCCACACCCCGAGCGCGGCCGAATCGACGTGCTCCATCTCGTCGCTCACCACGGTGAGGCCGCTGTCGAGCCGCGTCATGCGCGTCATGCGGTCACCGCCCGCGAATGGTCGAGGATGTGGTCGGCGACGGCGCCGATCTCGGCCGGCACCCGCGTCATGCGCTCCGGATCGCGCATGACGCGCTCGAGCGCGGCCGGGCGCGCCGGGACGACGCCGCAGCCCGCCTCGACGGCGTCGGGGAACTTCGCGGGATGCGCGGTCGCGAGCGTCACCATCGGCACGCCGTCGGGCAGCGCCGTCTCGCGGGCGGCCTTGAGGCCGACGGCGGTGTGCGGATCGACGATCATGCCGGTCTCGGCGTAGATCTCGCCGATGAGGCGGGCGGTGTCGGCATCGTCGGCGCGGCCGGAGGCGAACAGCCGCGCCATGGCGGCGCGCTCGCCGTCCGTCAGCTCGAAGCCGTTCGAAAGGTCCGCCATCCGCGCCATCACCGAGCCGGCGTCGCGGCCGGAGAGGTCGAACACCAGGCGCTCGAAGTTGGACGACACCTGGATGTCCATCGACGGCGAGGTGGAGGGGGCGACGCGCCCCGGAGCGTAGCGCCCGGTGCGGGCAGTGCGGTCGAGAATGTCGTTCTGGTTGGTGGCGATGACGAGCTTCTCGATGGGCAGCCCCATCCGCCCGGCGACGTAGCCGGCGAGGATGTCGCCGAAATTGCCGGTGGGCACCGAGAAGGCCACCTTGCGGTGCGGCCCGCCGAGCGCGAGGGCTCCGAAGAGATAGTAGGTGATCTGCGCCGCGACGCGGGCCCAGTTGATCGAGTTCACGCCGCTCATCGCCACGCGCTCGTTGAAGGTGCGGTCGACGAACAGCGCCTTCACGATGCGCTGGCAGTCGTCGAAGTCCCCGGCGACGGCGAGGGTGTGGACGTTGGCGTCGGCGATGGTGGTCATCTGGCGGCGCTGCACGTCGCTCACCCGGCCGTCCGGATAGAGGATGAAGAGATCGATGGCGTCGCGCCCGCGGAACGCCTCGGCGGCGGCGGCACCGGTGTCGCCCGACGTCGCCGTCACGATGGTGGCGCGGCGGCCGCGGGCCTTCAGGATGCGGTCCATCAGGCGCGCCAGCGTCTGCATGGCGACGTCCTTGAAGGCGAAGGTCGGGCCGTGGAACAGCTCCATCACGAAGTCGCGCGGGCCGATCTGCACCAACGGGGTGCGGGCGGCATGGCGGAACGTCGCCATCGCCGCGTCGATGTCGGACTTCAGCTCGGCGTCGGCGAGCTCGCCGCCGGCAAAGCGCGAGAGCACGGCGAGCGCCATCGCCTCGAAGGGCTGCCCCGCGAGCGCGACGAGTTCGGCCTCGCTGAACTCAGGATATGTGTCCGGCACGAACAGGCCGCCGTCTGCCGCAAGACCCGCCAAGGTGGCGTCGCAAAAGCCGAGCGGACGCCCGCCGCCCCGTGTGGAGATGTACTGCACGCTTCGCTCCTCCCCCCGGCAGTCAGAAGCGCTTATCGTACCGTCGTGTCAACAGGAACGCGTTGCCTCAGGCATGTCCTGCGGCGCTTGACAGAAGCATCGGGTCGATCCCCAGCTTCTGGATTGCACGGTCATATTTCGCGTCGATGTCGGGATCGAACAGCAGGTCGTGGTCGGCCTCGCAGTGCAGCCACCCGTTATTGGAGATCTCGTGCTCGAGCTGGCCGGGCGCCCACCCCGCATAGCCGAGGGCGAGCAGCGCCTGGGACGGGCCGTGACCGTTGGCGATCGCCCGCAGGATCTCCACCGTCGCCGTCAGGCACACGTCGTTGCCGGTGACGAGCGTCGCCTCCTTCAGGATGAAGTCGGAGGTGTGGAGCACGAAACCGCGCCCGGTCTCCACCGGACCGCCATTATAGACGGCGACGCGCCGGGCAGTGTCGGGCAGCTGGATCGCCTTGTCGTCCTCGATCACGTTGAGCTGCGTCAGGAGGTCCACGAAGGACACGTTCTTCGCCGGCTTGTTGACGACGATCCCCATCGCCCCTTCCGCCGAATGGGCGCAGAGGAAGACCAGCGCGCGCTCGAACCGCGTGTCGCCCATCTGCGGCATGGCGATGAGGCACTGTCCTTCGAGGTAACCTTCGGTGGTTGCCATCATCTCCTCTCCTCGCCGTTGGATCTCAGCTCAATATAGTGTCGATGCCGCGAATGTCGGGGCTCGTCAGCGTCGCGCGGTTGCCATAGAAGAAGCGGAACTGACCCTGACGCGACCGGAGAACACCCATGACGATTGCCGTCGGCGATACTCTGCCTGCCGCCACCTTCAAGGTGATGACCCCCGACGGACCCTCCGAGGTGACCGTCGAAGAGCTCACCAAGGGGCGCAAGGTGGTGCTCTTCGGCGTGCCCGGCGCGTTCACGCCGACGTGCGACCGCAACCACCTCCCCGGCTTCATCGAACTCCTCGACGCCATCAAGGCGAAGGGTGTCGACGAGATCGCCGTGGTGTCGGTCAACGACATGTTCGTGATGCAGGCGTGGGCGAAGTCGTCGGGCGGGGTCGGCAAGATCACCTTCCTCGCCGACGGCTCGGCCGACTTCGCCAAGGCCACCGGCCTCGAGCTCGACGCCTCCGGCTTCGGCATGGGGCTGCGGATCAAGCGCTTCTCCATGCTGGTGGAGGACGGCGTGGTGAAGATCCTCAACATCGAGGAGACGCCCGGCCAGGCCGAGGTGTCCGGCGCCCAGGCGATGCTGGCAGCCCTGTGATAGGCTGGGGGCCTCGGCCCCCTTCCCGATCCAATCCGGCTCTGCTAATCGAAGCGGCATGATGAGACGCATGACCTCATACGGGCTCACCGGCCCGGTGTTCGGGCGAATTTCCTGCCCGTCCGCCGGTCCGAAGCCGTCGGCGGGACGGGGTTCGTTCGGCGCCTAGTGGCGCTGTCGGCTTCTGCAAGTTGCGTGCCCTCTGGCGTAATCGCCGCGCCGCCGGCCCGCCTTCCGTTGACATGGCGCCGCCCCGACGAGCAAGGCGCCGGACATGCCGAAAGAATGAGCAATGAGCGACGCCCCCGCAAGTGAGGCCACCCGCGACTATTCCGACACCCTCTTCCTGCCCAAGACGGACTTTCCGATGCGTGCGGGACTGCCGAAGCAGGAGCCGGGTTGGATCCGGTCGTGGACCGACCTCGATCTCTATCACGCGCTGCGCAAAGAGAGCGCCGGTCGCGAAAAATTCATCCTCCACGACGGCCCGCCCTATGCGAACGGCCACATCCACATCGGCACCGCGCTCAACAAGATCCTGAAGGACTTCGTCGTGCGCTCCCACCAGATGCTCGGCTACGACGCGAACTACGTGCCGGGCTGGGACTGCCATGGGCTGCCCATCGAGTGGAAGGTGGAGGAGAATTTCCGTGCCGAGGGCCGCAGCAAGGACGCGATCCCGGTCAACGAGTTCCGCCGCGAGTGCCGCGAGTTCGCGCAGAAGTGGCTCGCCGTGCAGAAGGCCGAGTTCCAGCGCCTCGGCGTGGTGGGCGACTTCGACGACCCCTACCTCACGATGAGCTACCCCGCCGAGGCCGGCATCGCCCGCGAGCTGATGAAGTTCGCGACGTCGGACCAGCTCTATCGCGGCTCCAAGCCGGTGATGTGGTCGGTGGTGGAGCGCACCGCCCTCGCCGAGGCCGAGGTGGAGTATCACGACTACCAGTCGGACACCGTGCTCGTCGCCTTCAAGATCGCCAACATCGACACCAAGGCGATCAACGCGCTGCGCGACGGCCCGTCCGAGCCCGGCACGGAGGAGGACGAGAAGGTCCTCACCGACCTTCTCGAGGCGCGCGTGGTGATCTGGACCACCACGCCGTGGACGCTGCCGGGCAACCGCGCCATCTCCTATGGCCCCGGCATCTCCTACGGCGTCTACGAGGTGACGGCGGCACCGGCGGAGAACTGGGCGAAGCCGGGCGACCGCTTCCTCCTCGCCGACAGCCTCGCCGAAGAGGTGTTCAAGGAGGCCCGCGTCGAGGCCTACGAGCGGCGCGACGACGTGCCGACCAGCGTGCTCGCGGGCGTGACCGCCCATCACCCGCTCGCGGGACGGGGCTACGAGTTCACCGTCCCGCTGCTGCCCGGCGACCACGTCACCGACGACGCGGGCACCGGCTTCGTCCACACCGCGCCCGGCCACGGCGTGGAGGACTTCGAGGTGTGGATGGAGAACAAGCGCGACCTCGAGGCCGCCGGCATCGATCCCACGATCCCCTACACCGTCGGCGCCGACGGCAAGTACACCAAGGACGCGCCGGGCTTCGAAGGCCTTTCCGTCATCACCGACGAGGGCAAGAAGGGCGAGGCCAACAAGGCCGTCATCGACGCGCTGACCGAGGCCGGGGCGCTCATCGGGCGCGGCCGGCTGAAGCACCAGTACCCGCACTCCTGGCGCTCCAAGAAGCCAGTGATCTTCCGCAACACGCCGCAGTGGTTCATCGCCATGGACAAGGACCTCGGCGACGGCTCGACGCTGCGCTCGCGCGCCCTCAACGCGATCGACCGGACGCAGTTCGTGCCGGCGAGCGGACAGAACCGGCTGCGCGGCATGATCGAGCACCGGCCCGACTGGGTGGTGTCGCGCCAGCGCGCCTGGGGCGTCCCGATCACCGTGTTCGTGAACAAGAACACCGGCGAGATCCTGAAGGACGAGGCCGTCAACGCCCGCATCGGCGCCGCCTTCGAGGCGGAGGGGGCCGACGCCTGGTTCGAGGAGGGCGCCGCCGCCCGCTTCCTGGGCGAGGCCTACGATCCGGCCGTGTGGGAGAAGGTCGACGACATCCTCGACGTGTGGTTCGATTCCGGCTCCACCCACGCCTTCTGCCTGGAGCAGCGGCCGGACCTCAAATGGCCGGCCGACGTCTACCTCGAAGGCTCCGACCAGCACCGCGGGTGGTTCCACTCCTCGCTGCTCGAATCCTGCGGCACCCGCGGCCGGGCGCCCTACGACGCCGTCATCACCCATGGCTTCACCATGGCCGAGGACGGGCGCAAGATGAGCAAGTCGCTCGGCAACACCATCGCCCCGCAGAACATCATCGACCAGTACGGCGCCGACATCCTGCGCCTGTGGGTCGCCTCGCAGGACTACACCGACGATCAGCGCATCGGGAAGGAGATCCTGAAGGGCGTCGCCGACGCTTACCGCAAGCTGCGCAACTCGATCCGCTGGATGCTCGGCACCCTCGCCCACGACAGCGGCGAGACGCCCGGGTTCGCGACGATGCCCGAGCTCGAGCGGCTGATGCTGCATCGCCTCGCCGTGCTCGACGGCGAGGTGCGCGAGGCTTACCGCCGCTACGACTACGGTCACGTGGCGCACACGCTGATGAACTTCGCCAACGTCGAATTGTCGGCCTTCTACTTCGACATCCGCAAGGACGCGCTCTACTGCGACGCCCCGTCGAGCCCGCGACGCCATGCCGCCCTCTTCACGGTGCGTACCCTGTTCGACGCGCTGGTGACCTGGCTCGCCCCGCTCCTGCCCTTCACCATGGAGGAGAGCTGGGCGGCGCGCGGCCACGAGCGGTCGATCAACTTCGCGCTCTTCGCGACGATCGATCCCGCCTGGCGCGACGACGCGCTCGCTGAGAAGTGGGAGAAGGTGCGTCGTGTCCGCCGCGTCGTCACCGGCGCGCTGGAGGTGGAGCGGCGCGAGAAACGGATCCGCGGCTCGCTGGAGGCCCATCCGGTCGTCACCATCGCCGACCCCGCCCTCCTCGCGGTGGTGGAGGGGGTGGACTTCGCCGACGTGGTGATCACCAGCGCCGTCACGCTGGTGGCGGGCGAGCCGGACCCGGCCGCCTTCGCGCTGCCGGAGGTGCCGGGCGTCTCCGCCGCCGTCCACCACGCCGAGGGCACGCGCTGCGCCCGCTCCTGGCGCTATACCTCCGACGTCGGCTCGGACCCGCGCTATCCGGACCTTTCCGCCCGTGATGCGGCGGCGATGGCCGAGATCGACGGCGCTGCGGCCGCGTGAGCCGCACGCCCCCGCGCACCGTCGGCCTCTGGCTGGCGGTCGTGCTCTTCATCGCCGATCAGCTCGCCAAGCTGTGGGTGCTGCACGGGATCGACTTTTCGGCCGGTCCCGTGCGGGTGCTGCCGTTCCTCAACATCACGCTCATCTGGAACCGCGGCATCAGCTACGGCCTGTTGCAGCAGGAGGGCCTCGGCCGCTGGCTCCTGGTGGTGGCGACGCTCGCGGTGTCCGTCGGCCTCGGCGTCTGGCTGATGCGGGCCCGGCGCCTCCTCCTCGCCGTTGCCATCGGCACGATCCTCGGCGGTGCCATGGGCAATCTCGTCGATCGCGTCGCCTATGGCGCGGTCGTCGACTACGTGCATCTTCACTATGCGGGCTTCAACTGGTACGTGTTCAACATCGCCGATGCAGCCATCGTGATCGGCGTCGCCCTGCTGCTGCTCGACAGCGTGGTGGGGGGACGATCGGGCCAAACAAAAGATTAACCTCGGTCCGCCAATTGTGCCATTTGTGCATCAGTCCGCGCTGGACGGCAGCGGGCGGTTGACTGGGAGGCCGGTTGGCGCGAAGGCTGCGCGCTGGCGGAATCTGGTCGTTGCCGACAAGTGGAGAGTTTTGATGATCCGTCTCGCCTGCCTGCTGGCCGTTGTCACGATCGCCCTCGGCGGCTGCAACACCGCCTACAACTATTTCGAGGAGGATGCCGACGCCTCCGAGCAGGAGGGTGACTCGACCGCGTTCGGCGCCATCCTGTCGATGAGCGGCATCGTCGCGAAGCCGAAGAGCCCGATCAACTACAAGCCGCGCGCCCCGCTGGCGATGCCCGGCACCAGCGATCTGCCGCCGCCGGAGCAAGCCTCGGCGGCCGAGCAGGCGGTGAATTTCCCGGTCGACGACGACGATCGCCGCCGTCAGCACCAGGCCGAGCTCAACGAAAAGGGCAAAGAGGCCGCGTTCGAGCAGAATGGCCGCACCACCGGTGTCGACGGCCGGCTGTCGCCGGACGACGTGATCGAAGGCCGGCGCGCCGGCGGTGGCTTCGCCCGCGGCGACGACAAGGTGCTGCACGACTGGCGCAGCCAGAGCTTCGTGATGAGCCGCGAGGAGCTGAAGCAGGGCATCCCCAGCATGCGCAAGCAGAACGCTCTCCTCACCGACGAGGGCAAGGCGGCACCGCGCAAGTATCTCATCCAGCCGCCCGACGACTATCGCACCCCCGCCGACACCGCGGCGCTGCCGGACAAGGGCGACATCGAGAATTCGGAGTGGGCCAAGAAGCGGCTCTACTCGGTGAAGGACCGCACCCCGGCGCGCGCCATCCAGCAATAGCGCGGGAGCGCTCGCCGCAACGACACCGGCCCGGCCTCGCGAACAGCGCCGGCGGACTGAGACGCAAAGCAAACGGCCGGACCCTCTCCGGCCGTTTCGTCGTGTGAGACCGGCTCGCTCGGGACCCAACCCGACGCTCTCGCTGAGAGCGCACAGCACGCCGCCGCTCCGAGCGGATCCCCGCCACCGCCAAGGGCACCCGCAACCCTTCGCCTCGGCAGCGGCAACGCCGGCGGGGCACGAGCGTCGCAATCTCCATGAAGAGAACGCCTCTTGGGACCGCACACCCACAGCGTTCTGCCTTCCCTTCGGCGCAGGAGGCTCTCCCTCGGAGGGTGCGATAAACTCTGCCCGATCCCGTCGATCCCGCTGGGATGGAAGGACCTCTCGCGACCGTCGCCCAGTTTGGTGACCTGCACGGCCAAGCCGCGTCCCATCTGCCGCCGAGCCTCGTGCCTCGCTTCCTTGGGCATTCGAGATCGGCTTGCTCCCCCTCGCTCCGGTCGAGGGCATTGATCCGGATCATATCGGCAGAACGCCACGGAACCGTGCGGGCCGCGCCTCGGCAAGCGTTCGGCGCGGAGCGGTCGTTGCGGGCCGAGCGCACACCCTCGACCCGGTTGGCTGCCGGAGCGAGGAAGCCTCCTCGGCGCACCTAAGGTGTGCCGAGCTTCTCCTCGCCTGCCTGCACGACGTCTTTCCATCCGCGTGCCGCTTCCCGCTCGTGCCGGCTCGCGCTCATCGAGCCCCATCCCGCTGCTCGGCGCGCATTCCGGGCGGTGACCCGGCTCCTTGCTCCTCGATACGCGCCGGTCCGAGCGCTCTCAGCGCGCGGCGGGGCGGGCCGGCGGGTGCCGCTCGCGGCGGGCGCGCAGCGAGGCCGCAGCCTCCAGGAACGACACCACGTTGTCGCCATGGAGGGTGAGCGCCGCCCGGCGGGTCGCGGCGACATGGTCGGCGAGCGCCTCGAACACCTCCTCGAGCTGGCGGTCGGCGCCGACGTCGACGCGCCGATAGAAGGGAAGCTCGGCCCCCTTGGCGAGCCGGTGCACGTCCGATCCGGCACTGCCGACGAAGAGCACGGGGCGGCGGGAGGCGATGGCACCGTGGATCTTCGAGGGTAGGACGTAGCCGACGAAGGGGTCGAGCAACGTCACGAGGTGAGCGTCCGGGGTGACGAGGAGGCCCGCAAGCTCGTCGAGCGGGACGGGGGAGCCGTCGACGAAGGGGATTCCTTCGGCCGTGAGCTGGGTGCGCACCTCGCCGGCCTTGGCGCCCAGCGCGTTCAACCACAGGATGACGCGGCCCGAGCCCAGGACATGATGCGCCCGATAGGCGGAGAGGAAGGTGGCCGCGTCGTGCGCCACGCCCCAGTTGCCGGAGTAGAGGAGGAGAACCGCCCCGTCCGCCGCCGACGGGCGCGGAAGCGGCGCGGTCTCGGCGGTGATCGTCGCCGGCGAGGGATCGGGGCGCAGCACGACGCGGGCCGGGTCGATACCGCCCGCGATGAGGCGGCGGACCTGGTCGAGACCCAGCGCCTCGAAGGTGTCGACGCGGCGGCGCCAGAAGCGCGTCGTCGCGAGGGCAAGGTAGAGGAGCGGTCCGCAGCGCCCCCGCTCGGCAATGGCGCACTCGGGGTGAAAGTCGCTGATGCGGTAGACAAGGCGCCGCCGCAGCAGGAGATTGGCCGCGGCGATCCAGTGCAGAAAGAACGGCGGGCTGCCGGTGAAGCGCACCCGCTCGGCGCGACGCAGATAGGGCCAGGCGGCGAGGAGGAGGCGGGTGTTGGTCACCACCGTCCACCACAGCCGGGCGAGCGTGCGATGCTTGGCGTAGGCGGCGGCCGAAAGGCGCACGGTGGTGAGCGTGCCCTCCCCCACCTGCTCCGCCGCGCGTGCCGAGCCTGCGCTCGACAGCCCCACGAGCACCACGTTTGCGCCCGCGGCCGCCTCCTCCCGGGCGGCGAGCACCGCATACTGGCCGACAGCGCCGAAGTCCGGCGGCAGCCAGTCGCAGATCGACACGACGTCGATCGCCGCGGCCGGCTCGGCGGACGGTGGCTCTCGCGAGATGGACGGCGGGCGATCGATCGGCGGCTCGGACATGGGAGGCTGCCTTTTCGGGAATATCAATCTAAAGTTTATCAGAACGAACGAGTCGCCACAATGGCGGGGCTTGCGCGAGGCTTGTCAGGGCCGGAGCGGGCGGGGGCGTTGACGCCACCCCGAGCCGCGGGCCACCCTCGGCGCGGCTGGGCATGCGGATTGCAGCGGCCGAGGCGACACCAGACCGGGAGCCAGCCCTTGCGCATCCTCAGTCTCATCGCGACACGGCTCGCCAAGGCGGTCGTGGTGCTCCTCCTCATCGTGATCGCCAACTTCCTGCTGATCCATGCCGCGCCGGGCGATCCCGCCGCGGTGATGGCGGGCGAGGCGGGTGCCGCCGACGAGAAGTTCATCGCCCAGCTGCGCGAGCGCTTCGGCCTCGATCAGCCCTTCCTCGTCCAGCTGTGGACCTATGTGAAGGGCGTTCTGCAACTCAATCTCGGCTACTCCTACCGTCAGCAGGCGCCGGTTCTCGACCTCATCCTGGAGCGGCTGCCGGCGACCCTCCTCCTCACCCTCACCGCCTTCGTCATCTCGCTGACCCTTGGCGTCGTCTCGGGCGTCGTCGCCGCCGCGCGGCAGGGCAAGTGGACCGACAGCCTCGTCACCTCCCTCGCCCTTCTCTTCTACGCGACGCCTCTCTACTGGCTGGCGCTGATGGCGGTGCTGCTCTTCTCGGTGCAGCTCGGCTGGCTGCCGGGCTACGGCTACGAGACGATCGGCTCCGACGCCACCGGCCTCGCCCACGCCCTCGACGTCGCCCGCCATCTGGTGCTGCCCGCCCTCACCCTCGGCCTGTTCTTCACCGCCATCTACATGCGCATGACGCGCGCCTCGATGCTGGAGGTGTCGGGCATGGACTTCGTGAAGACCGCGAAGGCGAAGGGCCTGTCGCCCGGCCGCGTCCAGCGCCGCCACGTGCTGCGCAACGCCCTCCTGCCCGTGGTGACGCTCGCCGGCCTCCAGGCGGGCCAGCTCGTCGGCGGCGCGGTGCTCACCGAAACGGTGTTCGCCTGGCCCGGCATCGGCCGGCTGATGTTCGATGCCCTCGCCCAGCGCGACTACAACCTCCTCCTCGGCATCCTTCTGATCTCCGCCGCCTTGGTGATCGCCTTCAACATCCTCACCGACGTCATCTACTCCATCGTCGATCCCCGCATCGGAGCCGCGCCATGAGCCTTGCCGCCGACGCCCCCCGCTCCGCCGCGCGCGGACCCGTCCTCGACTTCTGGTTCCGCTTCGCCCGCAACCGGGGCGCCCTCCTCGGGCTCCTCATCCTCCTCGCGGTGATCGCGGTGGCGATCCTCGCCACGGTCATGTTCCCGCAGAGCCCGTGGAAGATGGTGCAGCGCCCCTTCCTCGCCCCCTTCCAGGTTGAGGGGCTGCCCCTCGGCACCGACACGCTCGGCCGCGACGTCGCCTCCGGGCTCGCCCACGGGGCGCGCGTGTCGCTCATCGTGGGGCTCGTCTCCACCCTCTTCTCGCTGGCGATCGGCGTGCCGCTCGGCGCCGCCGCCGGCTATTTCGGCGGCATCGTCGACGACGCCTTGATGCGCTTCACCGAATTCTTCCAGACGATCCCCCCCTTCGCCCTCGCCATCGTGCTGGTGGCGATCTTCCAGCCCTCCCTCACCTCCATCGTGGCGGCGATCGCGGTGGTCTCCTGGCCGCCCGTCGCCCGCCTGGTGCGGGCCGAGGTGATGAGCCTCAAGCGACGGGAGTTCGTGGAGGCCTCGCGCCTCGCCGGCCTCTCCAACGCCCACATCCTCGTGCGCCAGATCCTGCCCAACGCGATGAGCCCCATCATCGTCATGGCCTCGCTGATGGTGGCGACGGCGATCCTCCTCGAGAGCTCGCTCTCCTTCCTCGGCCTCGGCGATCCCAACATCATGAGCTGGGGCTACATGATCGGCGCCTCCCGCACCGTGATCCGCACCGCCTGGTGGCTCTCCTTCTTCCCGGGCGTCGCGATCCTCGTCACCGTGCTCGCCCTCAACCTCATCGGCGAAGGGCTCAACGACGCGCTCAACCCGCGCCTCGCGAGGAAGGGCCGATGAGCGTGCTCGCGATCCGCGACCTCGCGATCCGCCTGCCGCGGGGCGCCGACCGCGCCTATGCCGTCGACGGCATCTCGTTCGACCTCGCGGCCGGCGAGATCCTCTGCGTCGTCGGCGAATCGGGGTCCGGCAAGTCGATGGCCGCCAACGCCATCATGGGTCTCCTGCCCGACCTCGTGCGGGTGGAGCGCGGCACCGCGACGTTCGAGGGGCGCGACCTCCTTGCCCTGCCCGAGCGCGCGAAGCAGGCGATCCGAGGCGACCGCATCGCCATGATCTTCCAGGAGCCGATGACGGCGCTCAACCCGCTGATGCGCATCGGCGAGCAGATCGCCGAGGTGTTCGAGGCGCACGGCAAGCTCTCTCCGCGCGAACGCCGGGAGCGGGCCGTGGCGCTCGCCGCCGAGGTCGGCCTTCCCGACCCCGCCGCGATCGTCCACTCCTACCCCTTCCAGCTCTCCGGCGGCCAGCGCCAGCGGGCGATGATCGCGATGGCGCTGGCGCTCGAGCCCTCGATCCTCATCGCCGACGAGCCGACCACCGCCCTCGACGTCACCACCCAGGCGCAGATCCTCGACCTCATCCGCAACCTGCAGCACCGCCACGGCATGGCGGTCATGTTCATCACCCACGACTTCGGCGTGGTGGCGGAGATCGCGACGCGCGTCATCGTCATGCGCCACGGCGAGATCGTCGAGGAGGGCGAGCGCGAGACGGTGCTGAACGCGCCGCAGCACGACTACACCAAGCGCCTCCTCGCCGCCGTCCCGTCCGACGTCGTTCCCACCGCCGGGGCGGTGCGCGACACGCCGATGCTCGAGGTTCAGCATCTGCGCAAAACCTACACCACCGGCGGCGGCCTCTTCGCCAAGCCGCGGGTGACGCACGCCGTCGACGACGTCTCCTTCGCCATCGCCAAGGGCGAGGTGCTGGGGCTCGTGGGCGAATCGGGCTCCGGCAAGTCCACCGTGGGGCGCTGCCTCGTGCGTCTCGTCGAGCCGGACGGGGGGAGCGTCACCATCGACGGCGAGGAGATCACGAGCCTCGACGCCGCCGGTCTGCGCCGCGCCCGCCGCCGGGCGCAGATGGTGTTCCAGGACCCCTACGCCTCGCTCAACCCACGCACCAAGATCGCCCGCGCCATCGCCCAGGGGCCAATCGCCGCCGGCACACCCCGGCGTGAGGCGATGGCCGACGCCCGACGCCTCCTCGAGACCGTGGGCCTCGACGCCTCCGCCGCCGACCGCTACCCGCACGAATTCTCCGGCGGTCAGCGCCAGCGCATCGGCATCGCCCGCGCCCTCGCGATGCGCCCGGAGCTGATCATCGCCGACGAGGCCGTCTCCGCGCTCGACGTCTCGATCCAGGCGCAGGTGCTGGAGCTGCTGCGCGACCTCAAGGACCGCTTCGGCCTCTCGATCCTCTTCATCACCCACGATCTGCGTGTGGCGGCCCAGCTCTGCGACCGCATCGCGGTGATGCAGAAGGGCCGTCTCGTAGAGATCGGCAAGGTGGCCGACGTGTTCCTCAACCCGCAGGACGACTACACCAAGCGCCTCCTCGCCGCCGTGCCCGGCGCGACATGGACCGGCGCCCTCGAAAGCGCATGACAACGATGGGACAGTCCCGATGAAGCCGAGCGACGAGGCGATCCTCCAGGCGGTCGCCGACGGGTTCGAGGAGCAGGTCGCCTTCCTCTCGGACCTCGTGAAGATCCCCTCTCAGCGGGGCGACGAGGCACCGGCGCAGGACTATTTCGCGCGCGCCACCCGCGCCCGCGGCTACGCGACCGAGGTCTTCCCGATCGATCTCGACCTCATCCGCGACCACCCGGGCTTCTCGCCGACGACGATCAGCTACGACAACGTCGTCAACGTGGTCGCGACCCATCGGCCGCGGCAGGAGACGGGCCGCTCGCTGATCCTCAACGGCCACATGGACGTGGTGCCCACCGGTCCCGTGGAGATGTGGACCGACCCGCCCTACTCGGCCCGCCGCGACGGCGACTGGCTCTATGGCCGCGGCGCCGGCGACATGAAGGCCGGCCTCTCAGCCAACATCGCCGCGCTCGACGCGCTGCGGCGGCTCGGCCTGCAACCGGCGGCGACCGTCTACCTCCAGGCCGTCAGCGAGGAGGAGTGCACCGGCAACGGCGCCCTCGCCTGCATGGCGCGCGGCTTCGAGGCCGACGCGGCGATCATCCCCGAGCCCGAGGACGACATGCTGGTGCGCGCCAACACCGGCGTCATCTGGTTCCGCGTCGAGGTGTCGGGCAAGCCCGTCCACGTGCGCGAGGCGGGGACCGGGGCGAACGCCATCGAGGCGACCTACCGGGTCATCGCCGCCCTGCGCAAGCTCGAGGCGGAGTGGAACGCCCGCCGCTTCTCCCACCGCCATTTCGGCGACCTCGACCATCCGATCAACTTCAATGTCGGCAAGATCGAGGGCGGCGACTGGGCCTCCTCCGTGCCCGCCTGGTGCGCCATCGACTGCCGCATCGCAATCTATCCCGGCACCCCTGCGGCGGAGGCCGCCCGCGAGATCGAGGCCGCGATCGCCGCGGCCGCGCGGGACGACCCGTTCCTGTCCAACTCGCCGCCGAAGATCGTGTGGAACGGCTTCTACGCCGAGGGATATGTGCTCGAGGAGGGCACGGCGGCGGAGGAGACGCTCGCCAAAGCCCACCGGACGGCGCACGGCAAGGCGCTCGAATCCTTCGTCACCGCCGGCTATCTCGACGGTCGCGTGTTCGTGATCTACCAGGGCATCCCCTGCCTGGTATACGGTCCGCTGACGGAGAATATCCACGGCTTCGACGAGCGCGTGAGCCTGTCCTCGCTGCAGCGGGTCACCGGCGCCATCGCCCTCTTCATCGCCGATTGGTGCGGCGTGGAGCCCATCGACGGCGCCTGACGCCGCGCCGAGACGCGCCACCCGCGACAACCGAGGCGCTGCACGGCGGCCGGCATGGGCCTATATCGGGTGGGTGCGGGCCGCCGCCCCACCAGTTCGATGTTCGGGAGACGGCGATGGGTGCCTTCCTACTGAGGTCCGCGATGGCGGCGGCAGCGGTGGTCGCCATCGTCGTCGTGGTGCTGGCGCTGTGGTCGCCGCCGACGGGGCTGTCGGGCCGCGGGGCCGGCGGCCAGGCGCAGATCAGCGAAGTCCCCGCGCCGACCGACGGTGGCGACCTCGCGCCCGTCTCCGACGCCGCCGGACCGCATCAGCTGATCCGCTACGAGATGCCCCGGCCGAAGACGCTGCCGCCACTACGCGCGGGCGCCACCGACCTCACCTGGCAGGATCTCTGGACCGACGGCACCCTCACCATCGACGATGGCGGCAAGGATCGCCTCGGCACGCCCGGCAAGGACCTCTTCCCCGACGGCTCCACGGCGGAGGACATCTCGAACTTCTTCCTCGACATCGCCGACATGCGCGCCCTGCAGGCGAATGTCGGCGGCATCCGCCCCGACCTCGACGGCAAGCGCGTGCGCCTTGCCGGCTACACCACGCCGGTGGGCTTCGGCCCGGAGGAGACGTCGTTCCTGCTCGTGCCGGAGCTCGGCGCCTGCATCCACGTTCCGCCGCCGCCGCCCAACCAGATCGTCTACGTGGAGAAGGCGGCGACCACGCCGAACATGTTCGCCCCCGTGTGGGTCACCGGCACGCTGCGGGCAAAGCCCGTCGCCACCATCCTCGCCGACGTCGGCTATCAGCTCGAGGACGTGGTCGCCGAGCCCTACAACTAGGCCGGCAAGGCTGACCAAAGCAGTCTCGCGCATAGCTCACCGGGCGGTCCGTTCCTCGAAGCTGCGGTGAGTGCAATGGCGATTGTGAGTCGTTTGCCCCTCTGGGTGAAACTTGTCACCGTGACGACGGTGGCGATGGTCACGATGGGCGTGTTGGTCACGCTGTTCGCGCTGTTCGAAATGCGCGCCACGATGACCGATCAGATCCTCGCCATGCAACGGGAGAATCTGCGCGTCGCCGCCAACCTCCTCGCCGGCGAGGTGGAGGGCGTCAGCTTCCAGGAGAACAAGAGCGGCGGCATCTCCCGCCTCACCGTCACCATGTGGCCGGCTCTCGCGAGCAAGTCGGAGCCCGATCATTCGTTCATCGACTATATCGGCAAGCTGACCCGCCAGACCGCCACCATCTTCGCCTACGATCCGGCCCAGAACGACTTCGTCCGCCGCACCACCAACATCATCAAGCCCGACGGCCAGCGCGCGGTCGGGACCGTGCTCGGCAGCGCCAGCGCCGCCTACGCCCCCATCCAGAGCGGAAAGCCCTATCTCGGCACCGCCGTCATTCTCGGCACCTCCTACCAGACGCTCTATCTGCCGATCTTCAGCTCCTCGGCGAGCGTGCCCAAGAACGCCGCCGGCGTCGCCGGCATCCTCTATGTCGGCGTGCGCGACACCGGGCTGAGCGCCCGCTACAACGAGACCGCCATCGGCCTGGTGCTGATGAACGCCGTGCTGATCCTGCTCGCGACGCTCGCCGCCTGCGCCATTTCCTACGTGCTGCTTCGCCCCCTCGGCACCGCGGCGGACCAGATCACCGCCCTGTCGAACGGCGAGGTCGTGGACATCACGGTCAACCGTCAGGACGAGGTGGGGCGGATGCAGGCCGCGCTCGGCAAGCTCGCCGTCACCGCCGAGCGGGCCTTCCGTCAGGCGCAGATGATCGAGCAGTCGAGCCAGGCGGTGCTGACGGCATCCGCCGACGACGAGCTGCGCATCGACTACATGAACCCCTCGGCCGGCAAGGTGTTCGCCGACCTGCGCCGGCAGGACCCCAAGCTGCCGGCCGAGATCCGCGGCGCCCGCCTCAGCGCCGTCCACCCGCGCGGCGCCGAGATCGAGCGCATCGCCCGCGACCCGCGACAGCTTCCCCACGTGGAGCAGTTCCGCATCGGCGAGGAGGTGGCGATCTTCCGCCTCTCCGCCCTCACCAACCGCGACGGCACCTATGCCGGCCCCAAGCTCACCGTGATCCCCGCCACCCAGCAGGAGCGCACGGCCACCCAGTTCGAGACCGACGTCGCCTCGCTGCTGCGCAACGTGGAGGAATCCCTCGACACCCTGAAGGCACGCACGGCGGCGCTGGAGGAAGCGGCGAACTCCGGCACGCTCGACAGCGGCGAAGCGGCCCAGGTCGCCACCCAGACCTCCGAAGCGGTGCAGACGGTCGCCTCCGCGGTCGAAGAGCTCAACGGCTCGTTCGCCGAGGTGGCCGAGCGCATCAGCGTCAACGCCGCGATGGCGCGCGAGGCGGCATCGGCGACCGAAGGCGCCTCCGCCTCGGCGCGGGCGCTGGAGGAGGCGGGACAGCGGATCTCCGACGTCGTGAGCCTCATCGCCGACGTCGCGGCGCAGACGAACCTTCTCGCCCTCAACGCCACCATCGAGGCGAGCCGCGCCGGCGAGGCCGGCAAGGGCTTCGCCGTGGTGGCGAGCGAGGTGAAGAACCTCGCCGAACGCGCCGCCAACGCCACCACCGAGATCTCGACGGAGGTGGCGCGCGTCAACGCCGCCGGGCACAGCCTGCTGAAGGCGGTGGAGAACGTGCAGGTCGCCATCCGCAACGTCGACGAGGTGAGCACCGCCGTCGCCGCCGCCGTCAACGAGCAACAGGTGACGACGGACGAGATCGCCCGCACCGTCCACAACGTCGCCGAGAGCGCGAGCCGCGTGCAGCGCCTGTCGCAGAACGTCAACACCGCCTCGGGCAAGACCGGCGAGGCCGCGGGCGAGGTGAGCCGCGTCACCGACGATCTCGACCGGGCCGGCCGCGAGCTCGGCACCCGCGCCCAGAGCTTTCTGTCCTTCGTGCGCAAGGCCGCCTGAACGGGCCGTCGCTCGTGGGCGCCCGGAGCGAGGGCGCCCGGAGCGAGACGGACGAGCCGATGCCGCGCGGGACTTGCCGTCCGCCTCAGCGCGCGCGCAGCGGGATGAGGACCCGCAAGGGATCCTGCACAACCGCCGGGGGAAGCGGCGGATAGGGCGCTTCCCGCGCCGCCTTCAGCGACGCCGCGTCGAGGGCCGGACTGCCGGAGCTCTGCATCAGCTCCGCCGACTGAACGCGACCGCTGCGCTCGATCGCCACCTCGATCACCACCACCCCCGAGCCGCTGACGGTGCGCATGGCGCTGAAGAAGCCCGGCGCAATGGCACGGCGCACGGCCTCCGTGTAGGCGACCTGGGCCGCTTCGGACGCCCCATCGCTCTCGCCGCTTTCCGACGCCGTTCCCTCCACCGCCGCCTGACGCTGCGGGTTGGGCATCGGCACGACCACGGTCTCGGCAACGGTCTCGTCGGGTGGCGTCCGCTCCGAGAGGGGCTCGGTGTCGTCGGACGGCTCGTCCGCCGCCGGGGAATGCTCGGCCGGATCCTGAAGCGGCTCCGTCGCCGTGCCGCTGGTGGGGCCGTCCCAACTCGAGGCCTCGGGGTCGAGCGCGGCGAGCGGCATCGGCTCGTCCGTCTCGCTCGGGGCGCCCTCGGCCGCCTCCGTCTCGCTCGCGGCGTCGTCGGACGCGGGCTCGTCCGTTTCCCGATCGTGCGCCGCCTCGCTGGTGGTTTCGCTCTCCGCCGGCGCCGCCGTCGCTTCGGGGGTTGCGGCCGTGTCGGTCGGGGGCGTGTCGGTCGGGGGCGTGTCGGCGTCGCTCTCGGTGGCGCCACCCTCCGGGCCCGCCGCGTCGCTCCCTTCGAGCGCGTTGGGGGTGCCGAGGTCGAACCGGACGGGACTCGCCGGCGCCATGGTGTCGGGGAGACCGGCGGGCGCGCCTGCCTGACCTGTCTCGGTCTCCGCTTCCTCACCCTCGGGCGCCGACGCGGGCGCGGGAGGCGGGGCCTCCTCGCCCTCTTCGCCGTCCTCCGGCGGAAGCTCCACGATCTCGATCGGGACGGGCTCCACCTCCGGCGTCTGCGGAACGGCGTCACCCTCCCATAGGACCGCTACCACCAGCACCACGTGCAACAGCACGGAGACGACGATCGCGGCGGTCATCCCACCGCGCTTCATGACGGTCCTCCTTGCCACCGGCTCGTCCCGCTCTACAGGGCGCGGGCCCGCCCTGCCAACCGCCAACGCGGCGGAGCGACGATCCGTCGGGGGTTCGGCGGGCGAGCCCGTCGGGCCGCGCCTTGCGAGCCCGAGTCGGGAAGGGAACCGTCTCACGTCAGCGCGACCGGAGCGCCGCTGCGGGCCGAAAAGGCGGGCGCCCAACGCAGAAAAGCCGGGCCGCTCCCACGAGCAGCCCGGCGAAAGGGCGGTGACCGACCGCGCCGACCAGAGTTCAGATCACGTACGACTGCAGCGGCGGGAAGCCGTTGAAGGCGATGGACGAATAGGTCGTCGTGTAGGCCCCGGTGCCGGCGATCAGGAGCTCGTCGCCGATCTCGAGGTTCACCGGCAGCGGATAGGGCTTCTTCTCGTACATCACGTCGACCGAATCGCAGGTCGGGCCCGCGAGCACGCACGGCGTCGCCTCCCCGTCCCGATGCGACAGGATCGGGTAGCGGATCGCCTCGTCCATCGTCTCGGCGAGGCCGTTGAACTTGCCGATGTCGAGGTACACCCAGCGGATGTCGCCCTCGGCCTTCTGCGAGATCAGGATGACCTCGGACTTGATCACGCCGGCGTTACCCACCATGCCGCGGCCCGGCTCGATGATGGTCTCCGGCAGACGGTTGCCGAAGTGGCTGCGGATCGCGTCGTTGATCGCCTGGCCGTACTCGCCCTCGCCCGGGATCGCCTCCAGGTAGCGCGTGGCGAAACCGCCGCCGAGGTTGACCATCTTCAGCTCGATGCCGCGGTCGGAGAGGATGCGGAAGATCTCCGCCGCCGAGGCGAGCGCCGCGTCCCAGGCGTGCGGGTTCTTCTGCTGCGAGCCCACGTGGAAGGACACGCCGTAGGCCACGAGGCCGGCCCGATGGGCATGATCGAGCACGTCGACGGCCATCGCCGGGTCGCAGCCGAACTTGCGCGAGAGGGCCCACTCGGCGCCCTCGCCTTCGCACAGGATGCGGCAGAACACCCGGGCGCCGGGCGCCTGGCGGGCGACCTTGTCGACCTCGGCCTCGCAGTCGACCGCGAAGAGGCGCACGCCCCGCGCGAAGGCGGCGGCGATGTCGCGCTCCTTCTTAATCGTGTTGCCGAAGGAGATGCGGTCGGGCGAGGCGCCGGCGACAAGCGCCATGTCGACTTCCTGCACCGAGGCGCAGTCGAAGTTGGAGCCGAGCCCGGCGAGGAGATGGAGGATCTCCGGCGCGGGATTCGCCTTCACCGCATAGAAGATGCGGCTGTCCGGCATCGCCCGCTCGAAGGCGAGATAGTTGTCGCGCACCACGTCGAGGTCCACGACGAGGCAGGGGCCTTCGGGACGGGTGCGTCGGAGAAAGTCGAGGATGCGGTCGGTCATCGCAGTAACCCCAAAGTCAAAGTTACGGCGTCGGCGCGGCGTTCGTCGGGCGCGCGTTGGAGGCGTGCACCGTCGTCTTCCGTTCCGATGGCCCCCGCGGTTCTGGCGGGGACGCTTCGCGTCACACGATCCGCGCGCTCGGATAGCCGAACGGCGGGGCGATTGGACGGTCGGCACGAAGCCTCGCGTCCCGTGATGCTAGCGCTTTGGTCTGGGGGGAGCCGTGCCCGATCGCGGGGACGGCTGCGGCCCGAACCGCACGCCTGGCAAGGATGTAGTCGCCTCTTCAGTGACCCCGGCTTTTGGACAGCCGGAAGAGACCAAGGAAGCCCTCTACGTCGTTGCTTCAAGTCGCGCTGCGCTCGGTGAAACCGGCGGCTCCTCACCGCCAACCTTCCGACGCAGGGTCCGGTTCAATCCGGAAGACCGGTCATGCCCCACTTTGCGGACTGAGGATCCCTCCCGACCGCTCGGTGTGACCGGCACGCGACCACAGGCACGTGCGAAATTGGGCAGGCCGGATATGCATTGGCGGACCCCGAATTGCAAGAGGGGCCATGTGAAAAGTGCGCTATTTCGCCAGCCCCCCTCAAGTCCCTTTGCGGGCCGGCGTCCTTTGCGGCAAGAGACGGCCATGACCCTCTCACTGGTGCTTGCGGCACTCGCCATCCTCGTCGTGTTCATTGCGGTCACCGAGGCGACCGCAAGCCGCCTCGCCTTGCCCCAGTCGGTGATGCTCGCCGGGCTCGGCATGCTTCTCGGCACCTTCGCCACCTTCGGCGACGAGGTGGGCGCCCTCGCCCCCGTCGCGCTGCTGTTCCGCGATCTGCCGCTCTCGGCCGACACGATAACGCTCATCCTGCTGCCGCCGCTGCTCTTCGACGCGGCCCTGCGCATCGATGCGCGGCGCATGCTCGACGACGCGGCCGCGATCTTCCTCCTCGCGGTCGTCGCGGTGTGCGTATCCACCTTCGCCGTCGGCTTCGCCCTCGCCCCGCTCGGGGCCCAGCCGCTCGTCGTCTGCCTGCTCCTCGGCGCGATCGTCTCCACCACCGATCCGCTCGCCGTCCTGTCGATCTTCCGCGACGTCGGCGCCCCGGCCCGCCTCGTGCGCATCGTGGAGGGAGAGAGCCTCCTCAACGACGCCGCCGCCATCGCCCTCTTCACCATCCTCGTCACCGCCGCCTCCACCGGCACGGTGAGCTTCACCGACGGCATCGTGGTGTTCCTCCTCACCGGGCTCGGCGGCATCGCGGCGGGCTTCGCGATGGGCGTGGTCGGCTCGATGCTGTCCGCCCTCACCCGCCACCATCCGGCGGCGACGATGTCGATCAGCCTCGCCCTCGCCTATCTCAGCTACATCGCCTGCGAGCAGCTCCTCGGCATCTCCGGCGCGATGGCGGTGGTGACGGCCGGCCTCGTCACGGCGGAGCGCGGGCAGTCGGGCCGCGCCCCCGCCACCTGGCGGCACGTGAAGGACATCTGGGAGCAGCTCGCCTTCTGGTCCAACTCGCTGGTGTTCGTGCTCGCCGCCTTCCTGGTGCCGACCCTCCTCACCCGCTTCGACGCGACGATGGCGCTCGCCGTCGTCGTCCTCGTGGTCGCGGCGTTCGGAGCGCGGGCGCTCGTCCTGTGGGGCTTTCTGCCGCTTCTCCAGAAGGCGGCGCTCGCCCAGCGCATCTCCAACCGGGCGAAGACGCTGCTGTGGTGGGGCGGACTGCGCGGGGCACTGACCCTCGTCCTCGCCCTCTCGGTCACCGAACACGCCACGATCCCGGCCGACGCGCAGGAATATATCGCGGTGCTCGCCACCGCCTTCACCCTCTTCACCATCCTCGTCAACGGGCTGACGCTGCGCGGGCTCACCCGCCTCCTCGGCCTCCACCGCCTCAGCCCGTTCGACCGCAGCCTCGGCGAGGGTGCCCGCGCGCTCGCGACCAACACCGCCCGCGCCACCGTCGCCTCCGCCGCCACGAGCTACGGCATCGCCGCCCCGGTGGTCGACGAGGCGCTCGCCGCATACGACGAGGCGGCCACCAGCGACGGCGCCGTGCCGGTATCGGCGCGCCAGCGCCTGGCGCTCGCCCTCGTGGTACTCGCCCAGGCCGAGCGCGCCGCCCTCACCCGGCACGGCGAGAACGGCTTCGTCACGCCCCGCGTCGCCGAGATCCTCAACCGCGAGGCCCAGCGCATCCGCGAGGCGGCCCGCCAGTCGGGACGATCGGGCTATCTGCGCTCGTCCGCCCGCACGCTGGGCTTTTCCGCCGACTTCCGCCTCGCCCTTCGCCTCCAGCGCATCCTCGGCCTGCGTGGACCGCTCTCGACGGTGCTCGCGGAGCGCTTCGAGCGGCTGCTGGTGCGGCGGATCGTGCTCAACGAGCTCCGCCCCTTCTGCGAGGACCGCATCGCCCCCGTGCTCGGCCGTCGCGTCGCGACGGTGTGCCGGCGGATCCTCGACCGGCGCAGCCGCGCCGTCCGCAACGCTCTCGACGCCCTCTCCCTCCAATATCCGCGCTACGCCGCCGCCATGGAGCAGCGCTTCCTGGAGCGCGTCGCACTACGGGCCGAGGAGCACGAGTACCGCATGCTGCGCGAGGAGGGCTTGATCGGCGCCGAGATCTCGACGGCCCTCGACGCGCATCTTGCCGCCGCGAGCCGGCGCTTCGCCGGCGCGCTGAAGCTCGATCTCGGCATCGACAAGCGGACCCTGCTCGCGGGTTTGCCGATCTTCGCCGATCTCTCCGACAGCGAGCTCGCCGAGATCGCCCGCGTGCTGCGGACGCGCTTCGTGGTGCCCGGCGAGCGCATCATCCGCCGCGGCGACCTCGGCGACACGGTGTTCTTCGTCGCCTCCGGCGCGGTCGAGGTCGACACGGGCAACCAGCGCATCCCGCTCGGCCGTGGGGTGTGCGTAGGCGAGCTCGCGGCCTTCTCCGGCGCCCCGCGCAGCGCCCACGTGACGATGCTCGGCTACGGCGAGCTTCTGGTGCTGCAGGGCCGGGCCTTCCGCACGCTTCTGGAGCGCAACGCCGCCATGCGTCAGAAGATCGAGGCGATCGTCGCCGAACGTGGCGGCGGCGAGGCCGGCCGAGGCGCGCTGGTGCCGGCGCTGGCGTCCTGAGCGTCGAGCCGGCGCAGCGGCATACGGGGGCGCGTCAGAAAAGCGGCACGACGGTGCTGGACAGCCCCGCCCATGCCCCTTATAAACCCGGCCTCGACGCCCCTCGGCGCGTCGCCCAGGTAGCTCAGTTGGTAGAGCATGCGACTGAAAATCGCAGTGTCGGTGGTTCGATCCCGCCCCTGGGCACCATTCATTTTCCTACCTCAGTGTTTTCAGGGGCTTAGGTGGCGGTTTTGTCCCACCGTCTGCCAACACTTCGAAAAGTGGGACACTTTTGTCCTACTTCCGTTCCGCCGTCATGCGCTTCAAGGCGCTTTCCGCGCGGGTCTTCTGGCTGGCGGCGCGAGTGTATCGGGTGACTTCCTTCGAAGTCCGATGACCCGTTATCGCCATGATCTCGAATTCGGTGCAGCCCATTTCTGCGAGCCGCGCGGCGGCGGCCTTGCGGAGTCCGTGGACTGAGCATTGGGGCAAGCCCGCTTCGTCGCACCATTTGCGGAAGCGGTTGCCGAAACCGTTCGACGTGAAGGGCCGATTGAACGCCGTGACCAGGAACGTCAGGTCCCCGGTAGGGCTGGCGTCGATGATCCGCTGAAGGTCCTGCACAATGGGAATTTCCTGACGGACAGGCGAGCGGTTCCGGTTCTTGTGTTGGGTGAAGACCAGCCACCCGTCGCGGACGTGCTGTTTGCCAAGCTGCACTAGATCGGAACGCCGCTGGCCCGTGTAGAGCGCCAGAGCGAGCGCGAGCCGCGCCATGGTCCCCACCGGGTGCGTTTCTTCGAATTTCTCGATTTCGGCCAAGGTCCAAGAATGGAATCCGTCGGCGTTCTTTGGGCTGAGATATTCGATTTCGGTTGCCGGGTTCCGGTCGTGAAGATCATAGCGGACGGCGAATTTGTAGAGTTGGCGAAGCGCCTTCACCATGCCGTTCGCGGCTTCGGGGCGGTCCATCATTTCGTCGCGCCGCGCCCGGATGTGCTTCGGCTGGAGCAAAGCGAAGGGCTTGTCCCCGTCGTTCTTGTGCTGACAGAAGCGGTCCAGAATGCCCCGGCGGACCTTCTGAGTCCGGGGGTCGAGTTCCCGAAACATGGCCGATTTGTAGTATTCCGCGTAAAGGAACCGCACCGAACCGGGAATGACCTGCCCCACCTTGGGCGCGGACTTGGCCTTCGATTCGCCCGCAAATGCGGTCTTGTAGGCGGCAAGAAATTCCGGGGAGCCTATAGGGCTGGGAAGCCTGATTTTCTTGCCATTTCGGCGGAAATAGAGGCGGACATTGCCGTGGCGGTCCACGTCCTCCACAACGTATTTCAAGCGTATCTTCATGGCGTCCCTGGTCATCGTCATTCGTCCCAGGGATTGTGGTTCACGTCCCCGTCGCTGGGCAAGGCTTCGAAGCATCGGTCCAGAGCGCGCACGTCCCAGACTTTCCGTCCATCGATCCTCTTCGGCTTGGGCATTCGCCCATCAGCCACCATTTGATCGAATTTGGTCGGGCTCACGTCGATGTAACCGGCCGCCAGGACACGCGACAGCCCCCGCTTCGTGGGCGGTAGGACTGCCAGTTCCCGGTTTTGGGTATGATCGGCCACGCCCAAGGGGGACGCGTCAGAACGCGCCGTTCAGGCGGACGCGGACGCTCGCCGCGCCATTGCCGGCGGCGGTGACGGCCACGCCGACTTTCGTGTTCCCGCTCGCCGTCGTCGTCACCAGCCCGTCGCTGGAGCGCCAGTAGACGGCAGCGCCCAGGGTGATGTCGTCGGCGGCCACCTTGGGCATGTCGAAGATGCCCGCCGTCACCAGTACCAGCGGGTCCCCGGTTTCGGCGTCACCCGCCGCGATGCCGAACAGGCTGCCGATTTTCACGCTATCCCCGCTGGTGGCAGCGGCGGCGGCGGTCACGGTGATATTCTCACCGGCTTGAACGAAGTTCTTCATTTCAGAGTCCTTTCGAGGTCTGGAATCGGATGGTGTGCGGGGGCTTGTGCGCCCCCGCCAGTTGGGCTTCGAGGTCCGCCACATACCGTTCCAGCGCGGCGCGGTTCGTGGGGCGATACTCCACCCGCTCGCCGTTCTGGTCGGTAACAGCGACGGCTTGCGTCCCCGTCAGAAGCTGGTGAAGCGCCTCTTGCGCCTCTTCCAGCCGTTCAGAGGTCGTCAACACGGCCACGGTCAGCTTCCTTCGTGGAGATACGCGCCGCGCCAGTCGAGCCAGCCCGCGCCGAAGTCCAGGAAGGCGCGATACTTCATGCCCAGGGTGTCCCAGGCTTCCGTCCGCTGAATCTGGATGCCCTGGGCGGACGACAGATAGGCGTATTGCATGGCCGCCAACCGCGCCGGATCGGCGAAGATGTAGACCGCATCCCCTTCCAGGCGGGGTTCCACCAGAAGCGTCATCTTCGAAGCGGCCACGTTCACTTCGTCCGATTTCGTCGGGTAGGTTTCCGCCAGGATTTTTTCGGCCAGGGTCTCGATTTCCGGCCCGACGATCATGAAGCGCGGGGCCGCGCCGACGATGGTCTTGCCGTCCATGCCCTTGACCGTCCGCATGGCTTGCCGCGCGTCCGTGAACACGTCCACGCCCGCCGAACCGATGGCCCCGGCGGAACCGCCGCCAGCATTGCCCAGGTTGCCACGGGTGGCGTCGAAGACCGGGGTCCCGTCGCTGAGGTTCGGATTGCCGGTCAGCAGCGTGACTAGGATGTCCGCTTCGGTCTGGGCCGCCGCTTCGCCCAGGGCCGCCGTCATGTCGCCCAGAAGGCCCAGATCGTCGTCGATCATCAGCTTCCGGGAAACCGTGACGCCCCGAGCGAAGGTCTTCAGGCGCATGGTCTCGCCGCTTTCGGCGCGGCTGGTGTGGGTGATCTCACCCGACTCGGCGAGTTCTTCCAGGCGGCCCATTTCGCCCAGGCGGATGGACGTGGAGTCCTTGAAGTTGGGAAGCGTCCGCTGGCGGCAAAGCGTCTTGAGCGGGGACTCGGCGGCCTTGTAGGTGTCCAGCGCCACCTTGCCCATGGCATTGCTTACGGTCAGGGCGAAGTCGCTGGTGGTGTGCTCACCGGCCCGCGTGAACACTTCGTCCGCCGACATGCCGCGCGTGGACACCCCCGCACGGGTCAGGGAGTCGACGGCCATGTCCCGAAGGCTGAGGTTCAGGAAGGGACGCACGTCTTTGGCGGGTTCCCCGCCGCCGCCCATGCGGAAGGCCAGCGCGTCGGACTGGCGGCGGATGATCGTCGCCGGATCGTCGTTCGCGGGGGCATGGGACCGGATGATCGGGGCCGCGCGGCGGCGGTCCTGCACGGCGTCGACGATTTCCGCCTTGGCGCGGGTCATGTCCGCGCCCGCGTCGATCAGGTCGTCCGCCACCTGGGCGTCCAGGCCAGCGGTTCGGACCAGGGCGCGGATGTCGTGGCGGCGGGTCTGTTCCGCCACATCCCGCAAAACGGTTTCGGTAGCTTCGGGCATGGGGGACTCCTCTTGATGCCTCAGACGAGCGGACGGGTCCGCCGGATTGCTGGTCAGGGTGACTTCGGTAATCGTCCATGCGGTCGGGCTCTTCACCCGCCCCGCCTGAGTCTGTTTCTCGGTCCACCCGGCGACGCGGTATCCGATGGACACCCCCGTCACCGTGCCGTCCGCGATCCGCTGCACCACGGGCGCAACATCTTCGGCGGACGACAGCCAAAGGACGGCGACGACAGAGTCGCCTTCCACGGCGATGGACCGGACCCGGCCCAACTGGTCCCGGACACTGGCAGTCCGGTGAGAGTCGAGGACCGGAAGGTCAGCGGCGGACAGGTCCAGGGTGGCAGCCATCAACACTTCAAGGAAAGGCCCCCGCGAGTCGCGTCGGGGCACGGGAGTCGGCGACGCGATGACGGCGGACACCGTTCGCGTTGCCGGATCGAAGCTGTTCGGGCGCGTCTGGGCGGCCCGCGTCAAGGCGTCAGTCGTCATTGGGGGACTCCGGGGTTCTGGGGCTGAAGGTCAGCCCCAGGTCGCGTTCGCGGGCATGGTCAGCGGCGATTTCCTCGTCCAGATCGTCGGCGTTCCAGCCCAATTCGTTGACCGCCTTCGTTCGGCTGGTCAGCCCCAGGGCCAAGGCTTCCTTCATGGCCGCCAAGTCCTTCTGGGGGTCCACCTGCATCGGGCGGGGCATGATCCATTCCGCCGCCAGATCGGGGGTCAGGTCCAAGCGCCCGGACAGGACTTCGGCAACAATCCACCGCCGCCAGACAGGCCGCAGGAATTGCGGGACGAGGGTTCCGTATTGCGTCTGTTCCACCCGCGCCCGGAATGGCAGCAGGCCCGCCCGAAGGCTGGAATAGTTGGCGTTTGTCAGGTCCCCGGACAGAAGGTGTTCGGGCAGCCCCAGGGCGGCAGCCAAGGCTTGCAGGTTCATCCGCAGGAAGGCAGGCGAGTCCTTGGCCGCGTCGGGGGCAGAGAATTTCACGTCGATCCCGGCGGGCAGGACCTTCAGCGTTCCGGGTTCCAGGCCCGTGTCCATGATGCTTCCGGCTTGGTCGCCGTCGAAGGGCAGCCCGCCCGTGGCGTTTAGATCGGTGAGGAAGCCCGCGAACATGGCGCTGGTCTTCGCACCCACCAGCAGGGCGTCCATCAACTGGTCCAGTTCGGAAGCGGACAGGACCGCCGGGGCCAGCCAGGACAAGCCGCGCACCTGCCCCGCGCCCAGAGGGCGCATGATGTGCAGCACGTCGGCGGCGTCGAAGCGGATCGACGGGGCGTAATCGGTGAAGGTGGAATGCGGACGGTGGGGCAGAAGCCAATAGGCGACACGGCGGCCCTGGGCGTCGAATTCCACGCCGCTCACGATCATCCGCCCGCCACCAAGTTCCGCCGTCTTGGCTTCGTCCAGTTGTTCGGGCGCGACGGTCTGAAGCCGCAGCCCGTCCCCGTCGTCGTGAATAATGACCAGGGCTTCGCCGTCCACGATCAGGTGACGGGCGATGTCCCGTTGCAGCCCCCAGAAGTCCGTCCGCCCCGCCGCGTCGGCGTCGTCCGCCCAGGTCTCGAAAGCACGACTTGCGGCGCGGCGGGTGTCCGCATCTTCAGCGCGGGGCGTCGGACGGATGCCAGCCCCCACCAGCGCGGCGGACCAGTTGTCCACGCCATTGGACAGGAAGGGATTGTTGGCGGCGAGGTAACGGGCGCGGGACCGCGTGAGCGTCGCCCCCGCCGCCACTTCGGGATTGATCGGCCCGAAGGTGCCGAAGCCGCCGCCCCGACGCCCGCCAGCGGCGGCGTCGATCATGCGACGCGCCGGGGTTTCAGTTGTCCGAAACAGTTTCGGGAGTCGAGGAAGGCGGAAGGCCATGACTATTCGGCCTCCAGAACGGACAGGACGGGCCAGATCAAGTCCGACACGGGCAAAGACACGGCGGCATAGAGGACGCGGCCCGCCATGAGGATTTGGTCGCTCACCGGGTTTCGGGGTTCATCCGCGCGGCGAAGGCCGCCCAGATATTCCGGTTCGTCGGCGTCCCGGCGGCGCGTGATCCGAATGTCCAGTTGCCAGTCTTCGCCCGCCGCAGTTCCGGCAACGGCTTTGGCGATCATCGTCCCCGGCTGGTGGCCAGCCTCCCCCGTGATCGGTGTCTTGTTGAGATGGGCGTTGAATTTCCATAGGACCGGCCCCTTGAAGCCCGCTTCCATAAGGGCTTGCAGGACACGAAGCTGGGCGATCTTGACCGCGCCAAACGTGGCGGTCTTGCCTTTCGATACTTCCACGTCAGACGTGACCATGCCCTGTTGCACGATGGCCCGAAGGCGCTGATAGCGGGCTTCCCGCTCTTGCAGGTCGGCGATTCCATCTTGGTCCGCCAGATGGTCGGCGATCGCTCGAAGCGTTAGTGTTTCAGCCATGTTGGGTCCCTTCGCGGCGGTTCGGTCGGCCCAAAACATACATTAGGAGATTAAAATCTGCAAGTAAATTTGCAGGGTTTTATCTCCTCATGTAGAAGTGGGGCACGGCGCGTTGGACGCGCGTCGCTTTTCTCAGACGTTGAAGGGGAGTCGGGGGCGGTTTGCGAGAGCCGCCCCCGGCCATTCGAGGATGCCGGACAGATCAAAGCATCAAAGAGCGAAGGCGCGGGTCTACTACAAGGTCCACCGGTGCGGCCTGTTCTTCCGATCGTGCCCCAATCCCGCGCGTGGGGTGCCCAGATACCGCGTCGTCACCGAAGACGGTAGACTCGTCTGGTGGGCTCACCAGATCGGGGACGTTGAACGCTATGTGGACAAGGCCGCGCCCAAGAAGTGGACGGATTAGCCGTCAGCCTGCTATTCAGGTGGCATGGCCACCCGTGAAGAACACCAGCAGATTGCAGACCGCCTGAGCGACGTTCTTCGCGGCGCGGCTTTCGCGCAGCGGGCCGAAGGTGAATTGGCCGCGATCCAGATCGACGCCAACGCCATGGGGCTGGTCCAGACCGAACGGGACTATCTGCACAAGGCGATCACGTCCGTCCGCGCCGCCCTGCGACAGAAAGGCCCCCGTGGGGACAACAAGCGACGGTTCGCGCGCGAAGACATTTCCAAGTTTGCCAGCGTCGGGTCGCTCTTGAACATCAACGATCAAGCCAAGCGGACCTGACGACAGGCGGAGTTCGCGCGGGGGCGGCTTTCGTCGAAATTTCCGCTTCCCGTCTGTCCAGGTCAACCCCGACAAGCGGGCGGACGGCTAGGGCATACACCATGCAATCCAGGGACTCGGCCCGCCGCCCCGCAATCCGTTCCCAGACCCGGACAGGTGCCCCCCGCTTGTATCGGACCAGCCGCCGTTCCGCCGCCAGTTCTTCAAAGAACCTGTCTTCCAGGGTGTCGCTGAATCTCACCGTCCGCCCGCGCGACAGATGGCTGGCAAGCGTGGCCTTCAGCCCGTCCACGCCCAGGATGAACAGGCGGGACCCGCGCGTCTCGCTAGCCTTGATACCGGGCCGCGCCCCCGGTGCCCCCTTGATGGCGACGATCCGGCGGGCAAAGCGGGGACGGCAGAAGGCCAGAACCGCGTCCATGGTCCCCCCGTCGCCCGCGTCCACCGCCACGGCGTCCAAGCGCATGGTCCCGCCGCCGGGGTGCGGCCATTGCCCCCGAAGGAAGTCGTCCAGTTCCGCCCAGTTGTGATCTTCATGGGGGCTGCCCCAGATGACATGCTGCCCCAGGACGAAGAATTCGGTCTTCCCGTGCCCCAGGATCACGATTTCCAGCCGGTCCCCTTGCACATCGACTCCGGCGGTCAGGACCAGCACGTCACGGGGCAGCGCGTCCAGGCCGAACCGTTCCCGCCGCGATGCCAGGGCGGTTTCGTCGATCTCTTCCACCGCCTCTCGCCAGCCTTCGGCCAGGATCGTGTTGACGAAGGTTTGAAGCTGGTCCGGGTGCCCCTTGGCCGCGATGAATTCCGCCGCAAGCTTGCCCCAGGAAGCGTTTGCCAGCGTCGAAACAAGGGCGTTCAGCCGGAAGCCCGCATGGCCTTCGATTTCGGGCCGCATGGCCCGCCACGCCCCCGCCTCCACCATGCCCGCCTTGTGGCGTTCGTCGATCAGGGACTCGCAATGGGGGCAGCGGAAAGCCGCCGTCTGGGGCTGGTCAGGCTGCCATTCGATATGTCGCCACTGGATTTCGGCCATGGCCCCACAATCCGGGCACGGGACTTCGAAGACCCGCTGGTCCGATTGGGCGTAGGACCGCAGCACGTTCGACGTGTCCAGAAGCGTCGGGGTGCTGCCCAGGATGATCTTGCGATTGGCGAAGCTGAGGGTCCGCCGTTCGGCCAAGGTGATCGGGCTGCCTTCGGCGGACGGTTCCATGGCGTCCGCTTCGTCGATCAGCAGTACTCGGACGTTGTGGCGGCGCAGGTTCCGGGGGCTTTTGGCCGCGACGATCTTCAGGGACCCGCCGGGGAAGCGGCGCGACAGAAGCGTGGACCGCCCGCCTTCGTCCGCGTCGGCAGAGATAAGCCCCCGCAAGCTGGGCGTCGCGTCGAAGATCGGTTCCAGATCGGAGACGACATAGTCTCGGGCGTCCGCTTCCGTGGGCAGAAGGGCCAGGATCGGGGACGGCTCATTGGCGACGTAGGACGCCAGCGCCCCGGTGAGCAAGGTCGTAAACCCGACGCGGACGGGCTTCACCAGCGTCACACGCTCGACCAGCGGGTCGCTGACTGCCTGGGCAATGCCGCGTTGATAGGGCCAGAGGGTGACGCGCCCAGGGAGGGCAGAGACGCCTTCGGGAAGCCGCATGTGGGCTTCCATCCAATCCCCCAGGGACAGGCGCGGAGGGGGCTTCAGGGCGGCCAGAGCACGGGCGCGGGTGGCGGTCAGGATGTCAGTCGTCATGGCTTGCCTCTTCGAGCGCGTCGCGGACTTCGCGGTCGATCATCTGCACGTCATGGGCGGTCAGATGCCCAAGCCGCTGTTGAACGCGGGCGGGAATTGCGAGCATGGCGGCGCGCACGTCCCGAAGGACCGATGCCCAGGCGGACTCGACTTCGGCCACGGGGACCAGCGCCGCGCGGGTCTTGGCATTTGCCAGTTCGATCTTCTCGGCATTGGCGCGGGCCAGCCGCAGCTTTTCGGCGTTCAGGTCCGGGTCCGTGAATTGCCGCCCCCGCTGCCCCGCGCGCAGGTGCTCCACATAGGCGCGGATGGTGAGTTGCAGATCGAAGCGTCCGTCCGTCCGGGGCATGACGCCTTCGCGGGCCAGCGCATGAATCCGGGCGGTGGACAGGTTCAGCCATTCCGACAGTTCGGCGGCGGTCACGGTCTCGCCGGAAGGGGCTTCAGTGCCACCGCCCAGGACGGCTTCGATTTCGGCGTCATAGGCAGTCATGCGCGCCCCGTTTTCTAGGATTTCTGGAAATTCCAGAGTGAGCCGGAACGCGGGAATTGGATTCCCGATTCCAGAAATTCTGGAGTGCGTGAAAAGCCGGGGCTCCGCGTCCCCCGCGACGCGCCGCCCCCAGGAGGGACCCGTGCGACAAGTGCGACATGTGTTCCATATGAGCCCCTAGTGCCGGGATTTTTGGTGTTTTCGCGCGCGTAAGGCGATAATTGGACGACATGTCGCACATGTCGCAGATCAAGGGATTTCAAAGGGTTAGAGGATTTCGAAGTCATCGGTGAAGTCCTCCTTCTGCACCCGGAGTCCGCGATACCCACGCCCCCGAATTCCCAGAGTGTCCTTGATCGCGTCAAATCCACGCTGAGAAAGCGTCTCCGGGAAAGTCCGCACCTTCGTTCCGGGGTGTTCCCTGTTGTCGAAAGCGTAGTCACTCCACGATTTCCAGAGATTTGCCGTCGTGTCCGCGATGTGCTCCCCGGTCTCGCAGCACTCTTCAATCCATTGGGCGAAGATGTCCTGTTCGTCGAAGTAGGCTTCCGTTGCGCGCACCGCGACTTCCGGGCGAATGAGACCGTACGCTTGCCAGTCCAGACACCCTTCGATCATCCACGACAGAATCCCGGACCATTCCACCTTCAGCTTCTCCGGCAGATCGGCGTCCTTCGTCGCCGGGGGATGATCGAACGGCAGGATGATGAAACGCCGCCGCATGGCTTCGTCCACGTTGCTCAGGGTCGGTGCGTTGTTCCCGACGATGGTGAGCTTCAGTTGCGGGACGAATTCGAAGCTGTTCTGGCGCATGAAGTTCGCCGTGATCTTGTCGCCGCCCGTGAGCGACTTGATACGGCTCTCGGCCCAGGCCCGCCCCTTTTCGGTCTCCGACGCCCAGGCGAACCGTGCGCCGTCCAGGCGGGCTATTTCCTGTTTGTGGGCTTCATGCTTCTGGGCGGTCAGAGTCGACGTGTCCACGGTGATGGAATAGTCGCCCAGGATGTCCGCCGCCGTGTTGATGGCCGTCGATTTCCCGGAACCGCCGCGCCCGTAGACGAAGACCAGCGCGTGTTCCTTGGTCTCGCCGGTCAGCCCATAGCCGCACCACGTGCGGAAGAACCGGATGGCGTCCGCGTCGCCGCCCAGGGCTTCGTCGAGGAAGGCCAGCCACCGGGGACAGTCCCGCGACGGGTCGAACCGCTCCCGAGGGATGGGCGCGGCGGCGGTCAGGCGGGCGATGTGGTCCGCCGGATCACCGGGGCGAAGAACGCCCGTGCGAAGGTCCACCGCCCCCCTGGGGGTCCCCAGAAGCCACGGGTCCGGATCCCAGCCCCCGGCGATGGCAAATTCCCGAACCGTCCGCGCGGCGCGCTCGATAGCTTCCCAGGTGTGGACCTTCCGAAGCGCCTTCGCCTTCGGATCGTTGTCCGCCATGTCGGTCGCAAGCCGGCGGGCGTAGTGGTGGGCGAGCTTGGTTTCCTCCCGCCGCCAGGAATTGCCGTCGAAGCGGAACCAGCTTCCCGCCGCATGGTCGAACCGCAGTTCATCCTTGTAGGCCGCCGTGAAGGCCCGGATCACGCCGTCTTCGTCCAGTTCGAAGTCGTCGTCCGTCCCCGGCGGGTCTTCGCCCAGGATGTAGGCGGCTTCCACGTCGGGGTCGTCCAGGTCGTCGAAGAGCGCGATGACTTTCGCCCCTTCGCCGGTAATCCGCGCGCTTGCGTTGTGGACGGCACGGTCTTGTTGCCGGTCTCCCGCGCGGTGCCACCAGTCGCCCGCGTCGCCGTCATCCTGGGCGATGTCGTCTCGGACTTCCTCTTCGCCCTTCCCCTCGCGGAATCGGTCACAGAGGAACTTGAAGGCGATGCCAGACCCGGACTCGTCGCCACCCTTCGGCCCGCTCTCCCCGGCGGCCCGCTTGAACGCGGGACCGTGCTCGCGGACCAGCCATTCCAGATCGGCGCGCTTCACGGTGCGGATGGTCGACCCGTCGCCAAGCTGGTCTTCGGTGACGGTGAAGTATCGTCCACCCAGGAACAGGGCGATTTCAGTATGACCGCCCAGGGAGAATTCGGCACCGCCTTTCGGCGTGACCAGCCCCGCGTCCCGCAAAGCGGCCATGTCCGACTCCCGACAAAGGAACAGGATGTGGGCACCCGTGCCGCTCGGGGACCGTTCGGTGTAGCTGTTGAAGCGGTCCACCACGGCGGACGCCCAGGGGGCCAGCTTGTCGCCGTCCAGGCACCCGTCCAGATCGACGCCACACAGCCGCCAGCCGCGCGCTTGGGGAACGGGCGCGAACATGACGCCCACGCCGACCTTTCCCACCTTCTCGCGCTGCCAGCGGGCATTCTGGGCGCGCTTGTGCGCGGCTTTCCGGCTGCCCCAGGTGTCGGGGCTATCGGACTTCGCCGCGCACCCCGTGGAGGGGTTCACGGGCAGTTTTCGCCCGTTGCTGTTCTCCCTCCACGCCACCCAGATCGGGGCTTCCTTCAGGTCGCCCAGGGAGACGGCAGGGTTGCCCTTTCTAGGTTTGTTGTGGTATTTTAATACCGCGCCGGTCATGGTTTTGGTTCTCCTTCGATGGCTGGCGAGAGAGCACAAGTTCGCCTTCCGCCGTCCAGGTCATCACCCTGGGCGGCGGTTCTCGTTTCAGATGGGAATTCGGTGGATCAGCGGGCTTTTCGGTGGGACACTTTTCCCGAAAAACCCTGAAAGTTCATGGGACTTTTGACTGTCCCACTTTCCGTTATGCTATTGTTTTTGGGCGGTTTCTGCATTCCGCCCCTGGGCACCATTCCCCCCTTTGGCACCTCTCTCTCCCGCCAGTGAACGCCGGCGATGAAAAAGCCCGGGCGCTGAGCCAGGCTTCCGGCGCGTCCCTGCGCTCTCGCGGGATGTGGTGGGGTGCGGTGGGGTGTCGGCGCTCGGGCGCCTCGAACACGCCCGAGAGAACCCTTGCCGCGCACGCTTGCCGGCACCGCGTGAGGTAGGCTCGAAGTCCGTGCGGGTGGCGCCGCCGGCGGTGATCGCGTCCCGGTCGGCCGGGGGTCGATGCCGGCAAGCGAGGCTCTGCCGCGCAACAGATCGAACCCTTCATCGAGCGGCGGCGTTCGCTTACCGTGGCGGACATGATCATCAGTCGCTCACCCGGCAGCCCCCTCGCGCCTGACCCGATGCGCCCGTGCGCGGCGGACCGGACGGCGGCGCGATGAGTGTCGAGCCGAACACCGAGGCCTTGGCGGCGCCGCCGGTGCGCGCGCTCCGCCTCTTCGAGCGCCTTCCCCGCCTCAACCGCCTCTCGCTGCGCATCCAGGTCACGCTGCTGATCGTCGCGACCGTGCTCCTGACCCAAGCCATCTCGATCGGCGTGAACTTCGCCTATCTCAAGGCGCGCATGGAGCTCGACACGCGTGACCGGTCCGCCGGCTTCTTCCGCGTCGCCGTGCCGTCCGTCCAAGGCGCGCCGCCGGAACTGCGCCAGGCCGTCGCCCGCTCGTTCCGCAACCCGATGCGCCACTTCACCGTGGACGAGGCCCCCGCGCTCGATCCCGCCCTCGGCGACGTTCGCGATCCCCAACGCGCCGCGGTGGTGAGCGAATTCCTGCGCGGGCTCGGCCTTCCCGTCGCCGAGGTCGTCGCCGGCAGCCGAACCACGATGATCCCGATCCGCCCCCCCGGTCTCGCCTTGGAGGATCGCAACATCGTCCACCTCGGCGAGGGCACGAGAATGCTCGCCCTCGCCAACGAGCCCGACAACCCACCGCGCTGGGCCGTCCCCGGCGGCCTGGACCCGACGCCGCCCTCGCGCGCCCTGCGCGCGGCGACCTCCCACGTGCTGGCGCTGCGGCTCGAGGGCGATCCGACGTGGTACAACCTCGCCACCCTGCAGCCGTTCGATCCGCCGCTCGGCCCGCTCTTCCTCACCAGCCTGTTGACGTTGCCGATCGCCCTCGTCCTCGTCGGCGCCTCGCTCATCGTCCTGTGGCGGATCATGCGCCCGCTGCGCCATATCACCGTCCAGGCCGACAGGCTCGGCCGTGGCGAGCCCGCCGGCGACATCCCCGAGGAAGGCGGTCCCGACATGCGCTCCACCATCCACGCGTTCAACACGATGAGCCATCGGATCAACCAGGCGATCGACTATCAGGTCACGCTGATGCGCAGCCTCGGACACGACGTGCGCGGGCCGCTCGCGGCAATGTCGGCCTATGTCGACGCGGTGGAGCCGCCACCGACGCGCGACGTCCTGAAGACGTGCCTCGCCCAGGCCGAGCGCATCACCACCGCCATCATGACCTACACCCGCGCCACCATGCGCGACGGGGAGATCGTATCGGTCGACCTCATCTCCCTGCTGGAGGCGCTCGTCGAGGAGGCGGCCATGCTGGAGGCGGACATCACGCTCACGGTCGTCGACGAACCTTGCGTGCCCGCCCGCTACAACGCGCTGGAGCGGGCGTTGCGCAACCTCATCGACAACGCCTCGAAATATGGCGGCAGCGTCGCCGTCACCTTGCGGTGCGACCAGCGCTATGCCGTCGTCGAGGTCGAGGATTGCGGCCCCGGCATTCCGCTCGGCGACATCGACGATCTCTTCGAGCCGTTCGCCCGCGCCTCGGACACGCCCTCCGGCACCGGGCTCGGGCTCGCCATCGCGAAGACGATCGTCGTCGACCATGGCGGCACGGTGACGCTGCGCAACCGCGCCCAAGGCGGCCTCCGCGTCACCGTGATGCTGCCGCTCTGACGGCGCTCACCCCTCCACGAAGACGTAGCCCCGACCCCAAACGGTCTGCAGGTAGGTCGGATGGGCGGGATCCGGCTCGATCTTGCGGCGCAGGCGCTTCATGAGGTTGTCGACGCTGCGGTCGTTGAGCCCGGCGTGCTGGCGCAGGCGCGAGATGGCGAGGATCTCCTCGCGCGAGCAGACGAGGCCCGGGTTCGCCAGGAAGTGGCGCAAGACCTGCGCCTCGCTGGGCGTCAGCGTGACGACGCGGCCATCCTCGTGCTTGAGGAGCCGCCCGCCCTCGCCGATGGACCACGGCCCGAGACGGGTCGCCCGCGCCGGCGGCCCATCCCCCGCCCGGCGCCGCAGGAAGGCGCGGATCCGCGCCAGGAGCTCCAGCGGGTTGAAGGGCTTCACGATATAGTCGTCCGCGCCCATCTCGAGCAGCGCGATGCGCTCCGCGTCGCTCTCCAGCGACGACACCATGATGATGCCCGCCCGCTGGGTGGCGGCGATCTCGCGGCACAGCACCTTGCCGCTGACGCCGGGCATCACGATGTCGAGAAGGAACACGTCGAAGGTCTCGTTGGCAACCATCTGGCGCGCCTGCGCCGCCGTCGCCGCGTGGGCGACCGCAAAGCCCCGCTCACGCAGGAACTCCGCCGTCGCCTGCGCGAGAGCCATGTCGTCGTCGACGAAGAGAATCCGGCTCTGGAGAGGCGTCACGAGAGGCGCAATCCTGCTGCAGTACCCCACACCGAGCGATCCGCGGTCCCGGAGCCTCCGCCGTACGCTTTTCGGATACCCCGCAACGCCCCCGCACATCGTCTGCGTAACACACCGGCAACGTTCATCAAGTTCGGGGAGCAACAATAGGGGCGTTCCAAAGGCGCTCCCGCGCGCGCCTTCGTCGGGCCGCTGGGGGATCGGCCGGCGGGGGGCCATCCGTTCCCGGCGTCAGACCAGCGAAAGAAGGTGCCACCACAGCGCGGTGGTGAGCAGCGAAAGCGGAATGCCGAGGCCGATCACGAGGGCCACGAGGTCGCTGTCGAGGTCGTACTCCAGCGCGATGATGGTGGCTCCCAGCATCGGCGGCATCGCCATTTCGAGGATCGTCACGTCGCGCACGGCCGCGGATCCGGCACCGACGAGGGCGAAATAGAGGCCGAGAAGGGCGGCCGGCGCGACCAGCAGGCGGAACACCAGCGCGGCCGTGATCGGGAGCGCCATTCCGGCGAGCCGGTCGAAGCGCAGCGCGCACCCCACGGCGGCGAGCGCGACGGGCGTCATCGTGGCCGACAGCGCGGCGAGGCCGTCGTCGATCAGCGCCGGCCGGCCGAGATGGTTGGTCGCGAGCGCCAGGACGATGGCGATGAACGGCGGAAAGGTGCCGATCCGCCGCAGGATGGCGCCGGCGGAGATGGTGCGCCGGCTGCAGACGGTGGCGACCACCAGACCCACGGTGGAAAGGGCGAGGTAGGAGCCGAACAGATCGATCACCAGGCCGAGCGGCAGCCACTGCGTCCCGGCGAAGGCGGCGATCATGGGCAGTCCCACGAAGGAGGTGTTCCCGAACCCCGCGACGAGCACCAGCCCGCCGACGCGCTGGCGCGACCAGCCCGCGGCGCGGCCCACCACGGCGAACACCACGATGGCGAGCGCGACGCCGATCCACGGCGTAAGCGCGGCGAAGGCCCAGCCCGGATCGAAGGTGATCCCGTGGACGCTGTGGAGCGCCGTCGCCGGCAGGGCCACGTTGATGACCCAGGCGCCGAGCACCTTGGACGCGTTTTCCGGCATGCGTCCCGTGGCGTTCAGCACGACGCCGATCGCGAGGAACATCAGGATGAACGTCAGATGCTCCACGCGGGCGCCGTCTCAGCCGGGTGCCGGCTTGGGCCCCGGCACACGCAGGAAGAACACCGCCACGACGAGCGAGACCGCGGAGGTGGCCAGGATGTAGTAGGCCGGCATGTAGTCGTCGGCCGTGCGGGCGATCAGATAGGCGGCCACGATCGGCGCCGTCCCGCCGAAGAGGGCCAGCGTGACGTTGTAGCCGATCGACAGCACCGTCACGCGGGTGCGGGTGCTCGCGATCTCCGTCATGATCACCGGCGCGACGCCGGCGGTGATGCCGACGATCAGCGCGAAGCCGGCCTGCGCCGCCACCACGCGGATGGGCTCGGCCGTGTGCATCAGCGCCCAGAGCGGCACGCACAAGAGCACCATCAGCGCGAACCCGGTGATCAGAACCGGCCGCCGTGCGCGGATCCGGTCCGACAGCGCGCCCGACAGGAAGGGCACGACGAAGAGGATGCACAGCGCAATCGTGTTGATGTCCATCGCCATGGTGGTGGACACATGAAGGCGCTCCTGAAGGAACGTCGCCGCGTAGACGAACAGGATGTAGAACGGCACCGCCGACGCCCCGAGGGCGATGGCGCCGACCTTCAGGATCTCGCGCCAGGAATGGCGAAAGGCGTGCGGCACCGGATGCTGCACCGGCTCCCCGTGCGAGGGTCCCGGCGCGTCGCTCACCGACCGGCGCAAGACGAGCGCGGCGATGACGATCAACAGCCCGCAGAGGAACGGCAGGCGCCACAGGCCGGCCTTGATGGTGGCTTCGTCGAACATGGTGGACAGGAGGGCGACCGCGAGCGAACCGAGGAGGAAGCCGCCGATCGCGCCGCCGGTGATCCAGGCGCAGAAGAAGCCCCGGCGGGCGGGCGGCGCGTGCTCGGCCACGAACACGGTCGATCCGGTATATTCGCCACCGACCGACAGGCCCTGCAGGATGCGCAGGACCACGAGCAGCGCCCCCGCGATCGGCCCCACGGTCTGGAACGTCGGCAGCAGCGCGATCGAAACGGTCGACAGCCCCATCATCAGGACCGAGGCGACGAGCATCGGCTTGCGCCCGAAGTGATCGCCGAGGTGGCCGAAGATCATCGCCCCGATCGGGCGCGCCAAGTATCCGGCGGCGAACGCCCCATATACGGCGAGAATCGCGCTGAGCGGATCCGTGGACGGAAAGAACAACGGCGCGATCATCGGCGCCATATACCCGTAGACGGCAAAGTCGAACCACTCGAGGACGTTGCCGGCCGCCCCGGCCCCCGCGGCGCGCACGATGACGCCGTTCGCTGCGGTGGGGGCGTGCCCGGCCACTTCCGTCATGTCGTCCCGCCGGGCGCGGACGGCGCGCCATGGGGTCGGCCAATGGCGCCAAAGCGCTGGCCGGAGCCGCCGGCGCGCGACTGCGAGCCCTCCGGCCGAAGACACGGATCGAGCCTCGACCCGCATACCGTCGCGCCGTTGGGCCGATCGGTCCCGCCCGCTCCCACCATCCAAGTCGCCCTCACAACGTCACCCCGCGGCATGGTTCCGGGTGGTGACCCATGGCGATCTTCAACCAAATTCAGCCCGAAAAGTGAAAAATATTGTATCAAATTCCCAATACGCTTGGCGACTATTCAAAGAGCGACGCGGGATTGGCCTGAAAACCTAGTGCGCGTGGATAGTGCGCGTGGATGGAGCCGGACCCGACACCGCTCGGCTCCGACGGAACATCGCGCGCTCGGACCGGCGAGCGCGGCGCGTCACCCCTCCCCTCCGCCCGCAGCCGGCATCACACATCCGCAGAACTCGGCTCGGCGAACGCCCTCGTGTCACCTTGCTCTCGCCGTGGCGGATGGCTCGGGTTCCTCGGCCGGGGTCCGGCGCGCCGCGATCGCGGCGAGATCGTCGGAATGCTGCTCTCCCCATTGGCAGAGCTGCACGAGGGCCCGTGCGAGGCTACGGCCGAAGTCGGTGAGCGAATACTCGACCTTGGGCGGGATCTCGCCGTGATCGCGACGGTGGACGATCCCGTCCGCCTGCAGCTCCTTGAGCTGCTGGATCAGCACCTTGTCGCTGACCTTGCCGACGGCGCGGCGCAGCTCGCCGTAGCGCAGCGTGCCTCGCATGAGGTGATAGAGGATCAGCGGCTTCCACTTGCCGCCCATGACCGACAGAACCGCGTCCAGACCGCAGGTGAACGGACTCGCCATAGCGCACGCTCTCACTTTCTGACGCACTTACCAAATGGTGCATACTGGAATGTTGGGCGACGCCCTCACAGTTCAAGCTCTCCAAACTGAGAGAGCTTGTCATGGGTAAACTCGACCACAAGATCGCCGTCATCACCGGCGCCAACAGCGGGATCGGCCTCGCGACCGCCAAGCGGTTCGTGGCCGAAGGCGCTTACGTCTACATCACCGGCCGCCGGCAGGCGGCGCTCGACGAGGCGGTCGCGGAGATCGGCTCCGCCGTGACGGCCGTCCAGGGCGACGTGTCGCGGCCGGAGGATCTCGACCGCCTGTTCGACACGGTGCGCTCCCAGCACGGGCGGCTCGACGTGCTGTTCGCCAACGCCGGCTCCGGACAATTGGAGCCGCTGGGGCAGATCACGGAAGCCGCCTTCGACCAGGCGTTCGGCGTCAACGTGAAGGGCACCGTCTTCACCGTACAGAAGGCCCTGCCGCTCATGGTGGATGGCGGGTCCATCATCCTCACCGGGTCGACCACCGGGGTGATGGGAACGCCGGCCTTCAGCATCTACAGCGCCACGAAGGCGGCCGTCCGCAACCTCGCGCGCAGCTGGGCTCTGGACCTCAAGGGCACGGGCATTCGCGTGAACGTCCTGTCGCCGGGAGCGACGGCGACGCCGGGACTGCATGGCGTCGCCGAAGTCGGCGGCGACGCGATCTACGACACGCTGATCGCCCAAACGCCCCTGGGACGGATTGCCGATCCCGCCGACGTCGCAGCGGTCGCCCTGTTCCTCGCGTCGCAGGACAGCGCGGTGATGACGGGCAGCGAGGTCTTCGCCGACGGTGGCCTCGCCCAGGTCTGAGCCCCTCCGGCAGCGCCTCGGGTCGCCGACATCTGCTCACCGCTCAGGCCTCGGGCGGCGGGTTCCTCTGAAGCTCCGCCGCAATGTCCTCGTCGATCGGGACGTCGAACGACTTCACGATGAACGCCAGGAACACGTAGTGGGCCACCGTCGCCATGAGGTCGAAGAGGCCTTCGGTGCTCACGAGCTCCACGACGTCCCGCTGCTGGCGCCCCGACAAGGTGCCCCCTGCAAGGAGCGCGTCGACCGCCTCGGCGAGCACCGCGTCCTCCGGCAGCATGGCGTCGAGCGGTCCGCGCAGCGAGGCGATACGGGCGTCGTCGAGACCGCAGGCGCGCCCGCGGACCACGTGGTGCGCCCACTCGTAGGGCGCCTCCATGGCGTGGCCCGTCCGCAAGATGACGACTTCGCTGAACTGCCGGCCGAGCGCAGTCTCCACCACGACGTGATTGCGGAAATCCGACCATGCCCGCACCAACTCGGGACGATGGGCGAGGACGCGATAGACGTTCAACCGCCCGGCGAAGCCGGATCGAAGCTCGGCGATCGCGGCGGGCCATTCGTCATCGTCGAGCGGTGGGTATGATGGCATTGAAGGGGGCATGACGATCAGCCTTCCGGGTCAGAGGTCCGAACGGCGATCGCAGCGGTGCCGGATCGCTGGCGTGCGAGCGGAATGCGCACGCGCCAGCGGCCCTCCGTCCCGCACAGGACGCTGGAGAAGCCGTTCGGAGGCTCGGGGTTTTCGTTCGGGGTGTTGAGCAATACTAAAATCCGCGTCGGATGGGCAGGCAGAGTGTGGCGTGTCGGATGCGTCTGATGCCAAATTTGGAGCGAGGACGGCTGGCGTCCTGAACACGATCGGCCGCAACATGCGCAAGCTGCGCACACAACGGGGCCTGACCCTCCAATCTGAAATCGGGGCGATCCCGCACCACCGCGCCGGAGGGCGGGCCCGGCTCCGCTTCCGCGACGCATCCGTCGGCCTCGCCCAGGCCGGCTGCAACCCCGTGGGGGATGCATCACGCCCGAGCGCTGCGCGGCGTGCCGCCATGACGTCGCGTCACGGTCGGGGGAGTTTCGCACCATGGTGGGCGATGCGCTGGGCGAACAGGAGCTCGCGCGAATAGTCGTCGTCGCTCTCGGTTTCGTCGAGACGATGCGGATCGTCTGCCGCACCGACCCCATCGCCTCGTTGCCGCGCTCATGCCTCGGCAACGCTCGGAGACGACCACGTCGACGCTCCGGGGCTGCAACGCTTCGCGGCATCCGGTGCGCTCCTCTGTCCAACATCTGCGCGATCCGGCATCCCCGCTCGGACGCCGACACCGGATCGCCGCGGCGCGAACCTGCACAAAGCTTCAAGACCCTGCCCCTCTCCCCCGTTCAAGACCCGTGAACCCAAGACAAAAGGAGTTTCCCAGCGGATGGATGATCAGAGGACACTCGGCTTCGTCGGCCTCGGCACGATGGGGCAGCTCATGGCGCTCAACCTGGCGAAGGCCGGCGCGCCGCTGATCGTCTGGAACCGCTCGGCCGAAAAGTGCGAACCCTTGCGCGCCGCGGGCGCCACGGTGGCGGCGAGCCTCGACGAGGTGTTCTCGCACGCCGAGACGGTCATCTTGATGCTTGCCGACGAGGCCGCGGTCGACGCGGTGCTCGCCCGCGGCACCGCGGACTTCGCCGAACGGGTGGCGGGGCGCACGATCGTCCACATGGGGACGGTTTCGCCCGGCTATTCGCAAGGGCTCGAGGCGGACATCCGCGCCGCCGGCGGACGCTATGTCGAGGCGCCGGTGTCGGGATCACGAAAGCCCGCCGAAGCCGGGCAGCTCGTCGCGATGCTCGCGGGCGAGCCGGCGGCGGTGGACGCGGTCCGGCCCCTCCTCGCGCCGCTCTGCCACCAGACGATCGCCTGCGGCCCCGTCCCCAACGGGCTGCTGATGAAGCTCGCGAGCAATGCGCTGCTGCTCCCGACGGTCGTCGCCGTCGCCGAGGCCTTCCACCTTGCCGACCGCTTCGGCCTCGACCGGCAGCTGTTCGCCGAGGTGATCGGCGGCGGACAGCTCGCGAGCCCCATCGCGCGCGTCAAGGCCCAGAAGCTGGCCGCCGGCGACTTCGCCGTTCAGGCCGCCGTGCCCGATGCCTTGAAGAACAACCGCCTCGCCGCCGAAGCCGCGCGAGCGGCGAACGCCGCCTCGCCGCTCCTCGATGTCACCGAGGCGCTCTACGCGGAAACGCTCGCCTTGGGGCTCGGCGATGCCGACCTCGTCGCCGTGTTGCGCGCGATCGAAGCGCGGTCGGCGGTCGGTGGGCGATAACCTTGCGAGCGCATCGGCAGGGGCTTCAAAGGTGGAGCCGTCGCCACTCACCGGGCGAGGTGCCGAAAGCATCGCGGAAGGCGCGGGTCATGTGGCTCTGGTCGGTGAAGCCGGCGGCGAGGGCGGCGTCGGCAAGGCGAGAGCCGCGCCCAATCGCCGACGCCACCAGGTCGAGCCGGCGCAAGGTGATGAAGCGCCGCGGGCTGACGCCGAAGAGCACGCGAAACTGCCGCGCCAGGGTGAACCGATCGATGCCGTGCTCGCGCTCCAGCGCGCCGATCGCGACCCGGTGCGGCACGAGGTCGGCGATCTGATCGCGGATGCGGTGGAGCTTCGCCACGTCGACCCGGCTCAGCCGCCGACGAGGTGCATCCGACATCAGCGCCAGGGCATCGGCGAGAGCGGCAAGCGCCTCGGCGTGGGCGAGATCGTCCTCCTCCCCGGGCCCGAGGGCCAGAACGCCCCGGATGGCCCGCACCAGCACCGGATGCCGCGAGACGGGGGCCGGCACGAACGGCAGGCGGCCGAGATCGCTCGCCGCGAGGATCAGCGCCGGCGACAGATAGGCGATGCGGTAGCTGTAGCCGGCGTCCGTTCCCGGCCTGCCATCGTGCAGCTCGTCCGGGTGGAGCACGAAGACGTCGCCGGCGAGCGCGTGACGGCCGGCGCCGCGATAGCGGAAGCTCTGCACCCCGCCGAGCGTGCAGCCGACGGCATAGGTGTCGTGGCGATGCGGCGAGAACTGGTGGTCGGCAAAGCGCGCCGCCGCAAGCTCGAAGCCGGCTTGGGCCGCCTCGGTCCGCATCCAGTTCTCTTTCGTCGCCGCAAGCATGCTCAAGACCGCAGAGCCGGGGGTCTGTGGCAGCGCCTCGAAAGATGCTCGCGCCGGACGACGCCGGCGCTCCTCGGGGAACCCATGGCGGCGATCCTAGCGACCTTACGCACCGTCGTCATCGGTCTCGGGATTCGCGACCGCTCTCACCCCTCCTCGGACCGCGGCAGCTCGATCTGAGCGCTGAGCCCATGGGGTTCGTTGTCGCCGAGGCGAAGCGTGCCGCCGTGCGCGGCAACGATCTCGGAGACGATCGAGAGGCCGAGGCCGAGCCGCAGCGCCGTGCCGGCGTGGGTGTCGGCCTCCTCCACCGGGCGGGCGGCATCGACCTTGAAGAACGGCTTGACCACGAGGGAGCGCATGTCCTCCGGGATCCCCGGGCCGTCGTCGGAGACCACGATGCGGATCGCCTCGTCGGCGCCGCAAAGGTCGATCCGTGCATGGCTCCCGAACCGCAAGGCGTTGTCGCAGAGGTTGGTGACGGCCCGGCGCAAGGCATTGGGCTTTGCGAGCGCCACGATCCGGTCGGGCCCCTCGTAGACGACGTCGGCGCCCATGTCGGCGAAGTCGGCCTGGATCGTCTGCAACAGGCTTGCGACGTCGATCCGCTCCTTGACCTCTTCCGAAGCGTCGCTGCGCAGATAGTCGAGCGTCTCTTCCACCAGCGCATCGATGTGCCGGATGTCCGACAGCATCTTCGTCTGCAGCTCCCCCTCGTCCAACCGCTCGACCCGCTGCCGCAGCCGCGTCAACGGCGTCCTGAGGTCGTGACTGACGCTGCGCAGCATCCGCGTCCGCGCCTCGATGAGCTCGCGGACCCGGTCGCGCATATCGTTGAGCGCTTGGGTGAGCGTCTGGATCTCCAGCGACCCCCGCTCGATCTCGAAGCTCTCGCCCTCGAGCCCGTTCGCCCGCTTCGCGGCCTCGGAAATGCGGGCGAGCGGACCCAGGAAGGTGCGCCGCGAGTAGCTGCGCAACAGAATGAGGAACACGACGAGGGCGATGACGTAGTAGCTGACCGGCCCGAGGACGTCGTTGGTCAGGATCTGATTGGGAACGCCGGCAACGACGAGGCTCGACCCGGCATCGATCGGGACGATGAGGGTCCAGCGTCCGCCGTCGGAGACGAGCCGGCTGCCCTCCGGAAACGGCTGGTCCTGCGGGAAGAAATCGTGGACGAGGCGGCGGAAGGTGCCTTCCTCCGTCGACCGCTCGACGATCTCCGCCACCTCGGCCGATCGCACGAGAGTGACCTTCGGCTCGACCGCGTTGGCCCAGGAGACGAGGTCGGCGCGCTGATCGGGCGGCGCGGCATGCATGAGCTCCAGGAGGTTGGTGACGCGCTCGGTCACCACGTCGACGTCGGCGAGGCGGAGGAGCTCGCTCTTGCGGATCGCCTCGAGGACGCGACCGCTCACGATCACCGCGACGATTGAAACGCAGACGATGATCGTCATCTGGCCGAGCGCGCTGCGCGGCCTCAGACGGTCGCCGAGGCTGCGCCGGCGCGTCATCCCTCCGGGACCTCGGCTTCATCGCCGCCCGGCTCGGCAGCCGCGTCGACGAGAAAACGGCGGAACCAGGCGGTGCAGGCGGCGCCGAAGTCGGCCATCACGGTGTGGAGCGCCGGCACGACCACGAGCGAGAGGCCGGTCGAGACGAGCAGCCCGCCGATCACCGTGATCGCCATCGGCGCGCGGAAGCCGCCGCCCTCCCCGGTTCCGATCGCCGCAGGCAGCATGCCTGCGATCATCGCCAACGTGGTCATGAGAATGGGCCTCACCCGCTCCGACGCCGCTTCCACCACCGCCTGATGCCGCGGCAGACCGCCCGCCTCCCGCTCGATGGCGAAATCGACGAGCATGATCGCGTTCTTGGTCACAATCCCCATCAGCATCAAGATCCCGATGACGACGGGCAGCGAGACGGCGATCTCGGTGATGAACAGCGCCGCCACGACGCCCGCCACGGAAAGCGGCAGCGTGGCGAGGATCGTGATCGGCGTCAAAGGTCCGCCGAAGAGGAGGATGAGGACGATCATCACCAGCGTCGACCCCGCGGCCATCGCGGTGCCGAAGGCGGCGAACACCTCACCCTCGTTGTCGGAGTCGCCCGTCGCCTGCACCCGCACCCCGGTGGGCAGGGTACGCACGGCCTCGAGGGCATAGACGGCGTCGAGCCCCTGCCCTGCCGTCAGGCCGGGCGGGACGTCGAAGCCGATGTCGATCCGCCGGTTCCGATCCATCCGCTCGATGGTTCCGACATCCATCGAGAACTCGATGTCGGCGACCTGCGACAGGGGCACCGTGCTCCCGTCGTTGGCGGGAATGCGAAGGTCGCCGATCGTCGCGAGATCGTCGCGGGCGCGCTCCTCGAGCTGAACCCGAATGGGAACCCGGCGCGCGTCGTCGACGAAACCCGGAAGATCGGAATCGGAGGCGCCCACGGTGGAGACCCGGACCGTCTCGCCGACGGCGCTCGCCGCGACGCCGGCATCGGCGGCCCGCTCCGGATCGACGCGGATGGTGATGACCGGCCGCTCCAGCAGCGCACCCGCCGTCGGGTTCACCGCGACGTCGGAGCCCGAGAGCGCCGCGAGGATCCGATCGGCCGTATCCTCGACCGCCGCACCGTCGCGCCCGAGGACCGAGAAGGACACGTCCCGCTTGCCGCGGTCGTTGATGGTCTCGAAGCGGATGTCGGGAACCGCGAGGAGGATCGCGGCGACGTCGGCGGTGATCTCGGCCATCGTCCGCACCCGCTCCCCCGCCGGCCCGACATCGAGGATGACCGCCATCCGCTGCGACCCGCGCGCGCCGGTCGCATCGGTGCCGCCCTGGATATAGACCGTGCGCACCTCCGGCACGTCGGCGAGGCGGGCGGAGATGTCCTCGCCGACGCGCTTCGTCTCGGCGAGGGGCGAGCCCGGCGGCAGCTCGATCGACACGGCGAGACGTCCGGTGTCCTCGCTCGGCAGGAACTCGGTGGGGATCGTCGTCGCCAGCGAGAGCGACACGGCGAAGACGCCAAGCGCGGTAGGGATCACGATCCAGCGCCGGCGCACCGCGAGGGCGACGAAGCGCACATAGGCGCGCTGCAAGCGCGACGGCCCCGCCGTCTCGATCGGGTGGGAGCGCATGAGATAGGCCGCGAACACGGGCGTCGCGAGCCGCGCCACGAGCAGCGAGAAGAACACGGCGATCGCGACGGTGAGCCCGAACTGGCGGAAATACTGACCGATCTCGCCGCCCATCAGACCCACCGGCACGAACACGGCGATGATCGTCGCCGAGATGGCGACGACGGCGAGGCCGATCTCGTCCGACGCATCCATCGCCGCATCGTAGGGGGTTTTGCCCATCTGGGCGTGGCGGACGATGTTCTCGATCTCCACGATCGCATCGTCGACGAGAATGCCGGTCACGAGCGTGATCGCGAGGAGGCTCAGCATGTTGAGGGAGAAGCCCAGCGCGTCGATCACCCAGAAGGTGGGGATCGCGGCGAGCGGCAGCGCGATCGCCGCAATCAGCGTCGCCCGCCAGTCCCTCAGGAAGAAGAAGACCACGACGACGGTGAGCACCGCCCCTTCGAGAAGCGTATGCAGCGCCGCGTCGTAGTTGCCGAGCGTGAAGTCGACGCTGTTGTCGACCCGCTCGAACACGAGCCCCGGGTGAGCGGCGGCGATCTCGGTGAGGACACGCGCCACTTCCGCGGCCACCGTCACGTCGCTCGCCCCCCGCGCCGGATAGACCGAGATGCTGACGCCCTCGGCCCCGTCGAGCAGGGCGAAGTCGGTCGGCTCTGCCGACGCGTCCGCCACCGTGCCGAGATCGCCGAGGGTGAGCGGGGGCAGACCGTCGAGCGCGATCGGAATGGCGGCGAGGTCGGCGAGCGTCGTGGTCGTGCCGATCGCGGTGATCGCCCTTTCGCGGCCGTCGGCGGTGGAGCGACCGGCGGGAACGTCGACATGCGTCTGGCGCAGCTGGTCGGTCACCTCCACCGCCGTGATGGCGTAGGCGAAGAGCCGATCGGGGTCGAGGCGGATCTGAACCTCCCGCTCCGCGCCGCCGACCCGTTCGATCTGGCCGATCCCGGCGATGCCCTGCAGTTCGCGAATCACGGTGTCGTCGATGAACCAGGAGAGCGCCGTCGGCGTCATCGCCGCGTTGGCGATGGCGTAGGAGACGACGGCCTGCGCCCCCGCCTCGACCCGTTCGGTAACGGGCTCGTCGGCGCTCGCCGGCAGGTCGGAGCTGATGCGGGCGATGGCGTCCTTCACGTCGGCGACGGCCCGGTCGATCGGCACGCCGAGCTCGAACTCCACCGACGTCTGCGACTCGCCCTCCACCACCGACGACTTCATCTCCTTCACGCCCGTCAGCGTGGCGACCGCATCTTCCACCGGCTTGGTGACGTCCGTCTCCATCTGCGACGGAGCGACCCCCGCATCCTCGATGGTGATCTTCACCTCGGGAACGTCGATGGTCGGGAAGTAGGTGATCGGCAGCGCGCGGAAGCTGATGAGGCCGAGCCCCGTCAGCACGATGAAGAGCAGGGCCGAGGGCATCGGGTTGCGGATCGCCCAGGCGGAGATGTTCCAACGCATGGCTACTCTCCCGCCGCCATCGACACCGCACCGGCGGAGGCGATCCCGGCGAGGCTATCGACGGGCTCGATCCGATCGCCGTCGTCGAGGAAGCGCGCCGACTTGAGGACGACGGTCTCGCCAGCGTCGAGACCCGAGACGATTTCCACCATCTCGCCCGAGCGCAGCCCCGTCGCCACCGCGCGCGGATGCACCACATCCCCCTCGACCACGTAGACCTCCGCCCGACCGTCCTTCGAGATGACCGCCGAGGAGGGAACGAGGACGGCCGCGTGATGGCCGACCACCACCTCCCCGCGTGCGAACGCGCCGATGGGAAGCGGCACGTCGGCCTCGAGCGCGATGCGGACGATCCCCATCCGTCCCGCGCTCGTAAGCTCCGGCTTGATGAGGCGCACGGTGCCGGCGAACGCCTGCCGATAGCCCGGCACGTGAATCTCTGCCGCCGCGCCCTGCCCGATCCGGGCGAGGTCCATCTGGGGAATGCGCCCCTCCATCTCGACGGTGCCGTGATCGGCGATCACGAAGAGGTCGTCGCCGCTGCGGGCGGCCGGCGAGCCGAAATTGATGTTGCGCTGGAGGACGAGCCCGTCGACCGGGGCGCTGACCGTGGTCCAGGCGAGCCGCGTCTCGATATCGCGCCGCTCGCTGAGGAGGATGTCGCGATCGGCCTTGGCGAGGCGCAGGCCGTGACGGGCGGCTTCGAGGGCCGACCCGGTGCTGCGCTCGCTGTAGATCTTCTCCTCCAGCGTCGCGTCGGACACGACCCCTTTGGCGCTCAGCTTGCGGGCCCGCTCCAGATCCGACCGCGACCGCTCGTGCGCCGCTTCGGCATCCTCGATGGCGCTCTGCGCCTGATCGATGGCGGCATTCGCCCGATTGAGCCGGGCCTCGTTCCCCTGCCGCTCGATCTCGATGGTCGTGCCGTCGAGACGGGCGAGGAGATCGCCCTTTGCGACGACGTCCCCCACCTCGGCGGCGAGCTCCACGACCCGAGCGCCGTCGAGCTCGACCCGCACCATGCTGAGACTTCGCGCGACGAGCGTTCCGGTGACGCGCACGCGGCTCGCGATCGCGCCAGTGTCCGCGCGGACGACACTGATCGACGGGAACTTCGTCTCCACGTGGGGATCGGCGGAGGGGCTCGCCGTGCCGGGCCAGAACGCGAAGACCATCACCCCAGCGGCGACGATCAACGGAAAGGCGGCGATCCTGAGCGCGACATTCGACGATGGCATGATGAAAGGCGCTCCACGCGGTTGAGGGCCCAAGGAAGCTGGACGTTCGAAGGAAGCTGCACGTTCGAAGGAGGCGCTCCACGGGGCGCCCCACGTCAGAACCGGTATCCGAGGACCAGCATGGCCGAGGGCTGGAGCTCGTCTTTGACGATCGGGCTGTCGGCCGCGTCGCCGACGAGGAAGCCGAGCCCGGCCTCGCCACGGACGAACCAGTGCTCGTTGAAGGCGACCGTCGCGGTGGCGGTGAGGTCGAGCCGCTTCAGGCCGGCGTCGGGCTTGTAGACAGGGTAGCCCGAGCGGGCCGACTGGCTCCGGTCGACGCCGAAATAGGCCTCCATGTGGTTCTGGTCGGCGAACGTCGCCGACGCGCCGGCGCCGAGACGCAGCCAGGGCCTCACCGCGTAGCTGACGTCGACACCCGCGACGCCGAGGAGCCCGTCGCTGCCGCCCAGCGTCTTCTCGACATCGCCATAGATCGTGACGGCGCCGAAGGCGGCGCTGATCCGGCCTCCGACCGTCGCGCCGAAGTCGACGTCGCCGAGGCCTTCGAGCTCGTCGGCGTCGTCCTCGGTGAGGCCGTCCTCGTAGCCGACCTTGGCGGAAAGGGTGAAGGGACCCGCCTCGTAGAGCTTGCCGACGACGCCGGTGGGGTCGACCGTCACACGGTCGAAGAACGTCATCGAGACATAGGGGATCGGGCTGATGCTGAGATTGTCGCTCCCCTCGTACTCCGGGCTGATTTTGGCGCCGGCGCCGACCACCGTGTCCCAGTCGTGCAGCCGCTGTCTCAGTCGTTGCAGGCGGGACAGCTCCGCGACGTCGTCCTTCGTGTCGTCCTGCAGGGACTGCGAGAAAAGGTCGCTGGCAGAGGCGGTCGGCGGTCCCCATAGCGCGACGGCGAAAAGCGCGCCGATACTGACCGAGCAGCACCGAACAACGTGAGATGACGACGCAATCATTGTGAACTCCGGGGTCGATGAGACGGACCGTCGCAAGCTGCGCTGGCGTCTGGTCGACCCCGGAGATAGCGATCGCGCCACACCGGTTGGGCAAAGTCAGGTTAAGTTATGTTACGGATCACGTACGCTGCCACGGCAGCGACTCCCGTCCCGACGGCGGACGGAGTGGGCGGAGCCTCTAGGCCGGTTCGACCGTCGCGGTGAACAGGTAGCCGCCGAGGCGGACCGTCTTCAGAAGAACCGGCTCGCGGGGGTTCTCCTCGATCTTCTGGCGGATGCGGCTGATGTGTACGTCGACGCTGCGCTCGATCGGCCCCGCAAGGCCGGCGTGGGTATGCCGCAGAAGCTCCTCGCGGCTGAGGATGCGGCCGGGGTTCTGGCAGAACACGTAGAGGAGATCGAACTCGGCCGACGTCATGGCGATCCGCGTCGCCTGGGGATCGTAGACCTGACGGCGCACCGGATCGATCCGCCAGCCGTCGAACCGCAGCGGCGTGTGTCGATCGGACGCCGTCGCCCCATAGGAGGCACGGCGCAACAGGCCCCGGACGCGCGCCACGAGCTCGCGGGTGCTGAAGGGCTTGGTGATGTAGTCGTCGGCGCCGATCTCGATGCCGATGATCCGGTCGACCTCCTCGCCGACCGCCGTCAGCATGATGATCGGAATGGTGTGCTGCGCCCGCAGCCGCCGGCAGATGCTGAACCCGTCCTCGCCGGGCAGCATGATGTCGAGGATCACGAGGTCGAACCGATGGAGGTGCATCAGGGCGTCCATCTGCGGCCCCGACCCGGCGAGCTCGGGCTGCATCCCGCTCTTCGCCAACGCGTCGACGAGCATGCCGCCGATCTCCGGATCGTCCTCAACGACCAGGATGCGCGCTCCGTCGCTCCGATTTGGACTTGCTTCCGACACTCGACCCTCTCCGACCCACCATATGGGACTAGGGCAACGAATCAGCACGCCAGATTTGGATATGTTAAGTCACGTGAACAAGCCGCCGCCGCGGGCGGATCGCCGACCACGCCGCCACTGTTCTCTTCCCCCCGCCGTCGCTGGACTTTCGACGCGCCGTGCGCGCAAACGCCGGGACGGGCCCCGGGTCTGCCCGGCGACCGGCGGGGTCGCCGGGCGCGTGGACCTGTCCCGAGGCCTCGTCTAGAAGGCGAACGCGCCGCGCCGGAGCGACGGACGTACCGGTGAGGCCCTCCTTCCTGTCCGCCTCCACCCGCACCGGCGTCGCCCGCGAGGACACTGCCGGCATCGCCCAGACTGGAACCGCCCGTTGACCGCCGACGACGAGAACGCGCCGACAGACGAGACGAGCGCGGAGGCCTTCCCTGAGGAGGCGTCCTATCCGCTGCTGCGCCGCTTCGTGGTGCTCGTGCTGCCGGTGCTCGCCCTCGCCCTCGTCGGCCTCCTCGTCACCGCGACGATCGCGCTCTCGACGATCGTCGAGCGCGCCTATCAGGCCGAGGCCGGACGGCGGCATGCGCAGATCATCACCTCGGTCGCCGTGCGGGCGCCGGCCGCCTTCGCCGCTCTCTCCGGAGGCGAGGCGCCGACGCCAGGCGAGGCGGCGACGGTGCGCGCGATCCTCGGCGACGTCGCCCGCGAGGCCGGCCTCTCCTGCGCCGCCGTCGCCGCCTCCGACGGCAGCTCGCTCCTCATCGGCGGAGCGAGCTGCCCCGAGCTCGACGAAGGCGAGCGAGGCCGCATCCGGCGCGAGCTGCAAACCTCCGGCACCACGCTGTTTCGCGAGATCGACGACCCCGTCACCTCCTGGCTCGTCGCGAGCGTGCCCTCACACGACGCCGAGCATCCGATCGTCGTCGCCACGCTGGTGGACGCCGCCGCGCAGAAGCACGTGATCGGCGCGAGCACCGTTGCCTGGGTCGGCGGGCTCGCCACCATCTTCGCGGCCGCACTGGGGCTCGCGATCGTCCTCGTCGGCCGGGCGCAGCGGGAGATCGACCGGCGGACCGAAGCCCTCAACAGCGCCCACGCGGCGCTCGCGCGGTTCGTGTCGCGCCACGTCCGGGCGAGCGCGCGCGGCGGGGCGCACGCCCGACGCTGCGAGACGACCGTGCTCTTCATGGACATTCGCGACTTCTCGAGCTTCGCCGACATCGTCGCCCCGGAAGAGGCGGCAGCACTCGTCAAGACGGTCGGCGAGATCGGCTTTTCCGCCATCCTCAAGCAGGGCGGCGACGTCGACCGTCTGATCGGCGACGGCTTCGTCGCCCGTTTCGACGGGCCTCATCGCGACGAGCGGGCGTTCGCCGCGGCCGAGGAGATCCTCGCCCGCATCGCGCACGCCCGCACGCCGCGCGGGGTCGGCATCGGCCTCATCGACGGCGAGGTGATCGAGGCGACTATCGTCGCCGGCGATCGGGCCGACGCCACCATCCTCGGCCGCACCGTCAATCTCGGTGCGCGGCTGTGCTCGGCTGCGGGAGCGGGCGAGATCGTCGCGACGGCCACGATGCCCGCACCCGTCTCGCGTGCCCTCGCCGTAATCGGCACCGAGACGCTTCCCCTCAAGGGCCACCGCAACCCGCCCTGCATCCGCCGCTACACCCTGAGCCCGCCCCCCGCCACGCCGGCTCCGGCGGCCTGAGCTCGCGCGCGGCAGGCCATCCGGCATGGGCGGGGCACGAAAAAAGGCGGCCGGGACGCGCCGGCCGCCTTCGTTTCGTCATCCGCCCGCGGCGTTGCGGCGTCAGCGGCTCTCCACCTCGCGGGCCCACCGCTCCGTCCAGGCCGGGCGGTTGCGCTGCACGGCGATCTGATCGGAGACGTGGGTGCGGTCGAGCATCGTCGGGTCGCTCATCGGCACGGCCGAGTTGACCGGCAACGGGTTCAACGTGAGCGCGTGGCGCTGCTGGCGCTCGGTCAGGAGCAGCTCCAGGAACTTGTGCGCCGCGGCGACCGCCTCCGGCGGACGGCCCTTCGGGATGGCCGCCATGAAGCGATGGCCCCAGACCCCTTCGGTGGGCGCGACGAACTCGATCGGCACCCCTTCCGCCGCCATGCCGACGACGCGCTGATAGACCCAGATCCCCGCGACGCTCGCGCCCTGCTGGACGAGCTGGGGCGTTTCGCCGGCCGCGTCGACGGTGAGCGCGTGGCTCGCGATCTTCGCGGCGAGCTCGAAGCCGGGGTCCATGTCGTCCGGCACGCTGCCCCCGCCGACGGCGGTCAACGCCATCAGCGAGTTGAGGCCGATGCTGTTGTTGATGCTGATCATCGAGATCTTCTTATCGAGCTCCGGCCGGAGGAGATCGAGCCAGGAGGTGGGCGGCTCCCAGCCGTTCTCCTCGAAGATCTTGGTGTTGTAGAAGAGCCCCGCCGCGGAGAAGCCGTAGGCGATGCCGTCGTCGAACTCGAGGGCGGCCGGGGTGATCGTCGAGAGATCGCCGAGCTTCGACCGGTCGAGCGTTTCCCAGAGCCCGGCGGCGCTCCCCTGCACGAACGGGCCCTCGTCGAGAAGCACGAGGTCGATCTGCGGGTTGTTGCGCTGCGACATCACCTTGGCGAGGTTCTGGGAGGAGAGGCCCGGCGACCACACCACGGTGAGGCCGGTCTCCTTCTCGAACTCCGGGATCAGCGATTCGCGCCACATGCTGAGGTAGGGATCGCCGTTGGCGGCCACCACGAAGTCCTCGGCCGCGGCGCGGTCCGAGATCGCCAGAGCCGGCAACGCGGCGAGGGCGAGAGCGGCGGCGAAGGTTCGCAGTCGTTTTCGGCCCGCGCCCCGGTCACCTGAACCGCCGGTCAGCAGAGGGATGCCATTCATAGTCAAAGCCTTCCATCGTATCGTGCAGTGGGGGTGGCCTGAGGACGCGGCAGCCTCATTTGGTGGCGTAGATGATCCGACGCACACCAATGAAACGCTCGATAATCCCCATCAGAAGAAGCGTAAACAGAATGGTCATGCTGCAGATCGCAACAAGCCACGTCTCCACACCTTGCTCGGTGTAGCCGAATATTCGAACCGGAAGCGTCATCGTCTGCGGTGCGGCGAGAAAGATCGAGATGGTGATGTTCTCGAACGAGACGATGAAGACGAACAACGCCCCCGCGATCACCCCGGGCTTGATGCAGGGGATGACGACGGCGAGCACCGTGCGCAGCGGATTGGCGCCGAGGCTCGAGGCGGCGGCCTCGAGATTGCGCGGCAGCGCCGAGAGGCTGTCGGTGATGAGGCGCACCGCATAGGGAATGGTGATCACGAGGTGGCCGAGGACGAGCGTCCACCCCGACGTCGGCACCCGCAGCAGGCTGAAGAACTGCAGGAGCGCGATGCCGATCACGATGCCGGGGAGCATCAGCGGCGACATCACCACCCCGACCGCCCAGTTGCGCACGGGGCCGGTCAGGACGCGCAGCGAGAGCGCCGTCATCAGGGCGATCACGGTGCCGATCGCCGTGACGGTCGCCGACAGCAGGAGGCTGGTGCGGAAGGAGGCGAGGAATTCCTGGCGGTGGAGCGCCTCGACATACCAGTCGATGGTGAAGCCCGACGGCGGGAAGGTGATGAAGCGCAGCTCGCTGAACGAGGCGATGATGATGATGATGTTCGGCAGGAGGATGAAGCCGACCACGCAGTAGGCGATGATGCGGGCCATGACGCTCTCCTAGGGCCGGGGGGCGGGCGCCGCGGGGGCGGCGCGATGGGGCTGGAGACGGATCGCGAGCCGCGTCAGTCCGATGCTGAAGGTGGCGGTGACGCTGAGGAGGATCAGGCAGATCGCGGCCCCGAACGGGCTGTCGAGGGTGAAGAGGATCTGCTGGTAGGCGACCGTCGCGAGCGTCTTCGTCCAGGCCCCGCCGAGGAGCATCGGCGTCACGAAGGAGCTCGCGGTGAGGGCGAAGACGACGATCGAGCCGGAGACGACGCCGTTGATCGAGAGCGGCCAGATGACGTTGCGCAGGGTCTTCCAGCGGCTCGCGCCGAGCGACTCGGCCGCTTTCAGGACCTCCGGCTGGATCGAGCCGAGCCCGTTGTCGATGGCGAGGATCATGAACGGCAGGTGCACGTGGACGAGGCCGAGCACCACGACGACGTGGGAATAGAGGAGCGGTAGCGGCTCGTCGATGAGGCCGAGCCCCATCAGCGTGTTGTTCACGAGCCCCTGCGGCGCCATCACGATCACCCAACCGAAGTTCATCACCACGATGCTGATGAGGATCGGCGACACCGACAGAAGCCGCAGGATCTGGCGCTCGCGCACCCCGGCGCGGGACATGTAGAGCGCCAGCGGATAGGCGAGCACCAAGGTGACGAAGGTGGTCTCGAGCGCCAGCACAACCGTGTCGAACAGGATGCGCAGATAGTAGGCGTCGCTGAAGAAGCGCAGGAACTGATGGAAGCTGTAGCCGTCCTGGAACTGATAGGTCATCAGGTCCATCTGCCGGAACGCGGTGGAGAGCAGCAGCCCGAAAGGGATGACGAGCACCACGAAGAAGAAGGCGGCGAGGCTGACGAAGAGGATCGCCGTGATGATGCGGTCGAGCGTGATCTCGCGCAGGAAGGCAAGGCGCGGCGCGGCCGTCGTCGCCATGGACATCGTCAGCCCTCGTCGTCGGGCAGCACGATGAGGGAGGCGGCCGAGCACCCCACCATCACCTTCTCGCCCGTCTTGTAGGTGTTGGAGAGGTCCGACTCGCTGGACGACACCGCCATCAGCACGCCGATGGGGCTCTCGAGCACGAAGCGATGCTCGCCGCCGAGATAGATCGCGTGCTTGAGCCGCGCCTCCATCAGGTTGTCGGTGGCGAGCCGGCTGCGCGAGACGCGCAGCCGCTCGGCGCGGATGAAGACGCGCGCCTTGGTGCCGGAAGGCATCTCCACACGCGGCGCGAAGGTCAGCTCCTGCGGGCCGATCTGGATCGCCGCCGTGCCGTCGGGGCGGTGCTGCACGGTGCCGTCGAAGGCGTTGCTCTCGCCGAGGAAGCCGGCGACGAACTGCGTCTTCGGGTTCTCGTAGGCGTCGATCGGGCGGGCGATCTGCTCGACGTGGCCGGCGTTGAGCACCGCGACGCGGTCGGCGAGCGCCAGCGCCTCGGCCTGGTCGTGGGTGACGAGGATCGTGGTGATCGACAGCTCGTCGAGGATCTCCAGAAGGTCGGTGCGCATCTGTTCGCGCAGCTTCGCGTCGAGATTGCTGAGCGGCTCGTCGAGAAGCAGGATCTCCGGCTCGATGGCGATCGCCCGCGCGATCGCCGCGCGCTGCTGCTGGCCGCCCGAGAGCTGGTGCGGATATCGGCCGCGGAAGGGCTCGAGCCGTACGAGTTCGATCGCCCGATCGATCGCCGGCTTCGCCTTGGCCTTCGAGACGCGCCGCATCTTGAGACCGAAGTAAACGTTGTCCTCCACCGTGAGGTGGGGAAACAGCGCGTAGTTCTGGAAGACGACGCCGATGTCGCGCCGGTAGGCCGGCCGGCGGGACACGTCGGTGCCGTTGATCCGGACATGGCCGACGGCGTGCTTGTTGAAGCCGGCGATGACGTTGATCAGCGTGGTCTTGCCACAGCCCGACGGCCCGAGCAGCGCGAGCCGCTCGCCGCGGCTCAGCGCGAACGACACGTTGTCGACAGCGCGGAAGCTGCCGTAGTCCATCGTCACGTTGATGACTTCGAGATGGGCCGTGCGTGTCGTCGGCTCCGGCGGCGGCGAGGTCCGGGGCTTGAATGCGTCCTTGAAGGACACCACGGCGTTCGCGTCCGATGCCAAAACTCTCCGCCCCTCCTGCTGGTATCGCCTGGCGTTCCGCGGCGATGGGTGTCCGTTGTGTCGGCGAACCGTCGAAAAACGTAATGACGGTCCGAATGGTGTAACGAAGGGGCTCGACGGTCAACGCTCGAAATCGGGCGTTTCTGTCCAAATTTTGAGCATGATCAATGTCGCACCTCACGGCCGACGACCAGCCCCGCGGCGCGGCCCCCTCACCCCGCCACGTCCGAACTCCGTCTTATCTTCTGGGGTCTTCGCCCGCCCGGTCGACGTGGCCCGCGACCGCCCGACGGCGACGTCGACCGGCCGGATCGGCGGGGCCCGGCGTCGCTGCCCGCCACGAAGGCAAGCGGTCGCGCGACGAGCCCGCTCGATGGGCGTCGGCGGCGTGGCTAGGCCTTGCCGTAGCCGCCGCCGCCCGCGGTCTGCATCACCACCCGATCGCCCTTCTTGAGGATCCAGTGGTCGGCGGGGTCGATGTCGGTACCGTTCAGCGTGAGGCGGCCGACGACGCCGGGATCGCCCCCCGCAAGCCCCGGCGGCGCCGCCTTGAGGCGCGTCATCAGGAAGGAGCAGACGGCCGGCGTGTCGCCGACGAACTCGAAGGCGAAGTCGAGCCCGTCGCCGCCACGATGGGCGCCGCCGCCGCCGCTGCCCGGGCGCACCGCCCGGTGCAGCACGCGCACCGGCGCCCCCGCCTCGATCACCTCGATCGGCGTGTTGCCGAGGTTCGACGGGAAGCTCACCACCGACAGGCCGTCGCGGTCGGCGAACGCTCCCTGCCCGGCGTTCAGGAAGTTCGCCGTCGCGTAGCGCCGCCCCTCGTCCTCGCCCGCCATGGTGAAGGAGGAGTTGGCCGACCCCGGCGCCATCACCCGGTCGGGCAGGACATCGGCGAGGGCGGCCATGAAGGCGACCGGCAGAAGATGGCCGATCATCCCGCGGGCACCGCTCGCGGCGGGGTAGCGGGGGTTGAGGATCGTCCCTTCCGGCGCCGAGGTCGAGATCGGCAGGAAGCTCCCCTCGTTGTTCGGAATGTCGGGCGACAGCAGCGCCTTCACCCCGAAGGCGGTGTAGGCGAAGGTGTAGATCGGCACGGTGTTCACCGAGCGGGGCAGCTGCTCGGACGTCCCCGTATAGTCGATGTGCACCCGGTCGCCGCGGATCTCGACCCGGTTCTGGATCACGATCCGCTCCTCGAAGCCGTCGTGCTCGAGGCGATAGCGATAGTCGCCGTCCGGCAAGGCGGCGACGGCGGCGCGCATCGCCGCCTCGGAGCGGCCGCGGATCTCGCCGCTCAGCCGGTCGAGGTCGAGCCCGGAATCGTCGAGCAGCTCGTTGAGGCGACCTTCGAGCATGCGGCAGGCGGCCACCTCGCCCCAGACGTCGCCCATCGTCTGCTCCGGCACCCGCACATTCTGCGAGATGAAGGCGACCACCGTGTCGTCGACCACGCCGGCGCGAACGAGCTTCAGCATCGGGATCTGCAATCCCTCCTCGAAGATCTCGCGCGTGCCGGAGGAGCGCAGCCGGCCGCCGATGTCCGGCATGTGGCTCGTCACCGCGGCATAGCCGTGGATGCTGCCGTCGCGGAAGATCGGCATCACCACCGTGATGTCGTGGATATGGCCCGTCCCCATCCACGGATCGTTGGTGATGAGCACGTCGCCCGGCGCGAGCGTCTCGGGCGGGAAGTGGCGGATGAAGTGCTTCACCGTCGCCGGCAGCGTGCCGATGAAGGAGGGAATGCTCATCGACGACTGGGCGACCGAGCGCCCCTCCTTGTCGGTCAGCACCACGGCGAAGTCGTTGGCCTCGCGCACGAGCGTGGAGAACGACGTGCGCACGAAGGCGGCGGACGCCTCGTCCACCGCGCTCACGAGGCGCGTCCACAGGATCTCCAGCGTGACGGGGTCGAGATCGTTGCGGCTCATGCGGGCTCTCCAAAATCGACGCACACGGCGAGGTCGGGAAGGATCTCGACGGCGGCGGTGAGCGGGACAACGAGCGTCGATTCGCGCTCTTCCAGGATCACCGGGCCATCGAGCCGGGTGCCCGGAGGCAGCGCGTAGCGATCGTAGACGGGTGCCGAGGCGAAGCGGCGCTCGGCCGGCAGATAGACTTCGCGGTGAGCCTTCGGCGTCGCCGCCCCACCGCCGCGGCCTTCGGCCCAGGAGAAGCGGCGGCTCTCCACCCCGCTCTGGCCGGTGAGGCGCCACGTCACCACCTCGATGCGGGCGTTCGGGACGGTGTTGCCGTAGAGGTCGCGATAGGCGGCCTCGAAGCTCTCGCGCATCGCCGCGACGGGGCGCGACGCGATCTCGTCGTACGGCAGGGTGATCGAGATGACGCTCCCCTGCCCCGCGTAGCGCATCTCGATGAGGACGCTCCACGCGATCGCTCCGAGGTCGGCGGAGGCCGAGGTGAGCTCGGTCTCCGCATCGACCCGCAGGCCTGACAGCATCGCCGTCACCTCGTCCCAGTCGAGCGCTTCGAGAAGGGTCGGCTTCGACCAGGCCCGATCGACCCGCGGCGGCGCGGCGAGGAGGCCGAGGCAAGAGCCCGCCCCCGCGGCGATGGGGCAGAGGAGCCGGCGCACCCTCAGCCGCCGCGCCACCTCCACCGCATGCACCGGGCCCGCGCCACCCGTCGCCACCATGGTGAAGGCGCGCGGATCGAGCCCCTTCTCGGCGATGTGGACGCGGGCGGCCGCCGCCATGTTCTCGTTGACGATGTCGGCGATCCCGGCGGCGACCTCGGTCACCGACAGGCCGAGCCGCGCGCCGAGCCGGCCGAGGGCGGCCTCGGCGAGGTCGGTGCGCAGGCTCATTTCGCCGCCGAGGAAGCTGTTGGCGTCGAGATAGCCGAGCACGAGGTCGGCGTCGGTCACCGTCGCCTCCTCGCCGCCGCGCCCGTAGGCGGCGGGACCCGGCACCGATCCGGCGCTGCGCGGCCCGACCTTCAGAAGCCCCAGCGCGTCGATGGTGGCGATGCTGCCGCCCCCGGCGCCGATCTCGATGAGATCGATGCTCGGGATGAGGATCGGCAGGCCGCTCCCCTTCTTGAAGCGCTTGACGCGGGCCGCCTCGAAGGTGTGGGCGATGTCCGGCGCCCCGCCCGTCGCGACGCACGCCTTCGCCGTGGTGCCGCCCATGTCGAAGGCGAGGATCGTGTCGAACCCCGCCTCGATCCCGGTGTTGAGCGCGCTGATCACCCCCGCGGCCGGCCCCGATTCGAGGAGAAGGATGGGCGTGTCGGCCGCCGCCTCCGCCGAGGTGAAGCCGCCGCTCGACAGCATGATGCGCAGAAGCCCGGCAATGCCCGCCCCGCCGATCCGCTCGCCGAGCGCGTTGAGATAGTCGCGCACCAGCGGCTGCACGTAGGCGTTGGCGCTCGTCGTCGACATCCGCTCATATTCGCGGATCTCGCGCGCGACGCGCGAGGAGAGGCTGATCGCGAGGTCGGGGAAGCGGGCCGCGAGAGCCTTACCCAGCGCCTCCTCGTGCGCCTCGTTGACGTAGGCGTGGAGGAGGCACACCGCGACGGCGCTCACCCCCATCGCGCCGATCGCGTCGGCGACCGCCTCCACCATCGCCTCGTCGAGCGGGGTGATCTCGGCGCCGGTGCGGTCCATCCGCGCCCCCACCTCGGCGCGCGCCTCGCCGGGCACCAGCGGCTCGGGCAGCTCCAGGCGCAGATCGTAGAGGTCGTAGCGGACCTCACGGGCGATATCGAGCGTGTCGCGCGTGCCTTTGGTGACGACGAGGCCGGTCGGCGCGCCGCGCCGCTCGATGAGCGTGTTGGTGACGAGCGTCGTGCCGTGCACCACCTCCTCCACCCGCTCGCCGTCGGCGGCCATCTTGTCGAGGAGCTGGGCGATCACCTCCGACACCCCCTCGCCGGGGTCGGCCGGGGTGGTGAGGCACTTGCCCACCCAGATGCGGCCGGTGCCGCTCTCCTCGGCGATCCCGTCGGTGAAGGTGCCGCCGATATCGACCGCGATCCTCAACCGGGGCGCGGTGCCTGCTGCGGGTAGGGAAGCGGGCGCATTCATCGAGCTATCTCTTCGTGTCCGGCGGATCAGTCGTAGACGCGGGGCCGCAGCCCGGCGTGAAACCAGTTGATGAGGGTCGCGACGTCGAACACCGGCATGTCGAAGCGCCGGGCGAGCGAGCGTGCGTAGGGGGGCATGTTGGTGCATTCGAGCACCAGCGCGCCGACCTCGGGATGGCTGGCGAGGAGGCGCTCGGCGGCAGCGATCGTGTCGGCCTCGTGGTCGGCGAACGACACCGACGTCGCGTTGCCGCGCTGGCCGCGGCGGAACTTCGAATCCGGTGCGATCCCGGCGACCGGCACGTCGACGGGCGCGCCGACGGCGCGCAGGTGGTCCGCCGTCAACGCCTCGGCATCCATGGTGAGAACCCCGGCGCGGCGGCCGGCGGGGAGCACCTGGTCGACGAGCGCAACCTGCAGGAGGCTCGACGTCGCCACCGGGACCGGCAGCGCGGCCTTCAGCTCCGGGTGAAACAGCGAGAGAAAGCCGCAACTCGTGGCGATCCCGTCGACGCCGAGGGCGACGAGCCCCCGCGCAGCCTCGATGAAGAGAGGCAACAGCTCCGCGTCCGGCCGGCGCGACACGACGCGCGCCGACGTCGCGCCCCGCACCACGGCGTACTGCACGGGAAAGTGGAAGGTCACCGCGTTGCCGATATCCCCCGGCAACCGCTCGAAGCCGGTGTCGAGCATCAGGATGCCCACCGTCACCCCGTGGACCGTGCGGTGGCGCTCGCTCACGCCGCCGTCCACTCGACGTGGGCGCGGATCGCGCCGGTCTGCGGGTGCACCCAGCCGTGCGGCGCGGCGGCGGCGATCATCTTGGAAAGGCCCGCCTGCCACGCGTCGCCCTCCGGGCCGAGGCGGCGCAAGGCGGCTTCGTCGACCCAGGCCGTGTCGCGATCCTCCAGCCCGGCGAGCGGGGCGAGCGCCGCGGCGACGGTCTCGGGCTCCGCGGCGGCGTCGACCTTGACCTTGAAGCGGCGAAAATCCTCGGGATCCTCAAGCGTCAGCCGAAGATCGGATGTCACGACAATGATCATGCGTCCTGCATGTCGGCGAGCTCGCCGACCGTTACGGGTTGGAGGGGAGCGCGGATGCGGAAGTAGCCGACGTCGCCCACGGAGCGGTGCTGCATCTCGGCGATGAGGCCGGCGACGGTCGGCCCGCAGAGCCGGCCCTGGCACGGCCCCATCCCGACGCGCAGAAAGCTCTTCGCTTGATTGGGACCCGCGCAGCCGGCGGCAACCGCCGCCCGCAGCTCGCCCGCCGTCACGTTCTCGCAGCGGCAGATCACCGTTTCGTCGGGCGTCGCCGCGAGCATCGCGGGCGGCGGGTAGACGGCGTCGACGAGCGACTGGATCCGCGCGTGCGCCTGCAACTGGCGCTGTTCGTCCGCGAGCGCCGCGGCGTCGAGCGCGGGGTCCGCCGTCAGCATCCGCAACGCCGAGATCGCGGCGATGCGCCCGGCATGCTCGGCGGCGGCGGCGCCGGCGATCCGCACGCAGTCACCGGCGAAGAGGATGCCGGGGATGGGGCTCTCGCCGCGCCCGTCGACGCGCGGACCGAAGGCATGGTGACGCTCGTCGAAATCATGGGCGATGCCGAGCGAGCGGCTGAGCTGCTGGGCCGGGATCACCCCCTCGTGGAGGGCAAAGAGCGATGCCGCGATCCGCTGGCGCCGTCCACCCGCGACGAACGACACCGCCTCGGCGCGGCGGCTGCCCTCGATGCGGATCTCCGTGGCGTTCCGGTAGTGCGGAACGCGCGCGCGCCGCAGCTTCGCGAGCATTGCGAGGCCGCGCCACAGGTCGCGTCGCGCGACGGGCTCGAGCACCAGCGAGAGCTCGCCGCGCGCCGCCCATGGCCGAACCGAGGTCTCGACGATCGCCGCCGGCGCCACCCCCGCCGCGATGAGCTGGTTGGCGAGGAGGAGAAGCAGCGGCCCACTGCCGACGAGCACCGGCGGCTCGGCCGGTACGAGGCCGTCGCCCTTCAGAAGCGTCTGCAGCGCGCCGGCGGTCATCACCCCGGGGAGCGTCCAGCCGGGCACGGGAACGGGCCGCTCCATCGCCCCGGTCGCGGCGATGACGACGGGTGTGCCGAGGGTCTCGCTCCGCCCGTTTCGGGTCAGCGAAACCTCGCGCTCAGCCGTCACACGCCAGACGCGGCTTTCGGGCCAATAGCGCGCGCCGCTCGCACGGAAGGCGGCGATCAGCGCGGCCCCGCGCGCCGCGTCGGCACCCAGAATGCGCGCCCGCGCCGGCGAGGCGGCATTGCGCTCCGCCCCGCGATAGATCTGCCCGCCGGGGGTGCGCTGATCGTCGACCACGACCACGTCCCGCCCTCGCTCGGCAAGGTGCGTCGCGGCCGCCATGCCGGCAGGCCCAGCGCCGATCACGATGACGTCGACCTTCCTCATCCGACCCGCCTCGCCCCGCTCTGGCGACGCACCGAGAGGCCCGGCGCCACGGCGACCTGGCAGGCCCGGCGGTTCTCCACCCCGTCGATGCTCACGAGGCAGTCGAAGCACATCCCGATCATGCAATAGGGCGCCCGGGCGGGGCCGAGCGGGCTCGTCCGAAAAGTATCGATGCCGGCGGCGAGAAGGGCGGCGGCGACGCTCTCCCCTTCCACCGCCTCGATCTCCTCGTCCTCGAAGCGGAAGCGGACCGTCGGTCCGCCGCGCTCAAGCCGCTTGAACATGGAAGCGATCCGCGCTGAAGGTGGCGAGCTCGTGCGGCAGGTCGCCCGCCACGATCGACGGCGCGACCACCAGGGCATGCGCCGCGGCGAGGGTGACGCCGCTATGGCAGGTCGCGGCGAAGGCGCCGGGATAGCGCCGGGACTGCTGATAGATCGGCCGCCCATCCGGCGTCATGATCCGCAGGGCACCCCAGCAGCGCACCACGTCGAGACGGGCGATGTCGGGGAAGGAGGCGACCGCGCGGCGCGACATCGTGCGCATCGCGACGTTGGCGGTGCCGTCGTCGAAGCCCACCTCCTCCTGCGTGCCGCCGATCATCAAGCTCCCTTCCCGCGTCTGGCGCAGGCCGGTGAAGAGGAAGTCGCCGAGCGGGGCGGCGCGCTCGGTCACCATCACCTGCCCGCGCACCGGGCGCACGGGCATGTCGAGGCCGAGCGAGGCGGCGAGCCCCGCGCTGCCGAGCCCGGCCGCCACCACGACCTTGCCGGCCACGATCTCGCCCGCGGACGTCGCGATCGCGAAGCCGCCCCGCACCGCCCTCACCGCTTCGACGCTCGTGTGGGGGATGAAGGCGCCGCCTTGCGCTTGAATGTCGAGATGGAAGGCGCGCAACAGGGCGAGCGGATTGGCGTGGGCATCGGCCGGGCAGAAGGAGGCGCCCCGCACGCTGTCGCCGAGCGGCAGCGGCGTCATGCGCGCCACCGCGTCGCGGTCGAGGATCGCCATTCCGGCCGAGCCGCCCTCCGCATCGAGGCGGCTCGCGATCGCCGCGCGCGTCGCAAGCTCCTCCTCGCTGAGGCAGAGGGTCAGCCCGCCGGGCTGGCTGAAGCCGACATCGATGCCGGTGCGCACGCCGAGGCGGGCGGAGAACTCCGGCCACAGCGTCGCGGACCGCTGGGTGAGGCGCGCATAGGGCGGATGGCCCTCGCCCTTCCCCTGAACCCAGATCTGCCCGAAATTGCCGCGCGAGGCCCGGTGGGCGACGTCCCCCTCATCGAGCAGCGCGACCGTGGCGCCCGCCTCGAGCGCGCCCCACGCGATGGCGCTGCCGACGAGGCCGCCGCCGACCACCGCAACATCCACCGCGAACCGTTCGGACGGCAAGGAGGTCGGAGGCTGGCGGGACGGCATCGGGGGCGCTCTCTCAGGCTGCGGCCCGTCGGTCGAGGGCCGGGGCGACCTTGTTCATGAAGAGGTCCATGCTGGAGCAGGCCACCTCATGCGGCATCGGACCGAGCCGCATCGTCATGATAACACCGCCGACGCCCGTCGCCTCGACCCCCGACAGCTTCTCCGCAACGGTGGCGGGCGAGCCGTAGACGATCGCGTCCTCGGGGGCGACCTTGGGCGGCGCGCCCTCGTTGCCGGCGTGGCTCATCGCGAGGCCGCGCTCCTTGTAGACGCGGGTGCGCATCGCCGCGCGATGCTCGCGCATGGCCTCGAAGGCGGGAAGCGCGATCTTCTCGGCCTCCGCGTCGGTCTCCGCCACGAAGACGTTCCGCCAGACCCAGCATTCGCCGACGTTGCGCTGCGTCTCCTCTTCCGAGTAGCCGGCCTTGCGCATGGTGTCGCGGTAGAGGGCGATGCGGTCCGCCGTCGTGGCGTTGGACTGCACGTTCATGAGGAAGGGCAGACCGCGCGAGGCGAGCCCCTGCATCGAGGCTTCGCCGGAGGCGGCGCGGATCACGAAGGGATGCGGCCGCGTCATCGGCCGCGGCCGCAGGACGGGCACGTCGATGGTCCAGAAGTCGCCCTCGTGCTGGACGCGCTCCTCGGTCCACAGACGGTTGATGATCGCGTCGGCCTCCTCGTAGCGCGGCTGCGCCTCCTCGGGCGCAATGCCGTAGCCGAGATATTCGTAGATGTTGATGTTGGTGCCGCGGCCGAGGCCGACGATCAGCCGCCCGTTGCTGACGATGTCGATCAGCGAGAGCTGTTCTGCGAGGCGGACCGGGTGATGCAGCGAGGTCTGGATCACCGAGAAGCCGATCCGCACGCGCTCGGTGGCGGTCGCGAGGGACGCGGCGAAGGTGACCGGATCGACATAGGCGCAGCCGCCGTCGAAGTGGTGCTCGCCGAGCCACAAGGCGTCCATGCCGAGGGCTTCGCTGAGCTTCGCCTCCGCGAGAGTTTCCGTGATCCGGGCCGCGTCCTGATCGGGCTCGCGGCTTTCGGGGAACAGGAAGTTTCCGAACTTCACAGCGCCCTCCGTCCTTTGCTGCGGTGCGGCTCGAGAAGACCGCCCAATATCGTAACAACGGTACGCATTGTGAAATGCGCGCGAATTGCTGTCAATCACGACAGCTTGCCGAATTGCCCAAAATTAGGGCAAATTCGCGACGTTCGTCAGCCGGAAAGCGCCTCGCAGGCGGCCGCGATCCGGCGACATCCCTCCCGCAACGTCTCGTCCGAGGCGGCGAAGGAGAGGCGCACGTGGTCGGGCGCGCCATAGGCCGATCCCGGCACGCTCGCAACGCCGTGGTCGAGGAAATGGGCGACCACGTCGACGTCGTTCGCAATGGTCCCGCCGCCCGGCGCCGAGCGCCCCAGCAGCGCGGCGACGCCGGGGAACACGTAGAAGGCCCCCTCCGGTGCGGCGACGCTGAGGCCGGGGATCCCGGAGAGGCCCTCGAGCATCAGCGTCCGGCGCCGGGCGAACTCGTCGCGGTGGGCGAAGACGTGGTCCTGCGGCCCGTTGAGCGCCGCGATCGCGGCGGCCTGGCTGATGGTGCAGGGATTGGAGGTGCTCTGCGACTGGATCTTGGCGATCTCGGTGATGAGCGCCCGCGGCCCCGCGCCGAAGCCGATCCGCCAGCCGGTCATGCAATAGGCCTTCGACACGCCGTTCACCGTGTAGGTGCGATGGGCGAAGGCCGGCACGTCGGCGGCGAAGGTCGCGAACGGGCGCCCGTCGTAGAGGATGTGCTCGTAGATGTCGTCGCTCAGCACCCACGCCCTCGGGAAGCGCTCGAGGACGTCGGCGAGCGCTTCGAGCTCGGCCTTGCTGTAGGTCCCGCCCGCCGGGTTGCCGGGGGAGTTGATGACGAGCCAGCGCGTGCGCTCCGTGAGCGCCTCTTCGAGCTGCGCCGGGGTGATCTTGAAGCCGCTCGCCTCGTCCGTCGGCACGATTACGGGCATCCCGCCCGCGAGCCGCACCATCTCCGGATAGGTGCCCCAATAGGGCGAGGGAATCACCACCTCGTCGCCGTCGTCGACGGTCGCGAGGAAGGCGTTGAAGATGGTGTGCTTCGCCCCGCAGCCGACGGTGATCTCGTTGGCCGCAAACACGAGGCCGTTCTCGCGGCGGAACTTCTGCGCCACCGCATCCTTCATCTCCGGCGTCCCGTCGGCCCGCGTATAGCGGGTCTGGCCGGCCCAGATCGCGTCCGTCGCCGCCTGCTTGATGTGGTCCGGCGTCTCGAAATCCGGCTCGCCCACCGTCAGGTTGAGGATGCTGCGGCCCGCAGCGCTCGCCTCGCGCGCCTTTTGGGAAGCGACGTTGCTCGCCGACGGGCTGATCCGCCGGGTGCGGGCGGCGAAGGCGCTCGCCTCGTCGGCGACGAGGCCTGCGGACAGGTTCATGCAGTCATCCTTCCGGGCTGACATGGATGGGCCAGGATGTGGGAGGGGAGAAGTGCCACGATGGGATCGTTATTTTGAAACGATGATACGCATCGTGAAACGAGCATGATGCCATGTCAATCCGCAGATTGACCCCGACAACGGAAATGCTAGACGTCCGCGACTGGAACACCACAGCAGCGAAGGCCATGGCGCGTGTCCAAGAGCGACGTATCTGACCTCGACCCCGCAGCCGGAGCCGCCGAGCCGTCGCGGCGAGCCGGCATCAATGCGGTCGAGCGCGCGCTCGGCATCCTGGATCTGTTCATCGCGAGCGAGGGTCCGAAGAGCCTTGCCGAGCTCAGCAAGGCGAGCGGCCTCGTCAAGCCGACCGTGCTGCGCTGCCTCGTCTCGCTCGAGCACATGGGCTACGTGGTGCGCAGCCCGAGCGGCGGCTATGTGCTGGGCGCCAAGGTGATGCAGCTCGGGCGCACCTACCGCGCGAGCTTCCGCCTCGACGACTATGCCGTGCCCATCCTGCGCGAGCTCGCCCAGTCGAGCGGCGAGAGCGCCTCCTTCCACGTGCGCGAGCACGACAAGCGGCTCTGCCTCTTCCGCATCGAATCGCCCCAGTCGGTGCGCGACTTCGTGGACCTCGCCATCGCCTTCCCGATCGACGACTCCTCGATGGGGATGATCCTGTCGGGCGCCGACGAGGGGCAGGACAACAGTGTGCGGACGGTCTTCAGCTCCGCCGGCGTGCGCAACGCGCAGACTGCCTCGATGGCGACGGCGGTGCTGACGGCGGGCGGCGGATGCGCCGGCGCCATCGCCCTCACCGGCCCGGTCAACCGCTTCACGGTGAAGGAGAAGAAGCGCCTGCTCCCTCTCCTCAGCGAGGCCGCCGACCGCCTGTCGACGATGCTCGGCGGGCCGCGCGAGCGCCTCGGCCGCCGCCCCCGCCTGGTCGACGCGCAGAGCAGCGAGATCTGACATTCGCTTCAATCTTGTTACAGAGGTCCGCCTAGTGTAACGATCGTCACCCGACAGCGATGCCGGGGCGGGCCTTCTCGCGCCCTTCCCGGCTCGAAGCAGGGAGATGGGCGAATGGATCTCGGATTGGCGGGCCGGACGGCCATCGTCTGCGGGGCGAGCAAGGGGCTCGGGCGGGCCTGCGCCGAGGCTCTCGCCCGCGAAGGGGTCGACGTCACCCTCGTCGCCCGCACGCCGGAAACTCTTGAGAGCGCCGCCGAAGCGATCGCCGCGGCCGCCCCCTCGACGACCGTCACCACCCTTCCGGCCGACGTCGGCACGCTCGCCGGCGTCGAGACGATCATCGCGGGCCGGCCGCAAGCCGACATCCTCGTCACCAACTCCGGCCATTCGCCGAAGGGCGAAGAGCTCGAGTGGGACGCCGCCGCCTGGGAGAGGGCGACCTATCACCACATGATCGCTCCGATCATGCTGATCCGCCACTATGTGGCCGGCATGAGCGAGCGGCGCTTCGGCCGGGTCGTGAACATCACCTCCCGCGCGATCCGCGCGCCGATGGAGTACATGACGCTCGGCAATGCGCCGCGGGCGGGACTGACCGGCTTCGTCGCCACCGTCTCGCGCAAGGTTGCAAAGGACAACGTGGCGATCAACAACCTCCTCCCCGGCCCGTTCGCGACCGCCACGCAGGCCAAGGGGCTTCAGCGCCTCGCTGCCCTCGCCGACCGCGATCTCGCCGAGTTCACTGAGGAGCGCACCGCCCAGGTTCCCGCGCACCGCTTCGGCGACCCGAGCGAGGTGGGCGCCCTATGCGCCTACCTCTGCTCCGCCCAGGCGGGCTTCATCGTCGGCCAGAACATCCTCATCGACGGCGGCGCGGTGAACCTCGTCTGAGGAGAACCCGGCCGGCATGCCGGTCAGGCGGTCCGCCACAGCGGGGCGAACCGGGTGGCGACCACCGTGTCGTAGGCGGGGTCGCCGTCGAGGATGCCGATCCGACGGCAGAACGCGTTCATGCCCGCGACGAAGCGAGGCGAGAGGCTCGCGTCGTAGAAGGGAGCGTCGGCGGCGATGCGCTCGGCGATGAGATCGACGGCGTCGTCGGGGAAGTAGGCTCGGGAGACCTCGGTGGCGAGCGCCGGATCGCGCCTGAGGTCCTTTTGAGCGGCGACGATGGCGCGGACGACGGCCGCCACCGCCTCCGGCTCCGCCGCGATCAGCGCGTCGCTCGCCGCCACCGTCGCCATGGTGAAGTCGAAGCCGTTCGGCGGACCCGCCGCCCGTCGCGCGTCGTAGACGATGGTGCCGTAGCCGCCCTTCACGGCGAGCGTCGCGCCCATGCCGTTCGCCCAGAAGCCGTCGATCTCGCCCCGGCGCAACGCGTCGGCGGCGGCGAGGCCGAAATTGGTGCCGTGGCCCGCCGGAACGGGCACGATCCGCGTGCCGGTCGCGGCGAGGTCGATGCCCGCTTCGAGGAGCAGGCCGGAGAACGCCTTGCCCACCCAAGGCGCGGCGCCGATCCGCTTGCCCGCGACCGCCATGAAGTCGCCGGGCGCCGCCCCGAAGTCGGCGTGGAGAACGAGGAACCAGTAGAGCCCCTGCGACTGGGCACAGACGAGGCTCGCCCCCTCCCACTCGGGAAAGGCCGACAGCGCGGAGTGAGCCGAGCCCGCCACGAAGGCGACGTCGCCCGCCCGCATCGCCGCATAGGCGTCCTCGACGGGGGCGAGGAGACCGACCTCGATGTCCACCCCCTCTCGGCGGTAGTGGCCGAGCGCCTCCGCGGCGAGCGCCGGGAAGTAGGACGGGGACACCACGTCCGGAACGACAAGCTTCACGGAAGAGATCCTGGCTGGAGCACCGCTGCTCGAGCGGGAATCGCTTGAACGCGGGTGCTGGCATTCAACGGGCGGAGCATCCCTTCTGCGCGACGGGGCGCAGGATGCTCCGACGGCGGCGGGGGTGCGCTCAGCGGCGCATGGCGAGAGCTCCGGCAGGCGGCATGCCGAGCGCCTTCGCGAGCGTATCCACCTCGTCCACCGGCGCCGACAGATTGAGCCGCGCCTCCACGTGGGTCAGATGGTGGCGCATGAGTTCGGCGGCCCGCTCCGCCTCGCCGCCTGCGATCGCGGCGACGATGGCCTCGTGCTCGCACGGCGGGCTCGCGTCGTCCGCGCTGCGGCTGTAGAGCATGACGGAGAGGCAGGTGAAGGCCTGAAGCTCGGCGACGAGACGGGCGAGCACGGGAAACCCCGTCGCCTCGGCGAGCATCATGTGGAAGCGGCCGGTGAGACGCAGGAGGCGTGTGTCCGCCCCCGTCTCGCGCGCCTTGTTTTCGGTGTCGAGATGGCGCTCCAGCCGGCGCACGAGGGCGGCGTCGCTACGCTGGGCGAGAAGGCTCACGATCTCCGGCTCCACCATCCGGCGGACGGCGAAGGTCTGCTGCGCATCCTTGCGCGTCGGGGTGGCGACCTGAGTGCCGCGATTGGGCCGGTGCACCACGATGCCGTCCTGCGCCAGTCGGGCGAGCGCCTGGCGCACGATGGTGCGGCTGACGCCGAAGAGATCGGCAAGGGCTTCCTCCGTCAGCCGGGCACCCGGCTCGAGGCGGCAGCCGTAGATCGCATCCATGATGCGCTCTCGGATTCGCGCCTCGGTTGCCTGCTGCGACGCCACCCTGGCCTCCCTTTGCTTTGCGCTAGATGACACCATTCGGATCGAAACGCAAAATTGCATCCGATGATGATCTCATCTCTTTGATATCTAAAGAATCTAGCAGAGCCATTGACCGAGGTCCATCGCGAAAACGCAGTCAATTCATATACATAACATACTAAAAACAATTATGAATTTCGGCCCAAAAAGTGGTCTGTCGGAAGTTGGAATAATTTTTGGCATGAGGCCTGCATGATTGTGTGCAGTGTGAGTCGGCGCAGTGCGCGACGGGCCGACTATCGCCGACGACGGCATGACACGAGGGATGATGAGCATGGCGATGAATGTTGGGCGCCGCACGGTGCTGAAGGGACTGGGGGCCGCCGCGACGGCGGGCGTCTTCGCACCGCACGTGGCGCGGGCGCAGACCAAGGCGGTCAACTTCACCCTCCCTTGGGTCGCGGAAGGCAGCAATCTCTATTGCTTCGTCGCCAAGGAGAAGGGCTTCTGGGCCGAGCACGACCTCGACGTCACCATCTCGCGGGGCTACGGCTCCACCGCCGCGGCCCAGGCGATCGGCGCCGGCCAGTTCGACTTCGGCTGCGCCGCGGCGACCGCCGGCCTGCAGCAGGCGATGAAGGGCCTGCCCGTCGTCCAGATCACCTCGTGCGGCTACGACGCGACGATGGGCGTGTGCACCCTCGCCGATTCCGGCATCACCGAGCCCTCCGGCCTCGACGGCACCAAGATGGGCGCCACCACGACCTCCGGCGAGTTCCCCTTCCTGCCGGCGTTCGCCGAGCGGGCCGGGTTCGACTGGGATTCGATCGAGGTGATCCAGGTCGACCCGGCGGTGCGCCAGCGCGTGCTCGTGGAGCGCCAGGTGCAGTCGATCTGCGGCTTCGCGATCTCGTTCCTGCCGGTGTTCCTCGCCAACAACGTCAAGACGCGCTTCTTCCTGTTCAACCACTACGGGATGAAGTTCTACAACAACAGCCTGATGACCCAGGCCGATCGCATCGAGAGCGATCCGGAAACCTGCGCCGCCATGGCCGACGGGCTGCAGAAGGCGATGAAGTTCGTGCTCCTCAATCCCGAGGAGTCGCTGTCGCTGTTCTTCAAGGCGGTGCCCGAGGCCGGCCTCAGCGCCACCGGCCGCCAGCAGGTGGAGGCCGGCATGGGCATCTTCTCCCAGTCGCTGGTGCAGGAGCCCTTGAAGACCAACGCGATCGGCTACTCGAACCCGGACGACTTCGAATCGATGATCGAGCTCGTCTACTCCACCCTCTCGGCCGAGGGCGACACGCGCCCGACCGTCGAGGCGGTGCTCGATTCGCAGTATGTGGGCGACGTATCGCTCACCGCCGACGAGTTCCAGACCGCCTGGGATTCGTGCGCCACGTATCGCGAGATGCTGGGTGGCTGAGGCGGCCCTCATCACCCCGGCCGCCGCCAAGGAGACGGTCGTGGCCCGGCATTCCGCCGGGGCCGCGATCACCGTCGACGACGTCCGCAAGGTCTATGGCGGCCGCGTGCCCGTCGAGGCGGTGAGCGGCGTCACCTTCGACGTGCCGCGGGGTGAGTTCGTCGCGATCCTCGGGCCGAGCGGCTGCGGCAAGAGCACGCTGCTGATGATGGCGGGCGGGCTCGAGCCCGCCTCCTCCGGCACCATCACCGTCGACGGCACGCCGATGATGGGACCGCGCGAGACCATCGGGATCATGTTCCAGGACGCCTCGCTGCTGCCGTGGAAGACGGTGATGGAGAACATCCTCTTCCCCATCCGCATCCTGAAGCGCCCGGTCGGCGAATATCGCGAGCGCGCCCGCCAGCTCATCGAGCTCACCGGCCTTGCGGGCTTCGAGAACGCCCGGCCGCACCAGCTCTCCGGCGGCATGCGCCAGCGCGTCGCGATCTGCCGCGCGCTCGTCTACGATCCCGACATTCTGT
>NZ_JAEKJA010000059.1 GCF_016411865.1 Acuticoccus mangrovi | reverse complement strand
TGGAGTGCTCCCCGTTTCACCGGACATGCCGGCTATTGAACCTGAGCTCGGATGAACTCCCTCGGGGAGAGCATTTTGAGCGACGAATGAGGATGGATCTCGTTGTAGTCCTCGATCCATCCGGCGATCTGCTGGAGCGCGGTGGGCGCATCCGGCAAGGGGCTGATGCGAACGTAGTCGCGCTTGAAGGTTTTGACGAAGGCCTCGCAGATGCCGTTCGATTCCGGGCTCCTCACCGGCGTGAAGCAGGGGGCGAGGTTGAGCGCTGCGGCGAAGTCCCTGGTGTCCTTGGCCGTGTATGGGCTGCCGTTGTCGGAGAGGTGCTCGATCGGGTGCGGTGCCCGAGTGGTGCCGAAGCGCGTCTCCACTGCCTCTAGCATCATGTCGCGCACGTCCGAACCGCTGATCCCGGCACCGGACACGGCCGTGAAGGCGATGATCTCGCGGTCGAAGGCGTCGATGATGAAGGCCATGCGTACGACCGTGCCGTCCCAGCAGGCGAACTCCAAGCCGTCGGAGCACCATCTGAGGTTCGAGCGCATGACAGCGACCTTGCCGTCGTGAACGCGTCCTTCGCGCCGGCCGGTGTGTCTCTCGAGGAGGAGCGCGTGGCGCTGCATGATCCGATGCACCCGCTTGCGGTTCGCCAACGGCCGATCCGCTCTGATGAGTTCGCGGTTGAGAAGGGCCGTGATGCGGCGATAGCCGTAGGTCGGCCGCTCGTCCACGAGGCGGCGAATGAGCGGCAGCAGCTCCGCGTCGGCCGTCTTCTTGTATGGACCACGTGGCTTCGATCGGCTCCGCGATCGTTCGATGAGGTTGGAGCGGGACACGCCGAGCGTCTCGGCCACCCGCTTCACCGGGAACCGTCCTTCCGCAGCGACGGCGGCCGCCAGGTCGGTTTTTTTGCCTGCGCCTTGGCGAGCGCCTCGCGCAGGATCTCGTTCTCCATCGTCTTGCGGCCCAGGAGGCGCTCGAGCTCGCGGACCTTATCCTCCAGCTTCTTCACCTCGGAGCTCCCGACAACCGGCTCGTCCGATCCCACGGCCGCGACGCCTCCCTCGTTCATCAGGCGTCGCCAGCGGTAGAGAAGGTTCGGCGCGACGCCGTTGCGCCTGGCGACCGATGAGACCGTCTCGCCCGGCTCCAGACTCTCCTCGATGATCCGCAGCTTCTCGTCCGTCGACCAATGCCGACGACGCCGCGTCCCCGTGATCAGCTCGATCCGCTGATAGTCCTCCGACATAAGCCTGTCTTCAAGGATATCCTTGAGCCTTTCTGCTTACGCCAGCTGTCCGGTCGAAATGGGGGGCACTTCA
>NZ_JAEKJA010000058.1 GCF_016411865.1 Acuticoccus mangrovi | reverse complement strand
TGTTGCCGCCGCTGGAAAACTGACCCGGTCGCCGACTGAAAGCTGACCCACCCGATAGCCTTGGGCCCGACGCGATGCGGAGGGCCCGGATGATCGGAGTGGAGCTGTCGATGGAGATCCGGGTGTTGGCCGAGCATGGCAAAGGTGTGCGTGAGATCGCGCGGGATGTGGGCGTCTCGCGCAACACCGTGCGGCGGTATCTGCGGGACGCGGAGGCGTCGCGCTACAAGGAACGGCCGGCGCGTCCGGCGAAGATCGATCCGTTCAAGGACTATATCCGCGAGCGCCTGGCGGCCGCCGCGCCGGACCTGATCCCGGCGAAGGTGCTGTTCGACGAGATCCGCGAGCGCGGTTACGGCGGCGGCTACACGATGGTGAAGGTGTTCGTGGCGACGCTCAAACCGGTGCCGAAGCCGGAGCCGGTTGTTCGCTTCGAGACGACGCCGGGTCAGCAGATGCAGGTCGACTGGGCGACGATCCGGCGGGGACGGGACCGGCTCTCGGTCTTCGTCGCGACGCTCGGCTGGAGCCGGGCGGCCTACGTCGAGTTCGTCACCGACGAGCGCGTGGAGACGCTGATCGCCTGCCACGAGCGGGCCTTCCTGGCGCTCGGCGGCGTGCCGCGCGAGGTACTCTATGACAACGTGAAGACCGTGGTGATCGACCGGGACGCCTATGGACCGGGCCGGCACCGCTTCCACGCCGGCTTCCTCGACTTCGCCGGCCACTGCGGCTTCCGCCCACGCCTGTGCCGCCCCTACCGCGCACAGACGAAGGGCAAGGTGGAGCGCTTCATCCGCTACGTGCGGTCGAGCTTCTACGTGCCGTTCGCCAGCCGCCTGGCGCAGGACGGCATCGCGGTCGATGCGGCTGCGGCGAACGCCGCCGTGCGGCGCTGGCTGCGTGAGGTCGCCAACGCCAGGGTCCATGCCACGACCAAGGCCGTGCCGGCCGAGCGTCTGGCCGTCGAACGCGCGATGCTGCAGCCGATCCCGGCGCCCTATAGCGGCGAGATCGTTCGGTCCGATCCGCGTCCGGCACCGGTCCCGATCGTCGGCCTCCAGCACCCGCTGTCGATCTACGACGAGCTGATGTTGCCGGGAGCGGTGCGATGAACAGCCTCCAGCACGAGCGCATCGCCGACCTCTGTGCCGAGCTTCGGCTGAAGATGATCGACACCGCGTGGACTGCAGCCGCACAGGCGCAGGCCGCGAAGGAAGGCTCGTTCGGAGACTTCCTCGAGGACGTCCTTCGGACCGAGGCCGAAGGGCGCCGTGTGAGGGCTCGAGAGATGGCCGCGCGGGTCGCCGGCTTCCCGGCGATCAAGACGATGGACGGCTACGACTTCGCGTTCGCCACAGGCGCCCCGCGCAAACAGCTCCTTGAGCTCGCCAGCCTCGCCTTCGTCGAGCGGGCGGAGAATGTCGTGCTCCTCGGCCCGTCTGGCGTCGGCAAGACCCACCTCGCAATCGCGCTCGGTCACCTCGCGACGCAGCGGGCGATGAAGGTGCGCTTCGCCACGGCAGCCGACCTCGTCCTGATGCTCGAGGCCGCCCAGCGCCAGGGCAAGCTGAAGGAGGCGATGCACCGGGCTGTCAACGTCTACAAGCTCCTGATCGTCGACGAGATCGGCTACCTGCCGCTGGGCCGCGAGCAGGCCAACCTGTTCTTCCAGGTCGTGGCCAAGCGCTATGAGCGCGGCTCGATGATCCTGACCTCGAACCTCACCTTCGGATCCTGGGACCAGGCCTTCGCCGGCGAGACGGTGCTCACCGCGGCAATGCTCGATCGCATCCTGCACCACGCCACGGTCGTCTCGATCCAAGGCGAGAGCTACCGCCTGAAGGACAAACGCAAGGACGGCCTCATCGCCGCCACGGCCCCGAAGAGGGAGGCCGCCTGAACACGAGGGTGGGTCAGATTACGATCGGCGCGACCGCCGTAAGTGGGTCAGATTTGGATCGGCGTTGACA
>NZ_JAEKJA010000057.1 GCF_016411865.1 Acuticoccus mangrovi | reverse complement strand
ATCAGGCGCCACGCGATGCGGTTCGCCGCCGCCTCGAGCCCGGCATAGTCGAGGCGCCACCCGCCCTCGCTCACCGCCACCGCCCCCGGCGTGCGCCCCGCCTGCGCCTCGAACAGCCCCGTCAGCGTCCCGGGCTCGGGCATCCCGCGCCGCGCGCCCGCGAACCCCTCCGTCAGTCGGCCGGCTTCGCCCGGCAGCAGGATCCCGAGCTGCGA
>NZ_JAEKJA010000056.1 GCF_016411865.1 Acuticoccus mangrovi | reverse complement strand
CCCTCGCTCACCGCCACCGCCCCCGGCGTGCGCCCCGCCTGCGCCTCGAACAGCCCCGTCAGCGTCCCGGGCTCGGGCATCCCGCGCCGCGCGCCCGCGAACCCCTCCGTCAGTCGGCCGGCTTCACCCGGCAGCAGGATCCCGAGCTGCGACACCGCCCGCCCGGGCTCCGCCACCCCCTCCGCCAGCAGGCCGATCAGGCGCCCGGCCAATCCCTCCGCGCTCGCCCGCTCGAACAGCTCCGCGCCATACTCCAGAACGCCCCGCCACCCGCCCTCCTCCTCGGTGAAGGTGAAGCACAGGTCGAACTTCGCCGCCGTCGCCGCCACGCCCCACGGCCGCACCTCCAGCCCCGGCGCCGCAAAGCCCCCCTCCGCCCCGCCGTTGAGCACCAGCATCGTCTGGAACAGCGGCTGCCGCCCCACCACCCGCGGCGGCTCGAGCACCTCCACCAGCCGCTCGAACGGCGCGTCCTGGTGCATGTAGGCGTCGAGGCACACCTCCCGGCTGCGCGCCACCAGCGCACCGAAGCCGGGATCGCCCCCGAGATCCAGCCGCAGCACCAGCGTGTTGACGAAGAACCCCACCAGCCGGTCCAGCGCCGCATCGCTCCGCCCCGCCACCACCGTGCCGATCGCGATGTCCGTCCCGCCCCCGAGCCGGCTCAGCAGCGCCGAGACCGCCGCGTGCAGCACCATGAACGGCGTCGCTCCTTGCGCCCGCGCCAGCCCCTCCACCGCCGCCACCAGCCCCGGCTCGAGCGCGATCGGCACGCTCCCCACCCGCCGGCTCGGCCGCGCCGGCCTCGGCCGGTCCACCGGCAGCGTCAGCTCGGCCGGCAGCGCCTCGAGCGCGTCCCGCCAATAGGCGATCTGCCGGCCGATCAGGCTCTCCGCGTCCCCCTCTTCGCCCAGCAGCGCCCGCTGCCACACGGCGTAGTCCGCATATTGCACCGGCAGCGCGTCGTAGGCCGGCGCCGCTCCGGCGGCCCGCGCCCGGTAGGCCGTCGCCAGATCCTCCAGCAGCCGCCCCATCGACCAGCCGTCGCTCGCCACGTGATGCACCACCAGCGCCAGCACGTGATCGTCCCGCCCGAGCTCCAGCAGCACCGCCCGCAGCGGCAGGTCCCGAGCGAGGTCGAACGGACGGGCCGCCTCCGCCGCGAGCACCGCGTCGACCGCCTCCACCGGGCAGCCGCGCCGCTCGAGCCCCACCTGCGCCCGATCCAGGATCGCCTGATAGGGCTCCCCGCCCTCCTCCTTCAGCAGCGTGCGCAGGCTCTCGTGGCGCATCGCCACGTCGTCCAGCGCCGCTGCCAGCGCCTCCCCGTCGAGCCGCCCCAGAAGCCGCGCCGCCAGCGGGATGTTGTAGGTCGCGTCCGCCCCTTCCAGCCGGTCCAGGAACCACAGCCGCGCCTGCGCGAACGACAGCGGAAGCCGCGCCGGACGCTCCCCCGCCGTCAAGGCGTCTCCCGCCCGCGGCGCCTGCCGCACCCGCTCGGCCAGATCGCCCAGCCGCGGCGCCTCGAACACCGCGCGGATCCCGAGCACCCGTCCCTGCACGCTGCGCACCCGCGCCACCAGCCGCGCCGCCAGCAGCGAGTGGCCCCCGAGCGCGAAGAAGTCGTCCTCCGGGCCCACCCGCTCCACGCCCAGCAGCTCCCCCACCAGACCGCACAGCACCGCCTCCTCCGGCGTCCCCGACACCCCGCCCCGCACCGCCCGACCCGGCGCCGGCAGCCTCGCCCGATCCACCTTCCCGTTCCCCGTCAGCGGCAGTGCCTCCAGCACCACAATCCCCGACGGCACCATGTAATCCGGCA
>NZ_JAEKJA010000055.1 GCF_016411865.1 Acuticoccus mangrovi | reverse complement strand
TGCCGGATTACATGGTGCCGTCGGGGATTGTGGTGCTGGAGGCACTGCCGCTGACGGGGAACGGGAAGGTGGATCGGGCGAGGCTGCCGGCGCCGGGTCGGGCGGTGCGGGGCGGGGTGTCGGGGACGCCGGAGGAGGCGGTGCTGTGCGGTCTGGTGGGGGAGCTGCTGGGCGTGGAGCGGGTGGGCCCGGAGGACGACTTCTTCGCGCTCGGGGGCCACTCGCTGCTGGCGGCGCGGCTGGTGGCGCGGGTGCGCAGCGTGCAGGGACGGGTGCTCGGGATCCGCGCGGTGTTCGAGGCGCCGCGGCTGGGCGATCTGGCCGAGCGGGTGCGGCAGGCGCCGCGGGCGGGAGACGCCTTGACGGCGGGGGAGCGTCCGGCGCGGCTTCCGCTGTCGTTCGCGCAGGCGCGGCTGTGGTTCCTGGACCGGCTGGAAGGGGCGGACGCGACCTACAACATCCCGCTGGCGGCGCGGCTTCTGGGGCGGCTCGACGGGGAGGCGCTGGCAGCGGCGCTGGACGACGTGGCGATGCGCCACGAGAGCCTGCGCACGCTGCTGAAGGAGGAGGGCGGGGAGCCCTATCAGGCGATCCTGGATCGGGCGCAGGTGGGGCTCGAGCGGCGCGGCTGCCCGGTGGAGGCGGTCGACGCGGTGCTCGCGGCGGAGGCGGCCCGTCCGTTCGACCTCGCTCGGGACCTGCCGCTGCGGGCGGTGCTGCTGGAGCTCGGGCGGGACGATCACGTGCTGGCGCTGGTGGTGCATCACGTGGCGAGCGACGGCTGGTCGATGGGGCGGCTGCTGGAGGATCTGGCGACGGCCTACCGGGCGCGGGCCGCCGGAGCGGCGCCGGCCTACGACGCGCTGCCGGTGCAATATGCGGACTACGCCGTGTGGCAGCGGGCGCTGCTGGGCGAAGAGGGGGACGCGGAGAGCCTGATCGGCCGGCAGATCGCCTATTGGCGGGACGCGCTCGAGGCGCTGCCGGCCGAGCTGACGCTGCCGGTGGACCGGCCGAGGCCGGCGCGGCCGAGCCGGCGGGTGGGGAGCGTGCCGATCGCGCTCGAGCCGGGGCTGGTGGCGGCGGTGGAGGGGCTGGCGCGGGCGCAAGGAGCGACGCCGTTCATGGTGCTGCACGCGGCGGTCTCGGCGCTGCTGAGCCGGCTCGGGGGCGGGACGGACATCGCGATCGGCACGGTGGTGGCGGGGCGGAGCGATGCGGCGCTGGACCGGCTGGTGGGGTTCTTCGTCAACACGCTGGTGCTGCGGCTGGATCTCGGGGGCGATCCCGGCTTCGGTGCGCTGGTGGCGCGCAGCCGGGAGGTGTGCCTCGACGCCTACATGCACCAGGACGCGCCGTTCGAGCGGCTGGTGGAGGTGCTCGAGCCGCCGCGGGTGGTGGGGCGGCAGCCGCTGTTCCAGACGATGCTGGTGCTCAACGGCGGGGCGGAGGGGGGCTTTGCGGCGCCGGGGCTGGAGGTGCGGCCGTGGGGCGTGGCGGCGACGGCGGCGAAGTTCGACCTGTGCTTCACCTTCACCGAGGAGGAGGGCGGGTGGCGGGGCGTTCTGGAGTATGGCGCGGAGCTGTTCGAGCGGGCGAGCGCGGAGGGATTGGCCGGGCGCCTGATCGGCCTGCTGGCGGAGGGGGTGGCGGAGCCCGGGCGGGCGGTGTCGCAGCTCGGGATCCTGCTGCCGGGTGAAGCCGGCCGACTGACGGAGGGGTTCGCGGGCGCGCGGCGCGGGATGCCCGAGCCCGGGACGCTGACGGGGCTGTTCGAGGCG
>NZ_JAEKJA010000054.1 GCF_016411865.1 Acuticoccus mangrovi | reverse complement strand
CTGATCGGCCTGCTGGCGGAGGGGGTGGCGGAGCCCGGGCGGGCGGTGTCGCAGCTCGGGATCCTGCTGCCGGGTGAAGCCGGCCGACTGACGGAGGGGTTCGCGGGCGCGCGGCGCGGGATGCCCGAGCCCGGGACGCTGACGGGGCTGTTCGAGGCGCAGGCGGGGCGCACGCCGGGGGCGGTGGCGGTGAGCGAGGGTGGGCGGCGCCTCGACTATGCTGGGCTCGAGGCGGCGGCGAACCGCATCGCGTGGCGCCTGATCGGGCTGGGGGTGGGTCCGGAGAGGGTGGTGGCGCTGGCGTTCGAGCGCTCGATCGAGATGGTGGCGGCGGTGCTCGGGGTGCTGAAGGCGGGCGCGGCCTACCTGCCGCTCGACCCGGACCTGCCGGCCGAGCGCCTCGCCTTCCTGCTCGCCGATGCGCGCCCGCTCGTGGTGCTGACGACCCGCGCGCTCGAGGGCCGGCTGCCGACCCGAGCCGACACCGCGCTCATCGCGATGGAGGACGATGCCGGCCTCGACGCAGCGCTTGCCGGCGCGCCCGGTCGGGCGCCGACGGACGCCGACCGCACCGCGCCGCTCGACCCCCGGCACCCCGCCTATCTCATCTACACCTCCGGCAGCACCGGAACGCCCAAGGCCGTCTGCGTCGAGCATCGC
>NZ_JAEKJA010000053.1 GCF_016411865.1 Acuticoccus mangrovi | reverse complement strand
CCCCGTCACTGGCGGCGCGGGGAGGGTATCTTTCGCGGGCTGGTTTTCAGGGCATGCGGGATCGGGTTGGTCCGAGTGGATCGGGCGGCCGGGTTTTGTTGTCTCTGGGTTGAGGGCGAGGCTCTCACGGGGTTTAGGTACCCCGGTTTTTTGACAATTGAATGAAGAAGAAAGAGAAGCGTGGGCGGCGTTGTCCTTGCGGATCTGGACCTGGGGAACTGGGTTTGGATCGATCAGACAACGGCGGACACGTTTCAGGACGGACCGCTCGATCGAGAGATCGAGAGTGTGTCCTCGTCAACGTGATCTTGCCGGATCAAATTGTCTCAACTTGAGAGTTTGATCCTGGCTCAGAACGAACGCTGGCGGCAGGCTTAACACATGCAAGTCGAACGCACCCTTCGGGGTGAGTGGCAGACGGGTGAGTAACGCGTGGGAACCTACCCTTCGGTTCGGAATAACTTTCGGAAACGGAAGCTAATACCGAATACGCCCTTTGGGGGAAAGATTGATTGCCGAGGGATGGGCCCGCGTTGGATTAGCTTGTTGGTGAGGTAACGGCTCACCAAGGCGACGATCCATAGCTGGTCTAAGAGGATGATCAGCCACACTGGGACTGAGACACGGCCCAGACTCCTACGGGAGGCAGCAGTGGGGAATATTGGACAATGGGCGAAAGCCTGATCCAGCCATGCCGCGTGAGTGATGACGGCCTTAGGGTTGTAAAGCTCTTTCGCTAGGGATGATAATGACAGTACCTAGTAAAGAAGCCCCGGCTAACTTCGTGCCAGCAGCCGCGGTAATACGAAGGGGGCTAGCGTTGTTCGGAATTACTGGGCGTAAAGCGCGCGTAGGCGGGCTGTTAAGTCAGGGGTGAAATCCCGGGGCTCAACCTCGGAATTGCCCTTGATACTGGCAGTCTAGAGTCCGTGAGAGGTGAGTGGAACTCCGAGTGTAGAGGTGAAATTCGTAGATATTCGGAAGAACACCAGTGGCGAAGGCGGCTCACTGGCACGGTACTGACGCTGAGGTGCGAAAGCGTGGGGAGCAAACAGGATTAGATACCCTGGTAGTCCACGCCGTAAACGATGATAGCTAGCCGTCGGGGTGCATGCATCTCGGTGGCGCAGTTAACGCATTAAGCTATCCGCCTGGGGAGTACGGTCGCAAGATTAAAACTCAAAGGAATTGACGGGGGCCTGCACAAGCGGTGGAGCATGTGGTTTAATTCGAAGCAACGCGCAGAACCTTACCAGCTCTTGACATCCCCTGACCGCTGGAGAGATCCAGTTTTCCCTTCGGGGACAGGGTGACAGGTGCTGCATGGCTGTCGTCAGCTCGTGTCGTGAGATGTTGGGTTAAGTCCCGCAACGAGCGCAACCCTCGCCTCTAGTTGCCATCATTCAGTTGGGCACTCTAGAGGGACTGCCGGTGATAAGCCGAGAGGAAGGTGGGGATGACGTCAAGTCCTCATGGCCCTTACGGGCTGGGCTACACACGTGCTACAATGGCAGTGACAATGGGAGAATCCCAAAAAGCTGTCTCAGTTCGGATTGTTCTCTGCAACTCGAGAGCATGAAGTCGGAATCGCTAGTAATCGTGGAACAGCATGCCACGGTGAATACGTTCCCAGGCCTTGTACACACCGCCCGTCACACCATGGGAGTTGGTTCTACCCGAAGACGCTGTGCTAACCTTAGGGAGGCAGGCGGCCACGGTAGGGTCAGCGACTGGGGTGAAGTCGTAACAAGGTAGCCGTAGGGGAACCTGCGGCTGGATCACCTCCTTTCTAAGGAAGACATGGATCAAGGCTTGCCTTTCCGCGTCTCTTGGAAACACGCCGGGCCTTCGGGTACCGGCTTTGGCGGGATGGCGCCGCCTTCGTTTCTCTTTCTTCGTGAACGGTATGCGTGGGATCGCCGGCCAGGGGTCGGCGGGGCGCGAACCTCGTTGCGTTGCGTGGGTCGTCTGACGTACACCCGCGAGACCGACGGCGGGCCTGTAGCTCAGGTGGTTAGAGCGTACGCCTGATAAGCGTAAGGTCGATGGTTCGAGTCCATCCAGGCCCACCATTTTGGTTGTGCTATCGGCCTTCGGCCGACTTGAGCACAATTTGGTTGTGCTATCGCGCTTTGCGCTACGTGAGCACAATTTGGTTGTGCCATCGTGCTTTGCGCTACTTGAGCACGACTTGGTTGTGCTCTCGCGCTTTGCGATGCATGCGCACGGCTGGGTGCGATTGGCATCACCGATGACCTTTTCCAGTTCGGACCTGTTCCGAAGGGGAGCCGGGTCCCACCTGAATGTGCTCGAGGAGGCCGACGGCCGGCAGCACAGAAAAGACGGGGCCTTAGCTCAGCTGGGAGAGCACCTGCTTTGCAAGCAGGGGGTCGTCGGTTCGATCCCGACAGGCTCCACCATCGCCGTTCACGAACACCGAGCTTCCCCCTCTTCGGAGGGGGGCGGGCGCCCGGCGCCCCGCGGAGGGAGACCTCCGCCATCATCCGACATCGTGAAGAGAAGGTTTGTTCGCCCAGCGGCGACGGCCGTGTCCTCCGGAACGCGAGTTCCCGGGGCCATGATCATCCCGTCCCGCTGCGTCAGGCGAGGGTTTCTCCGACATCCGGCCGACTGGCCGACTGTTTGCCCTCCCTGCCCCGTCGATCGGGTCCCTGACCGGACCCGGACGGGACATGCGGACAGATCTCGTGAAACTGGTCTTTCCTTATCGTGTCCACCCGTTCCTTCGGCTGAAGGGATGCGCTCCCGCAGGGGCGTCGGGGTGGGCATCGATAATGAGAGTGATCAAGTGCCTTAAGAGCATCTGGTGGATGCCTTGGCATCGAGAGGCGATGAAGGACGTGGTACGCTGCGAAAAGTCACGGGGAGGTGCGAACAACCTTTGATCCGTGAATGTCCGAATGGGGAAACCCCCCCGTTAAGGGGACCCGCAAGGGAGCGAACCCGGGGAAGTGAAACATCTCAGTACCCGGAGGAAAGGAAATCAACCGAGACTCCGCTAGTAGTGGCGAGCGAACGCGGACCAGGCCGTGCTATGACACAAGAGGAATGAGTTGGAAAACTCAGCCATAGAGGGTGACAGCCCCGTACTTGTAAGATGATTAGCCGTTCGAGTAGGGCGGGACACGTGAAATCCTGTCTGAACATGGGGGGACCACCCTCCAAGCCTAAGTACTCCTCGATGACCGATAGTGAACCAGTACCGTGAGGGAAAGGTGAAAAGCACCCCGACAAGGGGAGTGAAATAGTTCCTGAAACCGGATGCTTACAAACAGTGGGAGCCCGCAAGGGTGACCGCGTACCTTTTGTATAATGGGTCAGCGACTTAGTCTGACGAGCAAGCTTAAGCCGGTAGGTGTAGGCGAAGCGAAAGCGAGTCTGAACAGGGCGTTCAGTTCGTCGGATTAGACCCGAAACCGGGTGATCTAGCCATGAGCAGGCTGAAGGTTGGGTAACACCAACTGGAGGGCCGAACCGTTGAATGTTGCAAAATTCTCGGATGACTTGTGGCTAGGGGTGAAAGGCCAATCAAACTCGGTGATAGCTGGTTCTCCGCGAAATCTATTTAGGTAGAGCGTTGGACGTATCCCTCAGGGGGTAGAGCACTGGATGGGCTATGGGGGCTCACCGCCTTACTGATCCTAACCAAACTCCGAATACCTGAGAGGACTATCCAGCAGACACACGGCAGGTGCTAACGTCTGTCGTGAAGAGGGAAACAACCCTGATCACCAGCTAAGGCCCCCAAATCGTGGCTAAGTGTGAAAGGATGTAAGGACCCCAAAACAACCAGGATGTTGGCTTAGAAGCAGCCATCATTTAAAGAAAGCGTAACAGCTCACTGGTCTAATTAAGGGTCCTCGCGCCGAAAATGTAACGGGGCTCAAGCCACGTGCCGAAGCTGTGGGCTTGTCTTTGACAAGCGGTAGCGGAGCGTTCCGTAGGTCCGTGAAGGGATACTCGTGAGAGGTCCTGGAGATATCGGAAGTGCGAATGCTGACATGAGTAACGATAAAGGGAGTGAGAGACTCCCTCGCCGAAAGTCCAAGGGTTCCTGCGTAAAGCTAATCTGCGCAGGGTTAGTCGGCCCCTAAGGCAAACCCGAAAGGGGTAGTCGATGGGAATGCAGTTAATATTCTGCAACTTGGTGGTAGTGACGAATATCGTGTGTTGTTCATCCTGATTGGATTGGGTGGGCAGCGAAGATGTTCCGGGAAATAGCTCCACCGTATAAACCGTACCCGAAACCGACACAGGTGGACTGGTAGAGCATACCAAGGCGCTTGAGAGAACGATGCTGAAGGAACTCGGCAAATTGCCTCCGTAAGTTCGCGAGAAGGAGGCCTCGGGTTCGGGCAACCGGATCTGAGGGGCACAGACCAGGGGGTAGCGACTGTTTATCAAAAACACAGGGCTCTGCGAAGTCGCAAGACGACGTATAGGGTCTGACGCCTGCCCGGTGCCGGAAGGTTAAAAGGAGGTGTGCAAGCACCGAATTGAAGCCCCGGTAAACGGCGGCCGTAACTATAACGGTCCTAAGGTAGCGAAATTCCTTGTCGGGTAAGTTCCGACCTGCACGAATGGCGTAACGACTTCCCCGCTGTCTCCAGCATCGACTCAGTGAAATTGAATTCCTCGTGAAGATGCGAGGTTCCTGCGGTCAGACGGAAAGACCCCGTGCACCTTTACTATAGCTTTACACTGGCATTCGTGACGACATGTGTAGGATAGGTGGTAGGCTTCGAAGCCAGGGCGCCAGCCTTGGTGGAGCCACCCTTGAAATACCACCCTTGTTTTCATGGATGTCTAACCGCGGCTTGCGCCCGGGACAGTGTATGGTGGGTAGTTTGACTGGGGCGGTCGCCTCCCAAAGAGTAACGGAGGCGCGCGAAGGTGGGCTCAGAGCGGTCGGAAATCGCTCGTTGAGTGCAATGGCATAAGCCTGCCTGACTGCGAGACTGACACGTCGAGCAGAGTCGAAAGACGGCCATAGTGATCCGGTGGTCCCGCGTGGAAGGGCCATCGCTCAACGGATAAAAGGTACGCCGGGGATAACAGGCTGATGACACCCAAGCGTCCATAGCGACGGTGTTGTTTGGCACCTCGATGTCGGCTCATCGCATCCTGGGGCTGGAGCAGGTCCCAAGGGTTTGGCTGTTCGCCAATTAAAGCGGTACGTGAGCTGGGTTCAGAACGTCGTGAGACAGTTTGGTCCCTATCTGCCGTGGGTGTCGGAGAATTGACAGGATCTGCCCCTAGTACGAGAGGACCGGGGTGGACGTACCTCTTGTGGACCTGTTGTGGCGCCAGCCGCATTGCAGGGTAGCTACGTACGGACGGGATAACCGCTGAAAGCATCTAAGCGGGAAACCCACCTGGAAACGAGTTCTCCCTTGAGAGCCGTTGTAGACGACGACGTTGATAGGCTGGATGTGGAAGCGTGGCGACACGTGGAGCTTACCAGTACTAATCGCTCGATCGGCTTGATCACTCTCATTACCCCATGCCCATCCTCCGGATCCTCCGGACGATGCGACACCGATAAACGAAAGATCCGGCCTCGCCGGACGGGTTCGACCCGCCAGTTTCACGATCATGGTCGCGGCCGCCGCCCTCCCCCTCGGGGAAGGAGCCCGGCACCGCGACCACGAGAGCATCCTCCGCCGGCCTGGTGGCCTTTGCGAGGGGTCCCCACCCGATCCCATTCCGAACTCGGCCGTTAACCCCCTCAGCGCCAATGGTACTTCGTCTCAAGACGCGGGAGAGTAGGTCGCCGCCAGGCCTGCCGAGGATGCCCCCACACCCCTTCTCTTCATGCACACCCCACCCGATCCGACCCCCCGCACCGGCAATGCACCAGCACCGCCGACACGAGACGGGCGGTCCCCGTGACGCCCCTCCCCGCGCCCCCGCCCTCACGCCGGGGCGGCGAGAGCC
>NZ_JAEKJA010000052.1 GCF_016411865.1 Acuticoccus mangrovi | reverse complement strand
TTCAGTCGGCGACCGGGTCAGTTTTCCAGCGGCGGCAACATCGGCAAGCAGCGGCCGTGTTCGTCCACCTGCCTCAGCCTGCCCCGGCTCGCCCCCTGCACGAAGGCGGCAAGGAGCTGCCCGTCACGGTACGCCTCGTAGTCCCCCTTGAGGAGGACGGACTGGGCATCCTGCAGGTTCTCCTCGGTCGGCCGGCGGCTCTCCTCGTCACCCTGGAGGCCACGGACATGAGCGATGTGCATGTCCCGTGGTCGGTGGAACTCGTCGAGCAGGTAGACGACATCGACGTCCTTCCACTCGTTGGATCCGACGTGGTGTCCCCAGCTGGTGAGCGACAGCCGGTCTCCGAGTGCCGCCTTCAGGTCTGCCGGAACATGGTTCAGCAGCTTCCGCGGGCAGATCACGAGAGCCCGCTCCGCGTCGCCGAGTGTTCCGTCGATCAGCCACCGCACCCAGTCGACCCAAACCTCCAGACAGCCGCCCTGATTCTCGGCGATGGCTGACGCTGCCCGCGGCTTCGGGGTGACGAGGGCAGCAGGCTTGTCGACGATGAAGGGTTGAAGGTCCCCGTAGTCGACCACCGGGACCTCGGTGCAGCTGTCGTCGCGCCAGTTGACGATCTGGGAGACCCCGTCGAGCCTCCCGGTCGCATCGAGAAGGACGATGCCGGGCTGGATCTCGTACTTCACCGAGTAGCCCATGAAGGCGCTGCCGTAGCCGACATCCTGATGATGCCGGACCTTGAACACCTGCCCCTTGTCGAGCGCGGCGATGAACCCGAAGAGCCTGTCGAGCCACTCGCGCAGCGGTTCGGCGCCACAGTAGCCGGTGGGATCCGCCAGTGCCGCAAGGCTCTCCCGCTCGTTCCGCCAACGGTCTGCCACCCGGGCGACCGCCTCCACCTTGTCCGTGGTGAGGGGCAGGTAGCGGCCGGCCTTCCCGCTCTCCTTCATGCCGCTGTAGGCCGTCCTGAGGGCAATCGCGATGTCCTGCAGGTCCCGCGATGTCCGGTCACGGGAGATCTTGCTGCCCTCCGGGGCAATCGCGGGGGTCTTGCGGTCGTACCAGTCCCGCAGGCTGTCGAGTTCGCCGAGCCGGACGAGGTGGGTCTCGACCTTGCCGGTCCACTCGTCGAGCACGATCAGGGAGCGGCCCTCGGTCGCCATGTGCCCGTGCTTGTCCATCCAGAAATTCTGGGTGACGATGAGGATCGGCCAGTCGGGCAGCTGCGACAGCGTGATTGCAGGGTTGTCCCGTAGGAGGCCGTGGTCCTCGCATGCCGCCTGACGGGTCCTCGGCGATATATCGGTCCGGTGAGCGGTGGTGAACACGTTGATCGTGTCGGCGTACTCGCCCGGATCGTCGAACAGGAGGCGGGCCTCGCGGTACATGGCATCGGCCATCCGGATCGTGGGCACCAGGATGACGGTCCGCTGCCGCCGCGTGCGCCACAGATGGGCGGCGTAGACGAGAGTCGCCGTGGACTTGCCGGAACCGGTGGGCGGCGCGGCAACCTGCATCCGTGCGTGCCCCTCGGCGGCATCCTTCCGGGCCTGATCGAAGAAATGATGGAGGACGGTGCAGGTGTCCTTCAGGAGCGCAGTCGGGCTGCTGCCTCCGGTGCGCCTGCGCTGGAACCGCGCCACCTGGTCGAGGAAGCGATCGAGATCGGTCTTCATGGTCGGTGTTCTCGTGTCGTGCAGGCACGCGCGAACGCCCCCTCCCGTGACCGGGAGTGGTGCGTGCATGGCCTTGTCGTGTGGGAGATGCGGGGACCGGCCCCGGTCTCGAACGGCAGACGGCACCGGCGAGCGTGCGGGTGGCGGGTCGTCGGCTACGGTCGAGTGTCAGGCAGGTCGTGGCGGTGACCGGGAGCGACCGCAGGGTCCTCCCTCATAGTGCCCAGCGGTGGCCGTCAGGCCCCTTCGCGGTCCGGTGATGTCGCGAGTGGCATCCCGGGGCGGACGGGACGTCGGCTCGTGCGGTCGGTCAGGAACGCCACGCACGCAGGGCTCGCTCCGCCGCGGCCGGATCGTCCCTGATGCGGTAGACGGTCTGCCGCGACACCCCGGCCACGCGGGCGATCTCGGCAGGTCCTGTCCCGGCGGCGAGGAGTTCGACGACCTTGTCGAGCTTCTCACGATCGAAGCTCGGCTTCCGGCCGCGGTAGACGCCCCGCTCCCGCGCTGCCGCGATACCGGCGGCCTGCGCCTCCTTCGTCGTCTCGGCCTGTGCCTCGGCCATCGCCGCCATGAACCCCAGAAGGGCATCGCGGACGGCTCTGGTCATGGGGTCCGTGGAGGCACCATCGAACGTCATCGCGTTGATGACGGTGCGGATGGTCACGCCCCGGTCGAGGAGTTCGCGCACGGTGGCGGTGACGTCCGAGTAGTTCCGTCCCAGCCGATCGATCCAGCGGACCACCAGCGTGTCGCCATGGCGCAGGATATCGAACAGGCGACGTCCGTCCGGCCGCTCGGCAAGCGGGACACTCACCCCCGACACGCCATGGTCGGTGATGACCTCGTCGATGGCGAAGCCGGCTGCTTCCGCCTGAGCGAGCTGGTGCGATGCGGTCTGCTCGGTGGTGGAGACGCGGGCATAGAGGATGGTTCGCGGCATCATCGATCGTCCGTCCGTATGGGTAGCGTCCGATCATTGGCGCGTCCGTAAGCCGGCAGTCAACCCGTACGGACACTTCCAGGGACTCGAAGCGGACGTCCGCTGGACCATACCCTGCAGTCACCTCGCAGTGTTGCGCCGCTTGTGACGCCAGCCACAGTTCGCCCCTGAACCACCAGCCGAGGGGACAGCACTCTGTACCGTGGCCAAATCAGGTTGGGAATTTGAGGGGCCACCGGGGGGAGCCGCGCGGTTCCACGAATTCTGATGCGAGCTCAAGTCCGTGACCCAAAACCAACGGGTCGACGCGCGCAGCCATCGTTCTGACGCCATCGCTTGCATGGCGCGCGTCGGCTTCGCGTAGGATGGGGCCGTGAGATCCAGCATCCGAGCTTCTGCCCATGGCCGACGTCAACCTTTCCGCCCTGATCTGGTCCGTTGCCGACCTCCTGCGGGGTGACTACAGGCAGTCCGAGTACGGCAAGGTCATCCTGCCCTTTACCGTTCTGCGGCGGCTTGACTGCATCCTGGCGCCCACCAAGGCGAAGGTGCTTGCGGAGAAGGAGGCGCGGGAGGCCGCGGGCATGAATCCGGACCACTTCATGCGCCGTGCGTCAGGCGAAAAGTTCTACAACGCCTCGCCGCTCGACATGGGCAGGCTGATCGGTGACCAGGACAACATCGCCCCCAATCTCGGCGCGTACGTCGACGGGTTTTCGCCTGAGGTGCGGGACATCTTCGAGCGCTTCGGGTTCGCGCTGGAGGTGGACAAGCTCGCGAAGAACAAGCTCCTCTATCAGGTGACCGAGCGGTTCGCCCGCCTCGACCTCGGCCCCGCCACCATCGGCGCAACGGACATGGGGCTCGTCTTCGAGGAGCTGATCCGGCGCTTTGCGGAGGCCTCCAACGACACGGCCGGTGAGCATTTCACCCCGCGCGAGGTGATCCGCCTGATGGTGCACCTCCTCTTCACCGAGGACGACCATCTGCTGCAGAACCCCGGCGTCATCCGCTCCATCTACGACCCCACGGCAGGAACGGGCGGCATGCTCTCGGTCGCGGACGAGTACCGGCTCGACTACTGCCCCGACGCGCGCTTCGTGATGTCCGGGCAGGAGCTAAACGACCTGTCCTACGCCATCTGCAAGGCGGACATGCTCATTAAGAAGCAGGACGTTACTCGGATCGTGGTCGGCAACACCCTGTCGGACGACGGGCACGCGGGGGAGACCTTCAACTACATGCTCGCCAATCCCCCCTTCGGCGTGGAGTGGAAGAAGGTGCAGAAGGAGGTCAAGAAGGAGCATGAGGAACAGGGCTTCAACGGCCGCTTCGGCCCCGGCCTGCCGCGCGTGTCGGACGGCTCGCTTCTCTTCCTCATGCACCTGTTGTCGAAGATGCAGCCGAAGACGGAGGAGCCGGACTCCGGGTCGCGCTTCTGCATCGTCCTCAACGGCTCGCCCCTCTTCACCGGCGGGGCGGGCTCGGGCGAAAGCGAGATCCGCCGCTACGTCCTCGAACACGACCTCGTGGAGGCGATCGTCGCCCTGCCCACGGACATGTTCTACAACACCGGCATTGCCACCTATGTCTGGGTCGTCACCAACAAGAAGGCGGCGCACCGCAAGGGGCTGACGCAGCTCATCGACGGCAGCCCCTTCTGGCACAAGATGCGCAAGTCCCTCGGCTCCAAGCGGCGCGAGATGGGGGAAGGCGACATCGACCTCCTCTCCCGCCTGTTCGGCCAGTGCGCCGAGGCCGAGCTTGCCACCCTCTTCGATGCGGACGGCCGCGAGATGGGCCGCGAGGTGGTGCTGAAGAGGGAGCCCGCGCCCGAGCCCCCCGAAGGCGGCAAGGCGAAGCTGCGCCCGCTCTCCCTCCTCGTGAAGAACGAATCCTTCGGCTACCGCCAGATCACCGTGGAGCGCCCCTTGCGCGACGAGAACGGCGAGCCGGTGCGCGTGGCCCGCGGCAAGCGCAAGGGCGAACTGCAGCCCGACCCCGCCTTGCGCGACACGGAGAATGTGCCGCTGGGCGAGGACGTCGCCGCCTACATGGAACGCGAGGTGCTGGCCCACGCCCCCGATGCCTGGGTGGACGAGGAGAAGACACGGGTCGGCTACGAGATCCCCTTCAACCGGCACTTCTACGTGTTCGAGCCACCACGGGAGCTGGCCGAGATCGATGCCGATCTGGCCGAGGTGACGCGGAATATTCAGCGGATGCTGGCGGAGCTTGCTGCGTGAGCAGGCCGTACCCTGACTACAGCGTGAGCTGCGACGAGCGGCTCGGGTATCTTCCCGTGCACTGGCACACCGTGGCTCTAAAGGTCGTTTGCACCGTCTTCCCGAGCAATGTCGACAAGCACAGCCATGAAGGGGAGCTGCCTGTCCGGCTCTGTAACTACACTGATGTCTACTACAATGACGTGATCACCGCAGGCTTGCCATTCATGGAAGCTACAGCAACTCCTGAAGAAATCGCCAAATTCACGCTCAGGGCGGACGATGTTATTTTCACCAAGGACTCCGAAACAGCCGATGACATCGGTATTTCAGCTTTAGTAGCCGATGACATCGGCGAGATCGTCTGCGGTTACCATCTCTCAATCGCGCGACCGTCTGGACCGGTTATTGGCGGGTTTGTGAAGCGGGTCTTCGACTCGCACGCAAGCAAGGGGTATTTCGAGACAAGAGCAAGCGGCCTGACCAGAGTGGGCCTCGGTCAGTATGCCGTGTCCAATCTGCCAATCCCGCTCCCCCCACTCGCCGAACAGCAGGCGATTGCTGCGTTTCTAGATCGGGAGACGGGGAAGATCGACGCGCTGGTGGAGGAGCAGCGGCGGCTGATCGCGCTCCTGAAGGAGAAGCGCCAGGCGGTCATCTCCCACGCCGTCACCAAGGGCCTCGACCCGTCCGCCCCCATGAAGCCCTCCGGCATCGACTGGTTGGGGGATGTGCCCGCGCATTGGGAGGTCCGCCGTCTGCGGCACGTGAGTCCGGCGATCACAGTGGGCATCGTGGTTGAGCCGTCGAAGTACTATGTGGAGAAGGGTGTACCTGCCCTCAGGTCGCTCAACGTTCGTCCGGGCCGAATCTCGACGGACAATCTCGTGTACATCTCCAACGACTCCAACGATGAGCTATCTAAATCAAAGCTACGTGCGGGCGACATCGTCGCTGTCAGAACGGGCCAACCTGGGACCGCAGCCGTGATCCCGCCGGAGTTAGATGGTTGCAACTGCATCGATCTCATCATCATTAGGGGTGGGGTCCAAATATCGAGCGACTATCTCACGTGGTTCTTGAGCGCAGACGCCGCGCTTAGGCAGTTTGCAGAGGGCTCCGGCGGAGCAATACAGCTGCATTTTAATGTAGGAACCGCCTCTAACCTGATCATAGTGCTTCCGCCGCGAGCGGAGCAGGATCGCCTTCTCGCATTCATTGCCAAAGAGGCGTCTAAGATCGATTCATTGGTGGAAGAGGCCGAACGCGCCATCGCCCTCCTGCAAGAGCGCCGCGCCGCCCTGATCTCAGCAGCCGTCACCGGCAAGATCGACGTGCGCGAGACAGCAGGGGTCGAGGCCGCATGAAGCTCGAGACCTTCGAGGCAGGGCACTGGCAGCAACGCTTCCGCTACAAGAGCTTCGAGCCCTTCCCGATCAACGAGGAGTGGAGCTGGGAGGATCCGACCGTGAGCGGCCTTGTGGAGGAGGCCAATCGGGCGCTCGGCGAACTCAACGCCTTCTCGCTCATCGTCCCGGACATCGACGTCTTCATTCAGATGCACGTCGTCAAGGAAGCGCAGACGTCGAGCCGGATCGAGGGAACGCAGACAGGCATCGACGAAGCCTTGATGCCCGAAGAGCAGATCGCCCCCGAAAAGCGGGACGACTGGCGGGAGGTGCGCAACTACGTCGCCGCCGTCAACGGCGCGATCGCCGATCTTGAGACACTTCCCCTGTCCAACCGCCTCCTGCGGCAGACCCACGCCACTCTGATGCACGGGGTGCGCGGCGAACACAGGCAGCCCGGCGAGTTCAGGACGAGCCAGAACTGGATCGGCGGATCGGACCTGACGGATGCCGTCTTCATCCCCCCGCATCACGATGGGGTCCCGGACCTGATGTCGGACCTCGAACGCTTCCTCCACAACGAGGACATCCGCGTCCCCCATCTGGTGCGTGCCGCCATCGCACACTACCAGTTCGAGACGATCCATCCCTTCCTTGATGGCAATGGCCGGATCGGGCGTCTTCTGGTTCCACTCTACCTTGTCAGCCGGAACATCCTTTCGAAGCCCTCGCTCTATCTTTCGGACTTTTTCGAGAAGAATCGGGCAAGCTACTACGATGCGCTGATGCGGGTCCGCACATCCAACGACATGCTCCACTGGGTTCGCTTCTTTCTCTCCGGCGTGGCAAGTACGGCCGCCAAGGGACGGGATGTCTTCAGCGAGATCCTCACACTGCGCAACGAGGTGGAAGCCCAGGTGATGAGCCTAGGCTCCGGCCCTAACCATTTCCTTACCGTTCTCGTGTCTGGAGTGCTCCCCGTTTCACCGGACATGCCGGCTATTGAA
>NZ_JAEKJA010000051.1 GCF_016411865.1 Acuticoccus mangrovi | reverse complement strand
CTCCAGCACCACAATCCCCGACGGCACCATGTAATCCGGCAGCAATGCCCAAAGTCCCCGGCGCGCCTCCTCCGCATCGAAACGCGGGCGCGTCGGCGCGGCCGCATAGGGGCTCCAGACCTCGGTCTGCGCCTGATCGATCGGGCCGGCCAGCATGGCGCCGAGGAACAGGTCGGTCTCGGCATCCCCCAGCCGCAGGTCGGCGCGCAACCTGTCCGTATCGAACCCGCCGATCAGACAACTGCCGACCCCGAGCGCCGGGCCCCTGTCGGCCAGCACCTGTCCCATGGCCCCGGCTTCGATCAGGCAGGCGTCGCGCGCCCAGTCCCCGTAGAGCGGGGCGATGGCCGGAAGGTGGCCGACCATCAGCATCGCGAGCGCGGCGCCTTCGGCGATGCCGCGGTTCACCCCGTCGAACAGGTGCGGATCAAAAGCCGCGCCCCCGACGCGGCTCAACTGGTGGCCGGCGGGGTCGTAGACGTAGGCGCCGCCATCGAGGCCGGCGACCGCGCCTTCCTTCGCCAGCACGTAGAGACGCACGGGATAGAGGCCGCCCGCGGAGGCATAGCGCCGCTTGGGCAAGGCCGAGCTCTCGGTCGGCATGGCCTCCAACACGCTCAGCCAGGCGCCGAGCGCGTCGGCTTCGATGGGGCGCTCGGCGAAGCGCCGGTAGCTTTGTCGCGCGAGGAAACCGGAGGGGTGCGGCTCGTCGGACGGGCCGTGGGGCAGCGCGAAGGCGGCCTGTGGATCGGCGACGTCGGGCAGGCCGCGCTGTTCGAGCACGAAGGCGGCGTGCGCGAGCGGATCGACCATCTCGCCGGTTCCGCGCGCGCCGGCGGCAGGCTGGTCGAGGGTGACATAGGCCACGATCCGGCGCGTGCGGTCGCTGTCGCCCACGAGGGCCGCCACGGCGCTGGCGACCTGCGGCAGGGCGCACAGCTGGGCCTCGATCTCGCCCAGCTCGATGCGGAACCCCCGCAGCTTGACCTGCTGATCCTGCCGGCCCAGGAACTCGATCTCGCCGTTCGGCATGAAGCGGCCGAGGTCGCCGGTGTCGTAAAGCCGCTCGCCGGTCGCGGGATGCCGCACGAAGCGGGCGGCGGTCTCCGCCGGGTTGTTCCAGTAGCCGAGCGCCAGACCATCGCCCGCGATGAACAGCTTGCCGGGGACATGGACAGGGCACGGTGAGAAGTCGGGCTTCAGCACGTGGAAGCGCTGGTTGCGCAGCGGCCTGCCGTAGGGCACCGACGGCCGCGCCGCATCGGCGGCGTCGATGGGATGAAGGATCGACCAGATCGACGCCTCGGTGGCGCCGCCGAGGCTGAGCAGTCGCGCCTCGGGCGCCGCCTCGCGCAGCCGTGGCGGCAGGGCGACCGGGATCCAGTCCCCGCTCAGCATGACGATCCGCAGCCCGCCGATCAACGCGGGAGCCGCGTCGCCGGCCGCCGTCAACATGAGGTCGGCGAGCGCGGGCGCGGAATTCCAGAGCGTCACCTTGTCGGTCTCGATGGACTGGGCCCAGCGGATCGGATCGCGCTGCCCATCCGGCTCGGGCACGACGACGGCCCCGCCGGCGGCCAGCACCCCGAAGATGTCGAAGATCGAGAGATCGAATTCGAGCGACGAGACCCACAGCACCCGGTCCGAACCGTTGAGGCCGAGCCGCTCGTGGAGATCGGCCAGGGTGTTGCGGGCCGCCCGATGGCTGATCGCGACACCCTTGGGCTTGCCCGTGCTGCCGGACGTGTAGATCACGTAGGCCAAGTCGTCCGCCGACGTCGGCCGGGGCTCGGCGGCGGGCGTGACGGTCGCGGGTGCGGCCATCGCCACATCGAGCAGGGTGATCTTCTCCTGCCAGTCGCAGCCCCGCTCGATGCGGGTTTGGGTGAGACCGACGCGCGCCCCGGATTCGGCGAGAATCGTCGCGATGCGCAGATCCGGCTGTCCGGCGCTGATCGGGAGAAAGGCCCGCCCCGCCGCCAGGACCGCCAATACCGCGATGATCTGCTCGGGACCCTTTTCCATGACGACCGCGACGAGCGTGTCGTCGTCGGACAGCACCGCGCACAACCGGCCGGCGAGCTGCTGGACTCCGGCGTGGAGCGTGGCGAAGTCGTAGGATCGGCCGTCCGCGACGATCGCGACCGCGCCGGGATGGGCACGGGCTGCGGCGAGCACGGGCTCGTGCAGCAGCTCGTTCCCCAGAGGGCCGTCTGTGGCATTGACGGCATCGAACAGGAGGGACTGGTCCGACGGCAGCAGCGTCCGACGGGTGTCCTCCCACGCCGCCTCGTCGTCGGCCAGGGTTCGCAGCAGGCCGACATAGGCCTCGAACATGGCGTCGAGCAGGCCCTCGGGGAACAGCGCCGCCGGCGCATCCCAGTCGATGCCCAACGCCCGCCCGCCGATCTCGTAGACCTTGTTGTCGAGCCAGGTCTGCGGGGTCTGCGTGATGGCATGAACGATGTCGACGACGTCGTCGGGCAGCTCGGCCTGCGCCTCGCCGAGAACGCTCGTGAAGACGATCGGCAGCAGCCCCGCCGCCGGGTCGCCCGCGTCCGCAGCGATGCGGCGCTGCACCTCGACGCCGCTCAACGCCCGGTGATCGAGATCGGCCGCCAATTGCTGCTGCTGGGCCCGCGCCCTTTGGGTGAAGGCCCCCGTGCGCACCGCACGCATTTCCAGCGGCACGAGGTTGGTGAACACGCCCAACATGTCGGCCACTTCGGGCGCCAGAGGTCGCCGGTCGCCGACCGTCAGATTGAGGGTGAAGTCGTCCGACGCGGACCAGGTGCCGAGCACCTGCGCATAGGCGGTCATGAGCACGTTGGACGGGGTCAGTCCGCGGACGGCCGCGCGTGCCTTCAGGTTGCGCCACTGCGGCGCCTCGATGCGGGCATGGCGGCGCGAGAAGCGGCCGTCCGCGAGCGCGCCGGGGTCCACCGCGAGGGGCAGCGCCGGCGGAGGCGGCAGGCTGGCCAGTCGCGCGCCCCAATAGGCCTCCGCCTGCTCGAGCGCCGGATCCGCCTGCTGCACGGTCAGCACATAGTCGCGGAAGGTCGCGGCGCCGGCTGGGAGGGGCCGCCGCTCGCCGCGCCCGCAATAATGGTCGAAGACCTCCTGCAGGAGACGGTTGTTGCTCTCGCCGTCCAGAATGAGCGCATCGATGCTGAGATGCACCCGCCAGTCGTCGTCGCTGAGGCGGGTCGCCCGGACGTCGAACAACGGCCAGCGGTCGGTGGGCAGCACCTGGTGCGACATCGCCTCGCGGGTGGCGGCGGCCGCCGCCTCGCCGACTTCGCGTGGCGCATCGGCATGATCGGCGCACGGAATGACGAAGGGTGGCACCGTTTCGAGGATGCGCTGGGAGCCGTCCGCCGCGATCACCGCGCGCAGCATCGGGTGCCGGTCGATCGCACTTCGCCAAGCCGTCGTGAAGCGAGGCAGGTCCAGGTCGCGGACGACGAGCTCGGCATAGACGTGGCAGGCGACATCGCCGAGCGCGACCAGCTGCTGGCGACCGAACCAGTAGGCCTGTTGCACCGGCGTCAGCGGAAAGGGGTCGAAGGCTCCCTCTCGATCGACGCGCAACGGTGGGGGAGCCGCCGCATCCGGCGCCAGCGTGGCCAGATGCTCCGCCAGCGCGCCGAGCCCGGGAAACTGGAACACCGCCCGCAGCGACAACGCGCGGCCCGTCGCCTCGCGCACACGTGCGACCAGTTGCGCCGCCAGCAGCGAATGTCCCCCGAGGCGGAAGAAATCGTCCGCCAGCCCGACGCGCGGCAGACCGAGCAGATCAGCGACGATCGTGCAGATCGCGTGGTCCTCGGGCGTGCGTGGCGCCACATGGGGCGTCGCGCCTTGGTCGTGAACCTCCGGAGGCGCCGCCATGCCGGCGAGCACCGCCTTGTCGATCTTTCCGTTCCGGGTGAGCGGCATCGCGTCGATCGGCACGAAAGCGGCCGGCAGCATGGCGTCGGGCAGATGCCGCGCCAACTCCGTGCGCAAACTTTCGGGATCGATCCGCACGCCGGGCCGTGCCACGAGATAGGCGACCAGCTGCGCCCCCCCGCCGGGCGCGGGCATGGCCAGCACGGCCGCCTGCGCGATGTCGGCATGGGCGGCGAGGCGCGTCTCGACCTCGCCGAGCTCCACGCGCACTCCCCGAAGCTTCACCTGATCGTCGGTGCGGCCCTGATAGTCCAGCACTCCGTCGCGTCGGCAGACCACCCGGTCGCCGGTGCGGTAGAGACGCTCGCCGGGAACGAAGGGGCTGGCGATGAAGCGTGCGGCCGTCAGCCCAGGACGCCCGTGATAGCCCCGCGCCAACCCTATTCCGGCCACATAGAGCTCGCCGGCGACGCCGGGCGCGCAGGGGCACAGCCCGTCGTCCAGCACATAGGCGCGGACATTCGGGTAGGGTCGCCCGATCGCCATATCCTGTCCGTCCACCGTCGCTGCGATGCAGCCGATGGTCGCCTCGGTCGGGCCGTATTCGTTGACGATGGCAATGCCGGGGCAGCGCGCCCTCAATAGGTCCGCCTGCCCTTGGGTGAGAGCCTCGCCGCCGACGATCGCCACCCGGATCGGTGAGGTCCCCGGCGCAAGAGCGACCAGCATGGACAGATGGGACGGCGTCAGCTTGATGGCGTCGAGCCCCGCGTCCGGTGCGAATACCGCCGCCAATGCCGTCTCCGGCGTCGTCGCCGGCACGACGTGAACGACCCCTCCGCTGCAGAGCGGGGCCAGCAGGCTCGTCAGGGTGAGATCGAAGCCCGACGCCGTGAACAACGGCATGGCGACCTGCGTCCCGCCGAGGATCTCGCGCGTCACATGGTCCACGTAGTGGACGATGCTGCGGTGGCTGATCCCCGCACCCTTGGGACGGCCCGTGCTGCCCGACGTATAGATCACATAGGCGAGATGACCGCCCCTGAGCGGTGCGCGCCGCTCAGGGGCGGCAAGAGGCTCGGGCGACAGCTCCCGCAGACGCCGGCGCGTGTCCGCGTCGTCGAGAGCGACGGTTCGGGCTCGAAAAGCCGAGGGAATCCGGGCCGCCAGCATGGTCGAGGTGACGATCCGCGCCGGCTTCGCATCCGACAGGAGAAAGCCGAGCCGTTCCTCGGGCAGGTCGACATCGAGCGGCAGATAGGCGCCGCCGGCCTGAAGGATCGCCACGCCCGCCGCGACCTGCTCGATGGACCGGTCGAGCAGCACGGCGACCCGGTCGTCCGGCCCCACACCCTCGGCGATCAGCAGGCGCGCAAGGCGATGGGCCTGATCGCCCAACTGCGCGTAGCTCGAGACATGATCGCCGCAGCGGACGGCGGGCGCCTCGCGCCGCGCCACGATCTGACGCGCGATGAGATCGCCGAGCAAGGCGTCCGGCACGGGAGCCTCGCGGACGCCGATCCCCTGCGCCAGCCTCAGCCGTTCCTCTTTGGAAAGGACGTCGAGCCGGGACAAGCGGGTGCGAGGGGCGCGGCCGATCTGGTCGAGCAATCGGCAAAGCCGCGCGACGAGCTCCTCCGCGCTCGCGCGATCGAAGAGGTCGGCGCTGTACTCCAACCGACCGGTCAGGGCATTGCCGCGGTCCGCCATCTCGAAGGACAGGCTGAATTTCGAACGGCCGCCGGCAAGGACCGCCTCCGGTGTGGCGGTGATGCCGGGCAGATCGAGAGCGGCAGCCGGTCCGGTCTCGAGGCTCAGCATGGTCTGGAACAAGGGTTGGCGGCCCACCACGCGCGGCGGGTCGAGCGCCTCGACGATCCGCTCGAGCGGCAGCGCGTCGTGGGCATAGGCATCGACGCAGGTCGCCCGCACGCGGGCGAGCAGAGAGACGAAATCCGGATCTCCGCTCAGGTCGTTGCGCAGAACGAGCGTGTCGACGAAGAAGCCGACCAGCGCATCGAGGTCGCCGTCCTCGCGTCCGCCGGAGGCCGTGCCGATCGCAATGTCGTCGCCCGCGCCGAGACGATGGAGCAGCGTCGCCAGCGCGGCTTCCAGCACCATGAACAGCGTCGCGCTCTCCTCGCGGGCGAGCTGGCGGAGCCGCGAGGTGGTGTCCGCGGCGACCGCGATGGCCACCGCGCCGCTCGCGTGGGTCGGTCGGGCCGGCCGTCTGCGATCGGCCGGCAACGGGATCTCGTCGGGCAGCGCGGCGAGTTTCGCGCACCAATAGGCCAGTTGCTCCGTCTCGGTCGCATCGTCGAGCCGCGCGCGCTGCCATAGGGCGTAGTCGACATAGCTCACGCTCAGCGGCGCGAAGTCCGGCGCGCGTCCGGCGAGCCGCGCCGCGTAGGCCCGTCCGAGGTCGGCGAGCAGCGGCGCGATCGATGCGCCATCCGCCGCCGCGTGATGCAGGACGAGGAGCAGCAGGTGGTCCCGCGGCGTCAACTCGATCAGCGTCGTTCGGATCGGGTCGTCCGTCGCGAGGTCGAAGCCGCGCGTCGCTTCCGCCTCGATCGTCGACGCGCCGTCCGCCTCGGCGCCCACGACGACGCGGAAGGCCGGTCGCGCCTCCCCGACGGCGAGGACACGCTGGGTCGGCTCCCCACCGCCCTGAACGATCCGGGTGCGGAGCACCTCGTGGCGCGCGACCACGTCCTCCACCGCCGTCCGCAAGGCGGCGATGTCGAGCGAACCGCGCAGGCGCCAGAGGATCGGGATGTTGTATGTCCCTTCGTCCTCGAGCTGGTTCAGCAGCCAGGCGCGCCGCTGGGCGAAGGAGAGCGGCAGTTCCGCCGGGCGCGGCTGAGCGGTCA
>NZ_JAEKJA010000050.1 GCF_016411865.1 Acuticoccus mangrovi | reverse complement strand
TCGTCCTCGAGCTGGTTCAGCAGCCAGGCGCGCCGCTGGGCGAAGGAGAGCGGCAGTTCCGCCGGGCGCGGCTGAGCGGTCACCGGGCCGCTCGCCGGCGTCGCCCTCGCGACGGCGTCGGCGAGGTCCTGGAGGACGGGATGCTCGAACACGGTGCGGACGGAGACGTCGCGGCCGAGGCGCTCGCGCAGCTGGGCGACGAGACGCACCGCGAGCAGCGAGTGGCCGCCGAGCCGGAAGAAGTCGTCGCCCATGCCGACTCGGGGCGCCCCCAACAGGGCGGCGACGATCGCGCAGAGCACCGCCTCGTCCGGCGTCGCCGGGGCGATATGGTCGGCGACGGCCACCGTCGGCTCGGGGAGCGCGGCGCGGTCGAGCTTGCCGTTGACCGTCAGCGGCAGACGATCGAGCCCCACCAGCATGGCGGGCACCATGTAGCCCGGCAGGCGCTCGGCGAGATGCGCCCGCAGCGCCGTCACGTCGATCTCCGCCCCCGGCACCGGCACGGCGTAGCCGACCAGCCGCGCGTCGGCTCCCGCGCCGCGGACCACCACGGCGGCCTGCGCCACCTCGGGCCGCGCGAGGAGCGCCGTCTCGATCTCCGCCGGCTCGATGCGGAAGCCGCGCAGCTTCACCTGATCGTCGGCCCGGCCGTGATAGACGAGCTGGCCGTTGGCCCGCCAGGCGGCCCGATCCCCGGTCCGGTAGAGCCGCTCGCCCGCGCCGAACGGGCTCGCCACGAAGCGCGACGCGGTCAGTCCGGGACGGCCGTGATAGCCGCGCGCCAGGCCCCCGCCCGCGACGTAGAGCTCCCCGATGACCCCGGGTGGACACAGGCCGAGCCGCTCATCGAGCACGTAGACGTCGAGGTCGGCGAGACCGGTGCCGATCCACCCCCGCTGTGCGGCCTCGACCGTCGGCAGGTCGATCGGCGCGGCCGTCACGTGGACGGTCGTTTCGGTGATGCCGTACATGTTGATGAGCCGGGGACGCGCCGGATGGCGGTCGACCCAAGGCTGCAGCCGTGGAATGTCGAGCGCCTCGCCGCCGAAGATCACGGTCCGCAGCGCGAGGGGTGCGCCGTCGCTCGCGGCATCCGCCTGGATGAGCTGATAGAAGGCCGACGGCGTCTGGTTGAGGATCGTCACCTCTTCCTCGGCGATCAGCGTGCGGAACTGATCGGGCGAGCGGGCGACGAGACTCGGCACGATGACCAGCCGCCCGCCATGCAGCAGCGCCCCCCACATCTCCCAGACCGAGAAGTCGAAGACATAGGCGTGAAACAGCGTCCAGACATCGCCGCCGTCGAAGGCCATCCATGGACGCGCCGCATCGAACAGCCGCGCGACCTGGCGATGCTCGACGCAGACGGCCTTGGGCGTTCCGGTGCTGC